>DFKY01000001.1:0-99869 GCA_002374095.1 Lachnospiraceae bacterium UBA3633
ATACCCGCGGTGTCGAGGGTTCGAGCCCCCCCCTCGCTATATAAAGCGAGATGAAATCTCGCATTTTTTATAATTATGAATGATCATATTAAAAATTTACTTAATGAGTTTACAGAGTGTGAACCAACTCTTAATGCAATGAAAGAGTTTTTACTTTCTTATCTGCATAAGCTTATTTGCGTTGAGAATGGTTTATTTGTGACGGGCATAGAAGGAAGAGTGAAGAATTATGATAGTTTAGAAAAGAAACTTGAATTAAAGGGACATAAATATAAAAATATTGGTGATATTACAGATCTTGTAGGAGTAAGAGTTATAACTTTCTATAAAGACCAAGTTGACTTTATAGCTTCTCTAATAGAAAAGAATTTTGATATAGACTACGAGAATTCTGTCGATAAGAGAAAAATATATGAAGTAGATAGATTTGGGTATATGTCTCTTCATTACATATGTAGGATTCCAAAAAGTCTCTATAATTATGCTGCATATCCAAAGCTCAATGACATAAGATTTGAGATACAGATGAGAACTACTCTTCAACATGTCTGGGCTACTATATTCCATGACACAGGATATAAATCTGATGTCGAAGTGCCAAGAGAGTATATAAGACGTCTTGCAAGACTTGAAGGCATGCTTGAGATTGCAGATGATGAATTTTTAAATATAAGAAATGAGATAGATAGTTATAGGAATAAGATAAGATCTCTTGTAAAGAATGGCGAATTTAAAGACATATCATTTAATATCGATTCATATGAGAGCTACTTGTCTATAAAGCCATATATGTCACTTATAGAGAAGATTGCAAGTATAACAAGTGCAGAAGTTGAATTTGTACCATTCATAAAGTTCTATGATACATTTGTAGATCTTGGTATACAATCACTTTCAGAAATTGAACAGATGAGAATAGAAAATAGTGAAGATGCTTACAAATTATCACTTATACAACTCGGCGGCACAGATATAGACATTATATCTTCAACTGTAGCACTTAGAAATATACTTATCATGTATATACTCAAGAAAGGTGGGACGAGAGAAGACCTTAAGAAACTTTTTGCATCTATGTTTGGAAACTCTATGCGTATGAGTGATGCATCCATTGATAGAATTATAGAACAAGCAAAAGGAATAATAATGATATAATATGAGCGAAAAGAGAATTGATACAAAAATTTTAGATGAAGCTATATACTTTGCAGTAAAAGCACATTCGGGGTATGAGAGAAGAGGAAAAGGATATCCTTATATTGTGCATCCTATGGAAGCTGTATCAATAGTTGCTACCATTACTAAAGACCAAGAAATGCTTGCTGCAGCTGCTCTTCATGATGTGGTAGAAGATACAGAGTATACTATCTCTGATATAAAAGAAAAATTTGGTGAAAGAGTGGCAAGTCTTGTATCATCAGAGACAGATATCAAAGTAGATGGAAAAAGTGAATCTGAATCATGGAAAGAAAGAAAACAGTATGCTATAAATAGACTTAAAGAACTTTCACATGATGCGAAAGTTGTGGCAATAGGTGATAAACTTTCCAATGCCCGTGCGATGCTCAATGACTATAAAGAAATGGGTGAAGCTTTATGGGATAAATTTCATGTAAATGACCCAAAACTCCATAAGTGGCACTATGAGGGACTTCGTGATGCAATGTCTGATCTCAAAGGCACGATACCATATGAAGAGTTTTCAAAGATAGTTAATGAACTTTTTTTAAAGTATTGAAATATATAAATAATATTGATATAATATACTATTGTGATATTTTAGGGGCATAGTTCAATGGTAGAGCAACGGTCTCCAAAACCGTTAATGGGAGTTCGAATCTCTCTGCCCCTGTAAAGCCCTATAAAAGGGCTTTTTTCTTTATGATTAGTACAGCGAAAAAACTCAGTTATAGTATATATAATTGAGCATATAATTGAATTGTAAAAATATTAGTTTTTGGGTAATATTATATTATGAAGTATCAGTCATTTCTTATAAAATATGCCGAAATAGGCTTAAAAGGCAAAAATCGATATAAATTTGAAGATACACTTGTAAGTCGTGTTAAAAATGCTCTATCCGCTTGGGGTAGTGTGTTTCGTGTGTATAAAGAGCAAGAGAGAATTTATGTAGATTCAGATGTAGATTTTTCTGACTATTATGATGAAGTAGTAGATAAACTTAAGAAAGTTTTTGGTGTATATACTATATGCCCTATACGAAAAGTTGATTTTACTACTGATTATAAAAATCTTTCAAAAGAAGTTATTAGTTTTGTAGATGATATCTATGGAGAAAGAAATTTTACTTTTAAAGTAAAGACAAGACGAATTAACAAGACTTTTCCTATGCATAGTGATGATATATCGGCGGATCTTGGAGGTGACATACTTGAAAGATTTAAAAATACGACTGTTGATGTACATAATCCAGAAGTCACAATATTTATAGAAATTAGAAATCATATTAATATTTATAGCGAGAAGGTAAAAGGCCCAGGTGGACTTCCAGTAGGCACAAGTGGAAAAGCTATGCTTTTACTTTCTGGCGGCATTGATTCACCTGTTGCTGGATATATGGTGGCAAAACGTGGAGTTGTAATTGATGCGATATATTTCCATGCACCACCATATACAAGTGATAGAGCAAAACAAAAAGTAATTGATCTCGCAAAAATTGTATCGGAGTATTCTGGTAGAGTAAAACTTCATATTATCAATTTTACTGATATTCAACTTAAAATATATGAGATGTGTCCGCATGATGAACTTACAATTATCATGAGAAGATATATGATGAGAATTGCTGAAGCTATAGCGAAGAAAGAAGAGTGTCTTGCGCTTATTACAGGAGAATCTATAGGGCAAGTTGCATCACAGACTGTAGAATCACTTATGGCAACCAATGAAGTGGCAAGCATCCCAGTATTTAGGCCTCTTATAGGATTTGATAAAGAAGAGATTATAAATATATCAAAAAAAATAGGTGCATTTGATACATCAATTCTACCATATGAAGATTGTTGCACTATATTTGTAGCAAAGCATCCTGTGACAAAACCAAAACTAAGTCATATATATAAGTCGGAAGAAAAATTAAAAGAAATTATCGATGAACTTGTAAGTAAAGCAATTGAAACGGAGGAGATAGTTTTATGCTAAATAGTTTTGTTGATGTGGTAGCGAGTGTAAATGGAAAGATCAATGGTGTAGTGTGGGGAGTACCTATGCTCATACTTATATTTGGCGTAGGCGTATATTATGCATTTAGAACAAAGTTTTTCCAGATTACTCATGCGAAAGATGTGTATAATAATACTGTAAAAGGCATAATCAATAGAAAAAGTGATATTGATGAAGATAAGAAACATCATGCACTTTCGCAGTTTCAGGCACTTTCTACAGCACTTGCATCTACTATTGGGACTGGCAATATAGCAGGTGTTGCTACTGCAATTGTAGTAGGTGGTCCTGGATCAATATTCTGGATGTGGATATGTGCTATCTTTGGAATGGGTACACATTTTGCTGAAGTTATACTTGGCATCTATTATAGAAATTATGATAAAGAAAAAGGCTTCAGTGGTGGGCCGATGTATTATCTTGATAATGGTGTAGGAAAGCAACTTGGATTTAAAACATTTGGAAAAATTCTCGCTGTGCTTTTTGCACTTTTTACATTTCTCGCATCATTTGGCATTGGCAATATGACTCAGGTTAATTCTATAGCTGAAGCTCTAAAAAGTAATTTTTCAATACCAACAATATTTGTAGGAGTGGTACTCGCTGCAATTGTTGGACTTATAATTTTTGGTGGCATTACACGTATAGGTAAGGTAGCAGAAAATATAGTTCCATTTATGGCTATATTTTATTTGATAGTTGGTATAGTTATAGTTATAATGAATATAAGAAATGTTCCAGAAGTATTTAAAGCAATATTTACTGGAGCATTTAGCATGAAAGCTATTGCTGGTGGAACTCTTGGCTATGTGCTTAAAAGAGCTATAACATATGGATTTAAGAGAGGAGCATTTTCAAATGAAGCAGGACTTGGTTCAAGTGTTATGGCACACTCTGCATCAACAGAAACTGAGCCTGTGAAGCAAGCTCTTTGGGGGATTTTTGAAGTATTTTTTGACACAATTGTAGTATGTACTTTCACATCTCTTATAGTTTTGTCATCTACACTTCATGCACCTTCGCTTGATACTACACTTAAAAATCTTAGCATGGATGAGACTATAGTGTGTGTTGATGATTCATTAAAAAATGATAATGATGAAGTACTACTTGTAGATAACAATTTTTATCAGATGCCAATAAAACTTGATGCCAATGGAAATGCAGAAATGCATCAAGAAATGCCGAATGATGGCAAAGAATATGTAGAAGTGGCTGCATACGGAAATACATATTATGTAGAAAAATTACTTGAAAGTGACACAAATGACAACTCGTATTTCTTTGGAAATGTATTGAAAATAAAAGCAAATCCACTTGTGCATACTAATAATGAGCCTATGTATGATGATGAAGATAGACCAATTATTGATTCTATTCATATAGAAAATATTAATGGTGTGTCGCTTGTGACACTTGCAGTTTCCAACCGTCTTTCTCATGTAGCAGGAAAGATACTTGCTATAGCAGTGACACTTTTTGCATTTACGACAATTCTTGGTTGGTCATATTACGGCACAAAGACTGTAGAGTATATTTTTGGTAAGATTGGTACATATGTATATAAAGTTTTATATGTGATTTTCATTGTGGTTGGAGCTACGATGAATCTTAATCTAGCATGGGATATTGCTGATACATTAAATGGTCTTATGGCTATACCAAACTTAATTGGTGTGCTTTTACTCTCAGGGACGGTAATTAAGATTATAAAAAATTATTATGATAGACAAAGTGGGAAAGACATAGCACCAATGATTTCATATAAAGGGTAATATAATTTGGAATTTGTAAAGTTATTAATTGGATTAGTACTACTTATAAAGTTTGCTGATTTTTTTGTGGATGCGAGCGTAGACATCGCTAAAAGTTTTAAGATATCAGAGATAGTTATTGGCGCTACAATCGTAGCTATAGGAACTACACTCCCTGAAACTATGGTGTCATCAGTAAGTGCATTTAAGGGACATGGTGATATAGCATATGGTAATGCGCTTGGTTCTATAATTTGCAATACATCTCTAATATCTGCGATAACTATGATATTTAGACCAGGTGAAGTCAAAAGATGTGAGATTAAAGTGCCAGTTCTATTTTTCTTTTTGTCTTTTGCTTTATATGTGGTATATGCCATATGTTTTAAAGGGTTTAGTAGATTAGGCGGTGTGAGTCTTTTTGCGATATTCATTATCTATATTTTTGTTATAGTTAAAGTTCAATCAAAATCGAAAGTTGCTGAAGATTTCGATAATGCGATAACTAAAAAAGAAGACTTGATGGATAAAGCATCTATACAGTTTCCATTTAAGTCAATTATAATACTTATTATTTCATCAGCTGTCATAGCTTTTTCTTCCAACCTACTTGTTGATAACGGCATAATAATAGCGAGAAGATTTGGCGTACCAGAGTCAGTGATAGGCATAACTCTTATAGCACTTGGTACATCACTTCCAGAACTCACTACTGCAATTACTTCACTTGTAAAAGGACATAGCAATCTTTCTATAGGAAATATAATAGGGGCGAATTTTTATAATATAGTTAATGTCACTGGTATAGCAGCAATTCTTAATCCTTTTAGCATACCAGCAGAAAATAAGATTTTTGGAATTAATTCATCATATGTTGTGGACATACCTACAGCACTTGTTGTAATGCTTATATTGTGTATGCCAACATTAATTTACAAAAAAACTAAAAGATGGCAAGGATTACTATTGCTTATCATATATATAGCTTTTATTGTATACCAAGTGAAATCTGTATAGGTTTTATACATATTAATTTAAATAGGCACTAAAAAGTGCCTATTTTATTTGGCATTAAACTTGATGAAAAGCTTAAATTTATGTATAATACTAGTATATATGAAGTCTCTAATAGGGGCATTTATGTGCCATACAGATTTAATTTGTATGAGATTATTTTATTAGGAAATTTTAACATGGAAACAAATGAAAAACCTATAAAATCAAATCAAAATGACGAAAGCATGAAGTTTTTTAAAGAGGAGCATTTTTCAAAGGGAGAAAACTATTTTGCAGATGCTTTTAAGGATCAGCTACCTCGACAGATAATTTTTATTGCGCTTATAGTACTCATTGCGATATTTATATTCGTAAGAATCAACTTAATTATAGATTTTATAAAGGCTGTCATAAGTATATTATCACCGATAATACTTGGTTGGGTTTTGACATTTATAATGGCACCTCTTTATGATACTTTAAAAAATAAGTTTTTAAATAGTGAAAATGTGACGCTTAAAAAGTTTTCTGGAGCTATGGCTACATTTGTATCTGCGCTTGTAGTTATAGGAGTTATGGTTGGACTCATATTTTTATTTGTGCCACAGCTTTATACATCAGTCACAAGTTTTATAGGGAATTCAGACAATTATATAACCAATGTAAGGGGAATTATAAGAGATCTCACAGCCAATTCTGGCAACCATATTACAAATCAGATACTTTCTCAAGTTGAGTCTGCTATCAATGGTATTTTAGTTAATTCAAGTAATTTCGATATAAGCAAATTTGTGACAGGCATATATAATGGTTTTTATCTAAGCCTTAAAGCCGTAATCAATATCTTTATAGCGTTTGTAGTGATGATTTATTCACTCAATATGAAAGAAGAGCTTTGTTATGGACTTAAAAGAATGCTTTTTGCGATTGTAAGGAAAGACCATGCGAAGAAAATACTTGTAGAAGTGAGATATGCAAAATCTGTATTTTCTAATTTCTTTTTTGGAAAAATTCTTGATTCTTTTATAATCGGTGTTCTTTGTTATATATGTTGTCTGATAATGGGTATGCCATATACACCACTTATTTCTGTGATAGTAGGTCTCACAAATATCATACCTTTCTTTGGACCTTTTATAGGAGCTATACCATCATTTTTACTTATATTGCTTGAAAATCCATTTACATGGAGACCGTATGGTTTCTTAGTATTTATACTTGTACTTCAGCAAATTGATGGGAATATCATAGGACCAAAAATTCTTGGCGATAAGACAGGAGTTGGAAGTTTTTGGGTTCTATTCTCAATACTTCTCTTTGGTGGACTTTTTGGGTTTGTTGGAATGGTTGTAGCTGTGCCACTTTGGGCTATCATCACAAGGCTTACAGATGAGTTTATAGTTATGCGACTTAAGAAAAAAGGATACCCATTATCTACTGATGAGTATTTGAGATTAAAAGAATATAATACAACACTTAATAATGTAGAAGATAAGGGCTAAAATGTATTTAAAAAAAAGCAGTTTCTATAAACACATAGATTTTATAATTCTTGACATACTATGTATGGAAGTGTCATTTGTACTTGCATATTATTTTAGGCATAGTAGTTTATCTCTTTTTAATCTTACATCTTATCGAGCATCTTTAATAATCATATTTATTGCCAATCTCATGTCTTGCTACATGTTTAATACGATGAAAGATGTGCTTAAAAGATCAAAGCAGTTGGAGTTTTATGCTACTGTGAAGCAAGTATTAATGACTGTAATTATGCTCATCATTTACCTTTATGCGACGCAGACGAGTAGCGATATATCAAGAACAGTTATTATTAATTTCCCAATCTATTATCTTATTTCATCATATATAATTAGACTTGTATATAAGAGCATTATTAAAGGCGTGATAAAAGATATGCCTGCAAGACAAATGGTAGTGCTTACTACGACAACAAATGTTAGTGATGTGATTGATAAGATAAAGACAAACATCAATGATATCAATGTAAAAGGAATCATTTTGCTTGATACTAAAGATGGAGAAAACTTATCTACTTACAATTTTTCTGGAGTACCAGTTGTTGCAGATGTGAGTGGTGCGGTAAAGTATTTGCAGACTGAATTTGTCGATGAAGTTTTAGTATCAAGTGACAGTATAGATGTAAGTGAACTTATATCAAAAATAAGTCTTATGGGGATAGTGATTCACTTTAATCTAAAAGAAGCAAGCGTTTTTGCAAAAGCCAATACAAAATTTAGTGTAAATAATATAGACGATATGATACTTCTTACAAGCTCTATTAATATCATAAGCCCTATGCAACTTTTTGTAAAAAGATTAGTTGATATAGCATTTGGAATAGTAGGAAGTATTTTTACTATAGTGTTGTTTATAATTATAGGACCTATGATAAAGATGAATTCAAAAGGTCCTATATTTTTTATTCAAGATAGAGTAGGGAAAAATGGAAAAATATTTAAGATGATAAAGTTTAGAAGCATGTATCTTGATGCCGATAAAGATAAATTGAAACTCAAAGATAAAAATGAAAATGATGGCGACCTTATGTTCAAGATGAAAGATGACCCAAGGGTAATAAAGGGGATAGGTGAGTTTATAAGAAAAACCTCACTTGATGAATTCCCGCAATTTTTTAATGTACTATTTGGGAATATGTCTGTAGTTGGGACACGTCCGCCTACACTTGATGAGTGGGAAAAGTATGATTTACATCATAGAGCAAGGCTTGCAATAAAACCAGGAATTACAGGGCTTTGGCAAGTAAGTGGGAGATCTGACATAAAAAGCTTTGAAGATGTGGTTAGACTTGACACACAGTACATTAGAAATTTCTCACTTTGGCAAGATTTTTCGATTATATTTAAGACAATAAAGGTTGTGTTTATTGGCAAAGGGGCGAGATAATAAAAGATATGATTTGACACTTATGAGTTTTCAGATAATTAAAAAAGACAAATATGATTCTGTTATAGAAAAATTATTGATGACGACTTATTTTATCCATCAGCTATTATTTGTGTTCTCATCGTCTGAACTTGCTCATAGTGTTGTGACTATAGAAAAAATTGCTGACATAGGAATTATACTTACTTTTTCCTTGATAATACTTGCTGACTTTTATTATTTTTTAAGAGGAAATTTCTCAATTAAAGAAATAGTCATCTACATTGCTATTGCTATACCACTCCTTATCTCATTTATGAATTATAGAGTCGTTATGGTACTTGTCAATCTTGTTGCTATAAGTTGCTTTAAAAATGTGGATGTAAAGAAAGCTATAAAACTATATATAATTGCAACTGCACTTGGTATATTGATTAATTTATTGATTGGTGTTCTCACGCCATACACCTTTAATGAGACTACTACACGTTATGGAGTAGAAAGAGTTAGATATGGGCTTGGCTTTTACTGGGTAACTTTTGCTGCACATTATTTTTATTCATTAGTATTTATATACATTCTTTATAAAAAGAAACTTAATAAGTTTGATTATACTTGGATAATGATTATAAATGTGCTTTTATTTATAGCAAATGATACAAAGGCTGTGTTTTTCTACACAATACTTTTACTTATAATTGAGTTTATACTCAATAGAAAATTTAATGATATTTTTTATAGAATTTTTGGAGTGATTACTACGATTTCGTTTGTAATAGCTGGGCTTTCATCATTTTTACTATCGTATTTCTACGATAGTAGCAATAAGTTTTTTGTATTTGTAAATAAAATTCTTTCAGGGCGACTTACACTAATGCATAGGGGACTTGAGCGGTGGGGTTTTACCGTATGGGGGCAAACTATACCTATAAATGAGACTGGTAATACTATAGATTCTTCTATGGTTAATATGCTTATGCAAAATGGATTAGTTGTATTTATTATTTGTATAAGTTTTATGACTTATTTTTCGTATATAGCTTATAAGACAAAAAACATACCAGTTTTGATAGCACTTTTGGCAGTTGCCATAAGATCGGCATTTGATCTTGGATTTATGGCTTTGCAATTTGGACCAGTTGTAATAATATTTTATTTAATAGTTAAAGAAAATAATAATTATGCTTACTGATAGAATAAGCTGTAAAAGCAAAATAAAGAGTTTTTTTTATGAAGATGCCTTTTTGTTATCTTTATTTTTAATTACAGCAATGTATGTGTTAAGGTTTTCGACATTTGCTCATTTATTGTATGTGAAGTATTTATTTGCAGTGATGCGTATTACATCTTATACTTTAATTGCAATTAAGTTTATAATTGACCTTATTGATCGTAAATATAGTATTAAAGAGAGAATTCTAATTTGTACATTTGGGATATATTTAGTATATATATCATATAATTCAAGAACTATTAATTATTTGGTTTACTATATATATATTGTGGCTGGAAAAAATGTAAATTATACAAAAGTTTTAAAAGCAGCATTTGCTGCGATATTATCGTCAGTAGTAATAGTTCTTCTATTATATCATACAGGAATTATTGATGAGGTAGTAAATGTTCAAAGTAATGGCGAAAGAATTCGACATTCATGTGGTTTCGTTTTTGCTTCATATTTGTCAACATATTGCTTTTATGCGACTTTATATTATATTTATTTTAGAAATAAAAAAATCAGTTTTTTTGAGATTCTAGTAATAATATTAATATCGATATATGCCTTTTACATGACGAATACAAAAAGTGCATTTGCATTTTCAATATTAGCAATACTAATTACAATTATTGTTAAATACATAAAATTTTTTAATCAATATAATAAAAATTATAAAATAGCTTTATACTTTTTTTCAATTTTTTCTCCAATATCTATATTGTTATTGTCTATGTTTTATAACGGAGAGAATATTGTATTGTCTACTATCAACAGAGTCCTTTCTGGGAGATTGTTGCTTGCGCATAATGCAATAAATGAGTATGGCATTAAATTTTTTGGTCAGTTCATTAAGTTCAATGCTGCACCTTTACCAGGAGAAGTGTATGATGTAGTTGATTCAGCGTATATTTTATATCTACTAATTTTAGGTAGCATATTTTTTATATTAGTGGTTGTATTGCTAATTTATATGTCGTATCTTATTGATAAGAAAAAAGATATATATTTAGCGTATATTTTTATAATATTAATTTTTCATTCTATGTTTGACCCACAACTTTTGCAAATGTCACATAGTGCATTTTTTTATGTTTTATCGTATAAAAATGAAGTTTTAAACAATGAATGATAAAATTTTAACAATTTCTATAGCAGCCTATAATGTCGAAAAGTATATAAGAGATACTCTGGATTCGCTTATTGTACCAGAAATTCTTTCTGATATTGAAGTGTTAGTGGTGGATGATGGTAGTACAGATAGTACATATAGTATTGCAAAAGAATATGAAGATAAGTATCCTAATGTGTTTAAAGCGATTCATAAGGATAATGGAGGATATGGAAGTACAGTTAATTATAGCATTGATAATGCACATGGTAAATATTTTAAACTATTAGATGGTGATGATTGGTTTGATAAAGATGGTTTTATAAAGCTTATAAATGTTTTGAATAAGAGTAGTTGCGATGTTGTTTTGACACAGTTTTGCAAAGTATATGAAGATAATAAAATAGTTGCTATACGATTTGATGAAAAACAAGTTGGAAAAGAAATAAGAATTGGCAAATTCAATTTTAATGCTGCTGTACCTATGCATGCTGTAACGATTAAAACTGACAAGCTTAAGGAATCTAGAGTTAAATTACCAGAACATATGCTATATACTGACAACATATATGCGGCACAATCGTTTGTACATGTAGACACTATACAATGTGATAACTTTGTTGTTTATAATTATCGACAAGGAGTTGATGGTCAGTCGGTAAGCGACAGAAGCCTTATTGAGCATATTGATGAATCAATTAAAATAGCGATAGATTTAACAATGTTTTATGCTGATAAAGTTTCTCATGATATGAAATCACGAAATTATATTGAAATGAATATTGCATCTACATGTGTAAATGCTATTGTCGGGATATTAAAAATGAAACCGAGCAAAAAAGCATTAAATATGCTTAAAACCTTTGATAAAGAAATTAAAGAATTGTCAAATGATATATATATGAGAATGGAAAAGCTTGATAGAAAGGCTTCGCAAGTTTTAAAATTTATTCGTACTACGAACTATTTATTATATTGGGTGTTTGCTTCAAAGGTTTAAATATGATGAAAAGTATAAAAAAGAATTATGCATATAATCTTGCATATCAATTACTCATTGCAGTTACACCTATCATCACTATTCCATATTTGTCAAGAATACTAGGTGCAGGGGGAGTAGGTGAGGCCAGTTTTGCTGAATCAATTGTGTCATATTTTGTGTTATTTGCAACGCTTGGCACAACTACCTTTGGTCAAAGGGAGATATCTTATTATCAAGATGATATTGATAAAAGGTCGGTTGCTTTTTTTAATATTTTTATACTTAAATTCATCACATCATTGGTAATACTTATTATATATATAACTACAGCAATTCTATTTTTTAAATCTAAAATATATATTTTATTTATATTTAATATACTCGCAATAATGTTTAATGTGACATGGTTTTTTCAAGGACTAGAAGAATTTAAGCTTATTGCTATAAGAAATTTCATCTGTAAGTTTTTAAATATTGTATGTATATTTTTATTTGTAAAAGAGAGAACTGATATATATAAGTATTGTTTTATTATATCATTTTTTACATTTTTAAGTGATATATCTATATTGCCGTATCTAAAAAAAAGAATACACTTTGTCAGCATGTCGGATATTAAACCATTTGCAAATATCGCGACTGCGTTATCGTTATTTTTGCCTACAATTGCAATTCAAATATACACCGTTCTTGATAAAACTATGATTGGTATAATCACAAAGAACACATTGGAAAATGGTTATTATGAGCAATCTACAAAAATATCAAAGTTTATATTGGCAATTGTAGCATCTATAGGAACTGTAACTGCTCCAAGAATTGGTTATTATTATAATAAAAGAAATTATGAATCATTGAATGAACTTTTATATAAAAGCTATAGATTTGTTTTGATGCTTGCAATTCCTATGGCACTTGGATTATTTAGCGTGGCAAGTAATATGATCCCTTGGTTTTTAGGATATGAGTTTGAAAAATCAATTGTGCTTACACAAATACTATCGTTTTTAATTATTTTTATTGGTATTAGCAACATTACAGGCATTCAATACATGGTGCCAACTGGACGACAGAGATTACTTACTATATCAGTAGTCTGTGGTGCTGCGTTAAATTTTATATTAAACATTATTTTGATTAAAACATATCAGTCTGTAGGCGCTGCTATATCATCTATTGTTGCTGAATGTATGATTGCATTTATTCAATTATATTTGGTGAAAAATGAAGTATCAATAGCTCTTATAATTAAAAGTGCAGTTAAATATATAATTGCAGGTATTGTAATGTTTATAGTACTTAATTTGTTCATAATAAAAATGTTTACACCACATTTGATAAATAGCCTTATAATATGTGGAATCGGTGCAATAATATATTTTTTGATATTATTTATTTTAAAAGATACACTTTTTTATGAAACATTAACTATATTCATTGGTAAAGTACATAAAATTAATAAAAGTACAAATTGAGATATATAATTTGAAGGCATAAATAACATAAATTATATTGACATTATAGATATACCAATTTATCAATATTATGGTTCTATTATAAAAAAATGATTTGATATGAAGAAAAAAATGTTAATATATGCTATAATTATATGTGATTGTGTATAAATTCCATGCATATTTATAGGAATTTGAAAAGT
Organism: Lachnospiraceae bacterium UBA3633; assembly: GCA_002374095.1. Lineage (GTDB taxonomy): Bacteria > Bacillota > Clostridia > Lachnospirales > Lachnospiraceae > UBA3633. The sequence continues at coordinate 13,807 of DFKY01000001.1, forward strand.
AAGAAGAAAGAGCAAAAAGATATGAATATAATATTACTTTCTGGTGGATCCGGGACGAGACTTTGGCCATTATCTAACGAAGTGAGATCAAAGCAGTTCCTTAAAATTTTTAAAAAAGAAGATGGTACGTATGAGTCTATGGTGGAAAGAGTCTATCGATATATTAAGGACGTTGATAAAGACCTTAGGGTTTTGATTGCGACTTCTGAGTCGCAGGTTTCACAAATTAGAGAAGCTCTTGGCGACAATATAAATATTTCGATTGAGCCATGTCGTAGAGACACATTCCCAGCAATAGCTCTTGCATGTTCGAAACTTGTAAAAAATGGAATCAATGAAAACGAAAGTGTAGTGATATCACCAGTTGATCCATATGTAGATAAAGATTACTTTGAAAAGTTTAAGATTGTCATTGACAATTCAGATAGAGCCAATATAACTCTTATGGGAATAAAACCAACATATCCAAGTGCAAAATATGGCTACATAATTCCTAAAGATAATGCAAAGCATAATAACAAAAATATAAAACGCAGTGAAGAGTGCTGCGAACTAGAACTATTAGAGGTTGATCACTTTGTTGAAAAACCAAATGAAATTGATGCAGAAAAACTTATTGCAAATGGTGCATTATGGAATAGTGGGGTATATTGCTTTAAGATAAAATATATACTTGATAAAGCAAATGCTATATTAGGCTATAATTCATATGATGATTTATATAAGAATTATGAAAGCTTAAAAAAGATAAGTATAGATTATGCAGTTGCTGAAAATGAAAAATCTATACAAGTTTTGCCATATTGTGGTGAATGGAAAGATCTTGGCACTTGGAATACACTAACTGAGGCTATGAATGAAAGCACAAGCGGCAATGCATCTACGTATGATTGTACTAATACACATGTAATAAATGAATTATCATTGCCATTAATTGCGATTGGCATAGATAATGCTGTAATTGCTGCTACTCCTGATGGTATACTTGTTTCTGATAAGATGAAATCACAAAAAGTTAAAGAATTGGTAAAAAGCTCAAGACCAATGTATGAAAGAAGAACGTGGGGGGAATACAAAGTACTAGATTATAAAGTAAATCCCAATGGCAAAAATTTTTTGACAAAGGAATTAATTATTAAGCCTGGTGAACATATAAGTTATCAATTACATCATCATCGTATGGAGGTATGGACTATAGTATCAGGTGATGGTGTAATAATAATTGATGACGAAATTCGGAGAGTAGCTTATGGCGACAACATTGAGATAAAGGAAAATGTGAAGCACGGAATAAAAGCAAAAAAAGAACTTCACATCATTGAAGTTCAAATTGGTGATGAACTGACTGAAAGTGATATAATAAGGTTTGATTATAATTGGGAGAGAGTATGAAGAAAGCTTTAATAACAGGCGTAACTGGACAAGACGGATCGTTTCTTTCGGAATTTTTGCTTGATAAGGGATATGATGTGTATGGCATAATCCGAAGATCAAGTGTAGACTTTAGAGAAAGAATAGCTCATCTAGAAGGCCATAATAATTTCCATTTAAAGTATGGTGATTTATCAGATTCTATGAGTATAATTAAAATAATACAAGACATAAAGCCAGATGAAATATATAATCTTGCGGCTCAGAGTCATGTACAAGTAAGTTTTGATGTACCAGAGTATACAGCTGATGTAGATGCAGTTGGTATACTTCGTGTATTAGAGGCAGTACGAATTTGCGGAATTGATAAAACATGCCGTATATATCAAGCATCAACATCAGAATTATATGGGAGAGTTGAAGAAGTCCCGCAAAGTGAAACTACGCCATTTCATCCATATAGTCCTTATGCAGTAGCAAAACAATATGCATATTGGATAGTTAAAGAATATAGAGATGCATATGGTATGTTTTGTTCCAATGGGATACTTTTTAATCATGAGTCTGAAAGAAGAGGAGAAACATTTGTCACTAGAAAAATTACTCTTGCTGCAGCGAGAATTGCAAGTGGACTCCAAGAAAAACTTTATCTTGGCAATTTAGATTCTCTTCGTGACTGGGGCTATGCAAAAGATTATGTAGAGTGTATGTGGTTAATTCTTCAAAATGATCAACCAGACGATTTTGTGATAGCTACTGGGATTCAACACACTGTAAGAGATTTTGCGACATTGGCGTTTAAGTATGTGGGTATTGATTTAGAGTGGAAAGGACATGGTGTAGAAGAAAAGGGAATAGATAAAAAAACTGGTAAAGTTATAATAGAAGTATCAAAAGATTTTTATAGACCGACAGATGTGGTAAATCTTTTGGGTGATCCAACGAAAGCGAAGGATATTCTTAATTGGAATCCAAGCAAAACTTCATTTGAAGAACTTGTTAAAATTATGGTTGATAGTGATATACAAAAAGTTAAAATTGAAAGAGAAAATGAGCGATTAAAAATTAATCTTGTAGAATATCTTGAGAAAGGTATGCTAAAATGATATGATGGATAAGAATTCTAAAATTTATGTTGCTGGTCATAATGGAATGGTGGGATCAGCAATAGTTCGCGAACTAAAAATAAAAGGTTATGATAATATAGTTTTAAGATCACATAAGGAACTTGATTTGACAAGACAAAATGATGTGGAAAGATTTTTTGAGTTAGAAAAGCCAGAATATGTTTTTCTGGCTGCGGCAAAGGTTGGTGGCATAGGGGCAAATAGCGCTGCTCTTGCAGATTTTATGTATGATAATATGATACTTGAAATGAATGTAATACGTGCAGCATGGATTAATGGTTGCAAAAAACTTGAATTTCTTGGATCATCATGTATATACCCAAGGATGGCTCCTCAACCAATTAAAGAAGAATATCTTTTGACAGGTGCACTTGAAAAAACAAATGAAGCGTATGCATTAGCGAAAATATCAGGGCTTAAGTATTGTGAATATCTAAACACTCAATATGGAACTAATTATATATCAGTTATGCCGACAAATTTGTATGGACCGAATGATAACTATGATCCTAAAAGAAGCCATGTACTTCCAGCACTTATTAGAAGATTTCATGAAGCGAAGATTAAAGGATTGAAAGAAGTTATCTGTTGGGGAGATGGGACACCACTTCGTGAATTCTTATATGTTGATGATCTCGCAGAACTATGTGTTTTTCTTATGAATAATTATAGTGGCAATGAAACAGTAAATGCTGGAACGGGAAAGGAAATATCAATAAAAGAACTGGCAGAACTTATAGCAAAAATAGTAGGTTATACTGGAATTGTAAAATGGGATACAAGCAAACCAAATGGGACTCCACGAAAATTACTTGATGTATCAAAAGCAGAGAGCCTTGGATGGAAGTATAAAATAAGCCTTAGTGATGGGATTAAGAAAGCATATGAAGACTTTTTGATGAGAGAAGTGTAAAAGTGAATTATATATTGTTGGCGAGTGCTGTAATAAAGGACATTTAGTACTTCCAAAAGTAGTACGATATGTACAGTTTATGATAAAATTTCAGAAAATGATATGAAAAGATTATGAAAAAGAAATTGTTAATATATGCACATTATTACTATCCAGATGCAGCGTCTACAGGGCAGATACTTCAAGATCTAGCTGAAGGATTGCTTGATAGCTTTGACGTTTCTGTTATATGTACTATCCCTTCTTATTCTGGTAAAATTATAGAACACTATAAATCAAAGGATTATTATATTGAAGAGATTAATGGTGTCAAAGTATATAGGGTACATGTACCTGAGTTCAACAAGGCTTCAAAAATATCACGAATAATAAATTTGGCTGAATACTATATAAATGCTAAAAAAATAACTAAAAAAATAGGATATCATGATTATATTTTAGCAGTTTCTCAGCCACCATTTTTAGGTGGCTTGCTTGGATTATATGGCAAAAATAAAATTAACAATGGCACTAACAAACCTAAATTGATATATCAAATTCAAGATTTTAATCCAGAACAAATTGAGGCGGTAGGCTACTTTAAAAATAAGATTATTATAGAATTTTTAAAATTTCTGGATAAGAATACGTGCAAAAAAGCTGATTTGATAATTACAGTTGGCAGAGATTTGGTTGAAACCTTAAAAAGACGTTTTAATTATAATGATATTCCGAAATATGTTATGATAAATAATTGGATAAATGATAAAGAAGTTTTTCCATTACCAATCGATGATGAAAATGTAAAAAAATTTAAAAAAGAGTATGGCTTGGATAATAAATACATAATAATGTATAGCGGAAATATTGGGTTATATTATGACCTTGATGGATTATTTAAGGTTATAGAAAAGTTTAAAAACGTTAAAACAAAAAATAATAGGGATGTACTTTTTGCATTTGTTGGCGGTGGGTCATTTTTGGATATATTAAAAAAATATCAGATAGAACATGACATGAATAATGTAGTTTTTATACCATATCAAGAGAAAAATAGGCTGGTTTATAGTTTAAATGCGGCAGATGTTCATTTGTGCGTAAATTCAAAAGGCATAAAGGGCGTCTCTGTTCCATCAAAACTGTATGGTATAATGGCTGTAGCTAAGCCAGTTTTGGGTATCATGGAAGATGGATCTGAGGGATCCTATGTAATCAAAGAAGCAAATTGTGGCATATTATGCGAACCTATGGATTATGACGCTATAGAAAAGAATATTAAGTTTTTGATTGATAATGAAAATAGCGATTCTATAATTAATATGGGGAAAAATGGTCGGAGATATCTAGATAAATGTTTAAGAATGGATTTATCAATTAATAAATATAATGATGCATTACTAAGTTTATAGGAGAATAATGAACGTTCAGTTATTATCTATTGTTATTTTAACATACAATGAAGAGAACAATATAAGAGATTGTTTAGAATCCTGCATACAATATGCAGATAAAGTTTTTGTTATAGATAATTATAGCACTGATAATACAGTGAGTATTGCTAGTGAGTATAAGGTAGAGGTATTCCAAGATGAAAGGTTACCACGAGATAGAATCAAATGGATTCTTGAAAGTGGTATTATTAAAACTAAATGGGTTTTATTTATTGATGCTGATGAGAGAATGACAAAAGAATCAGGCAATGAATTAATTGAAAAATGTGAAAAATATGCTAATGATGATAGCGTAAATGGAATAGTAGTGAGATATAAACTTAACTTTATGGGAAAGGACTTGTGCCATGGTGGGTTTTATCCACTTTGCAAGCTTAGAGCATTTAAGGTTGGAACAGCATACTATGAGACGGCAGAAGTTGATGAACACTATGTCCTTAAGAGCGGTAAAATGGTATATATGAAAAATGATTTTTTGCATTATGATTACAAAGATCTTAAATGCTGGATAGATAAGCATACCATCTATGCGCAAAGGGCAGCAATGGATTTTATCAATAAAAAAAGTGGCAATGAAAAAATTAATTATCAGGGACTTGAGTTTTTTGCAAAAATAAAAAGATTTGTTAAATATAATATATACTATAATTTACCAGCTGGTTTTAGAGCATGGACATTTTATAAATATTGTTATTATATAAGACTTGGCTTTTTAGATGGGAGAGAAGGCAAGATATATGCTTTTTTGCATTCATATTGGTATCGATATTTGGTAGACATATTTATTTATAACAAAGAATATGCAAGACAATGAACTATAATGTAAAGCCTTGTGAAATAATATAATTTACGCTATGTTTAAAAAGTTTATTGATTCAAATTTTATAAAAGATGAATATGTTGATCCTAATGATAAATATATTGTATTTGTTTTGTCGAATACATATTCTTTATTTAATGCAATATATTATGCGATTAAACTACCAGAGTATAAATGTGTATTAATATGGGATAAAAGCAATATTGTTGATTTTGATTTTGATTTTGCAAAAAAGTATTTTTATAAGTATTTTTTCATTAAAGGCGTAAGAGACAAGAGTATTTTTTCAAGATGGGCATTAAAAGTAAATTATATAGGCTATTTTCATAAATTTAGCAAGCCGTTTATATTTTTAAATAAACTTTCAAATTTTAAAATAGTAATTTTCAATGATCGTGATTGCATAACTCAGGTAATACTAAATGATTTTGGAAAAAACAATAGAGTATATATGTGCGAAGAAGGGGCTGGCATATATAGTTTGGATAATAATGAAAATAACTTTTCATTAAAAAGATTATTATCAAAAATATTAATTGGAGTGTCATATAAGAATACTTATTTAGGAAGTAGTAAAACAATTGATTATCTATTAGCGAAAGAACCTGAAAGAATCCCATCTATAAAAGTAGAAAATAGAAAGTTAATTAAAGCAAACAATCCATTCATTGATATTGGTTTTTTAGAATTAATGACTCAAAGTTTAAATATAAATGACATAGTGAAAATAGACAATATTTATAAGTATATTTTGTATTTAGGTAGTCCAATTTCGGAACTTGGGTATTCTGAAAATAAGGAAATTGATTTTATAAATATCATATTAAATTATCTTTCTGATGATGAAAAACTGCTTATAAAATTGCATCCTAGAGAGAATAGAAATAAATATAAAGGATTAACCAATAATAACAAAGTAGATTTTTTGAATTTAAAGGCTTTAAACTGGATTCCAATTGAATTAATTGCACATTTAATTAATCCGCAGTGTGTTATATCGGTTCTATCAGCGGCAGTATATAATTTGTATTCAAATGGATTATCATCTCGTTTTATATATCTTTGTAAGTTGTGGAATATTGATAGTGGCTTTATCGAGACATTTATAAATAATAAGCAATATATGAACACGAATATATATATTTTGAATGATATAAATGAATTTAAAGATATTAAAATGAAAGAAATAATACCAAATGAATCTATTACAAAATATAACGAAGATTATGATTTATATTTATTATCAGAATAGATATTAATTTAGTTTAATATAAGAATATTATTTTGTTTTTTTAATACTTAACCTTATGAAGGATGGAAAATGATGAAAGTTTTTATTACTGGAGCAGGTGGTTTTATACCAAGCCATGTTGTAGAAAAGTTTGTTGAGAAAGGATACCAAGTTAAAGCATTGGTTCATTATAATTCAATGAATAATTGGGGATGGCTTGATAGCGTTGATTCGAGTATAATGAAAAATGTAGAGGTTCTTGCTGGTGATGTTAGAGACCCTAACGGCATAAGGGTTGCTATGAAGGGTTGTGATGCTGTAGTGCATATGGCAGCCTTAATCGCCATACCTTATAGTTATTATTCCCCAGATTCCTACATTGAAACTAATATTAAAGGTACACTGAATATTTTACAGGCGGCAAGAGATTTGATGCCTAAGAGAGTGATAGTAACATCAACTTCAGAAGTTTATGGAACTGCAAAATATGTTCCTATTGATGAAAACCACCCGTATCAAGGCCAATCGCCATATAGTGCCACGAAAATTGGAGCTGATAGACTAGCTGAAAGCTTTTATAAAAGCTTCGATTTGCCAATTACAATTGTTAGACCTTTTAATACTTTTGGACCAAGACAGTCAGCTAGAGCAATTATACCAACCATCATTACACAGTTATTGGCTGGGAAAAAAGAAATTAAACTTGGTAGTTTGACACCAACTAGAGACTTTAATTATGTAAAAGATACAGCAAATGGGTTTATTTCAATTCTTGAATCTGATAAAACTATTGGTGAAGAAATTAATATTAGTACGCAAAGTGAGATTTCAATTGGTGACGTAGCTAAAACAATTATAGATTTAATAAATCCAAATGCTAAAATTATTTCTGATGAAGAAAGAATTAGACCAGATAAGAGTGAAGTTAATAGACTACTAGGATCTAATGAAAAACTAAAGAAACTAACAAAGTGGGTTCAAGAGTATACCTTTAAAGATGGTATAAATGAAACTATTAAGTGGTTTAAAAATAACTATAAATTGTATAAATCTGATATATATAATATTTAAGGTGCATTATGTATAATATTTGTTTAATTGGATTCGGTAATATTGGCAAAAGACATTTTGAAGCTTTACTTAAATTAGATTTGGATGTAAAAATATATATAATCGATATATTTGAAGCAGCGTTTAATGATATTGGCAATTATGACATTAAATCAAATATTACTGTTGAACATTCAATAGACTATAACTTTTTGCCAGATGAGATAGATTTGGCTATAATTGCGACCTCATCTAGTACACGAAGAGTCTGTTTTGAAAGCTTAATTGGTAGGTCAAAAGTTAAGAACATAATTTTTGAAAAGGTGCTGTTCCAGACCACTGATGATTATGATAAGGTTGAAAGATCTTTAATTAGTAATAGTATCAATGCATATGTTAACTGCAATAGACGATACATGCAATCATATATTGATTTTAAGGACAAATTGTCAAGTGAGAATATAAAAAAGATTACTATAAGTGGAGGAAACTGGGGACTTGGATGTAATGGAATACATATGATAGACCTAATAAGCTATTTGCTAAATGATAAAGAATTATATATCTACCAATGTAATCTTGAAAAAATGGTTGACAGTAAGCGTAAAGGATTTAAAGAGTTCTATGGGAAAATCGTTGGCGAAACAAAAGATAATTCTACTAGTTTTGAAATATCGTGTGACAAATCTCAAGATAATTTAAAAATCCAAATTGAGTGTGAAAATGCTATATATACTGTATGTGAAAAAGATAGTATGATAGTTTGTGCTAATTTAAATAATAAAATTGTTGATGCTGCATTTCATATTGAATTTGTAAGTACTATAACAACAAAAGCGGCATATGATATTTTAAAAAACAACATGTGTTTACTTACTACTTTTACAAAATCAAAAGAATTGCATTTAATGTTTATAAAAGGTTTTATTGATTATTATGAGAACCTTGGAGGAGCAAAAGGAATATGCCCGATAACATAAAAGTTCTTATCGTTGGTGCAGGCTATATGGGAAGAGAATATGCAAAAGTGCTTAAAGCACTCAACATTAGTTTTGATGTGTTTACTAGAACGAAAAAAACAGCTAACATATTTGAAAAAGAAATTGGAGTTAAACCAATTGTTGATGATCTAGATGGTTGTTTAAACAACAATTCCTGTAATTATTCTCATGTAATCAATTGTGTAAATGTTGAATCACTAGCTGCGATAACGAAAACTATCATTGAGAGCAATGTGCTTAATATATTAGTTGAAAAACCTGTCGGTATTAGTTATGAATCGGTCAAGAAGGTGTATGAGTATGCAAAAAAGTTTAATGCTAATGTTTTTGTTGGATATAATAGGAGGTATTATTCATCTTCAATAAGAGCACAAGAAATAGTAAATGATGATGGTGGACTATTGAGTGTTAATTTTGAATTTACAGAATGGAAAAACAAAATAGATTTTTCCAAGTACTCTAAAGATGTTGAAGAAAAGTGGTTAATTGCAAATTCATCACATGTAATTGATTTAGCATTCTATTTTGCAGGAGAACCAGAAAAGTTTCATTTTTATTCAGGACATAACATAGAACCATCAAAAGATATTTTTGTTGGGAGTGGTATTACTACAAATGGTGTGTATTTTAATTATTTTGCAAATTGGGATGCTCCTGGTAGGTGGGGAGTGGAATTGCTTACAAATAAACATAGATTGTATTTAAGACCAATGGAAAAGTTATTTATTCAAAATATCAACAGTGTTGACATAACTGAAGTTAAAATCAATGATGAACTTGATTTAGATTATAAACCTGGAATATATAACGAAGTGAAAGACTTTTTGTCTCCAGCACCATCTAATCGACTTAAAACAATTGATGATCAAGTTACTAGTTTAAAATATTATTTTGAAATCTTAAATGGCAAATAAAGATTTAAAAATTAAATCAATATCTACCAATTATTTCTTATACAATTTTAGGACGATTATTGACATACTTATACCGTTAATTATTTTTCCTTATATCACTAGAATACTCGGACCGGAAAATTTAGGAAAAGTGAGTTTTGCTGAATCGATAATGGGATACTTTTTGATATTTTCTCAATTGGGTATTCCGGCATTTGGTGTACGAGAGATTGCTAGAGTTCGTGATGATGTTAATGAAAGATCACGAGTATTTTGGGAATTGTCATTATTTTTGCTAATCACTACTCTAATTTCAATTATAGCTTATTTTATCTTGATATTATACACTCCTAAATTCAATTTAAATTTATTACTATATTTAGTAATACTGCCAAATTTATTTTTTACTAATTTTAATTATGAGTGGTTTTATACTGGCATTGAAGATCAAGTTTTTATTACTGTTCGTTATATAATTGTAAAAGTTTTACAATGCTTACTGATTTTTACTTTGATAAAGGATAGTAATCAATATGTTCTATATGCAGCAATACTTGTAGGGATGAATAGCATTTCTGCATTGTTCAATATATTTCACATTCATAAATTCATAATTAGAGTACCATTCATTCATCTAAAGTTTAATAGACACTTAAAGTATATTTTTGCAATTTTTGCATCTGCTGTTGGAATACAGATTAACAGAGTATTAGATATAACAATGATTGGTGTCATGATGGATGATGCTAGCGTTTCGCTTTACGTAGTTGCTAATAGGATTGTCATGATTATAAGATCTTTAATTTTAGGAATTGTTTTTGCTGTAAACCCTAGAGTCGAAAATGTTTTTAAATCTGGAGAGACTAATTTGTATAAAAAATTTATTAATTATAGTTTACATTATATGTTACTGCTTTCTATTCCAGCTACAGCTGCCATTTTAGTTATGGCTCCTGAGATAATTTTTGTTATTGCTGGAAATCAATATTTTGGATCAATACTTGCTATGAGATTGCTATCTCCAATAATGATTATTGTTGGTATTTCAAACATTATTGTCAGCTTAATTCTATATCCTCATCGTGATGAAGATAAATATACAATAGTTGTTGCAATATCATCAGTTGCAAATTTTATATTTAACTTTTTAATGATACCAATTATAGGTTATTATGGCGCCATAATTGGAACAGTAATTGCAGAATTTTTGGCATTTTGCTTATCGACTTATTTTGCAAAAAGATATTTGAAAGAAGGCATAATTGAACTTATCTATGCGGAGTTAATAAAATATATTGTTTCAACTATTCTAATGGTATTCTTTTTGTTGGTGTTAAAAAAAAATATCGCTAACTATCATTGCTTATTAATAATTTCCGTCATGGCGGGCATATTTATTTATGCAGTTTCGTTATTGCTATTAAGATCCAAATTTGCGGTGATTTTATTACATAAAGGTAAAAATATGCTTAATCAAAATAATTCAAGAGGCAATTATGACAAATAAACAATTAATTACCTGTGATATTGATGGTATTTTAACAAATTATCCTAAATGCTGGCTTGATTATATTAATATCAAAAGTGGAAAACAATATAACAGTGTTGACGAAGCTAAACTTGGAGAAAAAAATTATAGAAATATTAAAGATAGCTATAGAGATAGTGATTATAAAGCCAATCTAAGAATTAATAGCCATAATAAGTATGTAATCAATGAGCTTTCAAAAACATATGATATTATATTTACAACGTCACGCCCGATATTAGATAAAAAATATCCAAATTTATATAACCTTACATATAATTGGCTAAAGAATAATGGATTGGTTTTTAAGGATTTAATTTATAAAGACATTGATGGGAATTTTTTGAAAGGTTTAAATGTTGCATTTCATATTGATGATGAAGCGAAATATTGTAATGTTGTTGCCAACCATTTCAATACAAATAATAATAAGGTCAATACACAAGTATATTTGTTGAACGATAACATTTTAAATGGCGAATTTGTTGATTCCAAAGTTATAGTTATAAATGATTTAATTGAATTGTTAAATGTACCTTTTTTTAGTGTTTGTATTCCAGCAACAAATAGGGGCAGCACAATTTATAGAGCTTTAGAATCAGTATCGCGACAAAAGTATCGTAATTTTGAAGTGGTAATAGTCGATTGTTTAAGTGATGATAATACTGTAAGCGAAATAGAACACTTCTTTTTAAGCAGCCAATATAAATTAAATAGTTTTAAATATAGTTTTATAAAATTAGACTCTAAGCCTAAAGGAACAAGCGACTGGAATGAACCAGTCAAACGAGCGAAAGGTTTGTTTGTGGCTATGCTTGAGGGTGATGATTACTGGGAACAAAATCATTTATTAAATGCCTATACAGCTATCCATAAAAATAATAATATTGGTGTTTATGGTTCAAGTAGCAATAAAGGTATAAGAGATTTTGTTGGATTGCTTGACTCATCTAAAGCAAAAGAGTATTGTTATTTGCTAAAAGGAGGAGTGGCCCCGCCTTCTGAATCGATATTTATACGAACTAATAGTAACGGCAATCAATATTTATATAAGTCAGATAATTATGATTATTCACCAGAAATTGCTTTGTACATGGATATTGTACTAGATGGTTATGATTTATATTATACCAAAGAAGAAGATGTATTTAGAGAACCTAGTGCTAATGTCAATAACATGAAGACATGGTATTATTTTTCTAATAGATTTATATTTATAAGAGAGTATAGTAGTTTTTTTTCATCATTAATAGTTTTAAAAAGTAAGATTTACAATTGTTTTGTAACGATGAATTGGGCTTTTCGAACTAAATCAATTTTTCGAATTTTGAGTTTTATAAAACAATTGCTTAAAGAGGTTGGAATACTGGTGTTGATTTTGGTTTTGCCGTTTTCATTAATGTATGTAATGCTAGCATCAATTCATCATAGATTATTAGCGCATGAATAAGGATATAATATTATCTCTAATTACAATCTCTAATTACAATGTATGTATATATTGAAAATGTCTATAGTTTTTAGTATAATAACGGATGTGGGATTATCCACATCTATTTTTGTTGTAAATCATGAATAAGTTTATACCACTTTCAATCCCGAATTTTATTGGGAATGAGAAAAAATATGTAAACGAAGCACTTAATGAGGGGTGGGTATCTACTGGTGGTGCTTATATAACTAAATTTGAAGAGGATTTAGCTAGCTATTTGAATGTAGAAAAAGTGGTATGTTGCCAAAGCGGTACCTCTGCCTTGCACTTATCATTAATTGAGTGTGGAGTAAGGACAGATGATTTAGTTTTAGTTCCGACTGTTACTTTTATTGCTGCTGTTAACCCGGTTAAGTATATGAATGCTGATCCTATATTCATTGACTGTGATGATAGTTTATGCATGGATCCGGATAAACTGGAAGAGTTTTGTGCGAATGAATGTAGATTAATTGAAAATAAACTAATTCATAATCTTACTGGCAAGCATGTTAAAGCAATAATAATTGTTCATGTTTTTGGCAATATAGCAGAGATGGATAAGATTATGTCTATTGCCAATAAGTATAATTTAAGAGTTGTAGAAGATGCAACGGAAGCACTTGGCACAAAATATACTGATGGGAAATATAAAGGTAAGATGGCAGGAACTATTGGTGACTTTGGGGCTTTATCTTTTAATGGCAATAAAATTATTACTACAGGTGGCGGTGGAGCAGTGCTCGCTCGAGATCCTAAAGCTGCAATGCATATGAAGTTTTTATCAACTCAGGCAAAAACTGATCCGCATTATTATAGGCATGATGAAGTTGGATATAATTATAGGATGACTAATCTCCAAGCTGCACTTGGAGTTGCTCAACTTGAACATTTGAATGAATTTATAGAAAATAAAAATCGATTTTATGATATATATAAGAAAGAGTTTAGCTCATTTGAATATGGAAGAATTTTGAGATTTAGAGATGGAACACATTCAAATAAATGGTTTATCTCATTACTTGTTGATATAGACAAAATGGATTGCGAATTAAAAGTTTTGATAGAAGATATAAAGAAAAAAGGCGTTGAAACTAGACCTATATGGGGATTAATCCATATGCAGAAACCATATATTGATTGTATAGCATATAAAATAGATAAAGCTTTATATTATTATAAAAGGGTTATCAATATTCCATCTTCAACTCAGCTTGCTAATGAAGATATAGTATTGGCATCAGAATTAATAAAAGAAACAATAATGGAGCATGTTAAGTAATGAACGATTATTATAAGAATTATTTAATTACTGAAGATGTTAAAGTAATTGATGCAATGAAAAAACTTTCCGAAATCGGAAGTAAAATTCTATTTATACATGATAATTTTGTTCTAAAAGCTTCTATTTCTGATGGTGATATTAGGCGATATATTTTAAAGTCTGGTGATTTAAACGAAAATGTCATTAAAGCTGCAAATCACTCTCCGAAGTATCTAATAAATGTAAATTATAAAGATGCTGAAAAGTTTATGAGGCAAAATTTGATTGAAGCTGTCCCTATACTAAATGATAACAACACTATAACTAACATCTATTTTTTAAATAACAACTATATTGAAAGACACTTTAAAAAAATTGATGTTCCTGTGGTTATGATGGCTGGAGGCAAAGGTACACGACTATACCCATATACTAAAGTTTTGCCCAAGCCATTGATTCCAGTTGGTGATATTCCAATAGCCGAAAGGATTATAAATCAATTTTATAATGGAGGCTGTAAAAATTTCTATTTAATTGTGAATCATATGAAAAATATGATTAAATCATATTTCAACGATATTGATAAGCCATATAATATTCAATTTTTAGATGAATATGAGCCACTTGGGACAGGTGGAGGACTTATATATTTAAAAGGTTTAATTAATAGCACTTTTATTCTTACTAATTGCGATGTTCTCTTAAATGTTGATTATAGCAATATACTTGAGCATCATAATGATAATAATAATTTAATTACGATGATAGTTGCCGAGCAAAAAATTCAGGTACCATATGGTGTTGTTGAGTTTGATAATAATAATAAAATTACATCAATGAAAGAAAAACCAATTATAAAGTATTATACTAATACTGGATGTTATATTGTTAACCCGAAAGTTTTAGAAGACTTAAATGAAAAAAAATCAGTGGATTTCCCTGATATGATTGATAAATACAGAAATAAAGGAGAGAATATTGGAGTATATACTATATCAGAAGATTCATTTATTGATATGGGGGAACTTGATAAACTTGATGCTGCAAATAATATGTTCTATTGATTATGGAAAAATTAGTAATCATTGGAATCGGTGGTCATGCAAATTCGGTCATTGATTCCATAAAACAGAATAGTGAATATGAGATTGTCGGTTATGTAGATAAAGAAATGAAAGAGACTATATATAATTTTGAATATCTGGGAAGTGATGATAATCTTGAAACAATATATAAGAAAGGCGTGAAGAACGCTTTTATTTGTATTGGGTTTCTTGGCGATAATGATTTGAGAAATAAAATTTATGATAATCTTATATCAATTGGTTACAACGTACCTACCATTATAGACAAGACAGCAATTCTGGCTGACAATTGTAAAATTGGCGAAGGAACTTTTGTAGGTAAGGGCTCTATTATTAATAGTAATGCTAATATAGGCAAGATGTGCATAATCAATACTGGCGCCATAGTTGAACATGATTGTTTTATTGGCGATTATAGTCATATAGCTATTTCGACTTGCTTATGTGGTGGAGTGAAGGTTGGAAAAAATTCATTTATAGGAGCAAATTCAACAATAATTCAATGCATACACATAGGGAATAATGTCACAATTGGCGCTGGAATGACAATAATAAGCGATATAAGTGATAATAAAAGAATTACATTAAATTCAATTAAAAAATAATGGATAGCAGAGTCTTAATAATTGCAGAAGCTGGTGTAAATCATAATGGCAGTATTGATATTGCTAAAAAAATGGTTACACTAGCTAAAGAAGCCGGAGCGGATATAATAAAGTTTCAAACTTTAAATGCTAATGAATTAGTGTCAAAGCATGCAATGAAAGCTAATTATCAGATTAGTAACACTGACAATGGAACTCAACTTGATATGCTTAAAAACTTATCTTTAAGTAATGATGAGTTTATAGTGCTTAAAGATTATTGTAATAAATGTGGAATAACTTTTTTGTCTTCACCTTTTGATATAGAAAGTATAGAATTTTTATATTCAATAGATATACCTTTTTGGAAAATACCATCAGGTGAAATTACAAATTATCCATATTTAGTAAAAATAGCTGGCACTCATAAAGATATAATAATGTCTACAGGCATGTCTGAGATTTCTGAGATAGGGGATGCTATAAAAGTTTTGAAAGAAAATGGCGCTGGTAAAATTAGTTTATTACATTGCAATACTGAATATCCAACACCATATGCAGATGTGAATCTTAAAGCAATGCTTACTTTAAAAGAAAAGTTTAATTTAGATGTTGGTTATTCAGATCATACATTAGGCATAGAAGTGCCAATCGCAGCTGTTGCAATGGGGGCAAAGATTATTGAGAAACATTTTACAATTGATAAGAATATGTTAGGACCTGATCATAAGGCAAGTCTTGAGCCTAACGAATTAAAAAAAATGATTGAATGTATAAGAAATATTGAGAGTGCTTTTGGAGATGGAATTAAGAAAGTAACAAATTCCGAGAGAAAAAATATAAATGCTGCTCGAAAAAGCATTATAGCAAAAAAGAATATAAAAAAAGGCGAAGTGTTTTCTGTTAATAATATAACAACGAAAAGACCTGGAAATGGGTTATCACCAATGTTATGGAATGAAGTTATGGGTAAAGTATCAAAAAAAGATTTTAATGAGGATGATTTTATTGAAATATGATTAAAGTTGGAATTATAACTTCGTCAAGAGCTGAATATGGTTTATTAAAACCAGTGTATTTAGAATTTAAAAAGAGAAAAAATATAAATGTAAAGTTAATAGTTACTGGGACACATATTTCAAAAAAATATGGTTATACTATAAATGAGATTAAAAATGATGATATATCAATAGATAAATGCATTAATAATATATCTAATTCTAAAAATGATATGTCTGATATATTCTCAAAAACTGTATTGCAATTTAATAAGTACTTTAAATATAATAATTTCGACACTATAGTTATACTTGGCGATAGATATGAAATACTTGGAATTGCCATTGCCTGTATATTTAATAGTATCCCGATTTGCCATATAAATGGTGGTGAAGCAACATTAGGTGCTATTGATGAAGCAATTAGACATAGTATATCAAAAATGAGTTATCTTCATTTTACTTCTTGTGATGAATATCGTAAAAGAGTTATACAACTTGGTGAGAGCCCAAATAGAGTTTATAATGTTGGAAGTCTTGGGGTAGAAAATGTTACTAAGGAAAAGTTATTTTCTAAAAGTGAATTATGCAAGCTTCTTAATATTAATCTCGATAAGTATCTCGTTGTAACTTATCATCCAGAGACGCTAAAGAATAATGTCATAAAAGATTTTAGAGAATTACTTAATTCGTTAACTAAGTTTAATGATTATCAAGTTATTTTCACCAAGTCAAATGCAGATAAAGGTGGTTTGACCATAAATAAAATGATTGATGATTATGTTAAAAACCATAAAAATGCATATTCGTTTTTTTCTTTAGGCGTAAAAAAGTATTTAAGTTTAGTTAAGCATTCCACAGTAGTTATAGGCAATTCATCAAGTGGTGTTATTGAGGTACCAGCATTATGCATACCGACTGTAAATATAGGTGACAGACAGAAAGGAAGAATAAGAGTAAATTCGATTATTGATTGCAAATGCAATTCAAAAAATATTATTTCTGCTATTAAAAAAGCAATGAGAATTAGTGGAATGATCAATCTTAAAGATTATAAACTTTATAAAAAAGGCACATCAAAAAATATTGTCAAAATTATTTCAAATGTATTTAATAAAAGAATTAGTTTAATGAAAAAATTTTATGATATAAAGGTTTAAGATGAATGTTTTAGTTGTTGGACTTGGTTCGATGGGAAAAAGAAGAATCAGGTTGATTAAAAAAAATGCAAATAATGTAAATATTGCTGGAATAGATAGTGATCCGATTCGTAGGAAGGAGTGCGAAGAACGATTCGGTATAGAAACTTTTGATGCAATAGCAAATGTCAAGTATAAAATTGATTCTGTTTTTGTGTGCACATCACCTCTATCACATGCTAATATTATTACTGAATGCTTAAATAATGGATGGCATATTTTTTCTGAGATAAACCTTGTAAATGATGGGTATGAGAAGAATATTAAACTCGCCAAAGAAAAAGGTAAGGTTTTGTTCTTATCATCTACACCATTTTATAAAAAAGAAATGCAAAAAATTAAAGAAATATTTTCGCCAGTATCAAAGTCTAATTATATATATCATATAGGTCAGTATTTACCTGATTGGCATCCATGGGAGTCGTATAATAATTACTTTGTAAAAGACAAACGCACTAATGGATGCAGAGAGATTATGGCTATTGAATTTCCTTGGTTAATTGATTTATTTGGCAATATTGATGAATTTAGTGTCGTAAAAGATAAAATTACGAATCTGGATATTAATTATAATGATAATTATATGATCCATTTTAAACATAATAATGGCAATAAAGGTTCTATAATTATTGATGTTGTATCTCCAAAGGCGACTAGGAAACTTGAAATATATTCAGAAGATAAATATGTATCATGGGATGGGACGCCTGAATCACTATATTTTTTTGATAGAATTGCTAAAAAAGGAACAAGGTTTGATTTATATATGAAAGTTGATCATAATGATAATTATAGTGACTTCGTCATTGAAAATGCTTATGAAGAAGAAATTAGGGCATTTTTCAATTGTATAAACGGAGAAAATGTCAGCTTATATTCATTTGAAAAAGATAAAAATATTTTAAATCTGATTGATAAAATAGAAGGTTGATTATGAAGACATTGAATGTATGTTTTGTAGGATATGGGTCAATAGCTAAAAGACATGTTAAAAATCTACTAAGCATTTGCAAGAGTAAAAGTATTGAAGTTAACATTGATTTACTTAGACATCGCTATGATACAAAAGATTCTATAAAACACATTAGAAATGTTTATTTTCATAGATTGCCTAAAGATGCAAGATATGATATTATTTTTGTCACAAACCCGACATCAAAACATTATCAAACGATTAAGGAAAACATCAATAGGACAAAAATGTTTTTTGTTGAGAAGCCGCTCGTATCATATGAATATATATCAAAAATCAAGTCACTAAAAATTAACCCGAATAAGATTTATGTTGCATGTCCAATGCGATATAAAAGGATAATGTCATATGCAAAAAAATATTTTGATAAGAAAAAAATATTATGCGCAAGGATTCTATGCTCAAGCTATTTACCAAAATGGAGAGTAGGAGTTGATTATAAAGAAACATATAGTGCTAGAAAAAAATTGGGAGGTGGAGTAAGGCTAGATTTAATCCATGAGATGGATTATATTAGATATTTATTTGGTGACCCAATAGATATTAAATGTAGTTATGGAAAGTATTCCGATTTATCAATTGACACTGAAGATTTAGCTATCTATATCTTGGAATATAAAGATAAAATTATAGAACTACATCTTGACTATTTTGGGAAAAAGAACCAAAGGAATATTGTTCTATTTACTACTAATGATACAATAAACATTGATTTATTAAAAAACAAAGTTATATTTTATAATCTGAACAAAGTATTAAGTTTTAATGAGAAAAAAAATGATTTATATAAAGAAGAATTATCAACTTTTTTAAAGATTTTTTATAAAAAAGATAAGAATACAAATAATTTATTTAATGCATTAGAAACAGTAGTGTATTCAAAGGGTGCATAGTATGAGAGTCCTTTTTACAATTTGCGGAAGAGCTGGATCGAAAGGCTTAAAAAATAAAAATATTAGCAATTTATTAGGTAAACCTTTGGTTTATTATACTATTTCAGCAATAGATTTATTTGTAAAAAATCAAAAGGTTATCAGTGATTTGCAATATGATATTGCCCTAAACACAGATAGCAAAAAATTAAAAGAAATAGTATCTAGTAATTCTATGCAAAAAGTTGAAATTATAGATAGGAAAGAAGAGCTTGCTGGTGATATTGTTGCGAAAAAAGATGTAATAGCAGATACATATATTCAAATGAAAAAAAATAAATATTGTGAATATGATGTAGTAGTGGATTTAGATATTACATCACCACTTAGAAGAGAAATTGACATAGAAAACCTATTACTAAAATATATTGAATCAAATGTAGATGTTGTTTTTTCTGTTGTAAAGTCACGAAGAAATCCATATTTTAATATGGTTTGTATAAAAGATGGAATTATTAAAAAAGTAATTGACAGTAATTTTACGACAAGGCAACAAGCACCTGAAATATATGATATGAATGCATCATTATATGCATATTCAATAAATTTTTTATTATCAAGTAATAATATTTTAGATGGAAAATCTGATATTATTATTATGAATGATACTATGGTATTGGATTTAGATGATAAGGAAGATTCTGAATATATGAATGTAATTGCTAATTATTTGTTCTTAAATGATAAAATGTATTCAGCGGTGTTTGATAACATTGCTTAATAATCAAGTTAAAAAATATATCTCATTATTATTGGCTTTTTTGTGTCTGATACCTTATTCCCATTTAGCTATATTTAAAAATGGCCTAAAGTTCTTTATCTACTTATATATATATATATATATGCCTGGTAAATTACTTGGAAAAAGAGTATTGAAAATTAACTATGATTTGTGGTTAAGTGTTTTAATTTGGTTTTATTTAGGAGTATTTTTAATCATAGGCGAATATTATATATTATATTGTTTTAATGCTGTTTTTGCTATTAAGATAATACCATTAATATTTTCTTTTATTGAAGTGATTATAACTATTCGTTATAATTGTTTAAACATAGATATCGTTAAGACTTTTTATAATGTGATTGATGACATTATTCTTTTTGAGATAGTTTTTTTAATATTGACTATATCATGTATGTTGTTTACTAATTTTAACTTCCCTTATCAAGATTCATTGTGTTATTCAGATAGGACTTATCAAATATCTCACATTGCAGGTTTCGCAACAAATAATCCATTTATGAGTATGACAGTATATGGCAGTCATTTTAAGTATCATTATTTTTATTATTTGTTTTTGTCGTGTGCAAAAATTATTTTTTCTTATGATGCATATTATTTACTTAATCAACTTGTCGTTACACATATTCCTTTTTTGCTTACAGTTTCGTTGATGAGGCTTTTTAAATTATATTCAAAAAAGCCCATTTTATTATTTGCTTTTATATTTGCAACTATTTTAAGTTTATTTGGATACAAAAGTTGCTATTTTACTATTCATATTTTATCAAATCATAATTCAGTTGGTTTTGCATTACCTTTGTTTATACTGATTTGTATAATAACATATAAGTTTATTAAGAATGATAATAAAATGAATATTAGCTTTTATATATTAATCTGTGCATTGACATTTTTACTAACTGGCATTAAAGCTCCTGCAGGATTATTATTTATTGGTGCTACTATTTTTTATATTTTGTTATTTAATAGACGAAAAAAAAACGTAATTTTGTCCATCCTAATTGCAGCTTCATTTTTTATAACATATTATTTTGTAATATATAATAACATTCAAACTTCTTACTTTGATATTAACAATATATTTGGAAATGTTTCGCTTGCATTTTTTAATGATGCATATAATTCATTAAACAATGACATTTTAAAATGCATATTAAGATTTTTTGCTTTGCCAATGACCTTTTTAAAACATTTTAATATCTTTATTATACCAATAATTTATTTTGCAGCATTAACAATTCGTAATACTTTAAAAAACTCTGAAAACAATTATGAATATTATACAATTATTACTTCTGCTGGTGTATTTGCTGGTTTCGCTATAGCAATGACTGGAAATTCAAACTATTATTTTTTAATGATGGTATTCCCATTTATCGCTTTGCTAACGCTTAGATTTTTTAATATGCTTTCTTTGCCTTGTAAATTCATCTTAAAAATTATCCTTATAGTATTTATCATAGTCTTTGCACCTATGAATTTAATCAATTTATATAACAGCAAAAACACAAATGAAATTAAAGGATTTGTAGCAACTCTTGATGACATTTATAATTATAATAGTTTTAATCACAAAATAAGCAATGACTTTGAAGCATATAATTATATTAAAAATAATACTAGCGTTGATTCGTTAATCGCCACAAATATGCAATTCCAAAATAATAATACTGAAGATTTCCGCATGCATAATCTTGCTGCATTTGGAGAAAGGCATGTTTATCTTGAAGGCTATCAATATGCAGGAATTAATAGCGGATATGCAGATCTTGATAAAAATGTTAATAACAATAAAGTAATTTTTTCAAATATTTCTAATTATGAAAAGTATAATTTGATTAAAGAGTTAGGTATTGATTATATCTTTTTCTATAAAAATATTGGAAACAATTATTTTGATAGAGATTCGTTAAGGTTTATTAAAGAATTTGATAATAATGAAGTATCTATATATAGAGTATTATATTGATTATTTCTTCGATATAATATATAATTATTTTATAAATTTAAATTAGGAGTGTAATTTTGAGATTAATATCCTTTGTGATACCATGCTATGGGTCTGAAAACACGATTTCTAGTGTTGTTAATGATATCATTGCTACGGTCAAAGATGAAGATGAATACGAAATAATTTGCATAAATGATGGTTCAAAAGACAATGTTTATGATGTGTTATTTAAAATTGCAAGAGATAACAAAAAGATTAAAGTAATTAATTTATCAAAAAATTTTGGGCAGCATAATGCAATTATGTGTGGTTTTAGACATGCTAAGGGCGACATTATTGTTTGTCTTGACGATGATGGACAAACTGACCCAACTCAGTGCTATAAATTAATTAATGCATTAGACGATAACACAGATATTGTATTTGCAAAATATATTCACATTCACCAAAATTGGTTTAGAATATTTTGCTCATATATAAATAAATGTATGAGTATATCATTATTAGGGATGCCTAAAAACATTGTAACTAACAGTTATTTTGCGTGCAAAAAGTATATTGTTGAAGAAATAGTTAAGTATAATAACCAATATACTTTTTTAAGTGGATTGCTTTTTAGAACAACTAATTGCGTTAAAAATGTTGAAATTAATCATAAAGATCGAAAACATGGTAATTCTGGATATTCATTTTTTAAATTAATATCACTTTGGATGAATGGTTTTACTGCATTTTCAATTAAACCACTTAGAATCGCATCTATTTTGGGATTTGCCATTGCTTTTATTGGATTTATTTTTGGATCTTATCAAATTATAATGAAGATTATTAATCCGCTGAGACAACTTGGTTATAGTTCGTTAATGTGTGTAATATTATTTATTGGTGGTGCAATAATGATAATACTTGGCTTGATTGGTGAATATGTAGGTAGAATATATATATGTATTAATAATTCACCACAATATGTTATTAAAGAAACGATTAACATTAATGAATAATTTTTTTGAGAATTTTAAATATTATTTTTTATTAATTGCTGCTATTGCTATATATTCAATAACAAGTATTTTTTCAAAACTATCATCGCAGTATACATTTTTATCAAAAGAATATATAGTATTTTTTTTATTAATAATACTTTTTTTAGGATTTTATGCTATACTTTGGCAGCAAATTTTAAAACATATTGATTTATCAGTTGCAATTTCATTTAAACCAATTGTATTAGTGTTTAATACAATTTGGGCATATTTGTTTTTTTTTGAAAAAGTTTTAATTAAAAATATTATTGGTTTGTGCATCATATTAATTGGAGTATCAATAATTGCTTTACACAATGAATAAAACAATATATATACTGCTTTTATTATTTAATGCATTATTATCAGCATTTTCTCAAGTGTTACTAAAAAAGGCTGCTGTGAATAATAATAAAAGTTTATTTTTACAATACATTAATTTAACTGTTATATCAGCATATTTGATTTATGTTATAGTTTTGATGGTCAATATATATGCTATGAGGTTTTTAAGTATTGGCATTGTGACAACATTTTCAGAAACTTTGCCTTTATTATTTACTATATTTGCAAGTAAGCTTTTTTTTAATGAAAGCATTAATACATATAAAGTTATTGGTGCCATTATTGTTGTGATTGGAGTAGTTTTAGTTTTATTATAATATATTATATTATGGAGATGCTATTATGATACCATTTAATATTCCGCCATTTGTTGGTTCGGAACTAGACTATATTAAACAAGCTGTAGAAAAAAGAAAAATATGTGGAGATGGCGATTGGACAAAAAAGTGCAGTACAAAAATAGAAGCAATTACTAATGCAAAAAAATGTCTTTTGACCACTTCTGGTACTCATGCGCTTGATATGAGTGCTCTGCTTTCTAATTTATCAACTGATGATGAGGTAATATTGCCTTCTTTTACTTTCACATCTACTGCAAATGCATTTGCATTAGTTGGAGCTAAGCTAAGATTTGTTGATATACGTCCAGACACTATGAATATTGATGAGAAATTGATTGAAAATGCAATTACGAACAAAACAAAAGTAATATCAGTTGTTCATTATGCTGGTGTTTCGTGTGAGATGGATAGAATAATGTCTATTGCAAAAAAGTATAATTTGATTGTTGTTGAAGATGCTGCGCAAGCAATATTCAGTAAATATAAAGGAAGACCTCTTGGGACCATAGGCAATTATGGTTGTTTATCATTCCATGAAACAAAAAATTTAAGCATGGGTGAAGGGGGCGCTTTACTTCTAACTAATGAGAATGATATTGAAAAAGCAGAGATACTTAGAGAAAAAGGAACTGATAGATCAAAGTTTTTTAGAGGACAAGTAGACAAATACACTTGGCAAGATAAGGGTTCTTCATATTTACCATCAGAATTGAATGCGGCATATCTTTATGCACAGCTTGAAAATTCTGATAGAATTCAAAAATCAAGA
Organism: Lachnospiraceae bacterium UBA3633; assembly: GCA_002374095.1. Lineage (GTDB taxonomy): Bacteria > Bacillota > Clostridia > Lachnospirales > Lachnospiraceae > UBA3633. Next base: position 38,850 of record DFKY01000001.1, read on the forward strand.
ATGAATGCATGGCGTACATATAAAAATGAACTTTCTGAGCTTGAACACAAGGGCTATATTGAAATAATGAAAGTTCCAGCTGAATGTGAGCATAATGCTCATATGTTTTATATAAAGTGCAATGATTTACATGAAAGAAGTAAGTTGATTGATTATTTAAAGAAAAACGGAATAAATGCTGTATTCCATTATATACCACTTCATTCTGCACCAGCTGGAAGAAGGTATGGGAAGTTTGTAGGCGAAGATAATTATACAACGAAAGAAAGTGAAAGACTTCTAAGGCTACCTCTTTATTATTCAATTACCAATGAAGATGTGCTTTACATTTGTGATTTAATCACAAAGTTTTATTGTAAATAAAGGAGAGTTAATTTAATGCTAAAACCGCTAATTAATGAATTCGATGAATTGATTGCAACTTTTAAACAAAATATAAAAAAACATATAAAATTTTTTATTTTAATCTATGTAGCCTCAATATTGTTATACCAATTCTTTATCAACAATTTATTAATTAATACATATGACCCAATGGTAAGTGGGACATTTACATGGAGTGCAGGCTGGAATTCGTTACTCGGAAGATATTTTAACTCATTTCTCGTTGTATTGTTCCAAGGGCTTAATGCTGAACCATTAAATACACTAATAGCATTGCTTATAATATGTATAAGCATTCAAATAGTGTTTTGTTTATTTGACGAAGAAAATATTTTCACTGCATTTTTATCAATGTTTATCATTACATCATCATCTAACTATTTAATACTATCACATCGGTATTCGTCAATTGCTGCATGCGTTCAGCTGCTATTTGCTATATTAGCTGTATTTGTTATTGTTAAATTTAAAAATGTATATATAAAAATGTTTCTTTCAACTTTATCGATTATTTTATCTTTAGCATCAGGACAGTACTCAATTGCTCTATCATTGATTATCTTTTTTATGTATGTATTATATTCTTACTTATTTTATAAATTAGATATAAAGACAATAATCAAAATATCACTTCAATTTGTTGTTTCATTTATTTTGGGAATAGTTTTATATAGGATATCTTGGTTGCTATTGTTGAAAGTAGCTAATATGAAGCTTAATGATTATTTTGGAAATAATGAGATTAGTTTAATAAATATTGTTACATCGGTGCCTTATGCTTTTGTTGGATCATTTAAAGCTTTTTATAATTACTTTACGGGAAAGATTTTGCAATTTAATTTCTTTAATGCATATTATGTATATTTTGTTTTTTTTGGAGTTTTTATATTTATTCTTTCTTTTTATGTGTTTAAAATATATAAAAGTATTGTGCAAGTTATTGTTATTGACGCATTAATTGTATTAGCTGTGCCATCAATGCTGGCTTTAACCATTTACTTTACTCCATCGGCAATTTATATTAGGCCACATCAGACAATCCCTTATGTATTTTTTATTCCAATAGTTGCAATTTTTGTAAAAAAAATATTGATTACCAGTCATATTCCAAAAACTATTTTTATCATTTTTTTAATTTCTATTTTGCATGCACAAGTTTTGCAAATGTCTGCAGACTTTGATACTATGTATCGTAGTAAAATTTCTACAACAAATTTTTATAATCTTATATTGAATCGCCTGAACGAAAGAGGACTATTGTCAGCTGATAATATATTATTCTTTGGAAACATCACTAAAAATGATTTATATTACAATCAAGATTATAGTGAAAAGTATACAAAACGTGATAAACGAAATCATAGTTTTATTGTAGGGAACATTGATGGTTCTGAGAATTCTTGGTACACTGATTGTATTAGAGGTTATATTAATAATTATATTGGGCTAGACATCAATATGGTATATAATGGAGATTATTCCAAATTTTTAGAATCAGATCAATATAAGAATGCTAGGCCATTTCCATCAGATGAGAGCATATTTGTATTAGATAATTCTGAAATTATTGTGAAAGTTTCAGATTAAATTATGAAGAATGATATTGGAAAAACTATTAAGCTTTTAAGAACTAGAGCTAATCTTACACAGAGTGAGCTTGCAAAAAAAATTGGAATTACAGACAAAGCGGTTTCTAAATGGGAACGAGGCTTAAGTTATCCAGATATTACATATATTAGTAAACTCGCTATCATACTTGATGTTGACTCCGATGCACTGTTTATCGAAGAGAATAAACATATGTCAACAACATGGGGTGGGATATTATATATTCCAAAGAGCGAAAAAGGTATTTCTCTAAAAACAAAACTAAATAACAAATCATTATTTGATTTAATGATAAGTTATTTTTTACTTGTGAATATAAATGATATTTTAATTGTCTGTGATGAAAGCGATATTAGCTTTATAAAAAAATCAAAAAAGAAAATATGTGATTATGGAATTTACATTGAAGTAGTTTCGCATAAAGAGTACTTATTGAAAGAAAAAAATGTAGTTTATAAAAACAATTCAAATATAATGTTAATATATGGTTTGTTTTTTATATATGGAGTAGGGCTCACATCAACATTTCAAAGAGCAATGATGGATTCATCAAAAATACTTACATTTGATAATCCTAGAATTCCAATAATTTATGGTAATAAAGCAAATATTATAGATATAATCAAAAATAATCACTTTGACAAAGAATATGAAACATATAAAATGTTTAGAGGGTATATTAAAATAGATTTAAATTCAAAAAAAAATGTAAAAAAATGTGCGGATTTAATTACAGAATTAGAAAGCATTGGGAATATCGATATATATAATCCAATTGAAATAATTAAAAATAGAAAAATATGATTTTAATTTAATAGTGCTTCTTAAGAAATATGTAAGAACTTGAGAGGCATATTGTTTAATGATTTTATAAACTAAACCAATAGTCGGTTTATTTTTTTTGTCGATATGTTAGACTTGTAGTTATGAAGAAGAAATTGATGATTTTAAATGGAAGTCATAGTGACATTCCACTAATAACAAGAGGAAAGCAACTTGGGTTTGAAGTAATAACATTGGGAAATGATATTAATTCAATTGGACATAAATATGCGGATAAACATATTAATGTAGATTATTCTGATAAATCCGCTGTGTTAGAATGTGCAAAAAAAGAAAATATAGATTATATATGTTCTTGCGCAAATGATTTTGGTATACTTAGTGCTTGTTATGTAGCTGAAAAATTGAATTTGCCTGGTCATGATGATTTTGAGGTTTGCACAATGCTACATCATAAGGATAAATTTAAAAAACTTGTTAAAAAATATAATTTGTTGTCGCCAAATGCTGAAGACTTTGATGATGTGAATAAAGCGATAGATTATTCATTGTCAAAAAAAGGAAAAGTTGTTATAAAACCAATTGATTTAGGCGGAGGGAAGGGTGTCTCTACTCCAGAAACTAATGATGAAAAAAAAGAATCAATTTCATTGGCTTTTAAGTATTCTCGTCAAAAAAAAGTTGTAGTTGAAGATTTTATTAATGGCACTAACCATTCTATGACTGTGTTTTTGATAAATGGTAAAGTGAGATATTGCTTTACTGATAATGAGTATTATTACAAAAATAACTTTTTATGTTGTACATCCCTTGGACCTGCAGATAGAATAGATAGTTATAAAAATAGGCTATTATCAGAATGCGAAAAAATTGCTAAAATACTAAACTTAGTTGATGGACACTTACATTTACAATATAGACTTGATGACGATAATAATCCGTGGATTATTGAATATACAAGAAGGATGGCAGGAGATTTATTTTCATATCCTGTTGAATTGGCACTTGGAATAGATGAATCCATGTATATTGTTAAAGCTGAATGCGGATTAAATATTTCTGACTTGCCTTATATGCCAATACAAAGTGGCTATGTTGGTAGACATTGTTTTATGACTCCTCAAAATGGAGTTATTGAATCGTATGATATTGATAAAGAACTTGAAAAATACATTACATATAAATTGGATTGGTTTCATCCAAATTATGTAATAGATGATTATATGAAAGATAAATTTGGAATTATAATTTTTGATTTTAAAACGAAAGATAACGCAAATAAATTTATACCAAATATTTCAAGCTTTATAAAATACAATTATAAAAAATAGGGGGATTGTAAATAATGAAAAAAGTATTATCTATGTTATGCGTGACAGCCTTATTGATTTCTTTAGTAGGATGCAATCAAGGTAATAGCGCAACAAGTAATCAGGCAGAAGTTCTTAATGAAAGTGATATTGCACAAACAGAATGGAAACCTGAAAGAACAGTCACATTTTATCTTTATAGTGGCACAGGGGGAGATACTGATACGGCTATGCGAGCACTTGCTGCTGATTGGACTGAAAAGTATGGTGTACAATTCAATGTTGTAAATATGACTGGTGGAGCAGGTGGCATAGCGGCTAATTTTGTTTATGGACAACCAAGTGATGGCTATACATTATTTGGCATGGCTGATGGCTTAAGCACAATAAATGTACTTGGAGCATTTGATTATCCAACTAGTATATGGGATATTATGCTTTTGTTTGGTGGAGTTGGATGCATAGGAGTTCCTAAAGATTCGCCATATAATTCGCTTGAAGAGATTGTTAATGATGCAAAAAATGGAAAGAACATAAAACTTTCAGTATGTTCACCTGGAACAATTTGGCATGTAGATGCATTGCAATTTGATGATGCTTTAGGCACTAATTTCAATATATTAACTTATGATGGCTCAAGTCAAGCAATTGTAGGTATGCTTTCAGGCGAAGCAGATATTGTATGCAGTTCACTTGGAGAACAATCAGAGTATATTAAGAGTGGAGATATAAAACCACTTGCTGTCTTAACTGATGGAAGTAGGACAATAGATGGATATGAAGGCAATATTCCTGGTATAACAAATCTATATCCGGATGAATTTAAGAATGTTACATTTGCCAGACAATGGAATGGCGTGGGAATTAAAAATGATGCCGATGATTCAATTAAAGAATTTTATAGAAATGCATTTCAAGAAACAGTAAATTCTGGAAGGCTTGATTATGTAAAAGAAGCAAGAAACACAGAATATATTGGGCTTATTGGTGATGAAGCACAAAAGTTTGTAGATAATTGTAATTCAGCTTGTTCGTGGACAATATATGATTTAGGCATTGCAACTATTTCGCCTGAGAAATTTGGTATAAAAAGATTACAATAAGTTATGAATGAAACAGACAGATTAAAAGTTAGTTTTTTAGATTTTGTATCAGGAATTGTTTTATTTATTCTTGGCATTTTAGTTTTCATTTATGGAATTTATATTTTAAAAACTGCTAGATTTGGTAGTGGAGTTGAGTGGTATGCTTCACCGGCTCTTTTACCTATGTTTATAGGAATAGTTATTGGGATACTATCTGTATTGCTGATATTAAAGAAAAAGAAATATGCTCTAGAATTTTTAAGAAGCAGAGAAAATAATAATGTATGTAATGATAGAATTTCTTTAAAAGAACTTATTATTAATTATAAAAGTAACACGTACTTAAGATTGATTTTTACATTGTTATTGTTGATCATTTATGTATTTATATTAATTGGCAGAATTCCATTTTTAATGGCAACGTTTATTTATTTAGTATCTAACATGATTCTATTTAGAGAAGATAATTTTGCTATTTGGAAAATAGTATTAATTTCTTTAATTACTTCAGCTGCAATTTATTTTGGTTTTGGCATATTAGCCAAGATACCATTGCCTTAATGTTATGAATCAGGTAATTATTTTATTTCAAAATATAATATCTTTGTTTACAATTAACAATGTATTAATGTTTATTTTGTGTACATTTGCAGGTATTATTGTTGGTTGCTTGCCAGGTTTAAGTGCATCTATTGGGATAGCATTACTTACTAGTTTGACATATGGTGTAGACACTAATACAGCGATGGTTATGCTTATGAGTATATATATTGGTGCTATATATGGAGGTTCTATATCAGCGGTGTTAATAGGAATACCTGGTACAGGTTCTAATTCTGCAACAATACTTGATGGTTATCCATTGGCAAAAAAAGGTGAAGGGTGGAAAGCTTTATCTGTAGCAACTATTTCTTCATTTTTTGGAACAATTTTTGGTACAGTTTTTTTAGCTTTATTTACACCATTGTTACTAAAAGTTTCTTTAAATTTTACATCTGCTGAGTATGCATTATTAGCAATTTTTGGTCTAACAATATGTGGCTCCTTAACATCTGCTGGAGAACCGATTAAAGGTTGGATATCTGGATTTTTAGGGCTTTTAATTTCGACAATTGGTTTTGACTCTATATATTCATATCCAAGATTTACATTTGGAAATATAGGATTGTTGAATGGCATTAATTTGGTACCAGCAATGATTGGACTCTTTGGTATTCCAGCTGTATTTGTTACACTTTCTAAAACAAGTGTTAAAACAAAAACTTCAAAAGTAGGTAATTCAAATTCTGAAAGTATTCTTTCTATGTTGAAGAAACACTGGAAACTTATTTTAAAATCAGGATTTATAGGTACATTTATTGGAACAATACCTGGTGTAGGTGAAGACGTGGCAGCGTGGATGTCATATGATGTAGCAAAAAGGACTAGCTCAAAATCTGATGAATTTGGCACGGGCTCATATGAGGGGCTCATCGCATGCGAAACAGCTAATAATGCTTGCATTGGCGGAGCAATGATACCACTTTTAAGTTTAGGAGTCCCAGGATCTGGGCCATGTGCAGTTTTGTTAGGAGCTTTAACCTTGCATGGAATAAAAACAGGCCCAATGCTTGCAAAAACTAATTCAGAGTTTATATTACAAATGGCTGCAATTATAATAGTAGCATCATTATTTATGCGATTTGGAGGATTAGTAATTAGCAGAATTGCACCTTACATTTTATCAATTCCAAATTTCATTTTGATGCCTATAATTGTTTCATTGTGTGTTGTAGGAAGTTATGCTATTTATGTGACTAAAATGGATATTTATGTTATGTTTTTTATTGGTATATTTGGATATGTTTTAGATAGGCTAAAATACCCTGCAGCACCATGTGTTCTTGGGATAATTCTTGGTACACTGCTAGATAGCAATTTACGAAGAAACCTTATGGCAAGTAAAGGTAGTTTAATAAATTTTGTTTCAAGACCAATAGCATTAATTGTTTTAATATTAATTATTTTATCATTATTTTCACAAACCCCAATGTACAAATCATTAATGAAGAAAATTTTTAAAAAAGTAAATTGATAACGACAAACTTAGGACAGGGATAAAAGATTATGAGAATACCTCTTCATTAGTATAATTATTTACACGATTTTAACATTCTCAACATCATAGTCGAGCAGAAGAGTATCCCTTGTGCAAAGTGTCAGATTTTCACACACACTCTGTGAGACGAGAAGCTTGTCAAATGGGTCTTTATGAGATATATTATTTTTTAGTTTTAGATTTCTGATGTTTAGTATGTGACTAGCTTTTATAGGAAGGATCTTAAATTCAGCTTCTTCACATAGTTTTATAAATTCCTTTTCGTCTAAAGGCATTCTTTTGTAGCCATGTTTTATATTTTTAATAGCCACTTCCCATATACTAATAATACTTACATATATATTGTTATTTAAATCTTCCATTATGCTTGTGAGATCATTATTTAGTTTTTCTTGATTTATAAGTGACCATATAGCAATATGTGTGTCAATTAAAATATTCATCGCTGCCCTCATCTTCAAATAATTCTGATATATCATCATTAAAAAGTACTTCATCTGATATATTATACTTTCCTTCAGCAATAAAAAGCTTTCTTTTTCTCTTATAATTATTTGTGGCAAAAGGAAGTGCTTTAAGATTGATGACTTTTTCTACAAATGCATTGATAGCAGTAGATACAGTCATGCCCATGCTTTCACATATTTCTTCAAATTCTCGTTTTTTAATATCACTTACTCGCACAGTTATACTTGCATTTAGTGTTTTTTTATTTTTGCTTTTTTCGAGTGTTTTATACAATCCATTTGTACTAATACTCATTGTATACCTCCGCCAAATTTTGTCTTACTCGTCTTACATGCCTTACATAAATATATTACTAAATGCAAATATATTTGTCAATACTTTTAAATTGTGATAAAATTACTTTGTTATATATAGAAGAAAGTATGGAAAAGTTGTATAGCAATGAAATAGTATTTTTTGGACACCCTGATAAGATATGTGATCAATTGTCAGAGTTACTTTTGAGTGAGTATGTAAAGAAGGACGAAAATAGTCGTTGCGGTATAGAGTTTATGGGGGGTAAAGGGAAAATCTTTGTGACTGGGGAAGTTACATCAAATGCTGATGTAGATGTAAAAAAACTTGTAAAAAAATATGTGACAAATATTGATAAAAGCTATGAGAATTATGAGATTGTAGATAATATCGGTAAGCAAAGCCTTGACATAGCCATGGGTGTAGATACAGGCGGGGCAGGCGACAATGGTATGATGTTTGGATATGCTTCGGATGACACAGAGTTTTTACTTCCTAAAGCTATGATTATACTTCAAAAGCTTTCAGTTGAGTATAAAAAACTTGTGAAAGATAATGATAGTTTTAAAGCTGATGGAAAAGCTCAGATTACTGGAGTTTATGATGATGATTTCAGACTTAAAAGAATAAAATCATTTACAATATGTTATCAAAATACGGAGCAAAATAGAAAAGAAACTGATGATATAATAAAAGGAATAGCTCTTGAGATTTGCAAAGGTTATGATATAAGCGTTGATGAGTTTTATATAAATCCTACAGGTCGTTTTGAAATTGGAGGATTTGTAGGAGACGCTGGTCTTACTGGTAGAAAGATTGTGGTTGATAGTTATCAGAGTTTTGCAAATGTTGGTGGTGGCAACTACAATGGAAAAGATATGACTAAAGTTGATAGATCTGGAGCATATAAAGCAAGAGAGCTCGCTAAAAGATTTCTAAAGGAAAAGAATCTTAAGTGGTGTGAAGTGCAATTAAGCTACAGCATTGGTATGGATAGGCCGATGGCAATATATGTAGATAGCTCTATAGGCAATATTCATGTGGATGACTCGGTATATGTTGAGTGCAAACCTAAAAATATTATAAAAGATCTGAAACTTATTGAGATGATTAAGTCTGATAGGTTTCTTGAAAAAGCGACTTATGGACATTTTGGTATAAGCGAATAAAAAAGTGGCTATATGCCACTTTTTTATTATATATAATAATTATTCGTATATACTCTTGGTTATAAACTCTATATCAATAAATTTTCTAAATTTATCTAGTTCAGCTTTGATACTTTCGTTTCTCTTTTTTGCGACTTTAGAAAAATCAAAGTGAGTAATTGCATCACTATATACATATGGATTTTTCTCGTCGTATCCATCGGCACCAGCAATCATAACTTTTTTAATACCAAGTTGTATAAGAAGCTTTATGACCATTAAAGCTGCATTGTCAATGATATCTTTATTTTCAATTGAAAAGCTATAAAAGTTTAGCACATAATCTTTGTGCTTTGCTTCTCGCATATTTGATGTAAGTATAACTTTGGCATTGATAGTATCGCCAACTTTATCGTCAAGTTTATTGTACCTTCTCATATTGCTACTAAAGAGATATTCAGTTTTAAGATCGTCGCTATAGAAATTGAGCGATATGCCTACTACATCATTACTTTCAAGTATGCTTTTTATCTTATCTTTATAGTCATTTATGCTTTTGCCTGGGGCAAGAAGAAGTATCTTTTTATCTTTGAATGCATTTCTTAATGTGTCTATATCAAGACTATCATCTCTATATACATTCATATAATCAAGATAAAGTTTTTCTGCATTGTCCTTATTATATTTCTGCACAAATTCTTCCGGCATATTTTCAAGTATCTCGTAGAGAGATTTTTCTGTAAGAGTATTTTTCTCTGCAAGATATATAGCATAGTTTGGATGGACATTTAAAGTACCTGATATATATAGTGGAAGTGAATACCCCCAGAAATTATTTTTATATGTATCTACAAGATATTCATCCATGATTTCAAGTAGTGGTACTATATGATAGTTTTTGTCATAATTAGCATTTAAGTATTCTGTGAAAAGTTCTATATTGAGATTTCCAGCACCTCTACCCATGCCAAAAACTGATGCATCAATAAGTATATCTCGATCAAGTTTTAAATTAACAAAGCTCACAGCATTTTGATATGCTTGCTGAAGGTTGTTGTGAGCGTGGTATGAGAGCATGATGTCTTCATCAAGGTTTTTGTCTGCAATATCTACAAGATGTAAAAAAACATCATTTTTCATAGAACCAAATGTATCAACAATTGTGATAGTGTATGGTTTTAATTTATTAGCTCTTTTTATACCATCTATAAACTCTTCATCAGTATAAAAGTTTGTGCTTACAAAATTGATTGCTACAAGATATCCAAGATCTATAAGAGTTTTTGCAGCTTTCATACCATCATCAATTTTATCTTTTTTAAATATTACTCTGATGCCATCTAATCCATTTCCGTCACATTTTGGGAATTCTTCAATAGGGAATGAGAGCGGACTGCTTACATCATACATAGCAAAGTATTTCATATTTTTACTTTTATTGGCTAATAGATTATCAAGGCATATTTTATCTGGGTATAAAGACCTATTTTTGTCATATGCTACATTTCTTAAGAATCCTACTTCAATACATTCTACATTTGAAAGTGCAATTTTATTTAATATTCCTTTAATTGCATCATAGCCAAAATTCCAGTCATTTACATATCCGCCATCACGAAGAGTGCAGTCAAGAACGTTGATTTTACCCATATTGACCTCCTTACTATTTTGATATTTTCATTATTTCGTTTAATTCTTTTTGTGGCAAAAATGGTTCCATATCATAAAGCGGTGGGCTTACAATACTGCCATCAGGTAGCTTTTTGCCACTTGATTTTGGCTCCCATACTTGTTCTGTATCGGTAAATATTTCTATAAACATTGGACCATCTTTTTTAAGCACTTCGTCAACTACTTTTTTCATCTCATCATTAGTATGAGCACTCGTATATGGTATGCAAAATGCATCTGCAATCTTTTTAAATTCTGGAAAAGCAAGATCACCTGATTCAGGGCCTATACCGACTTTAGTATTATTATTAAATATGTTATTTTGAGTAATTCTTATAGAGTGATAACCATTGTTGTTGATTAAAAATATTTTAATTGGAAGCTTATTACTTATTACAGTTTCAAGTTCTTGAAGATTCATCATGATACTGCCATCACCCTCAAGACATATAGTGTCTTTTTTGCCGTTTGAGATGCAAGCACCAATGCTCGCTGGAAGGCCATATCCCATAGATGCGATAGCAGAGTTGTTGTGAAATCTTGTACCTTTTTTTATGAAAAATGCTTGACTGCCTACTACACAGCATGCACCATTTGATACTGCAGTAACAGAGTTTTCTGGAAGAGCCTTACTTAAGTAATCTATAAATGCATAGACATTGACATAATCTTTACTACTATTATACTTTGAATCGTCAACGACCTTATATTTTTCTTTCCATTGATTACATATAGAAAGCCAATTTTTGTTTAACGCTTCAATATTTTTATTTGACAATTGTGATGCAAGTTTTTTTATGAATTCTTTTGCGTCAGCGTGGATTTTAAGGTCGACATGAATAGTATGTTTTTTAAATTCTTCCTTGTCAATATCAACCATTATAACTTTTGCATTTTTTGCCCATTCTTTATAATTGTATCCAACTTGTCTAATGCTAATTCTTGTACCAATGGCAAGTATTAGATCGGAATTTTCAATTGCGAAGTTGCCTGGTCTATCTCCCATATTACCGCCACGCCCTATATAGCAATTATTCTTTGTATCTATCAGATCAATAGCATTCCAATAAGTAACTACAGGAATCTTTAAGCTATCAACAAGTTGCAAAAATTCTTTATGAGCGCCTGATAGTCTTATGCCATAACCTGCATAGATTACTGGACGCTTTGCATCTTTTAGTAAATCAATAACTTGATTGATAGTTTCGTCTGTCACGCTTTTTGGTTCTTCTTTTTCTATATCTTTATTGTGATCAGCTGATCCAATGTATGATGTAAGATTGTCAGTATCAATAATTGCTGCTTGGAAATTTACTGGTATATCTATCCATACAGGACCTTTTCGACCATTCATCATAAGGTAGTATGCTTTTTCAAGATGATAAAGAATAGTGTTAGGATCATCGATTGTATGAGAATACTTTGTCATAGTCTTAACTGTATCAACTATATTAAATTCTTGGTCGCCAAAACTTCTAAGATTTGCATTATCGTACTTTCTTGCATACAATAAACTTGTGTCATATCTGACCTGTCCACTTATTATGAACATAGGAAGTGAGTCAAGGTATGCACATGCGACGCCAGTAAGTGCATTGATACCTCCTGGACCTGTAGTGACATTGACGAAAGAAGGTCTAATATTTAATCTTGCATATGATTCTGCTGCCATGCTTGCGGCCTGTTCGTGGTGGCAATATGTGACATGAAGTCTTTTATGGTGACCAAGAGAGTCGTTTAAGTGCATAGCTCCGCCACCAACAACTGTAAAGCCATCATTTATATTATTTTTTACAAGAAAATCAGCTACAAAATCTGATAGTTTAATCTTCATAAAATCACTCCTAATTATTCTAATTATACCATAATTATAAGTTTTATTAAACACGAAAAAATATTAATATTTGACAAAAACTAAAATTTATGGTATATTGTATAAGGTTTTACCGAAGACAGTAGGTGCGAAAAGCATAAATCCTACCGAGGCAAGATAAATTATTTTAAATTTATTACCTCATGTCTTCACATGAGGTTTTTTATTCGGTGACTAATAAGAAAGAAAGGAGTAAAGGATGGCAAAAGTAGAATTAAAAGCTCCTATAATCGAAGAGATAAAGTCTAATTTTGATGGCGCAGTAGGAGCTGTACTTGCAGACTATAGAGGGCTTACTGTGGCTGAAGACACAGATCTTAGAAAGAAACTCCGTGAAGCCGGTGTGGTTTATAAAGTATATAAAAATACTTATATAAAAAGAGCTATCGAAGGTACAGGGTTTTCTGAGTTCGTAAGTGCACTTGAAGGCCCTACAGCAGTTGCTATAAGTAAGACTGATGCTACAGCACCTGCAAGAATTATATCAAAATTTGCTAAGACTGCACCTAAAATTGAAATCAAGTGCGGTATAGTTGAAGGAACTTTCTACGATAGTAATTCAATAAAGATTATAGCAGAAATTCCAGGAAGAGAAGAACTTTTATCAAGATTACTTGGATCACTTAAGAGCCCAATTACTAATATGGCTCGTGTAATTAATCAAATCGCTGAAAAGAAAGAAGCGTAAAAAGGAGAAAATATCATGGCAATGAGTAAAGAAGAATTTATACAGGCTCTTAAAGAGATGTCTGTAATAGAGTTAAATGAATTAGTAAAAGCATGTGAAGAGGAATTTGGTGTATCAGCAGCTGCTGGAGTAGTTATGGCAGCACCAGGCGCTGGTGCAGGAGCAGCAGCTGAAGAGAAGACTGACTTTGATGTAGAATTAACTGATGCTGGTGCAGAGAAGATTAAAGTTATAAAGGTAGTTCGTGATGCTACAGGTCTTGGACTTAAGGAAGCAAAAGAACTCGTTGAGGGAGCACCAAAGGTAGTTAAAGAAGCTTGCCCTAAGGCAGAAGCTGAAGAACTTAAGAAGAAATTTGAAGAAGTTGGAGCTAAAGTTACACTTAAGTAATAAAGACTTATTTATAAGTAAAAGAAAGACCTGCAAAGGTCTTTTTTTTGCGTCGTATTGATTCTTCAAAAAAAGCGTATAATGTGCTATAATTTATGTAATATTTAATATTTATATCTCTTGCAAGTGAGGTATTTTTTATGTGCGGTATAATTGGGTTTTCTGGAAAACTTGATGCAAAAAAAGTAATTCTTGAAGGGCTCTCTACCCTTGAGTATAGAGGCTATGATTCTTGTGGTGTCTGTTTTTTTGATCCAAATGGAAAATTTAATATTATAAAATCAACAGGCAAAGTATCTGAACTTATTCCTAAAGTTGATAAAGAAGAGACATCTGCTGTTCATGTGGGAATCGGCCATACAAGATGGGCAACTCATGGAGGCGTGCTTACAGAAAATGCTCATCCACATCATGCAGGACTTGTAAGTCTTATACACAATGGCATCATAGAAAATTATCTATCGCTTCGTGAACAATTTAAGCTTACTGGAAGTCTTGAAGGCGGGACAGATACCGAAATAGTTGCAAACGTGCTTAATCTTATATATGAAAAAAATGGACACGACGCACTTCTATCTATTCAAATGCTTACTAAGATTATAAAAGGTACTTTTGCATTCCTAATTATGTTTGAAGATAGAAAGGAAGAAATATATGCTATAAAGCATGTATCTCCACTTGTGTGTGCAAGTTCAAGTGATGGGGCATTTATTGCATCAGATATCACAGCACTTATTCCATATACTAAAGAATTTTCAGTAGTTGAAGAGGGAATGGTTATATGTGCAAAGAGAGATTCTCTTGTAGCATATGATATTGATACTTTAAAGAAAGTTACATTAAAAAAAGAAGAGATAACATGGACAATTGATACCGCGAAAAAAGACGGCTATACACATTTTATGCTTAAAGAGATACATGAACAAGGTTCTTCGCTTGATAATACTATAAGGCCAAGAATTGTGGATGGCGAGATAGACTTTACAAATGATAATATTGATGATGAAGCTATAAGATTTTTTAAGGATATAGAAAAGATACAAGTTGTGGCATGTGGTACTGCGCTTCATGCTGGGAAAGTTGGGGCAAATGTATATCAAGATGTGATAAAGATTCCTATAGATGATTATATTGCATCTGAATATAGATATAATAATACTTTAATAAATGATAAAACTCTTGTCATACTTTTATCACAATCAGGAGAAACTATAGATACGCTTGCATCACTCGAAAAAGCAAAAGAGCATGGCGCAAAGGTTATCTCTATAGTCAATGTGAAAGGGTCTACTATAGCAAGAGAATCAGATTATGTGATATATACACATGCAGGTCCAGAAATTGCTGTAGCATCTACAAAAGCTTATACGGTGCAAGTGGCAAGCATCTACATGTTACTTACATATATTGCATATGTGAGAAATGCAGTTGATAAGAATTTTGTAAATAATATTTGTAAGAATTTATTTGCTTCTATAGAAAATATAGACAAGGCATTGAAAAAAGAAGAAGATATAAAAATGATAGTCAAAAATATCTCAAGTTCTCATGATGCATTTTATATAGGAAGAGGTCTTGACTATGTATTTTCGCTTGAAGGAGCACTTAAGCTTAAAGAGATATCTTATATACATACAGAAGCATATGCAGCTGGAGAACTTAAACATGGCACTATAGCTCTAATTGAGGAAAAGACTCCTGTCATAGCAGTATGTACTCAAAAAAATATATCAAGTAAGCTTCTTTCTAATGTAAAAGAAGTTAAAGCAAGAGACGCATATGTGATACTTATAATTTCTGAAGATATAGAATATGAAAAAGATCTTGCTGACATTGTTATAAAGATAGATAAAGTTGATGATAGATTTTCTGTATTTCCTGTAGCAGTTATTACTCAACTCATTGCATATTATACTGCTTATGATAAAGGACTTGATATTGATAAACCAAGGAACCTTGCGAAATCAGTTACGGTGGAATAGACGGGATATCTGTACATTTAATATTATGTTATGAGTGAACTATTAGATATGATAATTGAAAAAAATAAAGAGCATGATACGCCTCTTGCTATGAGAATGAGAGCGAAGACTCTATCTGATGTGGTTGGGCAAAAGGACATACTCGGTGATGGAAAGCTTCTAAAAAAGATGATAGAAACTGATTCTATATCATCAGTTATATTTTACGGACCACCTGGTACTGGGAAGACAACTTTGGCGAGAGTTATTGCAAGTACTACACACGCTAACTTTGTAAGTATCAATGCAACAAATGCAAGTAAAGAAGACATGAAAGAAGTTGTAAGCTTTGCTAAAAATGAGATAGCCTGTGGGAAGAAGACGATACTCTTTATAGACGAGATTCATAGATTCAATAAAGCGCAACAAGACTATCTGCTTCCATTTGTGGAAGATGGAACTATAATACTTATAGGTGCCACTACAGAAAACCCTTATTTTGAAGTTAATTCAGCACTACTTTCAAGGTCGACAATATTTGAATTAAAACCACTTAGTGATGAAGATATAATGATACTTATAGATAGAGCGATTGGTGATGTAGATGTGGGACTTGGAAGTCTAAATATGAGTATTGATGATGACGCGAAAAAATATATCGCAATGATGAGTAATGGTGATGCAAGGATAGCGTTGAATGCCATTGAACTTGCAAGTCGTACTCTTGATAAGAATAAGTCAATGCACATAACACTTGATATTGCACAAGATATCGTTGGTAGGCATGGACTTAATTATGACAAAAATAGTGATAACCACTATGATACTATATCAGCATTTATAAAATCAATGCGAGGGTCTGATCCGGATGCGGCAGTTTACTATCTTGCAAGGATGATTATAGCTGGAGAAGATATAAAGTTTATAGCGAGACGCATTGTAATATGCGCAAGTGAAGATGTAGGACTTGCAGATCCTATGGCACTTGTAGTGGCTGAGAGTGCTTTTTCTGCCATTGAGAAAGTGGGACTTCCTGAAGCAAGGATTATACTATCAGAAGCTGCAATATATGTAGCTAAAGCAAAAAAATCAAATGCGAGTTATCTTGCTGTAGAAAAAGCATCAGAAAAAGTGATGGAGACAGGAAATCTTCCGATACCAAGTTATCTTCGAGATGCTCATTATAAAGGGGCAAAGGATTTAAATAGAGGTATAGGATACAAGTATCCACATGATTATGAAGGACATTATGTGAAGCAACAGTATCTACCAGATGAGATAAAGGACGAGAAATTTTTTGAAGAATAGACAGAGTAAAATTTTTATAATCATAATAGTGGTATTATCTGTGGCTATGATAGTTTTTAGCCACTACATACCACAGTTTACATTTTCTATAAGAAATGTCTTTTCAAGTGTAATAGTTCCTGTTCAAAAAGGGATTAACAATGTCGGGATGATCTTTGTGAAAAGATCTATGGAAAGTACTGATCTAAAAGAAGCAAATGAAAGGATTAAAATTCTTGAGGCAGAAGTCGCATCACTTTCTGAAGCAAATAATATGCTGTATGCCAAATCATATGAAGTAGACCGACTTCGCGAGCTCTATAAGCTTGGAGATGAATACGACCAATACAGCAAAATAGCAGCGCGTGTTATAGCTAAAGATACTGATGAATGGTTTCAGGTGTTTAAGATTGACAAAGGCACTCGTGATGGCGTAAAGGTTGATATGAATGTGTTATCAAGTAAAGGTCTTTGCGGTATAGTAATATCTGTAGGATATAATTATGCTACAGTAAGATCTATAATCGATGATTCGTCAAGAGTATCTGCTATGACACAGCACTCTTTTGAAAGTTGTATGGTTGAAGGTGATGTAACTCTTTATAAGAATAATAGATTAAGACTTTCTGGTATAGATATGAATGCAGCAATTGTTGATGGGGACAAGATAGTTACATCCAATATCTCATCAAAGTTTTTGCCAAATATTATTATAGGATATGCAAGTGATGTAAGTGTCAATGAAAACCAACTATCAAAAAGTGGTTATATAATTCCTGTCACAGATTTCAAAAATATTACAGAAGTTTTTGTTATAACTGAACTTAAGTCTGATAGTATGAGGGATGAGTAGTGATAAAGATTAGAACTGGAAAAATTACAACTACGATAATACATATAATTATTATATTTTTTGCATTTTTTTTACAGACATCTATTTTCCCACTAATGCCTTTTTTTTCTGCATCGCCAAATCTACTTCTGATTATAACTTTCTCTTACGGACTACTTTATGGCGAAAGTATAGGGCTTATAACAGGTTTTTTTTGCGGCATACTTATCGATATGTATTATGATGGGATTTTTGGATCATTTATGCTTATATATTCACTAATAGGTTTTGTAAATGGCATGCTAAACACTTCATTTTTTGAAGACTCAGTAACTACGTCAATGCTACTTAGTCTTTCTAATGGATTTGCATATAATATCTATATCTATGTAGTTCATTTCCTTATAAGAAGAAAATTCAATATTGCATATTATTTTCAAAATATAATGATTCCCAATATTCTTTTTACATTACTTGTCACAGTTTTTGTATATAAATTGCTTTATAAATTCAATATATCATTTAAAAATAGACGACAATGGACATAATTGTATATATTATAAAACAAATATTTTCTGGCGAGAATTACAAGAATAATATAATAGGTTTCTTTTCAATTCTTGCGATGCTTGCTTTAATAGTGAGACTTTTTGATTTGCAGATAATCAAAGGGAATTACTATGAAGAAAATTATGTACAAAAGTCTGTAAAAACTGTGACTATCCCTGCTGCAAGAGGCAATATATATGATGTTGATGGAAATATACTTGCATATAATGAACTTGTAAAAAATATAACTATAGCAGATATTGATGCATATAAGCAAAATAACCATGACATCAATGAAAGAAATAAGATGCTTCTTGAACTTGCCAAAATCCTTGAGAAGTATAAATGTAACATAGCATCAAGATATTTTATTGATATGGATGAGAATGGCAAGTTTTATTTTACAACTACTTCCGAAAAACAACATAGATCATTTATTGCCAATATCTATGGAAGACTTGTGACAGATCTTGATGAAGGAAGAAATTTCCAATATAGATCAGATCTCACTCCAAAAGAAGCGTTTGAGTATTCAAAGCACAGATATGCGATGGATTTTATAACTGATGATGATGGCAATCCGATAATTATATCAGATAGAACTATGCTTGATATGGTAAGTATACATTATACTATGAGACTTACTTCATACCAAAAATATCAGCCAACCACAATAGCTGAAAATGTAAGTGATAGATGTGCATCTGAAATTCTTGAAAACATAGGATTACTTAAAGGCGTAGATATAGAAGAGACAAGCTCAAGAAGATATAATTATGCTATCTACTTTGCTCACATTATAGGCTATGTAGGTAGGACATCTGAAGACAGAATTGATGAACTTAAAGAAACTAATCCGCAGTATGATATAAATGATAAAGTTGGACTAGTTGGGATAGAAAAATCTATGGAGCATTATCTCTGCGGAACGAAAGGATATAGAAAAATTGTCGTAGACTCAAGCGGCAAAATCCTTGAAACTTTGGAGGAACAAGAATCTAAAGCTGGAGCTGATGTATATCTATCTATTAAAGCTACAGACCAGATAGCCAATTATAACCTTCTTGAACAACGACTTGCTGGTATCATAGCATCAAAAATTGTCAATAAGGATGTATCAAATGTAAAGCTATCATCATCAAGGATGGAAATATCTGCTCATGATGCATATTATCATCTTATCGACAACCATGTACTTGATAAAGATCACTTTGAAAGTCCGGATGCAAAGCAGGCAGAGAAAGAAATATATAGACTTTTTCTTGAAGCAAGAGAAAGGGCAAAGGAGATAATATATAAAAATCTTATGGATGAAAATCCAGAGATACAAAGAAACTTATCAAATACCGCACAAAATCTTACTGCATATGTATACACATACCTTCACACACACAATGACATCCTTATGTCTGATGCTATAGATAGAGATGTAGAAGAATACATCAGATGGAAAGAAGATGATATATCACTTCGCGATTTTCTTACCAAAGCGATAGAAGAGACATGGATTGATTCAACAAAAATCTATGCAAGTGAAAGATATGGAGATAGAGATACTATATACAATAGTCTTGTCCTATATATAATGAGCATACTTGAAGATAATGAAGAGTTTGATATGCTTGTCTATAAATTTGCAATAAAAGAAAAGTATATAACCAATCGTTTACTTATCATGGCACTTTTTGAGCAAGGATTTTTGCCATGGAGTGATGTAGAGTATGACAAGATCTCTAAAGCAACTGACGAATATATGTATACTTATTTTATAAGACTTGTGAGAGACATGGTATTGAAACCATCAGATCTTGCACTTGATCCATATGCTGGATCTATAGTTGTGACAAATGTAAATACAGGTAAAGTAAAAGCACTTGTCACTTATCCGTCTTATGACAATAATTTAATTTATGTAAAAGGATATATGGAGTCTTTGATGACCAATAAATCATATCCACTTGTATCATGTACGACTCAAACACAACTTGCTCCTGGATCTGCATTTAAACCAATTACTGCACTTGCATCACTTGAAGAAAAAGTAATTACAAAAGACCAGCTTGTGAATTGCAATGGTATATTTGATGAGATAGATCCGCCTATAAAATGCTGGGCATATCCTTATGAACATGGAGATCTAAATCTTGTAGATGCCATAAGTAATTCTTGCAATGTGGCATTTGCAAAATATGGTCACCTTTTGTCATTTGATGAAGAACAAAATTATAGTACAGATACTGGACTTAGAGTGATACAAAAGTACTGTAGACTTTTTGGACTTGACACTAAGTCTGGGATAGAAATTGAAGAGCTTTCGCCTACCATCTCTTATACTGACCCAGAGCGTTCTGCAATGGGGCAAGGCACTCATGCCTACAACAATGTACAACTTGCAAAATATACTGTAGCACTTGCAAATGGTGGTAAACTTTATGACCTTTCAATACTTGATAAAGTAGTGGACAAGCAAGGAAATGTGCTTTTTACTTCAGAACCAAAGTTTGTACATGACTTGAACATAAGTGAAGAATCATTAAATACAGTTTATGAAGGCATGAGAAAGATGATAACAGATGGTATAGCAAGATTTATATTTGCATCACAAGGTATCCAAATACTTGGTAAGACTGGTACTGCACAAGAGAGAAATGATAGAACTAATCACGCGACATTTGTATCATTTGCACCAATGCACGCACCAGAGATTGCTGTAAATGTGGTTATACCTTTTGGATATTCATCTGGTAATGCTGCGGCACTTGCTAATCGTGTATATAACTATATGTATGGTGTCACATCATTTGAAGAGATACTTAATAAAGGAACGGACGATATAAAGTCAATATCAGTATCAGAATAATGTTTGATCTAAACTTAAAAAATTATGGTTACTTTCAACTTCTTGCTTGTATAGCACTCAATGTCTTTGGGCTTATATTTATACAGTCAAGCCTTGGAGATAGAGTGTATTCATTTATGTCGCAACTTTCTATATCGATTGCATCTCTTGCTGTATGCATATTTATATCATTTCTCAATATGAAAAAACTATCAAAGAGTTACTGGCTTGCATTTATTGTGTGTGTAATCACACTTCTTATAGTGCAGATAGTGGGGACAGCATATGGCAGAAACTCTATAAGATGGATAAGAATACCATTTGTCAATATGGAAGTTCAGCCATCGGAATTTGCTAAAATCTTACTTATACTTTTTATGTCAAAGTATATAGAAAAGCAAGACACACAAATAAATGATATAAGAAATCTGCTTAGAGTTCTTTTTCTTTTTTTTATACCTTTTATACTTATATTTATACAACCAAATTTGTCAAGTTCACTTATACTTCTTTTTATATTTGTATGTATGCTTTTCGCATCAAAACTTAGGACATCATGGTTTTTTATATTTGGTGGTATAGGACTAGTTTTTATACTTATAGTTTATGCTTCGGTAAGATTTGGATTTATAGATAGGATGCCACTTCTTCGTGATTATCAAAAAAATAGAATAATATCATTTTTTGAACCAACAGAAAAAAATGAAGCACAATTTCAACAAGAAAATTCAGTTATTGCTATTGGATCAGGAAAACTTCTTGGAAAAGGAATCAACAATGATCTTTCAAATTCTGTAAAAAATGGTAACTGGCTTGCAGAGGAACAAAATGATTTTATATTTGCTATTGTTGGGGAAGAAGTTGGATTTGTTGGATCAACAATTATTATACTTCTATATATATATCTTATCATAAGTTGCATTGTGACAGCCTCGAAACAAAGAGAATATTATAAAAATCTAATTTGTATAGGTGTTGCTGCTTGGATTGCAGTGCAGACTTTTATAAATATTGGTGTAGCCACATCACTTGTGCCAAACACTGGAGTTCCTTTACCGTTTTTTTCGCAAGGTGGCTCATCACTTTTGTCTATATATATCGGGATAGGCTTTGTGCTTAATATAAGGAGAGAAGAAACTATCTGATGAAATATTTTTATTTAAAAAGAATAGCAGTACTTGTACTAATCTCATTAACCTTATCAAGCTGTAGCGGAAGTCGTATAACTTATAAAGATACTAATCTACTTAGTAATCTGTATACTGCAAATGATGATACTTTTGCTGATGGCACTGCAGAAAAAATCATCATTCCTGGCTTTGCTACTGGAAGTGGGATATCAAGTATTGGGGCAGAGTCTTACTTTATAGCATCTCTTGATAGAAAAAGTTCTGACTTTACGAGATATCAGATGCCATATAAGAAAATGCCTATAGCAAGTCTTACAAAAATGATGACGGCACTTGTAGTTCTTAAAAATTGCAAAAATCTTGATGAGAAATATTATGTGACCACAGAGACAGTAGCTTTTGATAAAGATGTGTCAAAAGCTAATCTTAAGCCAGGGGATGAAATATCTGTCAGAGACTTACTATATGGACTACTTTTGCCATCAGGTAATGATGCTGCTATGTGCCTTGCAGAAAACCTTGTAGATAGTTATGACAATTTTGTAGTTATGATGAATAATGAAGCAGAGCGTCTTGGGGCACTTAATACTCATTTTGCTAACCCTCATGGACTTGATTCGGATTATCATTTTTCTACTGCCTATGACTTATTTCTTATCATGAGAGAACTTATAAAATATGATGAGTTTCTTGAGATTTCTATGACAAAGGAGTATACAGCTAATATTAAAGGAAGCGATGGCGTCATACGTAGCGAAAAATGGCTAAATACCAATTATTTTGTGACAGGGGAACTTTTAGTTGAAGGAAATGTGACGCTACTTGCAGGAAAGACAGGTAGCACAGGTAGTGCCGGATATTGCCTTGCACTTTATACAGAAAAAAAAGATACAAAAGATAGATATATAAGTATAGTTTTAAATGCAAGATCTAAAAGAAATGTATATTATAATTCCAATTCTTTATTTAATGCAATTTCAAAATAAATATGAAGAAAGATACTGATAGTAAAGAAAATAGCAAAAAGAAAGTAAAAAAACATCCGTATATATTTAGAGTTTTTTTTGCGATATTTGGCATCATACTTATATACATCATTTTTAATTTTTCAAGGATTTTTAATAGGGATTACATAAAGTATTATGAAGTGACAAGTGGAGAAATAGTAAATGTAGATAGACATACAGGTGTTATATATAAAGATGAGAAAGTAGAGTCGGCAAAAACAAGTGGATATGTCAACTTCTTTGTGGCAAATGCTGAAAGAGTAAATAAAGGTGCTTTTATATATACTGTAACTGATGATGAGAGTGTCTTTGACAATGTATCACTTGATAATGATGATAAGAGAATAATCAAGCAAAATATAAAAAGATATGTCAATAGTATATCAAATTTATATTTTTATAATATATATACTGCAAAAAATGGAATTGATAATCAGATCAATGAACTTAGTATCATAAAGCAACTTGAAAAGGTTGATTTTGATAAAGAAATAACTGCAAAAGAAAAAGGCTATGCGAAGTACGCTGGACTTGTATCTTTTGTGATAGATGGGTATGAAGATAAGAAATATAATTCATATGACGCTGATACATATAAAAATTTAAAGCTTGATAGTATACATAAAAAAAAGAGAGAAATAACTTCTGGTGATAAGATATACAAAATCGTTACTGACCCGACATTTTATATTGCCTTTGACAGCAGTTATGATTATGATAATTATAAAAATAAAAATGTTTATGTAAAATTTGTATATGAGAATATTAAAGCTCGTGCAAAAGTTTCAAGCTTTATAGGTGCTGATGGCAAAAAGCATTTTTTGTTATCCGTGTCAGAATATCCTGAGAGTTTCATTGATAAGAGAACAACTGATTTCGAAATAGAAAATAAAAAAGTGTCAGGTCTTAAAATCCCTATAAAATCTATAATATCTAAAAATTGCTATATAATACCTAAAAATATGCTTGAGAAAGACTTTGAAACAGATGAAAATGTATTTTTTAAGCTTGGCCTAAATGGCGAAAAGATAAGAGTCACTTGCAATGTATCAAAAGAGGATGACGATTACTACTATATATCTATAGATGATAGTTTGAGTGGGCTTAAGTATGGTGATGTCCTTGTGAACAGATATAATGATGTATATAGCTTAAGCGAGGTTAGAAAACTTGATGGGGTATATAACTTAAATAAAGGATATGCAATATTTAAAAATGTTGATATTATAGATAAAACCAATGAATATGCCATAGTGAAAAGTAGGTCAGTAAATGGCATAATGCTTTATGATCATATAGCACTTGATGCAAGTAGCGTTGAAGAAGGTGACTTTATCTCTTAAAAGTGTATACAAATAAGCTAAAACTGTGTTATAATAAATATTTAGGGTTTTATAAGATATATAAAGTTTTTGGAGGTATTTATGAGTATATTTAAGGATGTAACAAAGACAATCAAAAACATATTTTCTCCTGAAGATGATATGATGTTTGATGATGAGAATGATTTTGAAGTAGAGAATCAAAATCCATTTTTGAAAAAAGGAAATGATAAAAAAACTGATAAAGCGCCAAAGCCACTTACACCAACATTTGATATAGAGAATCATGGCTTTGGTATGGCAAAATCAAATCAACAAGCAAATAGACGTAGCAATGGAAAAATTCAGATCTATGTGCCAAAGACTTTTGAAGAAGCTTTTAATATTATAAAAGATGTAAAAGCTGGATATACTGCTATGGTCAATGTAGAAATAGCAAATCCACAAATTTCTCAAAGACTTATTGATGTAGTGTCTGGTGCCATCTATGCACTTGATGGCGATTGCAAAAAGATGGGAGAGAAACAATATATCTTTTCACTTTCTGCTGAAACTATAGGAGCTTATGACTATCTTCCTGTAAATGGAGAGCAAAACGCTAATCAAAATATGAATGGTTTTAATTTTAGCCATATGCAAAACTTTGATTATAACAATAATCAAATGCCACCTATGCAAGCTCCTATGAATTTTGGACAAGGCACAGCACCTAATCAATTTAATCAGAATAGTTTTAATAATGGAGCATTTAATCAAAATACTGAAAGAGCGGCAGCTGATTTGCAAAGCTTTTATACACCACCAAAATCACAGTTTTAATAATGCATAAAAGTTTTTTAAAATACATTATATTTTTTGGTGTATCATTAGTACTTGTATCTATAGATCAATATACAAAATTTCTTGCAAAGACAAAACTATATAATCAACCTCCATATGTAGTTATTGATGATGTTATT
The DNA here is from genome assembly GCA_002374095.1 of Lachnospiraceae bacterium UBA3633. Classification (GTDB taxonomy): domain Bacteria; phylum Bacillota; class Clostridia; order Lachnospirales; family Lachnospiraceae; genus UBA3633. Next base: position 64,536 of record DFKY01000001.1, read on the forward strand.
GAATTTTTGTATGTTGAAAATACTGGTGCTGCATTTGGCATACTTAAAGATAGACAAAGTTTTTTTTATGTACTTACAGTAGTTATACTTGCGGCGATACTAATACTTTTATATAAGTTGAAACTTGAAAGACAAAATATTTTTTATTATATAATTCTTATATTTCTTTTTTCCGGAGCAATAGGCAATTTTATAGATAGAGTTAAGAATAAATATGTCGTGGATTTTATATATTTTAAGCCTATCAATTTTCCGGTTTTTAATTTTGCAGATATACTTATAACGCTATCTATGATATTTTTGATTTTACTTTCAATTGTTACTTATAAAAATGATTGATATGAATATAATTGTTGATACCATTGACAAAGTAAATATACGAATTGATGTATTCTTAAAAGACACACTTGGCTTAAGCAGAAACTATGTAGAAAAAGTTATTGAAAGCGGGAATCTAAAGGTATCAGGCGTAGTTATAGATAAACCTTCTTATAAGACAAGACTTGGTGATGTGATAGAATTTACAGAGTTGCCGAGTACTCCACTTTCAGCAGAACCTGAAAACCTGCCGCTTGATATAATTTATGAAGATGATGACATACTAATAGTTGATAAAAAGAGAGGGATGGTTGTTCACCCATCAGCTGGACATAACTCAGGGACTCTCGTAAATGCTGTACTTTATCATTCAAAAGGTAAACTTAGTGACATAAATGGAGTTTTGAGACCTGGCATAGTTCATAGGATAGATAAAGATACATCTGGAATACTTTGTATCTGCAAAAATGATGTAGCTCATAAAAGTATAGCATCACAGTTTTCAAATCATACGAATGTAAGAAAGTATAAGGCAATAGTAAAGGGTGTCATTAAAAAAGACGAAGGGATAATTGAAAAACCGATTGGACGTGACAAGAACAATCGTCTAAGGATGGCAATAGATAAAAATGGAAAAAACGCTTCTACTGAATATAAAGTTATAAAGCGATACGATAATTATACTTATATAGAATGTAATCTTCATACTGGCAGAACTCATCAGATAAGAGTTCATATGAAAGATCTTGGACATCCGCTTCTTGGAGATATGACCTATGGAAGACCTGATAAAAACTTCCCGAATCTTCAAGGACAGATACTTCATGCATATTATCTAAAGATAATGCATCCAAGAACTCATAAAACTATTGAATTTGAGAGTGAGTTGCCTCCGTATTTTAAAGAGATATTAGATATTTTAGATGGAAAATAATAATAAAAAATTTAGCTTTGAAAGTTTTTTTTATAAAATACTTATAATTGTATTTGCAGTATTTGCAGTCTACTTTGTTGTGAGAAGTTATCAAGCATATGATGATAAAAAAGATTTTATAGTAGCTTCAAAAAAGCCAGATAATTCAACGAGCGATAAAGCAAAAGCAATAGAAGAAGCACATAGAACTTTGCGTAGTATCTATCAAAATAATCGTGCTCTTAATGTTACCAATCTTAATATAAGTAAGATGTATGGAAATGTCGAAGACAAGGATACTACAAGTTTTTATTCTGCATATGTTGCTATACCAGTTTTATCTGATGAAGTGATGCCTATTGAGACTACATATGAAGATAATGTAGCATATCAGATCTATGGAAAGCTTAAAGTTCGCTATGAGCTTTATAGGCAAAGACTCTATAATATGTACAACTTAAAGCCCGAAGATGTGGTAAAAGAATATGGTTTTGACCAAAATGCAATAATAGGGAAGTTTAATCCAGACATAAAGTTTAATAAAAATAATCTAATTAATTCATACAAAATACAAAACTTTCAAAATGTAAATATCACGACTTATGATGGTGATGGAAATCCACTTGATAGTGATAATAATATAAAAGATATAATGAGTATGGCATCTGTATATACATATTATCATGATCCATATGACTATGATGAATTTCTTTTATACGCTTATTATCTTTTTGATAAGTCATATACTTATGAAGCAAGTATAAGTGAAGTGTATTATTGTAGCGGATGCATGCACTATGACACAGAAAATGAAGCAATAGCAATGCTTTATGAAAAACCTGAAGTTACGCAAGATAAGATTAGTCCTACGCTTCATGTAAATAATAGGCTTCCAAAAACTGCCACATATAAAGAAGGAAAGCTTATACATATTGATGAAAATGCCTACAGCGTACCAAGTGGAGATTATGAATCTTATATTGAAAGTGTAAAAGAAGGCAAAACTAGTTCGTATTATAATTATTGTCCTGGTCATATTGATTTAGATATAAAGGAGCAAGTTCTTACAATAGATGCAAGTAATAGCCTTTTCAGTGCTGATGATATCTATGGCAATAATAGAAAAAACTATAATATGAACTGGAACGGCTGGAATCATATGATGATACATGACACAAGAGAGCTTTACTATAAAGACTGGGAAAAAGAATATGGTTTAAGTTTTGAAAAGCCAGTTGAAGTTACACCACTTACTCAAGAAGAAATCAACTATTTTATGAATAGAATAGATAAAGATTTAGCCTTGAATCGCAGAAAAATTATAGAAACTGCATTAAAATCAGTAGGCCGTATACCATACTATTATGGTGGAAAGTCTTCTGTAATAGGATATGACGGAGCAAATTTTGGAAGAAAAGTTTTGCCTGATTATAGAGGTAGATGTCTAAAAGGACTTGATTGCTCTGGTTGGGTAAACTGGGTATATAATACTACATTTAAAAGATCGTTTTTATCTGTAGAAGGTACACAAAAACTTGCAGGTGTAGGTAATAAAATTCGAAGAGAAAACTTAAAACCAGGTGATATAATAGTTCGTCCAGGCCATAATTCACATGTTATGATGTTTCTTGAGTGGGCAGATGATGGTAAAATTATCGTGATACATGAAAATGGAACAGCAAGTAATGTAAGTATCGGCACATATGATGCATACTATCCATATTATAGAAGTATACTTGATGTATAGATATGTCATTACTTTATAATTATATAAAATATAATATTAAAATACTTATCGCAATATTTGTACTCATTGTGGTGCTTATAATACTTACAATTGCAAATTTTATTATTGATAAGAGTTCACTAAATGTCGACGAATACATATATAAAAATGAAGTATCAGAAAAAGTAATAAGTAATGATTTTGATGATATAGATTATAATTTAATTAAAAAAGATTTTGAAGATATAGAAAAAGTAATAATAGACCAGATTATCAATGATTCGAAGAATAATAATGATATAGAAAACTATAATTTAGCAGTAAAGATATATGATGAAAAGATAGAAGAATTAACCACCATACTTTATCATAAACTTGATATAGAATTATATGATGAGTATCTGTCTCATTTAAATGATTTTCAGTATGATTTAAAAAGTAGGTCGGAAAATCTGCAAAATCAATATGAGTCTACAATTGATTATACTCTAAATAAGAATAAGATGATATATGAAGAAAAAAGAGATTTTTGCAAGAGAGTAATTGATGAATATAGTGAATATTTTTAATAATGGAGGAAAGGTTATGGTTATCGCTACAGAATTTGCAAGACAGATTATACTAGTTATATTTTATGCTATAGTTATTATAGCTGCAGTAAGAATTGGTGTTATGATGCGCAAAAATAAAAATGCAAAGGAAAACTTAAAAGAGGAATAACAAATGAAAAAATATTCTGTTAATGAGTTGAGAGAATTATTTTTATCTTTTTTTGAATCAAAAGGACATCTTAGACTTAAAAGTTTTTCTCTTATACCTGAAAATGACAATAGTCTTCTTATAATTAATTCAGGAATGGCACCACTTAAGCCATATTTTAAAGGTATTGAGACACCGCCACGAAAGAGAGTGTGCACTTGTCAGAAATGTATAAGGACTGGCGATATAGATAATATAGGTCATACAGCAAGACATGGCACATTTTTTGAGATGCTTGGCAATTTTTCATTTGGCGATTACTTTAAGAAAGAAGCTATAACATGGAGCTGGGAGTTTTTGACTGTGACTTTAGGACTTGACCCAAATCGTTTATATCCATCTGTATATGTTGATGATAATGAGGCATATGATTTATGGCATGACATGATAGGGATACCATCTGAAAGGATATTTAAGTTTGGCAAAGAAGATAATTTCTGGGAACATGGTTCAGGACCATGTGGACCATGTAGTGAGATATATTATGATAGAGGCGAAAAATATGGCTGTGGCAAAGACACTTGTACTGTAGGATGTGACTGTGACAGATTTATTGAAGTCTGGAACAATGTATTTACTCAATTTGATAATGATGGCAAAGGCAATTATACAGAACTTGTACAAAAAAATATAGATACAGGCATGGGACTTGAAAGGCTTGCGGTAGTGTGCCAAGATGCAGAGTCTATTTTTGAAATTGATACAAGTAAGGAACTAATGGACAATATAAGTCTTATCACAAGACACATATATAAAGATGATGAAAAAACTGATATATCCCTAAGAATAATTGCTGATCATATAAAAAGTTGTACATTTATGATTTCCGATGGAATCCTTCCATCAAATGAAGGAAGAGGATATGTACTAAGGCGTCTTCTTCGTCGAGCAGTACGTCATGGCAGAATACTTGGAGTTAAGAATACATTTCTTGGTAAACTTGCAGAAGTAGTGATTAGGCTCAATGGCGGACACTATACTGAACTTCTTGAAAGACGCGAGATGATTTTAAATGTACTTAAGGCTGAAGAAGAAAAGTTTAATCAAACTATAGACCAAGGACTTATAATGCTTGAAGACATCATAAAGTCATCTGATAGTAAGATACTATCTGGTGATGATGTGTTCAAACTATATGATACATATGGATTCCCGGTAGATCTTACAAAAGAAATAATAGAAGAAAAGAACCTATCGTATGATGAGAAAAGATTTACTGAACTAATGAATGAGCAGAAACTAAAAGCACGTTCTGCAAGAAAAGTATCAAACTATATGGGAGCTGATGTCACAGCTTTCAACTCACTTCCAAGTGATATGGTTACTGAATTTATAGGATATGATAAGCTTGATACAAAGGCAAAAATTTTAGCAATTGTTTCTGACGATAAGATAGTTGATAAAGTAAATGAAGGAACAGAAGCAGTAATTATATCTGATAAAACTACATTTTATCCACTTATGGGTGGACAGGTTGGTGATATAGGAACTATAGATATTTCTGATTCTGTATTTGAAGTGTATGATACAATTAAAATACAAAATACGAAAATTGGGCATATAGGAAAAGTTGTAAGTGGCAGCTTTTCAAAAGGTTCAGAAGCAGTCTTTAGTGTAGATGCTAATAACCGACATCTCACAGCTATCAACCATACATCTACACATTTACTTCATGCAGCTTTAAGACTAGTACTTGGAAAGCATGTAGAGCAAGCAGGTTCACTTGTAGAAGCAAGTAGACTTAGATTTGACTTTACTCATTTTAAAGGTATGACATCTGATGAGATAAAAATGGTTGAGCATATAGTTAATACAAAGATCAATGAAGCTATAGATGTGACTAAAAAAGAAATGGCACTTAATGAAGCAAAAGCTAAAGGTGCTATGGCGCTTTTTGGAGAAAAGTATGGCGATATAGTAAGGACTGTGCAAGTATCTGATTTTTCTTTTGAACTTTGTGGTGGTACTCATATAGATAATACTTCTGAAATAAAATGCTTTAAGATATTGTCTGAATCTGGGATTGCGGCAGGAGTGCGTAGAATTGAAGCTATAACATCTGATTATCTTATTAAGTATTATAATGAAGAACTTGAGAAGGTAAAGGAACTATGTTTACTACTTAAGACAAATGACTCTGACCTTGTTAGTAAGGTCTCATCACTTATAAAAGAAAATAAAGAGTTAAAGCATGACATCGAAAACACTAAAAAACTCATGTCAAAAGAGTCTGTAAATGAGATAAAATTTGAAGAGGTTAATGGCTTAAAAACATTTGTTACATGCTTTGATGGCAAAACAAATGCGGAATTAAAGGATATAGTTGATAATATAAAAGATAGGGAAAAAGACTATGCTATAATTGCATTTTCTAAAAATGATGAAAATGTGGCGATAGTTGTATCACTTTCTGATACAGCAGTATCTAAAGGACTACATGCTGGAAAAATATTAAAGAGTGTGGCAAGTGTCCTTGACGGAAATGGCGGTGGGAGAGATAAGTTTGCAGAAGGTAGAGGAAAGAACATTGATAAAATAGATGATGCTATAAAAATGTCGAAAGAACTCATTAATGGATAGTATTGTCTCACAAATTGTAAATAATTTAAGCGGTGCAATCAGTAAAGAATTAATTATCTTTATAATATCTTTAATGCCTGTACTTGAACTTAGAGGTGGACTTATAGCGGGAGCGCTACTCAATGTTCCATATATTAAGGCAGCTATTATCTGTATACTTGGAAATATTATACCTATACCATTTATACTACTTCTCTTAAAGAAAGTTTTTAATATACTTGAAGAATTTGGACCGACCAAAAAAATAGTTTTGTGGCTTAATAATAAAGCAATAAAAAATAAAAGTAAGATTGACAAATACGGATTTTTCGGGTTAGTACTTTTTGTAGGCATACCACTTCCAGGAACTGGAGCATGGACAGGATCGCTCATTGCATCTGTCTTTGAGATGGATATTAAAAAATCAATCATTGCTATATTTCTTGGTATTATCTTAGCGTTTATAATTATGTCAATAGTTTCATATGGAATTATAGGAAATCTAATAAGATGATATGGACAAAATATAAAATTGAGACAAAGGTTGAAGCGACTGATATAGTCGCTTCTGTTCTTTTTGAAAATGGGATAGTAGGTGTTGAGATAGAGGATAGTGTCAATTTATCAAAAAATGATCTTGATAAGATGTATGTTGACATCCCAAAAGTATATGAAGAAAATGACATAGCATATGTTATATTTTATGTATCGATAGTTCCTGATAAAGATACATATGATACAATAAAAAAAGATCTCGACAAATATGTAGGAAATAAAAATGTTGATGTAAGCTATATAAGAAGCAGCGATAATATATTTATAAAAGATGATTTTGAAAAAAAACTTTCGAAAATTAAGCTTGACCTTTATGAGTATCAAGATTTTGTCGATATGGGGACACTTTTCATAACTAAAGATGACATTGATGATGAAAGTTTTATAAATAAATGGAAAGATAATTTTAAAGAAATTGTGATTGATAATGTATCGATACTGCCAATTTTTAAGAAAACAAATCATAAGGACGATTCAAAGATTAATATTTTTATAGATCCAGGCACAGCATTTGGTACAGGCCAACATGAGACTACAAAACTTTGTGTGAAAGGAATCCTTGATTATAGTAAAAATAATGATGTTAGCGATAAAAATTTTCTTGATGTAGGTACAGGTTCTGGAATTTTAGCTATACTTGCTTATAAGCTTGGTTTTAAATATACGCATGCCATGGATATTGATGCTTATGTAGAAGATAATTTATGCCAAAATCTTATGATTAATAATATTGAAGATTATAGAAAAATTGATATGCAGAGTGGTGCTTTAGCCTTTAGTGATGAAAGATTCAAGTTTACCTATAGTTTTGGTAATATTATAGAAGATAAACAATATAAAGAGGCTGTCGGGTCTATAAAATATGACTTGATTACTATGAATATACTTGCGCCAGTTATTATAAATATGCTAAAAATAGGCAAAATTGGCGAAATGCTGAGCAAAAATGGGCATCTTATACTTTCTGGTATCCTTAAAGAACATGAAAAAAGTGTAATAGATGCGGCATCAGACTCATTTAAGGTATATAATAAGGCTAGCCTTCATGATTGGGTTATGATAGATTTGGTATTATAAAGTTAATAAAAAGTTTAAAAAAACTCTCTAAAATGCAAGATTTTTCTTGCATTTTTAATTTTTTTTTGATAATATATATAGGCTATGCGAAAATACGCATATATATTTTTTTGACGCGTTTTTGTAGGACACACCCGAATCCGTGTGCAAAAATGCGAAAAGCGTTTTCGTTTATTTTTTAGGGAGGCAATTTTTTATGGCAAAACAAGTTATGAGAATTATGCTAAAAGGTTATGATCACAGACTTATCGATGAAGCAGCAGATAAGATCGTAGATAATTGTAAAAGAGCTGGTTCAATCGTATCAGGTCCAGTACCACTTCCAACTAAAAAGGAAATCATAACTATACTTCGCGCTGTTCATAAGTATAAAGATTCAAGAGAACAGTTCGAACAAAGAACTCATAAAAGACTTATCGACATCATAAGTCCAAGTCAGCAAATCACAAATACTTTACAAGGTCTTGAGATGCCTGCTGGCGTTGCTATTGATATTAAGATGAAAAATGATTAGTAATGTGAGTGACTTACACTCCGACATTGCGAAAGGAGAATAAAAACATGAAGAAAGCTATACTTGCTGAAAAAGTAGGGATGACAGAAATTTGGTCTGATAAAGGCATACTCATCCCAGTAACTGTACTTTCTGCTGGACCTTGTGTTGTTACTAAGGTTCTCACAAAAGAAAAAGAAGGTTACGATGCTGTTCAAGTTGGGTTTAAAGATATAAAAGAATCAAGAATCAATAAACCAGATGCTGGACAGTTTAAGAAAGCTGGATGTACTGTAAAAAAATATCTTAGAGAATTTAAATTTGAAAATTCGTCAGAGTATACTCTGAATCAAGAGATCAAGGCAGACATCTTTGCTGTTGGTGACAAAGTTGATGTGACAGGAATTAGTAAAGGTAAAGGTTATCAAGGTGTTATTAAACGTCTTGGACAACACAGAGGACCTATGAAGCATGGTTCAAAATTCCATCGTCATCAAGGTTCTAATGGACCAGCTACAACACCTGGTAAAGTAAGAAAAGGTAAAGGCATGCCTGGACACATGGGAGTAGAGACTATAACTACTCAAAATCTTGAAGTGGTTAGAGTTGATGTTGAAAAGAATCTTATACTTATAAAAGGTGCATGCCCAGGACCAAATAAATCACTTATCATAATCAAAGAAACGGTTAAAGTGTAGAAAGGAGATAATATGGCAAGCGTAAATGTATATAATGTTAATGGCGAAGCTATTGATAAGATAGATTTAAACGATGCAATATTTGATGTTGAAATTAATGAACATCTTCTCCATAAAGCACGTGTGACTATTTTAGCTAATAATCGTCAAGGAACTCAAAAACAAAAAACAAGATCAGAAGTATCTGGTGGTGGAAAGAAGCCTTGGAGACAAAAAGGCACAGGTAATGCAAGACAAGGATCTATAAGAGCACCACAATGGAAAGGTGGTGGCGTTGTATTTGCTGCTGTACCTCGTGACTATGATCTTTCTATGAATAAGAAAGAGAAAAGAAACGCAATGAAGTCAGCTCTTACTAATTGCGTAAAAGAGAATAATTTGATAGTGCTCGATGAGTTAAAACTTAATGAAATTAAAACCAAAAACTTTAAAAATATTCTCGATAATTTGAAAATCAATAAGACTCTTGTAGTCCTTGATTCAAATGATAAAAATGTCATCGCATCAGCAAGAAATATTAAAAATGTAAAGACAGAAGGAGTATCTGAACTTAATGTCTATGACATACTTAAGTATGAAAAGGTACTCATCACTAAAGCTGCTGTAAAAAATGTAGAGGAGGTATATAACTAATGGCTAACTTAACTCATTATGATATCATAAAGAAACCTGTGGTATCTGAAAAAAGTATGAATCAGATGGCTGATAAGAAGTATACTTTCATAGTACATAAAGATGCTACAAAGACTCAGGTAAAAGATGCTGTTGAAAAAGTATTTGATGGCGTCAAAGTAGAAAAAGTCAATACATCAAGATATGATGGCAAAGTAAGAAGAAGAGGAATGATTACAGGAAAGACCAATTCATACAAGAAAGCAATAGTTACTCTCACTTCTGAATCAAAAGAGATAGAACTTTTCAGTTCTCTTTCAAACAAATAATAAGTATGGATGATATAGATCATTCGCAAAATTATTAAAGGAGATTTAAGAACATGGCTATAAAAAGTTTCAAACCATATACACCTTCAAGAAGAAAGATGTCTGTTCTTGACAACAATAGTGTAATTACAAAAAGAACTCCTGAAAAATCTCTTCTTGCAAAAAAAGATAAAACTGCAGGAAGAAATAATCAAGGAAAGATAACAGTAAGACATCATGGTGGTGGTAATAGACAAAAGTATAGAATAATTGATTTTAAGAGAAATAAAGATGGAATCGTAGGAAAAGTTGTCGCTATAGAGTACGATCCAAATAGAACAGCAAATATTGCTCTTATATTTTATAAGGATGGTACTAAAGCATACATCCTTGCACCAGATGGACTACTCGTAGGTGCTGAAGTAATGAGTGGAAATGAGGCTGAAGCAAAAGTTGGAAATTCACTTCCACTTCAAAATGTACCAATCGGTGCTAATGTCCATGCAGTAGAGTTAATTCCTGGACTTGGTGCAAAGATGGTTAGATCTGCAGGTAACACTGCACAGCTTATGGCAAAAGAAGGAAAGTATGCAACCCTTCGTCTTCCATCAGGAGAGATGAGAAAAGTACCTATAATGTGTAGAGCAACTATTGGTACTGTTGGAAATGGCGAGCACAACCTTGTGAATATAGGTAAGGCAGGAAGAAAACGTCATATGGGAATTCGTCCTACAGTTCGTGGTTCGGTTATGAACCCCAATGATCACCCACATGGTGGTGGTGAAGGAAAGTGTAGTATCGGTCTTCCAGGACCAGTAACTCCTTGGGGCAAACCAGCACTTGGACTTAAGACTCGTAATAAAAAGAAAAATACCAATAAGTTAATTATAACAAGAAAGAACGGATCAGTTCTTAAATAGAAAGGAGGATAGAATATAATGGCACGTTCACTTAAAAAAGGACCATTTGCAGATAAGCATTTACTTAAGAAGGTTGATGCTATAGTAAAATCTGGCAACAAACAAGTCATAAAGACTTGGTCACGCCGTTCTACTATCTTCCCACAAATGGTATCACTTACAATAGCAGTCCATGATGGAAGAAAACATGTACCTGTATACATAACTGAAGATATGGTTGGTCATAAACTTGGTGAGTTCGTAGCAACTCGTGTATTTAGAGGACATGGAAGTAATGAATCTAAATCATCTGTATCGCAAAGCTCATCAGCACCAGCAGCAGGGGGCGCACCTGCATCAGCTGCACCAGCGGCCGCACCAGCAGCTGCACCAGCTGAGGGCGCATAAGGAGGGGTTACATGTCTAAAGGTCATAGAACGCAAATTAAAAGAGAAAGAAATAAAACTAATGTAGATAAGAGACCAAGCGCTCGTCTTTCTGGGGCAAGGGTCTCATCAAGAAAAGCATCTTTTGTACTTGATGCCATAAGAGGAAAAGATGTAAACGAAGCTATTGGTATAGTTACATATAGCCCAAGATATGCTTCAAGACTTATTAAAAAACTTATAGAGTCTGCTGTAGCAAATGCAAAAAATAATAATCAGATGGATGAAGAAAAATTGTATGTAGCAGAGTGCTTTTCTGGCAATGCAACTAACTATAAGAGAATGCATCCAAGAGCTCAAGGAAGAGCATATAGCATACTTAAGAGAAATTCACACATCACAGTCATTCTCGATGAGAGAAAAGAGCCAGAAAAGAAAGCAAAAGCTAAAGCAACAGAAGGAGGCAATAATGGGTCAGAAAGTTAATCCACATGGACTTCGTGTAGGTATCATAAAGGATTGGGATAGCAGATGGTATGAAGAAAAGAAATTTTCTGATTATCTTGTAGAAGATTACAATCTTAGAAAATACCTTAAAAAGAGACTTTATGCAGCTGGCATATCAAAGATTGAGATAGAAAGAATCACTACTAAGATATATATAACTATCTATACTGCAAAACCTGGTATAGTAATAGGTAAAGGTGGTGCTGAGATTGAAAAGATAAAGAAAGAGCTTGCTAAATTTACAGCTTCTCAAGTTAATCTCAATATCAAAGAGATAAAGAGGCCAGACAGAGAAGCACAACTTGTAGCAGAGAATGTAGCACTCAATCTTGAAAATCGTATGGCATTTCGTAGAGCTATGAAGCAGGCAATGTCAAGAACTATGAAAGCAGGAGCTCTTGGCATCAAAGCTTCAGTTGGCGGACGTCTTGCTGGTGCAGATATAGCACGTACAGAGTTTTATAGTGAAGGGACAATACCTCTTCAGACTTTAAGAGCTGATATTGATTATGGATTTGCAGAAGCTAATACTACTTATGGAAAACTCGGCGTAAAAGTATGGATATATAAAGGTGAAGTTCTTTCAAGCAAAAATAAGAAGGTAAAGGAGTAAAAAGCCCATGTTAATGCCAAAGAGAACTAAGTTCCGTAAAGCTTTCAGAGGAAATATGAGAGGTAAGGCAAGCCGTGGTAACACTCTTGCATACGGCACATATGGACTTGTTGCTACAGAACCTAGTTGGATAAAATCAAATCAGATAGAAGCTGCCCGTGTCGCTATGACACGTTATATAAAAAGAGGTGGTCATGTCTGGATAAAAATATTTCCTGATAAACCAGTTACTACGAAGCCAATCGGTGTCAGAATGGGATCAGGAAAAGGTGCAGTTGAGTTTTGGGTAGCAGTTGCAAAACCAGGAAGAGTGCTTTTTGAGATAGCTGGTATACCAGATGCAGATGCAAAAGAAGCTCTTCGTCTCGCTATGCATAAGCTTCCACTTAAGTGCAAAATAGTATCGAAGAATGAACTTGATGGAGGTGCTCAAAATGAAAAATAGTTTAAATCTTACTGAACTTAAAAATAAAACACTTGATCAATTAAAGCTTGAGTTATCATCTGCTCGGAGTGAACTTTTTGAACTTAGACTTAAAAATGCAACTAACCAACTTGAGAATACAAGTAAAATAAGACAAGTGAGAAGAAATATCGCTCGTATTGAGACAGTTATAACCATTAAGAAGAAAGCGTAAAGGAGGTAAAGATGGAAAGAAATTTAAGAAAAACACGTATCGGCAAAGTAGTATCTGACAAGATGGACAAGACTATAGTAGTTTCTATCGAAGACCACATTAAGCATCCTCTTATTGGTAAGATAGTTAAAAAGACTTATAAGCTTTATGCAGCTGATGATAAGAATGAAGCTCATGTAGGTGATAGAGTACTTGTCATGGAGACAAGACCCCTCTCTAAGCTTAAGAGATGGAGATTACAATCTATAATTGAGAAAGCAAAATAATTAATGTAAGGAAGGAGAATCAATATGGTACAACAAGAAACAAGACTACATGTTGCAGATAATACTGGTGCTAAAGAACTTCTTTGCATTAGAGTATCTGGTGGGTCACTTAGAAGATATGCCAATATCGGTGATACAATTGTCTGCTCTGTAAAAGATGCAACACCTGGCGGACAAGTTAAAAAAGGTGAAGTTGTAAAGGCTGTTGTAGTTAGGACAAAAAAAGGCGCAAGACGTAAAGATGGATCATACATTAAATTTGATGAAAATGCAGCCGTAATTATAAAAGAAGATTTAACTCCAAGAGGCACAAGAATATTTGGACCTGTTGCAAGAGAGCTTCGTGATAGAGGCTATATGAAGATACTTTCTCTTGCACCAGAAGTTTTGTAGGAGGCGAGTGAGATGAATAAGATTAAAAAAGATGATCTCGTCATGGTCATAACAGGTAAAAATAAAGGTAAGTCAGGACAAGTTTTATCTGTAGATACTAAAAAGCATAAGATACTTGTAAAAGGTGTCAATATGGTAAAAAAACACCAGAAAGCAGGTAAGACAAAAGGGGTTACAGAATCTTCAATTATAGAGATGGAGAACTGGCTTGATATAAGTAATGTAATGCTTTATGTTGATGGAAAGGCTACAAGAGTTGGATTTAAGAAAGACGGAGACAAAAAAGTCCGTGTTGCTAAAAAAACAGGAAAGATTATAAAGTAGGGAGGGAATAATGGCTAGACTTAAAGAATTATATAATAGTGAAATGAAGAAGAACTTAAAGTCTAAGTTCAAATATAAGAATGACTTGGCTATACCAAAGCTTGAGAAAGTTGTAATCAATATGGGTGTTGGTGAAGCTAAAGATAATTCAAAACTTCTCGACTCTGCAGTAAAGGATCTTGAGACTATAACTGGTCAACATGTTGTAGTAACTAAAGCAAAAAAAGCTATAGCAAATTTTAAGATAAGAGAAGGTATGCCTATAGGTTGTAAATGTACACTTAGAGGCGAAGTTATGTATGAGTTTGTTGATAGACTTATAAATCTTGCACTTCCACGTGTACGTGACTTTAGAGGTGTAAGTGCCAATGGTTTTGATGGTAGAGGAAATTATTCTCTTGGTATAAGAGAGCAGATAATATTCCCTGAGATCGAATTTGATAAGATCGATAGAGTACGTGGTATGGATATATGTTTTGTAACCAGTGCAAAGACTGACGCAGAAGCAAAAGCATTACTAGAAGAATTTAATATGCCTTTTGTAAAATAATAGGGAGGAAGTATGGCAAAAACATCTTTAAAAGTAAAACAAAGTAGAAAACCAAAATTCAGTACTCAATTTTATACTCGTTGTAGAATATGTGGAAGACCTCATGCAGTACTTAAAAAGTATGGTATATGTAGACTTTGTTTTAGAGAACTTGCTTATGAAGGACAGATTCCAGGCGTCAAAAAAGCATCTTGGTAAATTATAATATTTAAAGGAGGATATCACATATATGAATATGAGTGATCCAATCGCAGATATGCTTACGAGAATTCGTAATGCCAATACTGCAAAATTTGATGAGGTATATGTACCATCATCTAAAATGAAATTAGCTATAGCAAAAATACTTTTTGATGAAGGATATATTGAGAAGTATGAACTCGTGAAGAGTAAAAAGAATGAGAACTTTGAAGATATCAAGATTACACTTAAGTATTTTGATAATAAGAAGACTAAAGCAATCACAGGTATAGAAAAAGTATCAAAACCAGGTCTTCGTATCTATAGTAGTAAAGATGATATGCCACAAGTTTTAAATGGACTTGGTATAGCTATTGTAACTACTAACTTGGGAGTAATGACTGATAAGGAATGTAGGAAAAATAATCAAGGCGGCGAAATACTTGCCCGCATATGGTAATCTGAAAACTGAAAAGATATTTTCAGATAATTTAAGAAAAGGAGAAATATATGTCACGAATTGGTAAAAAGCCTGTTGGGATTCCAAATGGTGTAACTGTAGATGTAAATGGAAATACAGTGACAGTAAAAGGAAGTAAAGGAACACTTACTCGTACATTTGAACCATCTATGAAGATAAAAGTCGATGGTGCATCTGTAGTTGTAGAAAGACCTGATGATGAAAAAAGAAATAAATCACTTCATGGATTAACTCGAACTCTCATCAATAATATGGTCATAGGTGTTACAAATGGTTATGAGAAAACACTTGAAATCAATGGCGTAGGTTATAAAGCAGCAAAGCAAGGAAAAAAATTAAATTTAAACCTTGGATATTCACACCCTGTAGTATTTGAAGACCCTGAAGGAATAGAGACTTTGACTCCAGATGAAAGAACGATAATAATAAAGGGTATTGATAAAGAAAAAGTTGGTCAATATGCTGCTGAAATAAGAGAGATGAGAGGACCAGAGCCATATAAAGGTAAAGGTATCAAGTATAAAGATGAACACATTATCCGCAAAGTCGGTAAGACTGGTAAGAAATAGTAAAGGAGGGAAGATAAAATGATTAATAAGATAGATAGAAAAAAAGTTCGTGAAAAAAAGCATGACAGAATTAGAAATCGTTTTATGGGCACCTCTCTCTGTCCAAGACTTTCGGTTTTTAGATCAGATAAACATATGTATGCTCAAATTATTGACGACGAAAAGAGAGTAACTCTCTGTCAAGCTTCAACACTTAAGAATACTGAATTAAAACATACTAATGATATAGAAGCTGCAAAGTATGTTGGGAAGGCAATTGGTGAAGCTGCAGTAAAGCTCGGTATAAACAATGTAGTATTTGACAGATCAGGCTATATATATCATGGCAAAATAAAAGCTGTTGCTGATTCTGCACGTGAAGCAGGACTTAAATTTTAAGGGAGGTAGATATGAAGAAGGATAATACTGTAAATGATAACGAAAAGCTTGAACTAAAAGATACAGTTGTATCTATAAAACGTATATCTAAGACCGTTAAAGGTGGTAGAACAATGAGATTTTCTGCTCTTGTAGTAGTAGGCGATGGCAATGGCTCAATTGGTGTTGGTCATGGTAAGAGTGCTGAAATACCTGAAGCTATAAGAAAAGGTAAAGAGCAGGCTGTAAGAAATATTGTAAAGATAAATCTTGACAATAATAAATCTGTACCACATGACTATGTAGGTATATGGGGCACAAGCCGAGTACTTCTTAAGAGATCTAAAGAAGGTACTGGTGTCATAGCAGGTGGACCTGTAAGATCTGTCATGGAGATGGCTGGTATACAAAACATAAGAACCAAATCTCTTGGTTCAAGAAATAAAAATAATGTTGCTCTTGCTACAATCAATGGGCTTATCAATATGAAGTCACCAAGTGAGATAGCAACACTTCGTGGTAAGGATGTAAAAGAAATCCTTGCTGGTATTGTAAAGAATTAGGGGGATTATTGTCATGGCAAATAAATTAAAAATAACCCTTGTTCATTCTCCAATTGGAGCTATCCCAAAACAACGTGCTACTGTAAAAGCACTTGGCTTTCATAGAGTATATGAGACAAGACTTCATGAAGACAATAAGGCAATTCGTGGGATGATACAGAAAATTAATCATTTAGTTAAAGTTGAAGAAGAATAAGGAGGCCTTTATGAAATTATCTGAATTAAAAGGAGCCGCTGGCAGTAGGCTTAAAAAAGTGTATAGAAAAGGTAGAGGTCACGGATCTGGTAATGGTAAGACAGCAGGTTATGGTCATAAAGGACAGAAGGCAAGATCTGGAGCACCAAGACCAGGATTTGAAGGCGGACAGATGCCTTTATATAGAAGACTTCCTAAAAGAGGATTTAAGAAACCTAATCGTCTTGTCACAGTTGCACTTAATGTATCAAACTTTGAAAAATTCGATGCAGGCACAGTAGTCACTGTAAAGATGATGATTGATAATGGAATGCTTAAAGGTAATTTTGACAAAGTTAAAATACTTGGCAACGGCGACATAACTAAAAACCTTACAATAGAAGCATATGAGTTTTCTGAAAGTGCTAAAAAGAAAATAGAAGCAGCTGGTGGCACATGTAAAATTTGTGAGAAGGCAGAAGTGAGTAAAAGCTAGGAGATTTGATTATGTTTCAAATGATTGTAAATGCATTTAAAGTTAAAGATATAAGAAAGAAATTACTTTTTACTTTATTTATGCTTTTTGTCATAAGAGTGGGAAGTAATATACCAGTTCCAGGAGTCAACACTGATTTCTTTAAGAGACTTTTTGATAATTTACAAGCACAGAATGCTGTAGGTTGGCTATCAAGTATGACAGGTGGATCTTTTGAAGAGATGTCGATATTTGCACTTTCAATCACACCATATATCACATCAAGTATCATTATGGAGCTTTTAACTATTGCAATTCCTGCTCTTGAAGAGATACAAAAAGAAGGAACTGATGGTAGAAGAAAACTCGCTGAATATACAAGATATGTGACTGTAGCTCTTGCACTTCTTGAATCAAGTGCTATGGCTATAGGATTTAATGGTTCTGGTTTCTTTAAAGGCTTTGAGTCTGGTGGTGCACCTGTTCCTACAATGATTATTGCTATACTTGCTATGACTGCAGGTTCAGCATTTCTTATGTGGGCAGGAGAGCGTATCACTGAATCTGGTGTTGGAAATGGTATATCTATTGTACTTTTATTTAATATCATTTCTGCACTACCAAGTGACTTTGGGACACTCTATGAAAGATTCTTAAAGGATAAGAATATGGCATATATGATTACATATGGTCTTATAATTATTGGTATACTTACTATAATTATAGCACTTTCAGTAATCTTACAAGATGCAAGACGTGATATACCTGTTCAATATGCAAGTCGTATTGCTGGTAGAAATTCAATGAGCAATGGTGCATCAGTTATACCACTTAAGGTCAATACTGCTGGTGTCATCCCTGTAATTTTTGCATCAAGTATAATGTCACTACCACTTATAATTTTACAATTCCTTGATGTAAGGAATACAGTGTTTAATGTGATAGCATCTGTACTTAATTCTGGAAGTTGGTTTAGACAAGAATACCCAATATACACTTTAGGATGCCTCATATATATATTCCTTGTTATATTTTTTGCATATTTCTACACATCAATTACATTTAATCCAAATGAAGTTGCAGGAAATATAAAGAAAGAAGGTGGATTTGTACCTGGCATAAGAGCAGGAAAAGAGACAGCAGACTATCTCACTAGGATTTTAAACTACATTATATTTATAGGTGCTGTAGGACTTTGTATAGTGGCTCTTATCCCTATAGTTATATCTGGAGTATTTAATATATCAAGAATATCTTTCGCAGGTACTTCACTTCTCATAGTTGTTGGTGTAGTGCTTGAGACTTTAGCACAGATTAAGTCACAACTAGTTGTTCGAAATTATAAAGGATTTTTATCTGAATAAGAGGCTTTAGATGAATATAATTATGCTTGGAGCTCCAGGCGCAGGAAAAGGCACAATTGCCACACAGATGGAAGAAAGATATAAGTTTCCACATATATCTTCAGGTGATATTTTTAGAGAAAATATTAAAAATAACACAGAACTTGGAAAGCTTGCGAAGTCATACATTGATAAAGGAAGTCTTGTACCAGATGATGTGACGATTAAGATAATGGTTGACACATTAAATGGCGACAAATGTAGTGATGGCTTTATCCTTGATGGTTTTCCAAGGACACTTGAACAGGCAAAAAAACTTGATGAGATACTTATATCACATAATCGAAAAATTGATCTTGTTATTCTTGTAGATGCTACAAGGAAGCAAATAATTGAGAGACTTTCAGGTAGACGTGTGTGCGAAAAATGTGCAGCTACATATCATATAGTCAATATGCCTCCAAAAAATGAAGGAATATGTGATAAATGTGGTGGAAAGCTTATACAGAGAAAAGATGATAATGAAGAAGTAATACTTGATAGACTTGAAAACTATGATAAAGATACAAAACCACTTATAGATTATTATAAAGATAAAGGATTACTAAAAAGGGTGCCAGGCTTTATAGATTCGCAAGAAGAGAGATTACAGATGATAGATGCTATGGTACTTGGTGACTACGCTGTAAAAAACGTCTAGTATGGTATCAATTAAATCGGATAGAGAAATAGAACTTATGCGTGATGCGGGAAAAATTCTTGCAGAAGTGCATAATGAGATAAGTAACTTTATAAAACCAGGTATATCAACTTATGATATAGATAGATTTGCAGAAAAGGCTGTAAAAAAGCTTGGAGGAAATTGTAGCTTCTATCATTTATATGACTTTCCTGGCAATTTCTGTATATCTGTCAATGACGAAGTTATACATGGGATACCAAGTAGAGATAAGATTTTAAAAGATGGTGACATTGTCAAAGTTGATGGTGGAGTAGAGTATAAAGGATATCAATCAGATGCTGCAAGAACTCATATAGTTGGTAAAGTGTCTGATGACATAAAAAACTTGGTAGAAAGGACAAGAGAAGCATTTTTTAAGGCTCTCGAAGTCGTAGTGTCAGGCAATCATGTCAATGACATAGGGAAAACTATAGAAGAATACATAGAGCCCTATGGATATGGTATAGTTGAAGATTATGTAGGTCATGGTATAGGAACTAAAGTACATGAGAGCCCAGAGATACCCAATTACGCTTGTACATCACGAGGCATACTATTAAAAAAGAACATGACTCTTGCTATAGAACCTATGATCAATCTTGGAAGTTATGAAGTATATACTGATACTGATGAATGGACTGTAAGGACGATTGATGGACTTCCATCAGCACATTATGAAAACACTGTAGTTATTACTGACAATGGACCAGAGATATTGTCATTAGTATAAAAGAATACATTATAAGAGGTATTTATGTCAAAATCTGACGTAATAGAAATCACAGGAACAGTACTTGAAAAATTACCAAATGCAATGTTTGAAGTTGAGCTTGAGAATAAACATAAAGTTCTTGCTCATATTTCAGGAAAGCTAAGGATGAATTATATAAAAATACTTCCTGGTGATAAAGTAACTATTGAATTATCTCCATATGATCTTTCAAAAGGTCGTATTATATGGAGAGACAAATGATGAAAGGAGAATCTAATTATGAAAGTTAGATCATCTGTAAAACCTATTTGCGAAAAATGTAAAATTATTAAGAGAAAAGGTTCTATAAGAGTAATCTGTGAGAACCCAAAACATAAGCAAAGACAAGGATAATAGGAGGAGAATAATGGCTCGTATAGCAGGTGTTGATTTACCAAATCAAAAACGTGTAGAGATTGGACTTACTTATATTTTTGGTATAGGGGTACCAAAGTCAAATGAGATCTTGGCTAAGACTGGAGTTAATCCAGACACAAGAGTTAAAGATCTAACTGATGATGATGTAAAAAAATTATCTGATTATATATCAGAACATGTCATCGTAGAAGGTGATCTTCGTCGTGATGTTGCGCTTGATATTAAGCGTCTTAAAGAAGTAGGATGTTATAGAGGTGTACGTCATAGAAAAGGTCTTCCTTGTCGTGGTCAAAAGACTAAAACCAATGCAAGAACATGCAAAGGACCAAGAAAAACTGTAGCAAATAAGAAAAAGGAAACTAAAGGTTAGTATTCAATCTTCATATCAATATGAAGAAATAAATGAGAAAGTAGGTTAGTTTAAATGGCAGGAAATAATCAAGCAAAAGCTTCTAAGAAACAAACTACAAAGAAGCGTGTAAAGAAAAACGTTGAACGCGGACAGGCACATATCCAGGCATCATTCAACAATACTATAGTTACTCTTACTGATACAGCTGGAAATGCTCTATCATGGGCAAGTGCTGGTGGTCTTGGCTTTAAAGGTTCAAAGAAATCTACTCCATATGCTGCACAGCTCGCTGCTGAAACTGCAACTAAAGCAGCTACAATTCATGGACTAAAATATGTCGATGTATTTGTTAAGGGACCTGGAACTGGACGAGAGGCGGCTATAAGAGCACTTGAAACGAATGGTTTGAAAGTAACTTCTATCATGGATGTGACACCAATACCACACAATGGTTGTCGTCCACCAAAACGTAGAAGAGTATAAAGGAGGTAATAAAATGGCAGTTGATAGAGGTCCAGTATTAAAAAAGTGCAGAACACTTGGCATCTCGCCAGCAGTTTTAGGACTTGATAAAAAAATAAAAGAAGATAAAAGTGGAAGAGTAAGAAAGAAATTATCTGATTACGGTCTTCAACTTAGAGAAAAACAAAAAGCAAAGTTTATATATGGAATACTTGAAAAGCCTTTTAGAAATTATTTTACAAAGGCAGAAAAGATGAAAGGCCAGACTGGTGAAAATCTTATGATTATGCTTGAGAGACGTCTTGACAATGTGATTTTTAGGACAGGTCTTGCTCGTACTCGTAGAGAAGCTCGTCAAGTTGTAGGACATAAACATGTACTTGTCAATGGTAAGACTGTAAATATACCTTCATACCTTGTAAGTGCTGGTGATAAGATAGAAATCAAAGAAAAAGCAAAAGAAACTAAGAGATATAAAGAAATAGTTGATGTTACAGGCGGACGTATCGCTCCAACTTGGATAGATGCTGATATAGAGAATTACAAAGCAACTATTAAAAATCTTCCAACGAGAGAAGAAATTGATGTGCCTGTCAACGAAATGCTTATAGTCGAGTTGTATAGTAAGTAATTCTAGATAGCATTTCAAAAAATTTAATATAAAGGAGTGGGACAGATGTTTGAAAAACCAAATATTACTATAGAAGAACAATCATCAGATTTGAGGTTTGCACGCCTTGTATGCGAACCATTGGAGCGAGGATATGGTACTACTCTTGGCAATTCTTTAAGAAGAATCATGCTTTCGACTCTTGAAGGCTATGCTGTAAGTCAGATAAAGATAGATGGTATACTTCATGAGTTTTCTACTATAGATGGTGTGAAAGAAGATGTCACTGAAATAGTTATGAATATAAAAGACCTAGCCATCAAGAATAATAGTAATGTATATGAGCAAAAGATAGCTACACTTTCATATGAAGGCGAAGGAATCGCTACTGCTGGAGATATCAAAGTTGATTCAGATATTGAGATTGTCAATAAAGATTTAATTATAGCTCATCTATCTGGCAAACATGCTAAACTTAATATGACTTTAGTTATAACCCCTGGTCGTGGGTATGTATCTGCAGAGAAAAATAAAGAGAATAAACTTGGTGAAGGATATATTGCTATTGATTCTATATATGATCCAGTAAAAAGAGTCAATATGAAAGTTGAAAATACCCGTGTAGGTAACCAAACTGATTATGATAAACTTACACTCGAAGTAAAGACAGATGGTACGATGTCTGCAAAAGAAGCAGTATCATATGCAGCTAAAGTTTTATCTGATCATATTCAACTCTTTATCGACCTTTCTAATATCGGTGATAAGACAACTATTATACAAAATACAATTGGAAAGAGCCATACTGGTGATAATTTTAAAGAAAAGACAATACTTGATCTTGATTTAAGTGTCAGAGCATATAACTGCTTGAAGCGTGCCAATATCAACACCATTGGCGACCTTACAGCATTATCACCTACAGAACTTAATAATATAAGAAATCTTGGCAAAAAATCACTTGATGAGATATTACAAAAGCTTGCTGATATGGGAATTCTTCTCAATATGGATAAAGATGAGTAATATTTTATAGATAAGTCTAAAAAGCACTATAAAGGAGTAAAAAAATGGCAACAGTAAGAAAACTAAGTAGGACGACAAGTCAAAGAAAAGCGATGCTTAGAGCACTCGCAACAGAACTTATACTTCATGGCAAAATAAAAACTACTGATACAAGAGCAAAAGAAGTAAAGAAGATTGTAGAACCACTTATTGCACTTGCTTGTAAAGAAGCAGATAATTTTGAGACAGTAACAATAAAGGCAAAAGTTGCAAAAAAAGATAAAGATGGAAAGCGTATAAAAGAAGTCGTTGATGGCAAGAAGAAGACAGTATATGATGTAGTCGATAAGACTATAAAGAAAGATAAGCCAAGTAGACTTGCTGCTAGAAGAAAGATGCTTTCAGTTTTATATCCAGCTTCTACTTTTATCGATCCAAAGAAAAAGAAGACTAAGAAAAATGTTGATTTAGTTTCTAAACTATTTGATGAGTATGCTCCAAAGTATAAAGAAAGACATGGGGGATATACTAGGATAGTGAAGATAGGACCACGACTTGGTGATCAAGCGATGGAAGTCTTATTTGAACTTGTATAATTTATAAAGTCGTCCTAAAAGACGACTTTTTGATTATGGGAGGGTTTATGAAATCAGATATAGAGATTGCACAAAGCATAAAACTAAATGATATAGTAGATGTAGCAAAAAAAATAGACCTTGATGTAAAAGATCTTGATTTATATGGAAAGTATAAAGCTAAAATATCTTGTTATGATAGTATTATAAATGATAATACTGATAAGATAAATAAAACTCCACTTGTGCTTGTCACAGCAATTAATCCTACACCAGCTGGTGAAGGGAAAAGTACTACAACAATTGGCTTGTCTGATTCTCTTAGAAAACTTGGTAAGAAAGTTGTAGTTGCACTTCGTGAGCCTTCACTTGGACCAGTATTTGGAGTAAAAGGTGGGGCATGCGGAGGTGGATATGCACAGGTTGTCCCTATGGAAGATATCAATCTTCATTTCACTGGAGACTTTCATGCTATCGGTGCAGCCAATAATTTAATTGCAGCAATGCTTGATAATCATATTTATCAAGGCAATGAATTAAATATTGATGAAAATAAAATAATTTGGCATAGAGCTCTTGATATGAATGATAGAGCACTACGATTTGTGACTATAGGTCAAGGTAGCGATAAGGATGGAATAGAGAGAAAGGATAGTTTTGATATAACGGTTGCATCTGAAATTATGGCTGTCTTTTGTCTTGCAGACAGTATAGATGATCTTAGAGCTAGACTTGGCAGGATAATTATTGCATATACAAAAGATGATAAGCCAATTACTGTTGATGACATAAAAGCAACAGGAGCAGCACTTGTACTTCTTAAAGATGCATTTAAACCCAATATTGTACAAACTCTTGAGGGGACTCCTGCTATAATACATGGAGGACCATTTGCAAATATCGCACATGGTTGTAATTCTATTATAGCTACAAAAACAGCCCTTGCACTTTCTGATATAACAGTGACAGAAGCAGGATTTGGTGCTGATCTTGGTGCAGAGAAGTTTCTTGACATAAAATGTAGAGAAATTAAGCGTGCACCATCATGTGTTGTAGTAGTGGCAACTGTTAGAGCTCTTAAACATCATGGATATTCCTACATGCAGGACAATGGCATAAATGTAGAAAAATATAAAATTGATGATAAAAAGTTTGACTTGAGTATTGAAAATATTGACGCATTAAATGCGGGTCTACCAAATCTTATAAGACATGTAAATAATATCAAAAATGTCTATAAACTAAATGTTGTAGTTGCTATCAATAAGTTTTCAAATGATACTGAAGATGAATTAATGCTTATAAAAAATGAATGTAGAAAGTTAGGAGTAAATGTAGCACTATCTGAAGTTTGGGAAAAAGGAAGTGATGGTGGGATAGAACTTGCAAATGAAGTTTTAAAGCTTATAGAGAAAAGACGTGAAGATGATTTTTCTTATGCGTATGATTTAGATGATACTATAGAAGAGAAACTTAATAGTATTGCAAGAAAAGTATATGGCGCTGACGGAGTCACATTTACTGATATGGCAAAAGCACAGATTGAAGTTTTAAATAAACTTGGATTTAGCAAGCTCCCTATATGTGTAGCGAAGACTCAATATTCATTTTCTGATAATCAAAAGCTTCTCGGTGCCCCAAAAGGATTTAGTATTACAGTGAGAAATCTAAAAGTGTCTGCTGGAGCGGGTTTTATAGTAGCACTTACTGGAAATATAATGACAATGCCAGGCCTACCAAAGATTCCTGCTGCTGAAAGGATAGATATTAATAAGGATGGAAAGATAATTGGACTTTTCTAATGAATGGCATACTAATAACAAATAAATATCATGTATCTTATAGCTTTGCTACTATGAAAAAGTTTTTACTTGATGCTGCACATAAGTACGATATAGAGCTTAAACTTTTTGACAATATAAGTATATATGATTATATAGAATCAAGTAATTATAAAAGACCAGATTTTGTACTTTTTTTTGATAAAGATGTAAAGCTTGCACGTTTTCTTGAAAATATGGGGCTTAAACTATTTAATAGTTCGGAAAGCATAAGAATATGTGACGATAAGGCATCTACATACCTGCATCTACAGAATAAAGGAATTGATATGCCAAAAACTATATTTTCACCACTTATTTATTATCATGATATTGCAGATGATGATGAATACATTGAATATATATTAAATCATACAAGATTTCCATTTGTCTATAAAGAGTGTGTAGGTTCGTTTGGACAACAAGTTTTTCTTGTAAATAATAAAAAAGAGTTACTTGATCGAATAAGTAAAAGTGGGACATGGCCATTTATTGTTCAAGAATTCATAGAAAGTAGTTTTGGAAAAGATTTAAGACTTTATGTGGTGGGAGATAAAGTAGTTGGATCTATAAAAAGAGAAAATACATCTGGTGATTTTAGAGCCAATATAGAACTTGGCGGTGTAGCAAGTAAATACATCCCAAGTGAATATGAAAAAAATATAGCATTAAAAGCTAAAGAAGTATTAAATCTTGATTTTTGTGGAGTGGATATATTATTTGGTGAAGGCGAAAAAAGATATTTGTGCGAAGTTAATTCCAATGCGTATTTTGTAGGTTTAAATAAAGTACTTGAAATCAATGTTGCAGAATATATTTTTGAATATATAAAGAAAAATATTAGTATTTAGGCTTAAGGGTTATGTATATATAACCCTTAAAATATTACTATTGACTTTATCTCGCTAAAGTGATAAACTGATAAAGTAATAAATTAAGGAGATACCAATGAGTAGCTTTCATAGTAAATATACCGATAAGTTTATAGAAGCTGTATTAAACTTAAACACAAAAGATGACGCATATAATTTTTTTGAAGATATATGCACGATAAAAGAAATACAAGATATGTCAAAAAGGCTTGAGGCAGCAAAACTTCTTGATAAAGGCTTAAACTATCAAGAAGTTATTGAAAAAATTGGTATAAGTTCTGCTACACTCAGTAGAGTCAATAAAGCACTTAATTATGGTACTGGCGGTTATAAAAAAATAATAAAAAAGTTGGAGGCATGATATGAAAAAAAGCTTTTTAGTAAAATTTAGTTTTATAGTTTTGATAATTATGATACTTACTTCGTGTGGCAAAAAAGTAGAAAATAGTGAAACTCTTCAAAATGAACAAAATGAAGCGTCTACAAAAAAATTTGTTGTAGGATTTGATGCAGAGTATCCACCATATGGGTATATTACAGAAGATGGATCATATGCAGGTTTTGATCTTGATATCGCAAAAGAGTTTTGCAGTAGGGCAGGTTATGAATTTGTAGCACAACCTATTGACTGGGATTCAAAGGACTTAGAGCTTAATTCTGGCAATATTGACTGTATCTGGAATGGTTTTACTATCACTGGAAGAGAAGACGATTATACTTGGACATTCCCTTATGTTGATAATTCAATAGTATTTATTGTAAATGCTGATTCTGATATATATACTAAAGATGATCTTTCTGGTAAAATTGTCATGGCACAAGCTGGATCTACAGGTCTTACTGCACTTACTGAAGATGAAAATAATAAGGACCTACTTTCAACATTTGCAAGTCTTGAACAGACACCTGATTATAATTCAGCTTTTATGAATCTTGAGGCAGGAAGTATTGATTGCGTATCTGTTGATATTGGGGTTGCAAAATATAAGCTTAGTAATTCAGATGGTAAGTTTAGGCAACTTGATGATATAGTTTCAAAAGAGCAGTATGCTGTTGGATTTAAAAAAGGTAATACAAAGCTTAGAAATGAAGTAGAAAAGATCTTAAGCGATATGTGGAAAGATGGTACAATCAGCAAGATCGCCAATAAGTATGTTGATTATGCACTTCCAAGTATGCTTTGTATCGGAGATTATGTAGAGTAATATGATAGGAATTATCACAAAAATTTTATCTGGAGCAAAAGCCTCTCTACTTATATTCTTTCTTACACTTATATTTTCACTTCCACTTGGACTTATACTTTCATCATTTAGAATGTCAAAGAATAAGATTTTGAATGGAATTACAGTTTTTATTATATCTATTCTTAGAGGGACACCGCTTATGCTTCAACTTATAGTGTGGTTCTTTGGACCATACTATATTTTTGGTATAAAACTAAATCCAAGTTGGAGAGTCACATCAATAATAATTGGTTTTTCAATTAACTATGCTGCTTACTTTGCAGAAATTTTTAGAGCAGGAATTGAAAGTATACCTATAGGACAATTTGAAGCAGCTTCAGTACTTGGCTATACAAGGTTTGTTGCATTCGTTAAAATAATACTTCCACAAATGATAAAAAGAGTATTGCCACCGGTTACAAATGAGATTATAACACTTATTAAAGACACTTCACTTGCGTTTGTTGTAGCATATGCAGAAATGTTTACAATGGCAAAGCAAGTTGCTGCTGCCGAAACTACAATTGTCCCACTTTTTGTAGCAGGACTTTTTTATTATGTTTTTAATTATATTGTCGCATATGTGATGGAAAGGATAGAAAAAAGCTTTAGTTATTATTGGTAGATATGGAAATATTTAGAATTGAAAATTGCAAGAAAAGCATCAATGGATTAAATGTATTAAATGATATTAGCTTTAGTGTCAATGAAGGCGAAGTTTTGGCTATTATAGGATCAAGTGGTAGTGGCAAGACGACATTACTTCGCATAGCAACCTTTCTTGACTATATGGATTCTGGTGAGATGTGGTATCTTGGGAAGAAGATTGTATCAAATGTGTCTAATCATTCATCTTATATTGGTCAAAAAGATTTATCAATTGATTCACTTAAGAAGAATAAAGAGCTTATAAAAGTAAAAAGTGAATTTGGACTTGTTTTCCAAAATTTTAATCTTTTTCCTCATTGGAGTGTACTAAAAAATGTAATGGATGCACCAATTACTGTCAAGAAAAGGAATATCGATGAAGTGAGAGAAAAAGCACTCACATATCTTAAATATATGGGCTTAGAAAATAAAGCTATGAATTATCCATGTGAATTGTCTGGAGGACAAAGACAGCGGGTGGCTATTGCAAGAGCACTTTGTCTTGAACCTAAAATTATATATTTTGATGAACCTACATCAGCACTTGACCCAGAACTTACAAGTGAAGTACTTAAGGTTATAAAAAATCTCGCAAAAGAAAAGAGAACTATGGTTATAGTGACTCATGAGATGAATTTTGCAAGAGATGTAGCAGATAGAGCTATATTTTTAGATGATGGAATTATAGCTGAAGAAGGGGACGCATATAGTCTTATTACAAATCCTAAGAAAGAACGTACTAAAAAGTTTTTACAAAAATTTAAAGAATAAAAAAGAACTGCTTATCGCAGCTCCTTTTTGATTAACAAACAGTAACGTTTGTAGCTTGAGGGCCCTTATCACCATTGGTTACTTCAAACTCAACAGCTTGTCCTTCTTCAAGATTTTTATAGCCCTCCATGTTTATTCCTGAATAATGTACGAATACATCTTTACCAGTTTCATCATTGATAAAGCCATAACCCTTTTGCTTATTAAACCACTTAACAGTACCTTTCATTGCTCCTCCAAAATGAACAAATTGTTTTGTATATATAATTTATCATAAATATGTAATAATGTCAAATGAAAAGTAACTATAATTTGAAAATAAATATATATGCCTTATCGATAGTGGCACTTAGCCTATCACTTATACTTGGGTATATTGAGATGCTGATACCATTTAATGTAGGGCTAACTGGTGTAAAGCTTGGGCTTTCTAATATAATTACACTTATTACTTTAAAGATACTTAAAATTAGACAAGTTGTCATTATTAATGTTTTAAGACTCGTAATTATTGGTGTACTTTTTGGCAATTTTATGCGGTTTTTAATATCAGTTTCAGGATTTGTTTTCGCTATATTGATAATGATTTTATCTATTAAAATACTAAACTTTAGAATTATTACATCAAGTATTCTTGGCGGGGTATTTCACAATATCGGTCAAGTCTTTATGGTTGCAATACTTACAAAAAATATTCAAATATTTAGACTTCTATACATATACATTATTATTGGGGTTTTGGCAGGAGTGTTGATTGGAATAATAAGCGAAATGTGCTTTAAATCAATTTCTAAGGTAGTATTTGAATATTGACAGATGATGTGATAAAATATATTGATGTATCAATAAAGTATTAATTGCTATTTTAAAGGAGAAAAGCTATGAAGCAATTAAAGAAAATATTTAGTATTTTTGTTGTTTGTAGTACTTTAATATTTGTGTTTGCTTGTTCAAATACTGCTAAGGTAGAAAATACTTCGACAAACACTGGAGAATCAAATGTAAATAATGCTAAGGTTTATAATATTGGAACACTTCAGCTTGTGCAACATCCAGCACTTGATTCATCATATCAAGGTTTTATTGATTATATGAATGAGCTTGGTATAAAGTTCAATGTTGATTATCAAAATGCATCGGGAGAACAATCAGCATGTGAAACGATTGCTGAAAAGTTTTCAAATGATAATCTTGATCTTTGTTATGCTATAGCTACACCAGCTGCACAAAGTGTCTTAGCACATATTGACAATGTGCCTATAGTAGCGTCTGCTGTAACTGATCCAGCAGCATCTGGATTATGTAAGAGTAATGAAAAGCCAGGCAATAATTTTACTGCGGCATCAGATCTTACACCAGTTGATGCACAATTTGACTTGTTAACTGAATTAATACCTGATGCAAAAGAGGTTGGAATTCTATATTGCTCTGCAGAAGCAAATTCTAAAATCCAAGCAGATATGGCAATTAGTGCTGCAAAAAAAAGAAATTTAAATCCTACAGAATACACTGTAGTAAATTCCAATGATATACAGACAGTTGTAGAATCAATGATTGGCAAAGTTGATGTAATATATGTGCCTACTGACAATGTTATATCAGCTGGTTTTGATACTGTAGCTACACTTTGCCTTGATAATAAAATACCAACAATTGTAGGCGAAGAAGCAATGGTTGATAAAGGCGGATATGCTACATATGGTATCAACTATTATGAGCTTGGAAAACTTGCAGGAAAAATTGCTGAAAGAATACTTGTAAATGGCGAGAACCCTGGAGACATTCCTATCGCATATCTTGATAGTGCTGCATGTGAAAGAAAGATTAATTCTGACACAGCAAAAGCTTTAGGACTAAGGGAGCAATAATGTTAGGATCACTTCTTGGAGCAATTGGACAAGGCGTTATATGGGGAGTGATGGTACTTGGAGTTTTTATCACCTACAAAATTCTCAATGTATCTGATCTCACAGTTGATGGAAGTTTTGCTACTGGTGGGGCAGTATTTGCAATAGCTGCACTTTCTGGTGTAGATTCTACGCTTGCATTACTTCTCGCTATGTGTGCTGGAGGTCTATGCGGATTTGTGACAGGACTTCTTCATACAAAGTGTAAAATTCCTGCAATTCTTGCTGGAATTCTTACACAGCTTGGTTTATATTCTATTAATCTACGAATTCTTGGCGACAAAGCAAATGTCAGTGTAGCTCAAATTAGCACCAATATTTCATTTATATCTAAAGTCACAGGACTAACGCATTCACGTTCTGGAATGGTACTTGGCATCTTTATTTCTATTGTATGTATAATTATACTCTATACTCTTCTTGGTACAGAATTTGGAGCATCAATTCGTGCTACAGGTAATAATGAGAAGATGATAAGAGCGCTTGGAGTAAATACTGATAATATAAAACTTTTTGGCATTACATTATCCAATATGCTTATTGGACTTTCTGGAGCAATGCTTGTAGAGATGAATAAGTATGCAGATGTAGGTATGGGCAAGGGTGCTATAGTATATGGTCTTGCATCAATTGTTATTGGAGAAGTTTTTTTTAGAAGATTTTCTAATTATGCAGTAAAGCTTTTTTCAAGTGTCTTTGGGTGTATATTGTTTTTTATAATCCGTGCTATAGTCATAAGACTTGGTCTTAAGGCCAATGATATGCAACTTATATCGGCTATAATTGTTGTGATAGCACTTGCCATGCCAATATTTAAAGAAAATATGGCAATAAGAAATATAAGTAAAAATTTCAATTGGGATAAATATAGAAAAGATAAAGATGTAGATGAGATTGCAGAAGAAAAGATGGATCGCACATATATAACTGAGATTGGAGGTGGCAAAAATGCTTAAGATCTCCAATGTATTTAAAACATTTAATATAGGAACGATTAATGAGAAAAGAGCGCTTAACGATATAAATCTTACTCTTAATGATGGTGACTTTGTGACAGTTATTGGTGGCAATGGTGCGGGTAAATCTACACTTCAAAATGTAATATCTGGTACAATTACTCCTGATTATGGAAAAGTTGAAATAAATGGTATAGATATAACCAAATTTCCAGAATATAAAAGAGCAGAATTTATTGGTCGAGTTTTTCAAGATCCTATGCTTGGAACAGCATCAGATATGTGGATAGAAGAGAATCTTGCTCTTGCATATAAAAGAGGAGAAAATAGAAGTCCATTTAAGTGGATGATCAATAATGAAAATGTAAATTTATTTAAAAATAGTTTAGCAAAACTTGGGCTTGGTCTTGAAGATAGAATGAAATCGAAAGTAAAATTATTATCTGGCGGGCAGAGACAAGCAATAACACTTCTTATGGCTACTATAAGAAAACCAGATCTTCTAATGCTTGATGAACATACTGCAGCACTTGATCCCAAGACAGCTAATCTTGTACTGACACTTACTAATGAGATTATTGAACAAAATAATCTTACGACACTTATGATTACACACAATATGAAAGATGCATTAAGTTATGGCAATAGACTTATTATGATGGATCAAGGGAAAATTATATATGATGTGTCTGGCGAAGATAAAAAGAAACTTACAGTGGAAGATTTACTTAAGAAATTTAATCAAACTAAAGATGCGCCGTCAGATGCTATGATACTTGGGTAATACAAGAAACTAAGTGATATTCACTTAGTTTTTTTAGTTATAATAGATATGAGCAGCAAATATAAATATTTTATTATTCTTGAATCTTGAATCGCATAAGCATATAATTAAGTTATAGCTAAAGTTTTAAGCTAAATCCAAAATACTGGAGAATATTTATGAAACTAATTAAAAGAATACTTTGTTTATTAATTGTGGCAGTAGTGACATTTACTATGATTTCTTGTACAAAAAATGAAGTTATGTCTGATACTGCAAATGCTGAAACTGAAGAAAATGTAGTAGAAAATACAAAACATTTTAAAATTGGAGCACTTCAGCTTGTGCAACATGCTGCACTTGATGCTTCTTATCAAGGATTTATTGATTATCTAAATGAAAAAGCTATTGATTTTGAGATAGATTATCAAAATGCATCAGGCGAACAATCTGCTTGTGAGACAATTGCAGAGAAATTTGCAAATGACAATCTTGATCTTTGCTATGCCATTGCTACCCCTGCTGCTCAAAGTGTGATTGCCCATGTAGAAAATGTGCCAATAGTTGCATCAGCTGTAACTGATCCTGCTGGTTCAGGATTATGTGCATCAAATGATCATCCAGGTGGTATGCTTACAGCTGCATCTGATCTTACACCGGTTGAGGCACAGTTTGACTTATTAACTGAACTTATACCTGACGCAAAAAATGTTGGTATACTTTATTGTTCAGCTGAATCGAATTCTAAAATTCAAGCTGATATGGCAGTAGCTGCTGCTACAAAAAGAGGACTAACACCAACTGAATATACAGTAGTTAATTCAACTGACATTCAAACTGTAGTTGAGTCAATGGTAGGAAAAGTTGATGTTATCTATATCCCAACTGACAATGTGATGGCAGCTGGCATGAGTACTATAGCAACAATTGCAAATGAAAATAAACTACCAACTATTGTAGGCGAGGAAGGAATGTGTGATGCTGGTGGACTTGCAACTTATGGTATAAATTATTATGAACTTGGAAAGCTTGCTGGTAGACAAGCTTATGATATACTTATAAATGGGAAGAAACCAGCTGATATGCCAGTAGAATACTTAAGTGCAGATTCATGTGAAAGAAAGATTAATGCTGATACAGCATCTGCACTTGGACTTAAAACAGAATAGTAATGTAAAAATTAAAATAAAAAAAACAGTCAGCGACTGTTTTTTTTTATTTTTTATAATAAATTGTAATTGTAGTGCAAGCTAAGGCTTATTTTATATATCTTTAAATTCTATATTTTCAAGTGTGAGCCCTTTTGCTGGTAAGGTGAACCCAGAAAACTTTCTATCTTTTTTATCCATGATTTCTTTAATATAGGATGGCTCCCACATTCCCATACCAATTTTTAAAAGAGTACCTGCAATTATTCTAACCATATGATATAAAAATCCATTGCCAGAAATTTTTATTGATATAATATCATCATTTTTTGTAATATCAACATCATATATTTCTCGTGTTGTGACATCAGAAAGTGGAATTCCTTCTTTTTTGGCTTTTTCAATAAGCTGCGATTCTGGGTTCACAAAGCTTATAAAATCATGTTTGCCGATTAGGTATTTTGATGCCTCAATCATTTTATCTATATTTACATCATAGTATATAAAGCATGCATTCCATTCTTTTAAGGGATTCCTTACTTTGGCTGAATGAATTCTATATATATATGTTTTTATAGCATTACATTTTCTTGGATGAAATGTAGGATCTACTTCACGCGAAGAGAGGATAGATATGTCTTCAGGTAGAAGATTGTTTAATACATAATTAAACTTATCTGGAAGTATATCGGAATTGGTGTCAAATACAGCTATATTACAATTTGCATGCACTTTGCTGTCAGTCCTGCTTGTCCCTATAACATGTATATCTTCACCAGTTGCTTTAGATATTGCCTTATTGATTATGTATTCTATAGAGTGTGTCTTATCACTTCCTTGCCAGCCACTATAATTTCTGCCATCGTAGGCAATTTTTAAAAGTATTCGTTTCATATTGGTAGTATAGCATAATTCCAAAGTTTTTTTTAGATATCTATTGACATTTATTGGGCTTTATGATAATATAATAAGGCTCTATTTTTATGCTTAAAAATAGAGCTTTTGTACCATGAAAACAGCATATAGAGAAGAGCGAATCGAAAGATTCGAGATAAGAGGTTAAAGTTATTCTAAGAAGTAAGTAAGTAAGTAAGTAGGATAAATTTAATTTCACCGGTCGATGAGAGATCATTGATTGAGAAGAAGAAGAAGGAACTTAAAATCTCGGAGAAATTTAAGAGAAAAGGGCGTAGGGTGAATGCCTAGGCACTAAGAGCCGAAGAAGGACGTAATAAGCTGCGAAAAGCCATGGGGATTGGCAAATACGAAGTGATCCATGGATATCCGAATGGGGAAACCCGCAAGTGCGGACCACTTGCATCATTAGATGAATAGATAGTCTAATGAAGGGAACCCGCTGAACTGAAACATCTAAGTAGGCGGAGGAAGAGAAAGAAAATCGATTTTGTAAGTAGAGGCGATCGAAAGCGAAGGAGCCTAAACCAGAGTGCGTGCACTTTGGGGTTTGGACTACAATGTGTAGCGATGGAACTAGTAGAAGAGGTATGGAAATGCCCACCAAAGAGGGTGATAGTCCCGTAAACGAAAGAGAAGTTGCGCTAGTAGAATCCAGAGTACCACGAGACACGAGGAATCGTCGTGGGAAAGCGCGGAGACCACTCCGTAAGGCTA
>DFKY01000001.1:100049-100561 GCA_002374095.1 Lachnospiraceae bacterium UBA3633
ACCGCGTACTTTTTGTAGAACGGTCCGGCGAGTTATGCAATTTGGCGAGGTTAAGTTGTAAAGCAATGGAGCCGAAGCGAAAGCGAGTCTAAATAGGGCGTGAAGTCAAATAGCATAGACCCGAAACTGTGTGACCTATCCATGACCAGATTGAAGCTGGAGTAAAATCCGGTGGAGGATCGAAGCCACATCCGTTGAAAAGGGTGGGCATGAGTTGTGGATAGCGGAGAAATTCCAATCGAACTCAGAGATAGCTGGTTCTCCTCGAAATAGCTTTAGGGCTAGCCTGTACTAATATCTAACGCAGGTAGAGCACTGAATATCTAAGGGGGCGTCAAAGTCTACCGAGGATTATCAAACTGCGAATGGCGTATAGAGGTAAGTATGGAGTCAGACTTGCGGAGATAAGTTTGTAAGTCAAAAGGAAAAGAGTCCAGACCTACAGCTAAGGTCCCGAAATACGTGTTAAGTGGAAAAGGATGTGAGATTTCGAAGACAACTAGGATGTTGGC
>DFKY01000001.1:100643-101158 GCA_002374095.1 Lachnospiraceae bacterium UBA3633
AAAGAGTGCGTAATAGCTCACTAGTCGAGAGGTCTTGCGCCGAAAATTAACGGGGCTAAAACACGATACCGAAGCTTAGGAACAGAAATGTTGGTAGAGGAGCATTGATAACACGCAGAAGTAAGACTGAGAGGTCTTATGGAGAGTTATGAAGAGAGAATGCCGGAATAAGTAGCGAGATTTAAGTGAGAATCTTAAAGGCCGAATATCCAAGGTTTCCAGGGTCAAGCTTGTCTTCCCTGGGTAAGTCGGGGCCTAAGGCGAGGCTGAGAAGCGTAGCCGATGGACAGCTGGTGAAGATTCCAGCACCTTTTACAATCAGAAATGTGGGGACACATGAGGAAAGTTCTAGCGGGGGATGAGAGAACCCGTGGAAGTGTCGAGCATGCTTGTAGGCAAACCCGCAAGCTAAGCGAAGGCATGGAAGGATCGAAATTAGAGTAGAGAAGAGAATGGCCCTTGTGTCGAGAAAAGCCGCTATAGTGTTGTAAAAGCCCGTACCGTAAACCGACACA
>DFKY01000011.1 GCA_002374095.1 Lachnospiraceae bacterium UBA3633
TTTCTTTTATCTCTTCCGTCTCTCTGTTATAAACTTCGTGTCTTTTTGCCATCGCCTCTACTAGTCTTGGATATTTACTCATAACTATTCTCATAAGCGGTATCACAGATGTCTTCTTTTTTATAAAGTTTCTTGGTTGAGTAAGTACTATCACATTTTTTTCATATCCATTGTCGCACAATACCTTATATGGTATAGGGTCAGTTATCCCTCCATCAAGAAGCTTATATCCATCTACTTTTACTATAGTAGAAACTAATGGCATGGAAGCAGATGCTCTCATCCATTCGATTGTATCATGATTTATCTCAAGACAATTGTGATATCTAATCTCTCCTGTCTCTACATCTGTGGCTCCTACGAAAAAATCCATTGGACTCTCTCTATATACTTTTTTATCTATTGGGTCAAGTTCTTCTATAATATCATGATAGCAAAACTGTCTACCATATAAATCTCCTGTCGTAAGAAGTGATCTAATACCAAAATATCTTGGATCTCTTCCGTATTTTTTATTATATCTGACGCCCCTACCTATCTGCTTTGATTTGTAATTACACCCAAAAATTGCTCCTGCCGATATACCTGCTGCACCATCAAATTCTATCTTTTCTTCCATTAAAACGTCTATAACGCCACAAGTAAACATTCCTCGCATAGCACCGCCTTCAAGTGCTAACCCTTTCTTCATCAATACAACTCCTAACAATAAAACTATTTTTAACTAAACTTAATATATCAAAATAATAGCTAAAATGCAATGAAACAAAAAACACATACATTACTCATATATTATTGACATTTTCATATACTTTTGTTAAAATTCTATGCAAATAGGTAGAGGCGCGGTGAGAATATAGGCTTGATTAAAAAGAGGCATCTTGAGCCAAAGGTCAAACCGCCGAATAATTATAAAAGGCATTTTATAATTATGGGGTAGATGAAAATATCATCTACACTGTCACGACTTAGTCGTGGAGGGCTATCATAATTTAACACTTTTTAAATTATAAGTGTCAATTGTGAAGCCACAATTGGCATTTTTTTATGGCAGCACTCTTCCCTAAACTAATTGGAGGATATATGACATTTGTGGGAACATTTTGGGCTCTTGTCCCAGCACTCGTTGCAATTGTACTCGCACTTATTACAAAAGAAGTTTACTCTTCTCTTTTTCTTGGTATCATCATCGGTGCACTTTTTATAACAGGCTTTAACCCTGTAGCAGCTTTTGATACTGTGGTAAATAAAGGCCTCATATCAGTACTTTCTGATTCTTATAATGTAGGAATCCTTATATTTTTAGTAGTACTTGGTGCGATGGTCGCTCTTCTCAACAAAAGTGGTGGTTCAAAAGCTTTTGGTGAATGGGCATCAAAAAATATCAAAACTAAAGCAGGAGCTCTTCTTGCCACTTGGTTTTTTGGTATACTTATATTCGTCGATGACTATTTCAATTGTCTAACTGTCGGAAGCGTCATGAGACCTGTCACAGATAAACACAAAATCTCAAGAGCAAAGCTTGCATATATTATAGATGCTACTGCCGCACCTGTGTGTATCATAGCTCCTATATCATCATGGGCAGCAGCTGTCACTGGTTTTGTAGAAGGCGAAGATGGTCTTGCTCTCTTTATGAAAGCTATACCTTATAACTACTATGCAATTATGACTATGGTCTTTATAGTTGCAACTACACTCCTTGGTGTCAACTTTGGCAAGATGAAAAAATGTGAAGATGCAGCAAATAATGGTGATCTTTTCTATGGACATCAAGTTGTAAATCGTGAGACAGCTTATCACGAAGAAAAAATACTTGGTCCAGGAAAAGTTATTGATCTTGTGATACCTATAATTGCACTTGTTGCACTTTGCATTATAGGACTTATCTATAGTGGCGGCTTTTTCACAGCTGGCGAAGATGGCTTTCAAAACTTTGTAGTTGCTTTTTCAAATGCCGATGCATCTGTAGGACTTGCTATGGGATCTATGTGTGCTCTTATACTTACTATCTTATACTATCTTATAAAAAGACTTTTATCATTTAATGATACTATGTCATCTCTTACTGAAGGGTTCAAAAATATGGTTCCGGCTATACTTATACTTACTTTTGCATGGACACTTAAAGCAATGATTGATGCACTTGAAGCAAAAACTTTTATAGATGGTATCGTCCGTAGTAATGTAGGAAACATGTCTACATTTTTACCTGCTATTATCTTTCTTCTTGGAGCTGGTATATCTTTTGCAACTGGTACTTCTTGGGGAACTTTTGGAATACTTATTCCTATAGTTGTATACATACTTAAAGCTATAGATCCACACCTTATGATAATTGGTATCTCTGCTGCTATGGCAGGTTCAGTATTTGGTGATCACTGCTCACCAATTTCAGATACAACTATTATGTCAAGTGCAGGAGCACAATGTGAACACCTTCTACATGTATCAACTCAACTTGCATATGCAGGATATGTGGCAATTATATCTTTTATATGCTATATAGTTGCTGGCTTCACTCGTAATCCTATCGTACCTCTTATTGTCGGAGTCATCGCACTTATCGCAGGACTCTTTGCTCTAAAAGGAAAAGAAGTTAACGCATAATTGAAATAAAAAAGACTGTGTAACCCACAGTCTTTTTTTTATGCAATCATTTACTTTATATATTTCACTTTTCCATATAATATGGCTTTTCCTGTCGGGTCTGCCTTAACTCTCAAAATCCCACCAGGCTCTACAAATGTCTCATCTATAGTATCTTTTATATTATATGCTATATATAGTCCTGTCGCTACTGTCCCACTTGCACAAGATCTTTCCCAAAAAAGAGTCTCTATATCTTTTACATAAACAAGAGGTGTAAGTTTTGAATCTTCTCTATCATAAAACATAATTCCGAGAGCCCTAGTATCTATTTCTCTTGCCCACTTTTTTATCAGATCTTCTGCTTTCTTTGATTCACAAAGATCTTTTATAAGTGCCTTTTCTTCTATTATTATATGAGATATACTATCAAAAAATACTATTGGCAAACGATTATATGTATCAAAATTCTTTCTCTCAATTTTATTGCTATATAAAGTTTCTTCAGTCTCCCATATCCCTTTATCATCAAGGTTTGCTTTTACATCTATTATAGTATCATCATCCATAATATGGACTTTTACAATTCCGGTGGTTTCTTTCCTTTTTTCAAGATGGTATGCCGCTACACTCATTGTCGCATTGCCACAAAACTCTCCACCTGCCATACGAAGTGCTATGTCGCCTTGTCCATCACGATATATATATCCTACTTGCTCTACATCTTTTTCTTTTTTCATAAGCGAAATCGCTATGTCTTTCTGTCTGGATACTTCTACTTCTGTCTCTACAAGTAAGGTTATATTGTGATTTGGATCTGCTATCCTGTACTTTATAGTACTTATATCTACATCACTCTTCATATTGCAAAAGGCTTAATGCTTTTAATCCTTTTTCGAAATCATTATCTGAGATGCCTATGATTACATTTATACCGCTTGACCCTTGATCAATCATCTTTACTTGAATATTTTCTTTGGCAAGTATCTCGAAAATTTTCATAAGAAGTTCTTTATGATGTGACATCCCTTCACCAACAACCGCTATAAGTGATATTCCCTCTTCAATGCTTAATATATCTGGGTTTAATGTTTTCTTTATCTCATCAACAATTTTTTCTTTTTTGCCATCAAGAAATTCTGATCGCAATACTATAGATATAGTATCTATCCCAGTAGGACAGTGCTCAACAGATATTCCTTCTTTATCAAAGATATTAAGTAACTTTGCAAGATAACCTATCTCTTCATTCATAAGAGCTTTTTGTAAAAGTATAGAACTAAATCCTTTTTTCCCTGCTATGCCTGTTACCGCTTTTCTTTTTGCTATAGATGGTATGCTTGACACTATCATGGTTCCTGCATCTTTTGGGTTATTGGTATTCATTATATGTATTGGTATACCAACTTTACTTACTGGATATACTGTCTCTTCGTGAAGTACAGATGCACCCATATAAGAAAGCTCTCTAAGCTCCGAATATGTTATATATTCTATAGGCTTCGCTTCCTTTGCTATTCTTGGATCTACAAACATAACTCCTGACACATCAGTCCAGTTTTCATAAATGTCCGAGTTAAGTGCTCGAGCTATGAGTGACCCTGTAATATCTGATCCGCCACGAGAGAATGTCACTATTTTGCCGTCTCTAAATGATCCATAGAATCCTGGCATAACAATACGTATTTTGCCTTTTCTTTCTTCTATACTTTCTATTGCTTCTTTTATATTTTTATATGTAAGCTCATAATCAAGCTTTTTATTATCATTAAATATTATAATTTTTTGCATATCAAGAAACTCTGCTTTAAGATAACTTGATATAATCTTTGCTGATAAGTACTCTCCACGACTTGCTGTATAATCAACTGTATTCATTTTCGCTGATAGACTAAATATCTCTTCCAATTCACTTTTCACATCATAGTCTATTGAAAGTTCCTTTACTGCTTCTTCATATCGGTCAATTATAATATTTTTAATTGCTTCGTTTTTTTCTATATCATCTTTTGTATTATAATAATCAATAAAAAGATCTGTCATCTTTTCATCTTCTGCGTTTCTCTTGCCAAAAGCCGACACAACTATGTATCTACGATCCTCACTAGATAAGACTATATCTACTGCCTTTTTTATCTGACCTGCATCTGCAAGAGAACTACCACCAAATTTTGTTATAACATTTTTCAAATATATAACCCTTTTACATCATATGTTTTAGTAATTCATTATAATCCTCTGTCACCAAGTCTCTTGGCCTTATATCAAGAGTCGTAAGACATCCTGTCGTGCCACGTGCCTTTTCTTTACATAGCGCTCTTGCAAAAGCCACCACTACGCTTGCTGTAAACTCTGGATTTGAATCAAGACTTAAACTATATGTAACTGTATGCTTATGTTCTTTATCTTTTCCTGTAAATCCTGTCCTTGATACAAAGCCTGCATGAGGCATACCCATGTGATCTTTTCTAAACTCTTCCATACTTATAAAATTAACTTCTGTATCATATTCATCAAAATAATGTGGCATGGTTTTGATTTCTTTTTCAATCTTTTCTTTATCTGCACCATCTGCTACCACTACATAACATTCTCTTTTATGTTTCTCTCTGACAGAAAGCTCTGGCATCTCTCCATTTTTTACTTTTGCTACAGCTGCATCTATAGGAACTGTATATTGCTTTGCATCAACTACCCCTTCAATCCTTCTTATAGCATCACTATGACCTTGACTTATGCCTCTCCCCCAGAAAGTATAGTCTTTTCCTTCTGGAAGTATCGCGCTTGCATAAAGACGATTGAGAGAAAACATTCCTGGATCCCATCCACAAGAAATCATAGCTATATGATTTGATTCTTTTGTCACTTTATCCACATTATTAAAGTGTTCAAGAATATTTGCATGTGTATCAAAGGTATCAATAACATTAAAATCTCTTGCGAGATCTACCGTCATAGTAGGAAGCTCTGTTGCTGACCCCCCGCATACAACAAGTACATCTATCTTATCTTTAAAATCTTTTACTTCACTTGCACTATATACTTTAGTATCAAATATCGGTTTTACTGTACTTTTATCTCTTCTTGTAAATATACCAATAAGCTCAATGTCTTTATTTTGCCTACATGCACATTCAACGCCTTTTCCAATATTTCCATAACCATAAATTCCTATCTTCATAGCTTCTCCTTTTTGCTTTTATGATTCTTTTTTAGCCTCTGCAAAATCTGTATCCATATTGGCTATAATTTCTACATCTTTATACATTTCCTTAATATCTTTTATCACATCTTCAAAAATCTTATCTCTATCTTTTGATTTAAGGCTTACTACAATATCAAATCTCATTATTTTCTTTTCTTTATCATAATGGAAACCGTGCATCTGAAGTACATGCTCATGCGAGAGTACTATTTTAGCTACATTTTCTCGCATATTCTTTATCTCTTCATCATGAGTATTGATAGAATACACTCCTATTGCAGAAATCGCCACATTAAACTTGTCATATATTACCTTTGTGATATCTCTTGTAAGCTTATCTATATCATTGGCATCCAGGTCATCAAGAACTTCTATATGAACTGAAGCTGTATATGCATCTGGTCCATAATCATTGAGTATAAGATCATATGCACCTCGTACTTTATCAAATTTTCTAATCTCTGCTTTTATATCACTCGCAAAATCTGGATCTGCACTTTTACCAAGAATATTGGATACGGTATCTTTTATCATACCAATACCAGACTTTATGATAATAAGCGATATAATCGCACCAAGATATGCCTCAAGTGAAACTTTAGTAAATATAAATATGATAGCTGCCACAAGTGTTGATGCTGATATGACAGAATCGAGTTTTGCATCTTCTCCTGAATTAATAAGTGAATCTGAATTAATTTTTTCTCCTACATTTTTGACGTAAGTACCAAGTAAAATTTTTGCTACTACTGCCACTGCCACTATCACTAAAGTTGGTGTAGTGTAACTTACTTCTTCTGGATGTATTATCTTGTCTATAGATTCTCTAAGGGATGTTATACCTGCATACAAAACTATCATAGATATGACAAGCGCACTTAGATATTCTACTCTACCATATCCAAATGGATGCTTAATGTCTGGTTTCTTACCTGCAAGCTTTGCTCCTACTATGGTTATAATAGAGCTCGCTGCATCAGATAAGTTATTGACCGCATCAAGAATGATCGCTATAGAATGTGATATAAGTCCTACTACAATCTTAAATACACTTAGTAAGATATTGGCAACTATTCCTATAATACTTGTCTTTACGATTATGCTTTCTCGCTTTTTTTGTTCACTCATACTTCTTTTATAACCTTTTTTATGTTTCATTTTTCTTCTGTCAATTTTCTTTCTCTACTATGTAAGAAGGTTTTCCATGCCATACATTCCTTTACTCTTGCCTTTCATGTATTTTATAGCTTTTATAGCTCCTTCCGCAAAAAGACTTCTATCATATGCTTCGTGTTTTAATGTTATACTTTCATAATTTGTAGATATAATCACTTCATGAATTCCTACTACATTGCCATATCGTATAGAGTTTATCCCTATATCATTTTTTTCTCTTTTTTTCTGTCCGCTTCTACCTAAAACAAAATTCGCATCTTTCCTTACATCTTTTAACTCTTCTGCTATTTTTAGAGCAGTACCTGATGGTGCATCTATCTTTCTATTGTGGTGCGTCTCCACTATCTCTATGTCTGCGTCTTTCATAATGCTTGCTACTTTTTTTGCTGTATTTATCAAAACAGCTATTCCCATCGAATAATTTGCAGCATAAAATACAGGTATGCTTTCTGAAGCTTTTTTTATCTGGTCTTTCTCTTCATCTGTCTGACCAGTAGTAGCTATAACAACTGGAATATTTTTTGAAATTGCGAAATCTAAAAGATCTTTTGTAAGAGAATGGTTAGAAAAATCTACTATAATATCAATGTCTACGTTAATATCTGAGAATCTATTAAATACAGGCTCGCCTTTATGACTATTTACGGTATCGTGATACTCG
Organism: Lachnospiraceae bacterium UBA3633; assembly: GCA_002374095.1. Lineage (GTDB taxonomy): Bacteria > Bacillota > Clostridia > Lachnospirales > Lachnospiraceae > UBA3633. The sequence continues at coordinate 7,632 of DFKY01000011.1, forward strand.
CTTCTGCTGATGCCACAAGCAAGAACAAGCTCGTCGTCCTCCCTTATCATCTCGGATATTATTTTTCCCATGTGACCTGTGATGCCACTAACTAATACTTTCATTATTTTATACCTAATTCATCCATTATGCTATATAATTTTTCTTCTTTCTTCTTATCCATCGTACAAAGTGGTAATCGCAAATAATTTTCACAATATCCCATCCTTGCCATTGCTGCTTTTATAGGTATAGGATTTACTTCTGAAAATAATGCTCTTATAAGTGGAAGATATTTCGTCTGCAATTTTCTACTTTCTTCTATCTTGCCTTCAAAAAATGCATCACACATCCTTACTGTCTCTTTTGGAAGCATATTTGATATGACAGAGATAACTCCCATACCTCCCATTGACAAGAAAGGAACTATCTCATCATCATTTCCTGAATATATATACATTTTAGCGCCAACCAAATTAAATGCATCCATTATCTTTGCAAGGTTACCATTTGCTTCCTTAATTCCGACTATATTATCTACTTTTGATAATTCTAGATATGTCTCAGGCTCTATATTTACTCCAGTCCTTGATGGCACATTGTAAAGTATGATTGGAGCGCTTGATGCTTTTGCTATCTCTTTATAACTTTCTATAAGACCACGCTGTGTGGCTTTATTATAGTAAGGAGTCACTACAAGTAGTCCATCAACTCCAAGTTCTGATGCATATTTCGCAAGTGAACATGCATAGCTTGTATCATTGGATCCTGCGCCAGCAATAAATGGCACACGACCTTTTATTTTTTCTTTTGAAAATTTTAAAAGTTCTTTATGCTCTTCATCACTAAGTGTAGCACCTTCTCCCGTAGTACCTGCTATGATAATTGCATTGATTCCTTCCGCAATTTGAAAATCTATAAGCTTCTCAAGATTTTCATAATCAATACCTTTTTCATTAGTTGGTGTTATAAGAGCTGTACCGACACCTTTAAATATAAGCTTTTTATCCATATGTACCACCTCGACACACATTATAAGATAATATTCTTATTTCTTTTATGTATTATAACATATATGCAAAATCGCTTCAATAATTATAACCTTCTTTTAGTACTTTAGGTTTTTTTATATATAACCTTATACTTCTACATTGTTTACACGATTTTCAAAATCTGCTAAAATAAACATATGATTTGTGAAAATATCACAACCAAAAACGGACATCTACACTTTAATAATTTTGATGTGGTAGATCTTGCTAAAAAGTATGGGACACCTCTTTACTTGATGGATGAAAACCGCATAAGGAAAAATGTTCATGCTTATAAAGAAGCTCTAAATAAGTACTTTGGGGACTCTGCTCTTACTTTATATGCAAGCAAAGCCTGCTCTTTTATGTACATATACAAAATCATGATGGAAGAAAACATTGGCATAGATGTAGTATCAAGCGGCGAACTATATACCGCAGAAAAGTCTGATTTTGATCTTTCTAAAGCCTACTTTCATAGCAACAACAAAACTGATGAAGATATAAGATATGGTATTGAAAAGAATATTGGATACTTTGTCGTAGATAATATAGAAGAAGCTCTTGTCATAGAAAAAATATGTGGTGATCTAAATAAAGAGCAAAAAATTCTCTTAAGGGTCACTCCTGGTATAGACACTCATACTTATGAAGCTGACAAGACGGGAAAAATTGATTCTAAATTTGGCACAGCTATAGAGACAGGACAAGCTCTTACACTTGTTGGCGAGATACTTAAACTAAAACACGTAAGACTATATGGTTTTCACTGTCATGTAGGCTCTCAAGTTTTTGAAGAAGATGTATATGAAAGAACTTCTAAAATCATGATCAAATTTTTCTCCCAAGTAAAGGAAACTTATAATTTCGAAACTTTAGAGTATGATATAGGTGGTGGACTCGGTGTCAGATATGTAGATGATGATCCATCTTTTAATCTTGATACAAAAATCAAAATTTTGGCAACATGTATAAAAGAAGAATGTAAAAAATATAATTTAAATGTTCCTTCATTTAGAATAGAGCCTGGTAGAAGTATCGTTGCAGATGCTGGAATGACTCTATATACTGTCGGCACAATCAAAAAAATTCCTGGCTATAAAAACTATGTATCTATAGATGGTGGTATGACCGACAATCCAAGATTCGCACTATATGGCGCTAGATACTCTTGTTTCCTTGCAAATAAAATGAATAATCTCTGTAACTTTAAAGCAGACCTTGTCGGTAGATGTTGTGAATCAGGAGATATAATTGCAAAAGATATAATGTTTCCATCTGATGTATCAAGATATGACATAGTTGCAGTCGCAACAACCGGAGCATATAATTACTCTATGGCCTCTAACTACAATAGGTTGCCAAGACCTTCTATCGTCATGCTAAAAGATGATAAAGATTTTCTAGTAGTAAAGCGAGAATCTTTAGATGATATAATTGCAAACGATATAATATAAAAATGGCGGAATCTCCGCCATTTTTTTAACTTATCTCTCGTAGTGTCCCTGTGAGAGAGTCATATTCATAAAGTCTTCTATCATTATCATTTCCAAGTTTTGTCCACTTATAGCGATTGGATGCTATATCAAGAACTATCTTAAACTCTATAAATCCCGATATTGCGTTGCTTTGATACAATGCACAATTGACATTCATAACTATCTCATATGGAGTCTCACTTACTATACTTGCAAAATTCAAAAAGTAATCTTTTACTCTTCCTGTAAGGATGTTATTATTACACCATGTTGATATAGAGCGATAGGCACCATATACAAGACCATTTGCTATATAAGTAGGGTAACTGTAATTTCCTGCAAGTATTGGAACTCTTGATACCATTGGTTCTCCATTTGATGTGGATGTCACAGGTCGATCATATCCTGATATATAATAGTAACTATTTGATGGGATTATGTATTGAGCATTTCCTGAATTGTAATTTGGGTAATAATTATTATAAGGGTTATAGTTTGGATAATAACCATTGCTAGGATAATTATTGTAATAAGGATTGTAAGCACCTTGGTTATAATTTGGAACCACTGGTACATATGTAGTTGCATTCACCATAGTAGAAAAACACATGGCAATAATAAGTGAAGCTACTATTACAGAAACCCTTTTATCTTTTATACTTTTCATATAAGCTCAACTCCTGTCATCTCTACTGGCTTTTCTACTCCCATAAGTTTAAGTATTGTAGGTGCTACATCACAAAGTCTTCCACCTTCTTTTAATTTATATCTTTCTTTTGTCACAAGACAAAATGGTACAGGATTATTGGTATGAGCTGTGTAGGGATTTCCAGTTTCATCTTTCATAAGCTCTGCATTGCCATGGTCTGCTATAATAAAAAGATTTCCTTCTTTTTCTATAATCTTATCATAGATCCTGCCCACACATGTATCTACTGTCTCTATAGCTTTTATTGCTGCCGCAAGTACTCCCGTATGACCAACCATATCAGGATTTGCAAAGTTGACTACTATAAGATCATACTTACCTTCATCTATTGCTTTCACCACATTGTCGCATACCGCAACTGCTGACATCTCTGGTTTCAAATCATAAGTAGGAACTTCTTTTGGTGATGGCACAAGAATCCTTTCTTCATTTTTGCAAGGCTTCTCTACTCCACCATTAAAGAAAAATGTGACATGTGCATACTTTTCTGTCTCTGCTGTCCTAAGCTGCATGTAGCCTTTATCTCCAAGCACTTCTCCAAGATGATTTCTTATCTCTTTTTCTTCAAATGCCACAAGCTTACCTTTTATTGTAGGATCATACTCTGTCATGCAGATATATATTAAATCTTTTATTTTTTTTCTTTCAAAGAATGTAAAATCATCATCACAAAATGCATGAGTTATCTGTCTTGCTCTATCTGGTCTAAAGTTAAAAAATATAAGACTATCTCCATCTTTTACTTTACTTGCTTCTTCGTCTTCCACTTTTATAACACATGGCTTTACAAACTCATCTGTCACATCTTTATCATAAGATGCTTTTATCGCAGCATCTGCATTATCAAATTTTTCTCCATCTCTCTTTGTAAGAAGATTGTATGCAAGTATTGTCCTATCATAGTTTTTATCTCTATCCATCACATAGTATCTACCACAAACTGATGCTATCTCACCTACACCAATTTCTTTTATCTTATCTTCAAGCTCCTTTAAATAATCTATACCAGATTTAGGAGGTGTATCTCTTCCATCAAGAAATGCATGTACATATACTTTTTTTACATCATTTCTCTTCGCCAATTCAAGCAATGCATATAAATGTGAATTGTGGGTATGAACTCCTCCATCTGATAAAAGACCCATTATATGAAGTGATGAGTTATGCTCTTTCACATGATTTACTGCTTTTATAAATGCATCATTGGTAAAAAAATCGCCATCATTTATTGACTTTGTAATACGAGTTAAATCTTGATACACAACTCTTCCTGCACCTATATTTAGATGTCCTACTTCAGAATTACCCATCTGTCCTTCTGGAAGTCCTACATAAGTACCAGATGCATAACCTTTAACCATATGATATTCATCAAAAATTTTATCGAGGTGTGGCTTTTTTGCAAGTGCTATAGCATTATTTTCTTTTTCATCTCTTAATCCATAGCCATCCATTATACATAACACTGTTGTCTTTTTCATTTCTTCTCCTTTAAGCAGAACTTTTAATCTTTTAAATTTTTGTTTTTGTCTCATCTATCACATAGACAGGATTGTCTATTGTCGCTTTATGTTTATCTCTTAAAAACTTACTTCTTGATAACTCAGATATCATAGCAAGCTTAGCAAGTTTAAAGAAATTATATCTTGACACTCCGCTATTTCGTGCTGCATTTTCATAATCTACAATTTTTATATTTTTTGCTTCGTGTTGCACGAAACTTCTGACAAATCTGAGTCTTGTCTTATATTTTTCACTTACTCTTTTCGCAAGGCTTTTATCTATTGCAAAAAAATCCGATACATCTCTTTCATTTTTATTTCTAAGAATTATTTTAGAAAAAAGATAGTAGCTTTTTGAAAAAAATACTTTTATAAAACTTGTGGCATTATATTTTACTCTTCTAAGAAGTACACAGTCTGCCCCTTCTTCAAAACTTTTAAGTATTTCTGGAATCTTTGCTGGTGGATTTTGCAAATCTACATCCATAAATATAAGATAATCTGCATCTAATTTATCAAAACCTGCACACATTGCAGCCTCATGGCCAAAATTATGTACAAAACTTATTATAGAGACTTTTATGTTTTTTTCATTCTCTTTTACTTCTTCTATAAGATGCGACACTCTATCATATGTTTTATCTGTGCTTCCATCATTTACATATACTATATTATATTCATATTTGTCATCAGTAAAATACTTTTTTGTTTCCTTAAAAAAGGGAAGAATGTTATCTTCCTCATTAAAGCATGATATAATTATAGCTACTTTTTTCTTCATATACTAACTGCTTCTGCCACAACTTTCGCCATATAACATCGCTTATATATTATAACAAAAAGGCTATTAAAAAACAACAAAAGCAATTTTGCCTCTTTGCTATCTTAACTTATATCTTATTATTACACTTTCTTATAGTACACTTCCTATAGGGCATAAGTTTTTTCAAACAATAGATTTCGCTTGTTACATTACAGCAAACAAAAACCTAGTCATACTTTTGACTAGGTCATACACGTGCTGTTTTCATATTATTTATAAATTATAATTTGTCTATCTTTTTTAGCAATTGTTCTAATTCCGATTGCAATATAGGTAAATCATTTACAACAGTATGATACATATCTTCAAACATTATTTTTCCATAATCATGAGATATAAGATTTCTAAGCCCTGACATTTTATCCCATTCTATCTTTTTAGACATATTTTTCGTTTTGTCCGTTATATGATTGGCGTTCTCACAAATCACTTGTAAATTCATACTTACTGCATAACATGTTTTAATATCACTCAAAAACTCATTCAGGTTCATATTGGTTATAAACTGTGTACAAATACCAATTTGTTCTAATATATAATTTATTGTATTTATGTCATCACTTACTAATTTGTTAGCCATATAATGTGACCTCTTTGTCAATTCTTAATTTAATCCCTCTATTGGATACTGGATACCTCACAATGTCTACAGGTAAATTAAACTTTTTTTCTACATCTTGCATTAACCCAATAGTTGTAAATATTGATTCGGTTGGAGTATTATATTCTACAAGTAAATCAATATCGCTATCAGTGCGATTAGTACCATCGGCACGCGAACCAAATAAAATGACTTTTTTCAAATTATACTTATCAGATATATCAGATATATATTTTTTCAAATCTTCATTGTTCATATTTTTATTATACAATTATTTACTCATTTTATCAACTTTTTGATTTTTTTACAAAAATAATATGTAAGTAAAAACATTAAAAAATATCCATGTTATAACAAAGTGTGCTTTTATACTCTGTTGTTATACTTGTTTTTAGGGCGTGTTTTTTTTATCAAAAAAGGAGCCACGGCTCCCTTTTTCAATCAATAATATTAATCTTCAATAATTTTCCCAGACATTGGATTTCTTTTTTCTAGACGAACAAATTCTACATCATCAAGTAACCTATCATCAGTGATTTTATATTTAAAATATAGGTTATAATATATGCTTTTTGAATCATCAAAATCAAAAAGTATTTCTTTTATGTAAGATATCATTATCATCTTTTCACCATTTTCGCGTTTATACCCATTTCCATATCGTACAAACCTTCCAGCATATTCAGTTATATCAAATTTTGTTTTATATTTTTTTCTAAAATTTTCCGACAACGGAAGCGTACTCCAGTTACTACTTTCAAAGCATCCCTTTAAAGCGGAACTTAAATCTGTTGTTTTTCTAATACTTACTTTATTAATATCAAATCTATGTTGCTCATAATGGTTTTTTAGCAAAAAATAGCTTGATATCAAAAATATAACAACGAAAAATATTGTGATGCTTTTTAATACTCTATTCATCTTTACCTCCTAATTCTCTCCAGTATATCTATAAACTCTATCAAATGCCTCTCCACTACATATTATCACATTTGATTCTCTATCAATGTAAGTCAATGTATCTTGTGGATAAATACTATTAACTTTACCCCAGCCAAAATTTGCATTCTCGCCTAGATATATATGAACATACCCATATCATGATATTTCGTAGATTCTTTGTTATTTCTTTTATAATGCTTTTAATCATATCTTATATCTCTATATTTTAAAATCCATTCTCAAGTATAACATTCATTGTATATAAATATTTTTTACTGCTTCTGCTACAACTTTCGCCATATATTTTATCCGCTCTTCATCAAGACCTGGATACACGCCAAGTAAAAATGTATCATCCATTATTTTGTCAGTATTTTTCAGATTGCCAATAACACGATATTTATTTTTATCATCTCTTATGTCATCAAAGCATGGCTGTTTTATGATATCTCCTGCGAAAAGCATACGAGTCTGGATATTTTTACTTTCAATGTAGCGGACAACTTTTTCTCGAGTAAGCCCTTTTGCTTTTGCACTATCACTAAGAGTAAGTATAAATGCAAACCAAGATGGCTTTGTATTTTTTGTCGCTTCCGGAAGTATAAAGTACTCATCCATACCTTTTTCTTTAAGTAGTCTATATAGTAAATCAAAGTTTTCTCTTCTCTTCTTTACAAATCCTTCTATCTTTTTAAGTTGTGCTACACCTATCGCTGCTTGAAGATCTGTAGCCTTCAAATTATAACCAAGATGACTATATACATATTTATGGTCATAGCCTTTTGGAAGTAATCCATATTCTCCATCATAACGATGGTTGCATGTATTATCTACACCACTTGGGCACACACAATCTCTTCCCCAGTCACGAAGTGAATTGATAATTTTGTGAAGAAGCGGATCGTCAGTATATACAGCTCCACCTTCTCCAGTGGTCATATGATGTGGTGGGTAAAAAGAAGATGTCCCTATATGACCTATGGTTCCTGTCTTTTTATATACACCATCTATCAAAACTTCTGTTCCAAGTGCATCACAATTATCTTCTATAAGCCAAAGATTATATTTATCACAAAACTCTTTTATCTTTACTATATCAAATGCATTGCCAAGGGTGTGTGCTAAAAATATTGCCCTTGTTTTTTCCGTCCGTGCATTTTCAAGGTCTTCAACTTTTATGTTATATGTCGGTATATCCATATCAAGAAATACTGGCACTGCTCCATATTGTATGATCGGTGCTATAGTTGTAGGAAAACCACATGCTACCGTAATCACCTCATCACCTTTTTTTATTCGTTTTTCTTTTAGAAGAGGTGATGTAAGCGTTTCAAATGCAATAAGATTAGCTGATGAGCCAGAATTGACATAAGAGACATATCTTACTCCTAAATAATCTGCAAGACCTTTTTCAAACTCATCATAATAGTGTCCTTGCGTCAACCAAAACTCAAGAGCAGAGTCAACAAGATTTACCACTTCTTCTTCATCAAAAACTTTTGCACTATATGGAATCCTGTCGCCTTCTTTATATTCTTTTATCTCTTTATTGGATAGGTTTTCTTTAGCAAATTCTCGAACTTGCTTTAATATATCTTCTTTTTTCATCCTCTTCCTTTCCTCACATCATGGAATTTTTTAATTGTTTTTGCTGTATATTTTCCCAGTTCCTTTTTTCACACCAATATACTTTATTCTCACCAACATCAAATACCATTGATACAACCGTAGGGCATATGATTTGTGAAACATCTTTAAGGATATTAAAGCAGTCTTTAAAATCAAAACTTTCGTTTGAATTCTCTATCATTGCTTCTGCTTTTTTGTATCTATCCCATCCCATCCAGTCGTGTTTCTCTCTATCTTGTTTATACAGCGAAAAATTGGTCATAATTTTATATTTTGGTTTCTCATAGAATTCACTTCCTTGACCTGGAATAATATGTAGCACATCTCCATTTTTATTGGAAAGTGAAGACATAAAAGTAACTCCTGGTATACTATAGATTGGTTCATTTTTTGCTATCCGTTTTACTTCTTCAAATGTTTTCTTCTTTAATAACAAATCTATATCAAGCATTATAATATTTCTACATTCACTGCTGACAGGGTTACTTCTTTTGTCAAAGGGCCAGCAGGTAGGCATAGCAACAAAATCTCCACGATTATTGGCACCAAAAAGTGACATCCATCCTTCTTTTACATCATTGATTTCAATATAGACAGCTTCATCAGTAGGTCGAACTCTGTATTCCATATTTAATATATCAAGATTAAAGCCTACTATAGTCTTTTTTCTATTTACCACTATGCTTGTACACATATTTACTTCATTTTAAATATTTTATAAAATGTGCCAATACATCTTTATCTATATATGTATCGGCACATAATAGCATTACATATCTCCTAACTCTTGCAATTTTTCAACTGGAAAAGGTATAGATGAAATCGGTTTCACAGCAAGTGATATCAGCTTAATAGAATTATCATCAAACGCAATTCGATTTGTACTTAATTTGCCGCAATCTTTACATCTATGTATAAGTGCCCACTCTCCGTTTCTTTTTACCCATATTGATATAGGTTCCATTATGCCTTTACAATGTGACTTTCTATCACCTTTTTCATTATCCATGTGCATACTTGATAAGCAATACGGACAGTGATTTCTTTGTTTGCCGCCATTATTTAATGGTTTGACAAAACTACCACATACTTTGCAAATAAAACCATAGCAACCATCTTCATCGTTGCTGGCATATGTTTCTATATATTTTTTATCCATCAAGTTTAACCTCCTAAAAGCTTATAATAAACTTCTGAGAGGCTTATTGTAAGTGTAGATAAGCCTCTCGGCTATGCTACACTCTCCGATAAATTACTTTTAAGTATCAAAAACAATTCTCCTTATCTTTGACAATTAAACTATATTTTATTATCACTCCCAAGTACATCTTTTATCTTATGTGCTACCATTGCTTTAACTGCTGCACGAGCAGGCTTTAAATATTGTCTTGGGTCAAAATGATCTGGATGCTCTGCAAAATATTTTCTTATATTGCCTGTCATAGCAAGTCTTATATCACTGTCAATATTAATTTTACATACTGACAATTCTGCTGCATGACGAAGTTGGTCTTCTGGTACACCTATTGCATCTGGCATATTGCCACCATACTCATTGACCATCTTTACAAATTCTTGTGGCACACTTGATGCCCCATGAAGAACTATAGGAAAACCTGGAATTCTTTTTGACACTTCTTCAAGTATATCAAATCGAAGTTGTGGTTTTGTGCCTGGCTTAAATTTATATGCTCCATGTGATGTGCCTATTGCTATAGCAAGAGAATCACACTTGGTTTTCGTCACAAATTCTTCTACCATATTAGGATCTGTATAGCTTTGCTTTCCTTCTTCCACCTTTACTTCATCTTCTATGCCCGCAAGAGTACCAAGCTCTGCTTCAACTACCACGCCATGAGCATGAGCATACTCTACAACCTTTTTTGTAACTTCTACATTTTCTTCGAAGCTTGCACTTGATTTATCTATCATAACAGAGGTAAAGCCACCATCAATACAACTTTTACAAAGTTCAAAGCTATCACCATGGTCAAGATGAAGAGCTATAGGAATATCTGGATAAAGTTTTACTGCTGCTTCTACAAGCTTCACAAGATATGTGTGATTGGCATATTCCCTTGCTCCTTTTGATACCTGAAGAATTACTGGACTTTTAAGCTCTGATGCAGCTTCTGTTATCCCTTGTATTATCTCCATGTTGTTGACATTGAATGCTCCTATCGCATACTTTCCGTTATAAGCTTTTTCAAACATTTCTTTTGTTGTTACTAACATATTTACCTCCCTAATTTTTCATTTTATTACTTTCATATATTTCTATAAACTCTCGCGGTGTAACAATTTTCGTGTGTGCCGGAAAATGTCTTGTATTGCCAGTTATAAGTTTGCCATCTTTTATTGACTCATCCATAACCAGTTCATAAAAAGGTTTGTCTTTCTCATCCATCAATTCAATATCTGTTTTCTTTGCTATCACTTTTATACCATTTTCTTCTATTGCATCTATTATATATTTTATCAAAGAAGTATCAAAGTTAAATTTCTTTCTATGAAGGACATCTTTATACTCATTCATTATATCATCATTATAAAAAAGTTGTATTTCATTTGCAAACAACAATTTTAAAACCTTTACTACTGGTGAATCACTTTCTTTTGACAAAATTGCTGAAACCAAGACATTGGTATCAATCACAACATTGTATTTATCTTTCATTTCCGTAAATTTCCTCGTTTATCTCTTTTAAAGTCATTCCTGCAGTACCATTGTTTTTTGCATTTTCTCTTAACTGCAAAAAAGCATTATATCCCTTTTTTAAAGATATATCTTTTTCAGACATCAAAACCTTTGGTTCAAGTGACATTGAACCATCTTCGTAGGTGGTGACAGAATAATAATCGTATTTTGAATCTCTCAAAGTTATTCTTTTTTTAGAGTCCACTTTTGCATCATATTTTTTAACTATTGTATTCATGTTATTCTCTCCTGCTGTGGGATTTCCCACTTTTACACCTTATATTTTACATTTTGTCGGCTTTTTTGTCAATTACTATACTGCTCTGTTGCTTTAGTTATGCCCTTATCGTAAATCTCTGCAAAATCATTTTTCATTGAAATAGGTGTATATCCTTTTTCAATATAATCTTTTGATTTTTCATCAAAGTCTTGAGTGCCCCATTCCCTTACACTATCATCAGCTATAACCATATATGCTTTTGTATCATATTTATTTCTATCATCAATGGTATAATTCAACATACTCGTGTCGCTTCCACTATTGCCAAATGCAAGTACGGGTCTCTGCCCTATCTCTCTTTCTATATATATTGCTTTATTGGCATTTAGGTTTTTCTGAACAAATCCACCCGTAATTACAAGGTCATCACCATTTTCATATTTAAAATTCATATTGGATGACTCATCTTCATGTCCTTTAACTTTTACTTCAAAATCTGTCCCTATCACATGATTCATCGTGACATAATCCTTGATTGGAGAATTGGCAACTATTGCCCTTGTTATAGTACGTTCTGTTCCACTTATAACATAGATTGTAAACTTATTGTCATATAGATACTTTACAAGTTCTGCCATAGGAAGATAAAAATTATCAATGTATCGCATGTTATTAAAACTATTTGTTTTCTTCTTGCCAAATTCTACTGCATAATCATAAAGCTCTGACACAGTCATACCTTTATATGCTTTTGCAAAATTTCTGGCAAGTGACTCATCAGCAACATACCCAGGTTTTATAGATTTTGCCACTTCTTTTAATTCATTAGATACTCTTTCTGGATGATCATTAAGACAAAACTCTACAAACATCATCGTATCATAATATGTATAATACGTCTCACACATCAAAGTGCCATCCATATCAAATACCGCTATACGATCTTTTTCAGGAATAAAGTTTTCTTTGTCGTTTACATTCGTTACTCTACCTACATATTCCCTTAAACTTTCTGCAACTGCCGAATCCTTTGCCCAATAAGTACCAAGTGTTGTAGTCTCAACTTTCTTTGAGCATGATGTCATGATGATGCTCATCAAAACCATAATCACAAGTATAAAGCGCATAATAAAACTTTTTTGTAACTTCTTATAAATCTTCATTTTCAACTCCTATTAAATAAGTTTTTTATTCTTTTCATTCTTTTTGCTTAATTATTCTTATTTTAATTAATTTTGCCACGAATTTGACAACTATGCAAGCCAAAAATGCCACGTTTTGACAACTAAAAATGGGCTATGTGTTACAGCCCATTTATATTTTCCTTATTTATATAGCATGAATGTTTTAAGTTTTAAAATTAGGATGCTTCTAATACATCATTTTTCCGCCTTGATCGAAGTAATGTGTCATACCATTTATTGTGATCATTCCAGTTGCCATCGTGCCATCTGGATTAAAATAATATGTATAACTACCTATATTTACAAGACCTACTACCATATTGGTACTATCGTCTATGAAATACCATTTATTGCCTATACACAGCCACGAATTGGAAGCGTATACCCCATTTGAATAAAGGAAGTGCCATTTACCATTGGCTGCTATCCATTGTCCTACAGGATTATTTATAGTCTGAGGTGTAGCACCACTATTTACTGTCTCACCTGGTCCTGAACCTGAATAAACCGTGCCAACTGGACCTCCTGGAGCCACTCCACTATATCCGCTTATATCTCTATCAACAACTACTATATCTGATTGCTCCCATTCTCCCCAACCAGTATCATAGTTGAAAGGACGAACTTCAAAATAATACTCATGTATCCCTCGAGACATCTCTCCTACAAAGCTTTTACTTCTTGATGTAACTGTCTTGGTAAATACTCTCCTATCATCTCTATAGAGCCTTACCTCATACTTATCTGCCCAACCATCTACTGACCATCTTGCAGTTTTATTGCTCCAATATAGGTCGTATACTTCTGGATAGTCATATAATGCATAGCTTGGTATTACCATTTTAATAGACAATACACATATTAGTATTACGAATACTGATACTATTTTCTTTTTCATTGTTGTTGTCAGTATATAATTCAGTTTTAAAGTTTAAGCCCTCTTTTGAAAACTTTCAAACTGATTATTTTTGCTCCTTTCTATATATAATTATAGCAATTATATTATAATTTTTCAATTTTCCTTCATCAATTCATTATCTATGTCTATTACATTATATCGGCTTATTGCTTCACTAAATGCATTTATTACATCTTCCTTCTTATAAAATCCTTCTTCATTTTGACTTAATCCTTTAAAAGATAATTTATATATTGCTGGTGGATTTTTCTCGTCAAGCATCTCTATCCCTCTTAATTGCTCAACTTTTTGATAAATCAAGTCTATTGTCATGTATTCTTCTGCTGGATTTTCTTCTTTTACCCATGTACTTAGCGTCAATTTACAGCCTATAGGGGTTTTCTTTTCTATCGCATAAGGAAGATTGTATTCTTCTACGGAAAGTGCTGCAAGTAAACTTGCTACATTGGAATCATGTCCACACAGAAAGGTAAACTTCCTCTTATCATTTTTTATTTCTTTTAATATTTCTTTGAGAAGAGGGTTCGCTACATTTGTTGCAACCAAAGGTGCTGTAAAAAGCACGTCCTCATATACATCTCTTACTTCTGTAATCTTTTCCCAGTCTTCAAAAGGTATATTTTTCCCAAATGAAGCTTCTCTATCATCACTTTCATAATATTGAAAAGTAAGAGCATCACTAACTTTACATGCAAGATTTAACGAGCCTTTCACTTTAGGCTCTTCACCTTCTTTTAATACAAACTCTGAATCATCTATTTTAAATTCTATAAAATTTCCTTCTTTATATTCTTTTGATTCTTTTACATCTATCACATCTTCTATCAATTTATAATCTGGCTTAAGTCTCTCTGTCTTCTTTGAAAATATTTCTTCCATCTGATTTGTAGCAGCATCTACAAATTTATCGTCTATATTGGTAAGGATAGGGTTGAATACTGGGTCCATCTCATTAAATTTCATATGATGCTCTATATCCATATCGCTTACAGGAAAAAGTCCTGTCAAAAAGTAATTTGCTGTCGCAAGAGTTCTCTGCATTGAATTGGCATAAATACGCACTTCATCTGTTGATACATTTATATTTTTAGGGTCATAATTATCTTCAAATAATTTTTCTTTCACAAGCCACTTTCTAAAATACTGACCCATCTCTGTCTCAAGCACACCACCTCTTATAGATAGTTCACTTGAATTAGATGTCCAGTCAAACCACTCGTGCGGTGTCATGTCATATACAGCTGAACCCTCTTTGGTAAGTGGCGATCTCACATTATGTCTACTAAAAACCACTACTTGCTTTAATCTATAGCCATCGGCATTGCGCTGTGACAACTCTTCTTTCCCATAGTGAGAGCCCTCATTCTTGCTTTCATATATACTATATGCATTACAACTCGAGAAAAGCAGTATAAATACACTCATCAATAACAACAATGACTTCTTTAACATATTGACTCCTCTTACTTTTTGTGGCTTTTTGCTTTATTTTTAAGCCTTTTTATACTTTCATTATATCAAAATATGATACCTTTGACAAAGTAAGGATATAACCTCAAGTTATAGGTATATAATTGCCTATGAAAAAAAGTTATAGGTTTCTTGCAAAATTTCTATATTTTTAGTATATTAAAAGCTCACACACTTTAGGAGGATAATTATATGAAAAAACTTTTTTCTTTGATGCTTGCTATAGCTCTTGTTACTACGCTTTTTGCATGTGGCAATCAACAAGTAGCATCAACCACAGAAGCTCCTGCTGCAGAATCAGCAGAAACTCCTGCAACAGAACCTGTTTCAGAAAATGCAACATTTAAAGTTGGTGGTATTGGTCCTACAACTGGTGGTGCTGCTGTATACGGTCAAGCCGTAAAGAATGCTATTCAAATTGCCATAGATGAGATAAATAGTAATGGTGGTTTTAATGGTTATCAAGTAGAATATCAATTTGCAGATGACGAGCATGATGCAGAAAAATCAGTAAATGCTTACAACTCACTTAAAGACTGGGGTATGCAGATGCTTATTGGTACTGTAACATCTTCACCTTGTATCGCAGTTGCAAATGAAACTTCAAGTGACAATATGTTTCAAATCACACCATCTGGATCTGCTGTAGACTGTGTAGTAAACGATAATGCATTTAGAATGTGTTTCTCTGATCCCAACCAAGGTATCGCATCAGCACAATATATCAACGATCACAATCTTGCAAAAAAAGTTGGTATAATCTATGACTCATCTGATGTATATTCAACTGGTATATATGAAAAATTTGTTCAAGAATCTGAAGGTAAAAATTTTGAAATAGTTGCTGAAGAACAATTTACAGCTGATTCTAAGACTGACTTCACAACTCAACTTACAAAGATTAAAGCTGCTGAAGCTGATCTTGTATTCCTTCCATTCTATTATTCTGAAGCTGCACTTGTACTTAATCAAGCAAAGCAGATGGGATATGCTCCTACATTCTTTGGATGTGATGGTATGGATGGTATCCTTACTCTTGATAACTTCGACAAATCTCTTGCAGAGGGACTTATGCTTCTTACTCCATTCTCTGCTGATGCAACAGATGAATTAACTGTTAACTTTGTAAAAGAATATCAAAATAGATATGGCGAAATCCCTAATCAATTCGCTGCAGATGGATATGACTGTGCTTACACACTTAAATATGCTATTGAAAAAGCAAACCTTACTCCAGCAAGCTCTGTATCTGATATATGTGAAGCACTTAAGAGTGCTATGACATCTATCACACAACATGGTCTTACTGGCGATAGGATAAGTTGGGAAGCAAATGGCGAGCCTAACAAGACTCCAAAAGCAGTAGTAATTGAAAATGGTGCATACGTTCTTGCAGATTAATCATTTATGGATTTTTTAACATATTTAGTAAGCGGGCTAAGTCTTGGCTCTATATATGCAATTATAGCACTCGGCTATACCATGGTATATGGTATAGCCAAGATGCTTAATTTTGCTCATGGAGATGTGCTTATGATTGGAGCATACATCTCTTTTGTTTTTATAAATCAATTAGGCCTTGACCCTATTTTAAGCTTACTTCTTGCTTGTATATCATGCACTATTATAGGTATTGTCATAGAAAGAATTGCTTATAAACCTCTTCGTGGTGCGAACTCTCTTTCTGTACTTATCACGGCTATTGGCGTATCTTATTTCTTGCAAAATATCGCTCTTCTTATCTTTGGAGCCAATACTAAAAGTTATAAAAGTATTGTATCTTTACCTCCACTTCACCTTTTTGACGGAAACCTCAATATATCAAGTGAAAGTATAGTTACTATACTTCTATGCATAATTATAATGATCGCCCTTACAACTTTTATCAACAAAACTAAAATGGGACAAGCAATGCTTGCAGTATCAGAAGACAGAAGCGCAAGTACACTCATGGGAATAAATGTCAATGGAACTATAGCGATGACTTTTGCTATAGGATCATTCCTTGCAGGTATCGCTGGTGTACTTCTATGCTCTGCATATCCTACTCTTACTCCTACTACAGGTGCTATGCCTGGTATAAAAGCATTCGTCGCTGCCGTAATTGGTGGTATCGGATCTATCCCTGGTGCATTTATAGGAGGGCTCATTCTCGGAGTTCTCGAAAACTTATCAAAAGCATATATATCAGCTCAACTTTCTGATGCTATAGTTTTTTCACTTCTCATTATCATGCTACTTGTAAAACCATCGGGAATACTTGGAAAAACAAGTATAGAAAAAGTATAATATGGATTTATTAAAAAAGAGACAACTTAAAAAGTTTAGATATAACTTAAGCACTTATCTCATGATAATAATTGCTTATGCTATAATTATGCTTTTATCATTTCAAGGAAAGATTTCTTCTCTCTTAAATGGTCTTCTTGTTCCTTTTTGCACTTATTCAATCCTTGCTGTATCTCTCAATCTCGTAGTAGGTATAAGCGGAGAACTTAGTCTTGGGCATGCAGGATTTATGTGTATCGGGGCTTTCTCAAGTGCAATATTTACAAGATACATGAAATTTCTTGGAGTTGAAGGTCTATATCTTTTTGTTATAGCGATAATTATAGGTGCTGTATCTGCTGCCGTCTTTGGTCTACTTATAGGAATCCCTGTACTTAGACTTAAAGGCGATTACCTTGCCATAGTCACTCTTGCATTTGGTGAAATCATTAAAAATATAGTCAATGCTATATACCTTGGCTTTGACGAGCATGGTGCACATATTTCTCTTAAAAATGCTATGGATTTAGGTCTTTCTGATAAAGGCTTTATCGTCATAAAAGGCGCGCAAGGTATCACAGGTACCCCTCACTACTCTTCTTTCACAGCCGGCGTTATACTTCTACTTATAGTTGTTACTATCATACTCAATCTTATAAATTCAAGAACAGGAAGAAATATAAAAGCACTTCGCGACAATCGTATAGCTGCAGAATCAGTCGGTATAAGTGCTATGAAATATAAACTTATAGCATTTATCATAGCAAGTAGTATGGCTGGTGTCGCAGGTGTCTTGTATGCACATAATCTTACTACCCTTACTGCTCTTCCTAAAAACTTTGGTTATAATATGTCGATAACTATACTTGTATTCGTTGTACTTGGCGGTATGGGGAAAATTAGAGGATCAATAATTGCAGCTGTCATCCTTACTCTTCTTCCAGAAATGTTAAGAAGTCTTCAAGACTATAGAATGCTTATATATTCTATCGTTCTTATATGTGTCATGATATTTACCTCTGCTCCTTCAATGAAACAATATATAGAAGTTGCTAAAAGCAAATTAAAACACATTAGAAAAAGCTTTTCAAAAAGTAAGGAGGGCATATAGATGAAAGATAATATAATGCTCTCTGTCAAAAACTTATCAATCACTTTTGGCGGACTTCACGCTGTAGAAAACTTTAATCTTGATATAAGAGAAAACGAGCTCTATGGACTTATTGGTCCAAATGGTGCAGGAAAGACAACTATTTTTAATCTGCTTACAGGTGTATATAAACCCACCACTGGATCTATCACTTTAAATGGAGTCAATAAAATCGAAGGTAAAAATACTATAGAAATCAACAAGATGGGTATCGCAAGAACTTTCCAAAATATCCGTCTTTTCAATCAACTTACAGTTCACGACAATGTAAAGATAGCTTTACAAAATAAATATAGATACTCTACTATCTCTGGAATACTTAGGCTTACACGATATAGAAGATATGAAGCACTTATGGATGAAGAGGCTCTTGCTCTTCTTAAAGTCTTCAACCTTGAAAATGAAGCTACTATGAAATCTTCTAATCTTCCATATGGAAAGCAAAGAAAACTTGAGATAGCAAGAGCTATCGCTACAAATCCTAAAGTCCTACTTCTTGATGAACCAGCAGCAGGAATGAATGAAAACGAGACAAAAGAACTTATGAATACTATAAAGCTCGTAAAAGATAAATTCAATATGACTATCCTTCTTATAGAGCATGATATGAAACTTGTAAAAGGTATCTGCGAAGAACTTACTGTGCTTAACTTTGGAAAGGTACTTGCACAAGGTCCTACTGATGAAGTTCTAAAAAATAAAGAAGTTATAAAAGCATATCTTGGAGAATAAAATGGTTCTACTTGATGTTAAAAAATTAAATGTATATTATGGTATGATACATGCTGTAAAAGATGTGAGTTTTTCTGTAAACGAAGGCGATATAGTGACTCTTATCGGGGCCAATGGCGCAGGGAAGACCACTATCCTTCAGACTCTCACAGGCATAGTTCCTATAAAGTCAGGAAAAGTAAAATACCATGGAAAAGATATATCAAAAAAACTTAATCACAAACTTGTAAATGATGGTATAGCTCATGTCCCAGAAGGAAGAAGAATTTTTGCATCTCTTTCTGTATATCAAAACTTAAAACTTGGTGCATTCACAAGAAATAATCGTGAAGAGATTGAAGAAAGTCTTGAAAATGTATATAAAAAATTTCCTATATTGAAAGAAAGATCTAAGCAGCTCGCAGGTACACTATCAGGTGGTGAGCAACAAATGCTTGCAGTTGGAAGAGCTCTTATGTCAAAGCCAAAGCTTCTCTTTCTTGATGAACCATCTATGGGACTTTCTCCAATATATGTCAATACAATTTTCGACATCATAGAAGAAGTCCATAAGGAAGGTGTATCAATACTTCTCGTAGAACAAAATGCTAAAAAGGCTCTATCAATCGCCACCAAAGCCTATGTACTTGAGACTGGGAAGATAGTAAAAGAAGGTAACCCTAAAGAACTTCTTGATGACCCAGCGATAAAAGCTTCATACCTTGGAGAATAAAAAAGAAACCTATGCTCAGGTTTCTTTTTTATGCTATATATCTTTTTTATCTATCACACTTATTAGGTTGCCATTATTGTCACATTTTTTATCAATTTTAAACATAAATTATCTTCTTTTATCATAGTTTTATATCTTTGAAATATTACTTTTAATTCTCTTTTATTATCATTAAATATTATGTTTTGTCCTCTGTGTCTATGATGCCTACAACATTATCTACATTGTCATATATAAAACTAATCATCATCAACAAAATTTGCTTCAAATATAACATTAAATAGTGAAGGTTTTTGTATGTTTTGTTTTTTCCCTGTAGAAATTTCATAAATATTAAGTTCATTTTGTTTAAAAATATTTGAAGTTGTAACTCCAATAAAAGTTG
>DFKY01000002.1 GCA_002374095.1 Lachnospiraceae bacterium UBA3633
TTGTTAAAAGGGCTCCTTTAGTTTCGCCTATTCCATCTTCATTAAAATAATAGAAATAGTAATTGCCATCAGTATTCTTTATTAGTTTCCACCCAGTGGCCATCTTCCCTATATCATCTGGAACTCTGTCGCCTATATCAAAATAATATACTTTGCCTCCTTCATTATAAAAGCCTATCTGCATATTGCCATTCTTGTCAAATTTGTACCAGTCGCTACTTCCACCACTTCCTACATTTGCCCATTTGTCTTTATATATATCTCCATTTGCATCCTTATAATGCTTGCTTGCTCCTGTTCCTTCCCATGTGCCTCCACCTGATGCTCCACTAATATTTAATAAAGGCATCAGCGCACTGCTTAATCCACTATTTATCTGCATATTCCATGCATTACTTAAACTCATTGTACCTGATGGTAGGACGCCTCCGCTTGTACTACCACCTCCGCCACCGCCACCTCCGCCACCTCCGCCTCCACCGCCGCCACCTCCACCACCACTACCGCCTCTTCCGCCATTATAACTTGGATAATAATTAACTATTCTTTGTGCCCATAATGCATATAATACCAAATCTTTTGTTATATACTCATTTGAATCAAATTTCTCTTTAAACCCAGCATCTTTATACCAGCCTTTGAATTCATATCCGTTTTTTCCTGGGTTTTTTGGAAGGCTCAATTTACTTCCTTCTTCTACATTTATATCTGTAATTATATTTGCTCCATTTGTCTTAAACTTTACTACATAAGTCTTTTTTTCTATACTGCTTTCTCTCACTAAGCTTATATAACTATTTATAATACGTCCTTTTGAATCTGTTACATATTCGCCTGACTCATTCAAAAGTATAAAACTTATTACATTCCTTGCTTTGTCTTCATCAATTAGTTTTGATCCATCTATGGTCACTTGACATTTTCCGTCAGTTAATGTGTATAAACCTCTATTGCTATTGGTTATAAGTTTTTCTCCATTTAGATATACTTGAATTGATCTCGCTCTTCTCTCATTAACTTCTACATTTAATACTGCATTTATATCATATGGCAAAACTCCTCCAGCACGAAGTTTTCCTTCTTCATTTATGGTGTCAGCTCTAAAATTTCCTGTAATTACTATATTCTCACTTTTGACATATGGATGAACTGCTACTACACTTGTATTGTCATTTAGAAGTGATTCCTCTGTCTTATATATCTCATCAAGTACTATAAGTCTTTCACTTACATCCCCATATGGTCTCTCTGTCACATATTGCTCGTAATATCCTTCTGCGTATTCACTTAAATATGTACTTTGCTCTATGCTTTCTCTTATATTCCAATACTTTTCTCCAGTCTTTATCAAAAAATATGGAAAGTTTATCCATTGCTTTGCATATTCTTCTTTATTGCTTCCTGTTAAACTACTGCTATTTATAATCCATGTCGGCTTAAAGCTTAAACTCTCTCCGCTTGGACTTGTATAATAGTACTCTGATACTATGCTATATGCCCTATTCATTATCTTATTATTGATGTAAAATGTTGCAGCCTTATCTATATCTGTCGTTGATGGATCATAATAATAATACTCACCTAAAACTCCTTCATAACAACTTAAGTAATATAATACTCCATACTCAAAAAGGTCGTATTTACCTATGTTGGTATTATTAAAACTAAGCGATACTTCTATATGGTCAAGTGCACTTATCCCTTGAGGATTTAAATAACCATTGCCACTATACCTCGTCACCATACTTTCTACAAATCCAGCTGGCAACAATACATAGTTGTCGTTACTCTTGTCAAAGCCAAAAAACTTTACATTTGATGATAGCTTAAGCAATATTGGACTATTGCCATTTCCATCTATCATGTCTCTTATGACTTTTACATTGGTGCTTCCATTATAATAATTACCATTATTGTCAAAAATGCTTACATTTCCTGCGTTTTCACCACTATATATCTCATATCTATCATATGTTGAGTGTATCACTACTGATGGACTTGCGTTGCTTACATGATTCCCTGCACCAAAAAACTCGCTATCAACCTTTTCCTTATCTATCTCTTTTTTGTTTTCTCTATATCCTGTCTCGCTTTCTGTGGCCTTATCTTCATTAACATTCACTACATCTATGTCTTCTTCTATATCTCTTCTTTTAACTTCTTTATCAGAGTATTTTATAAATAGTTTTTCTTCATAGTCATTTATATCGGTAATTGCATCTATGTCATCTATGGATTCTTCTTGCGCTTCGTTTTCTTCATCAATCACTTCGCTTTCACTACTTATCACTAAATCTTCTTCTTTCACTTCTTCTGCTATTGTTGAAAATGCAAAGCTTGATGATAAAGAAAACACAAAAACAATAAATACTAATTTCTTAATATTCATACGCCCTCCAATAATTTAACATTAAAATTTTTACACTTTTTTCCTGTAAAAATAAATTGATAATATAATATTTTGTAGTTTTTGTCAAGGATCTTTTTTATCTATCACACAATCGATGCGTTGATCAAGTTATAGTATGTGATACCATTTTCTTCATAGTAATTAAATGCTCCAACCACCGTTATTATCTCTCCATCATTTTTTGGATATCTTGACTTATCTGTCAGTACAAACTCAAGACCATTTGGACAACATGAAGATGCAAATATACAGTTATAATATTCGTTTCCTGTATCAGGATCTTTATAGTATTGATATTCTCCTTTTGCTTTCACTATAAGTCCTCTATACTTTTCTTTATTATCTTGAAGCGTTCTGAGATTTGCATCTGCAACTATTGAATTAAGATTTGTGAGATCAAGATCTACTTTTACATTTGGCAATGTCTCTTTAGGTACCTCCATGCTTGATGGATTGACCACTATGCTACTTGCTTGAGCAGGTGGGACTATCTCTTCTATTTCTTCTTTTTCTTCTATCACGCTTTCTGCTTCTTCACTTTGCACTCTTGATTCAAGAACTTTTTTCACATTGGATGTCCTTACTGAACTTCCACAAGCAGATAATACTACGCATAGTATTATAGATGTAATATATAGAAAATGCTTTTTATTTAACATAGCTTACCTCCTTTATGATGCTTATAAGATAAAATATGATAAATACTATGACTTCAATCCCTACAATTGTCGAACCTACTGGCGATCCCATAAGAATAGATACAGAAAGCCCTATAAATGCGCAAAAAACCGATATGACACACGACATAATTGTTACACTTTTAAATGT
Organism: Lachnospiraceae bacterium UBA3633; assembly: GCA_002374095.1. Classification (GTDB taxonomy): domain Bacteria; phylum Bacillota; class Clostridia; order Lachnospirales; family Lachnospiraceae; genus UBA3633. The sequence goes on from DFKY01000002.1 coordinate 3,239, forward strand.
CTTACATAGTCTCATTGCTGATATGACAGGAAATACTATAAGCGCTGATACCAATAAAGATCCTACAAGATTCATAGCAAGGACTATAACAATCGCTGTAATGGTCGCAACAAGTAGATTGTATGCTCCAGCTTTTACACCAGTTGCTGTCGCAAAAGTTTCATCAAAAGTGATAAGAAATATTTTGTTGTAAAATATTATAAAGACAAGTATCACAAGTGTTGATAAACCTATACTAAGTATGACATCTGATAGAGTAAGTGTAAGTATAGAACTCGCTCCAAAAAGTGTCGTACATACATCTTGCGAGATATTACTTGACGAAGGAAATATATTCATTATAAGGTATCCAAATGATAAGGCACCAACTGATATCATAGCTATCGCTTGATCGCCTTTTATCTTTGTGTTGCTACCTGTCCGAAGAAGAAGTATGGCACTTATTATAGTTACAGGAAGTATCACATACATATTATTGGATATGTGAAGATTTGCCGACTTCAAAAATACATTGAGTCCTGTCGCAAGAGCCATCGCAAAAAAAGCAACGTGTGATAAGCCATCACCTATAAAAGAAAATCTTCTAAGTACAAGTGGTACTCCAAGAAGCGATGATGACAAAGATATAAATATAGCTGTGACAAATGCATATTGCACAAAATCCATACTTAAGTAATATTTTAAAAGATCTATCATTCGCTTATCTCCTTATTGTATATAAAAAGATTGCTCTTCATATATTCTTCTTTTGTCCCATAAAATATTTCTTTTCCTATATGAAGTATATGTGATGCAAACTTAAAAACTTCTTTCACATCATGAGAAATCATAACTATCGTAATCCCTTCATCATTTAGATTTTTAATAATCTTATATAAATCTTGTGTGACATAAGGGTCAAGACCTGTCACCGGTTCATCAAGAAAAAGTATATCCTTTGTGGCAAGAAGTGCCCTTGCCAGTAAAACTCTTTGTCTCTGACCACCCGAAAGTTCATTGTATGACTTTCTCTTTATAGATACTATATCAAGCTTCTCCATAATTTTATAGCATCTATCATAATCATCTTTATTATAGAAGACATGTTGCATCTTACTCACAAGCCCTGACAGTATAATCTCTTCACATGATGCTGGAAAATCATTTTTAAGAAGCATAGCTTGTGGCAGATACCCTATATCCTTTCTTGTAAGCCCATCCCCCAAAACTACATCTCCTGTATAGTTTGTCTTGAGTCCAAGAATTATATTCATAAGTGTTGTCTTACCTGATCCGTTTTCACCAACTATAACAAGATACTGACCCTCTTTTATATCAAAAGAAAGATTTGAAAAAAGAGTTGCAGTCTCTGTCTTAAATGTCAGTTTTTCTACTTTTATAAGTGCCATATTTTAATTCAATGCCTTTTCTAATGAACTAAGATTTTTTTCCATTATTTTTAGATAGTTTACTTCTTCTCTATCTTCTATATCTGTGATTCCTTCCATAGAATCAAAGTATATTATATCTTGATCTTTTTTCTCAGTAGTATTTTTTACCGTCTCTGGTATCTTGTGGTGTGATCCAGTAAGTGCAGATATATGTCTTAAGTTTAATTCATCTATCTTCTTTGCTAAAAACGCTACCATCTCAAAGCTTGCTTCAACTTCTGCAGAGCATCCACTAAATGCAGCAAAATACGAAAGATTATAATCATCTACAAGATATCTAAAAGGAAATCTGTCTGCGAAAAGAAGAGTTTTTACACTTGCGTTATCCACTACTTCTTTATATCTTTTATCAAGATCGTCTACTTTTCCCTGAAAACTTTTCGTTTTTTCTAAGACTACTTCTTTACTACCTTTATCTATCTCTATAAGTTTATCAGCTATCACATCTGTTATCGCTTTTATATTTCTAAGAGAAAGCCAGAGGTGTTCATCATTTTCTGCTTCATGCTCATGCTCTTCTTCACTTTCGTGCTCGTGCTCCATGCCTTCCACCATCTCTTCTTTTTTTACGAAGTCAGAAATCTCTTCCATAAGGTTAACTGCATTCAAGTTTTTGTTTTGAGATGTGTCTATGACTTTTTGTGCCCAAGAATCTGACTCTCCACCTATATATATAAATAAATCTGAGTCTGCTATGGTCATTATATCTTTTGCCGTTGGTTGAAAATTATGTATGTCAATTCCCGAATCAAGAAGAAGAGTCACTTCACATCTATCTTCTGGTGCCAATTCTCTAACTATATCATATATAGGAAAGATAGTTGCAACTATTTTTATTTTTTCTGTCTTTTCTTCAGTTATACTTTCTGCCACAGCTTCTGTCGATAATACACTCTTTTCTTCTATTGAAGCTTTTTTACAAGCAAAAATACTTGCTGCAAGCATTAAAACTATATTTATCACACAAAATAATTTTATTTTTTTTAACATAACTACTCCTTTTAAGTACTTTTGTCTATATTATCTGCCAAAGCTTCTATTTGTTCTTTCATTTTGATAAAAGGTTTCTTAAACTCTTCGTCTTTTATATATTTTAAGTTTATTTCTATATTTTCCCAAGCACTATGAATTGTCACGAGAAAAAATTGCAGGGCTATCTTCAGATCACTTGCAGCTGATATACTGGTCTTGCCTACAAGTTTTCTTGCTATCTCAGAAGCTGCTACTACTTCTTTTATTACTTCTGCTGGAGTCTGACAACACACTTTGCAAGCATTTTCTAAAGCTTTTTTTCTTTCTTCCTTCTCTTCATCTGTTGTCTTTGGCATAGCATATACTTCTTCCATAGCTTTAAAATCTTTAGCATCTTGATCCATGAAAGACAAAAATTTTTTTCTACTTTCTTCTAATTTGACTATGCATTCTTTTATAAGTGACTCATATTCTTTATATCTTTCTTTACCAAGACTTAAATTGCAGACTTTAAGTGCGAGCGAAACTGCATTTGCTCCTACAAGTGATGCTGCAACACCTCCGCCTGGCATTGATGAAGTACTCGATAACTTTTCTAAAAACTCTTCTATTTTATTTTCTTTATAATTCATAAAATTCCTTTTTACGGATGCTCGCCCCTACGAATGAAAGCTGATGCCCCTATGGTATTATTCTATCATTTCTCCGTTTTCATTGAAAAAGTATGTCCTGCCATCAAGATTGATGCTTCCTGTGACTGCAGACCCTCTCCAAAATCCTGCTGCTCTTAAAAGATATGTCTTACCATTTAATGAAACAAAGCCTGTCATCATATTGCCATTAAAGTCAAATATGTAAATACGACTTGTGCTACCATCAGAAATTCTATGTGGGCCACCTACATAATATTCTTTTTTTCCGCCTGTTCCTATTTTATAATATTTCCATTTATCGGTTGCTGCATCATATTCCCATGCCGATGAAGATTCACCTGGCGCCATACCCACTGTATTGTTGTTAATAGGTGTCTCGCTTACTACTCTTCCTTCTGAATCAAATATATACATTACATTATTTATTGTTACAGGAAGATTCCATATATAACCTTTATATTGCTTTTCAGTATTGAGATAATACTTTGCTGTTGGTTTCGCTGCTTTTTCTATCACTCTTCCAGTCACAGGGTCTATATCTATATTTCTTGTGTTTGCTTCTGACACTACAAAGCCTGTCAATATATCTCCGTTCTCTTTAAGTCCTATGTAGTATCCACCCGTCATACTAAGTTTATAAAAACCTTTCTTTAACTTTACATAATTTTCGCCTGGTATATCTTCAAATCTATCTGTTAGATTTGCTGATCGAAGAGCATTAATTAAAGGATCATTTTTTGATATCTTTACTCCTGCTCTTTCTCCCATACTATTATAAATCCATGCTGAATCATTTGCTGATACTGGATAGTGAACCATAAAGTCTACCATCTCTGAATAACCACCGAGAGCATTTGGACCAACTCCTCCACTCACAAGACCTCCTCCAGCACCAGTGCCACCACTACCACCGCCTCCACCTCCGCCGCCTCCGCCACCGCCACCACCACCGCCAGGATGTCCACCACCACCACCGCCATTTGATTGCCAGATAGCAGTAAATGTTGCATCAAAATCAAATGGATAAATATTTCCGCTAAAATCTGAACCATTTACTTGCCATTTTACAAATGTATAACCAGATCTCGTTGGTCTTTCTAAAGTAATTGTCGCATATCGCATTATACTGAACTCTTTTGTTGCCGCTCCTCCTGAAAATCTTCCACCATTGGCATTTAATGTGGCTATATATGTCTTTTCAGTAACACATCCATATAATTTAAATACTTCACTTGCCGCAACAACATTAAAATCATCTTTTGAAACTTTTTGTCCACTAAAGAAAAACTTTGTACTTGATCCATATGTATGCTTAAAACCTGCATCTGCTTTATCGATAGGAACAGGGTTTGATATTATTGTGGCACTCTTTGTATATGCAAAAGATGTAGAGCTTATAAGTACATCTTGATAATCATAAAACTCTATTGTATAAGTTCTTTCTTCCCATACGGCATATAGAGTAATGATGTCATCTACTTTTGCAAGGTCTTTTACAGTTGCTCTATCTTTATATACAACTGTGTTTGCTTCTTCTTTTATGTCCCATCCTATAAATTTATATCCAAGTCTCGTGTATAAATTTGGCGAAAGTTCGCACTCTGTAGCACACTTTACAATTTCATCTGCCATCAAAGGTGATGTCGAATCTTTCTTTGGCGATACATATCTTATTGTATAATTACAATCCACATCTGACCAAGAAGCATATAAAATTTTTGTTCCTACAAATGCGATGGTTGTCTCACTAAATGTAGTTACCTTGTCACTATCAAGCCAGTGTGAAAACTTATGATTCTTCATATACATATCTTTTTTAGGATCTGGATATTGTATAATAGAACCCGTCCCAAAGGTTACAGAAACTCTATCTTTTCCATTTACTGTACCACCATTTCCATCAAAAACAATTATTGCCGACTCATCTCTCCAAGTCCAGATAGATGTAAGATTGATAGTAACTCCACTTGTTCCATCACTTTCATTTTCATATATCGTATCCGCAAAATAATTATTATAATACTTTACGCTTGCATTAGATCTCGTAGCCCATCCATTAAAAACTTTTTTATCATGTCCTTGCCAAAAACTTTCATATGGGACTCCTGTTATCTTTTTACCTTGCCCATATATAAAAGTTTCTTCTTTATCTCGTGATGTTGAACTTGTAGGATCCCAATTATTAAGTTTTATTGTATAGGTATTTCCTTTCCAGACTGCATAATAATCTATTCTCTCAACATTTACAGACCCTATGTCATCTCCATCTCCTACGACAACTGTATCATCACCAGAACTCAACGACCATCCTACAAACCTATAATACTTTTTTGTCCATCCTAATTCTGCTATTGTCTTTACTATGTGAGAACTACTAGCAGCAGGAACTTCCTCTTCTTCTATCAGCTGTTCACCATTACTTGAATGATATACTATCTTATATGTACTTTCATTCCAATCCGCTTTAAGAGTTTTTGTCCCTCTAAAGTCACATACTCTTGGATAAATCGTCACTATGCCTCTCTCATCAAGCCAATTATTAAATCTATATCCGTTCTTTGTCTTTACTACTTCATCTATAGTATCTCTTAACTTTAGATGCTTTGTAAATTTCTTAACGCCATTGATGTATCCACCATTTCCATCAAGTACAAGTGTCGCATATATACTTGTATTTTCTATCCATGATGCATATAAGTCTACTACTGCTCTATACTCTTCCTTTCCAGAAATTATGGCTCCATCTCCATATGTCACTATAGAATCTGTAGATAGTGACCATCCATTAAATGTATATCCATCTCTTACAAAAGAATTAGTACTTATCTTAAAGTCTACCCCATATGTAGCAGAGCTCGTGGCAATTACTCCTGTGCCACCATTTGCATGATAGCTTATCTTATATTCAAGCGCAGACCACGAAGCTTTAACCAACACTTCACCATCTTTTACATCTGTAAGGTTGCTAACTTCATCATTTATAGTATAAGTATGATTATTAAACTCCCATCCTATAAACTTATAACCTTTTAATGTATAAGCAGAGTCTCTAAATTTAAATGGTTTATCATATGTTGCAATCTGTATATCCATGTAACCGCTACCACCATTTGAATCGTAAATTACTTTATACTCATTGGCTTTCCATGTAGCTTTAACTTCTTTTTCGCCCGTTCCATAAGACCAATATGTATCTATCTCTCTACCATCCACTGTATATCCGTCAAATGTATAGCCACTTCTTGTTGGTTCTTCAAAAACTGCTGTAGAAGTCAGATCTTCGATTTCTGCCAACCTAATTGACGACCCTGTCGCAAAAACTCCGCCACTGGCATTGAGACGTACTGTAACCATCCCCAAGCTTCCTTTAAAATATCCTGGTCTCCCGTATGCTCCGTCTACATGTGCATAGCTTTCATCTGATGCTATAGCTGGATACTTTACAAGTTGCTCGCTATACTTTGTGCCACCTCTTCCTTCAAGCTTAATACACTCTAAAAACATATTGTGTCCACTTCCAGATATAGGTGCAAAATTTTTACTTGCATAAATTGTCTTTAAGTTTTTACAATGTGCAAACATCTCACTCATGCTTGCAACAAGACTTGTATCAAAACTTACAAGATCTAACTCTTGTAAACTATCATCATTTTTAAACATCTGACTCATATCAGATACATTGGATGTATCAAAAATACTTACTGACAGTGACTTTAACTTAAAACAATTTTCAAACATCTTGCTCATATCAGATACGCTTGCTGTCACAAATCTACTTACATCAATATTCGCTACTTTCTTCATATTGCTAAACATTGATTTCATAGAAGTTGCTTTACTTGTATCAAGTAAAGTAAGACCGCTTATGGTAGAGACATTGCTAAATGTATGATTATCATCTTTTATATCCGAACTAAAGAGTGCCGAACTATCACCTTTTAAAATAATTTCATAATTACGTGGTGCATATATCATAACTTTATCATTGTCATATACATATCCTTTAAGTCCCATGCCGCCTGGTATCTTCCATTCATAGTTAATAGTCGTTGGCAACATTTCTGGATATCTTTTTATAACTATCTCACTTATGCTTCCTTTTTCATATGTGCTTATCTGAGATCCAACTCCTATATACTTTGAAGTAGTATCTCCAGTCCAATTTCTTGTAAGGATATACTTTATCCGTGTAAAATATCCTGGATTGGTAAGCGTATCTACTCTTGCATAAAACGCTTTGTCATAAAGATTTGGATATATTGCAGATATAGATGCAATGGTTGTCCCTTTCTCTCCAACAAGTGAATTACAACCAATAAATAAACCATCCATACCTTGTAGAGACAGATGTGTTATATCCCAAGCATCCACATATATCGTCTTTAAGTTTCTATCATTTCTAAAAATACCTTCCATATTGGTGACATTGCTTGTGTCAAAACTCATAAGATTTAATTCTTGAAGCTCTGTCATCCCTTCAAACATCGACTTCATACTTACTACTTTGCTTGTATCAAAAAGTGTCACATCTAGCTCTTGAATCGAAGAACATGTCGCAAACATTTTTTCCATATCGGATACATTTGCCGTGACAAAATTAGATAAGTCTAAACTTTCAAGAGACTTCATATAAGCAAAAATTCCCCTCATACTTTTTGCACTATCTGTATGAAGTAAATTAAAGTTTTCTATACTTTTTACTTTTGTAAATGATGCACTTTCTCCAGATGATGAAGAGAAAAGATAACTTGCTGTGGCAGTTGTCCATATCTCTGCACTATGTGGTACATAAATCATGACTTTATTTGTATCATATATATATCCAGTAAGACCTTTGCTATCTGGTAAAATCCATGTGTAATTTATGTTTGTTGGTTTTGACTCTGGATATACTGCTATTTTTATTTCTTCTATATCTGTCTTACTATAGGTGCTTATACTTGGCCCTACTCCTATGTATCTAGATGTATTATCGCCTGTCCAATCACTAGTTAGTGTGTATCTAATCAGTGTAAAGTATCCAGGATTTGTTGATCCACCATCTATCTTTGCATATGTTCCGTTTGTCTTTGCTGGTTCTGATTGAGATGCCCATCTTGTGCCACTTCCACCTACTAAAACGTTACAATCTTTAAACATATCAATGGCACTTGTTGGATGAACTATCGGAAAATCTTCTGATACATATATAGTTTTTAATTTTTCATCTCCATCAAACATTCCTATAGAGCTAATTGTTTTTGCATTTGAGAAAGACTGTAGATAAAGTTCTTCTATATTTTTTAAACCACTAAACATATAATTAAAATGACCAAGTGCTACATTACTTGTATTAAATCCTGACACATCAAGACTCTTTAACTTCTCCATACCGCCAAACATATATCTCATGTCTAAAACTTTACTTGTATCAAAATTTGAAAGATCAAGGTTTTCTATCTTCTTACAATTATTAAACATATAAGACATGTCTGACACACTTGCTGTCTTAAAGTTCGAAAGGTCTAAACTCTCAAGATTCACACAGTCTTTGAATAGACTTCCCATAGTTGCCACTTTTTCTACATTAAAGTTACTTAAGTCTATATTTTTAAGTGAAGCGCATCCTTTAAAAACTGAATGCATATTAGTAACTTTACTTGTATCAAAATTTGATAAGTCAACATTTGATAAAGATGCAAGTCCGTCAAACATACTTTCTATATTCGTAGATCTACTTGTATCAAGGTAATTTAAATTTTCAAATTCTTGGCATCTTTTGAATGAAGTAAATAGAAATCCTGCGTTGGAGTCTATGTATGTCATCATATCTTCCGGCGCATATACTACAATATCATAGTAACCGCTTATTGCAGAATTGACCACGTATCCTTTTAGTCCATTACTATCATGCAAATCCCACTCATGTAAAATACTTGTAGGTGCTAAAGCTGGTGCTTCTACAAAAGATATATTGGCTACTTCGTCTTTTTTATAAATAGTAGATCCTTCTATATAGTCCTGTGTCGCACTTCCTTCCCATCCTGTCTTAATCACATAATATCTTTCTGTAAAATATCCTTCTACACCATTTAATCCATCAATTTTTGCATATACTTCATTTTGTGCATTGAAGCTATCTGATGAAACTGATTTATCGCTATATCTTATGCCGTTCCCGCCCTCAAGCTCAAAGCACTCATAAAACATATTATATCCACCACCTTCCAGACCTATTATAGATGGTGTGATTTTTGTTGTCACAAATTTTGGACTAACATATATTGTCCTTACTTTTTTACACATATAAAACATGCGTCTCATGTTTTCTACAAGACTTGTATCAAATCTTCTAAGGTTTAACTCTCGCAAGCTCTCATCTCTTTCAAACATGCCCATCATATTCTTGACGCTGCTTGTGTCAATGCTTCCAAGCTCAATAGAGCTTAAGCTTGCACAGTTTGCAAACATATAGCTCATGTCTTTAACACTTTTTGTATCAAAGCCATTTATGTCTATTGTAGAGATACTTGCCATATTCCCAAACATATATGACATGTCTTCTACATTTCTTGTGTCAAACGCTATCTTTTTCAATTCTTTTAGTCCGCAGCCGAAGAACATATAAGACATATTGATCGTCTTTTCTGTATGAAGACAAGAGAGATTGCTTATAGTAGAAAGATTTGAAAACAGATTAGTCATGTTTTGATCACTAAATAGATAAGATGAATCTTCTAGTGTTTTTATATTTAAATCTTTCTTTGGATATATATATAAATCATATAAATTATTTATAGAACTATTTGTTTTGAGATAACCAAGGAGCCCTCCACTATCTTTTAAAGTAAAAGTATAATTCACGCCTGATGGGGTTGCATCAGTTGTCTTCAAAAACTTTATAGAATTTACTAAACTTTTATCTGTCACAGGCGAATCATCAAACCATGTTTTTGCAAGCACATAATAAGCCATCGTAAGATACCCTGCTTTACTTGTATCAATTCCTTCATCTACTCTTGCATATGTTTCGCTTTCTGCAACATTTTCCTCTATACCGCGACTTTTTACAAGACTTATCGTCGTACCATTTTCACCTACAAGTCTTGTGCAACCAGTAAACATATTGCTTCCTGTCGCAAGCGCTACTATTGACCAGTCTTTTGATACGATTATTTTTTCAAGAAGGCTACATCCATTAAATAAGTTTTTCATGTTTTGAACTTTTCGTGTATCAAAATCTTTTAAATCAAGTGTAACAAAAGATGTACATCCTGCAAACATGCTATCCATATCTTCTACACTTCTTGTGTTAAAATCAGAAAAGTCAAATGATGATAATCTCTCACAATTAGCAAACATATACGACATATCCGATACGCTTGCTGTATCTATTTCTTTCAGATTAAAACTTGTGAGTTTTTTACAACCATCAAATATATGTGCTAAAGAAGTTACATCATCTTTTGAAATCACATAATCTAAATTTTCTATAGTCTCAAGCTCTTTATATTTTTCTGCAGATGTTACTCCGCTAAATGCATAAGATAAATCCACTCCTGCTCTTATTTTTAGTGGCTCTGACCCATAGACAATAATTTCGTTGCTATTTACTACATATCCCATAAGTCCTTTACTTGCGGGTATCTTCCATATTGCATTGTAGCTTGTAGGAGTTGCACCTCCTTTTTGAAAAGAAATTTTTGTTATGCTATTTTTATCTATAGAAGTACCGCCAACTTGACTATTTCTTATGTTACTACCATTAGTCCATGCATCCCAATTTTTATTAAATGTATAATATCCTTGTGAAAAATATCCTTTTTGTGCTGCTTCATCAAGTCTTGCGTATGTTTTATTTTTTGCAGTATCTGAATCTATAGGGTATTCATCTATATACTTTGTCCCTTTACTTCCCTCAATAGATACACACCCGTCAAACATATTTTCTCCGTCATCAGTAAGATATGCTGTAGTCCATCCAGTCGACACTTGCACTGTCTTAAGCTTTTCGCACCCTTCAAACATTCCTTTCATTAATCTTGCTTGACTTGTATTAAAACTTTTCAAATCTAATTCTACAAGATTTTTTGCTCCTGCAAACATATAACTCATATTATAAACTTGAGATGTATCTAATAAATCAAGTCCATCTATATATTCAAGTGATTGAAACTTTGCTTCTGATCGAGTTGCAGAAAATAAATTAGATGCGTCATTGTATGACAAAGAAGAATTGTATAGACCTACTGATATATTTTTAGAAGAGTCAGCGGCATAGATTACTATTGAGTCGCTTGCCATCATGTAAAGTTTTAAGCCATTGCTCCCTGCTATCTCCCAATTTTCTTTACCATAAAAATTGGTGTATGCAGGTGCTTTTATAATAGATATATTTTTTATATCTCTTCTTAAATAAGATGTTGATGCTGTATCCGTCCCTATATAATCTGAAATAGCAGCGTTTCCTGCCCAGTTATAATCTAAAATATAATCGCCTGCTGCCCCGAAAAAAGTGTCTTTAACTACTGACATAGTTGATTTTTTTATTTTTTTCTTTTCTAACGGGCTCGCAGTGTCCCCCAAGATGTTTTCGTCGCTTCGCTCGGGCGCTCCTCCTACATTTTGCGGGCTCGCAGTGCTCGCCCCTACATCTTCTTGGCTCGCAGTGTCTCCTGATGGATCTTCGTCGCTTCGCTCGGGCGCTCCCCCTACATCTATGTCTGCTTCTTTTTCCTTGCTTGGCTCGAAGTTGTCCTCTAAATTATCTTGCCACTCATAATATTTCGTGATTTTTTCTTTCAACGATACTTCTTCTTTTTCCGTCTCTCGCACTACATCATCAATTGAATCCGCAAAGACTACCATTCCATGATTAGACAAAAGAATTGCTATAATCAAAAATATTGCCATTTTAGATTTTACACTTTTCACTTTTTCCTCCACTACATCAGTTAAAGTTTCTGTGCTTTTTAAAACTTTCCTTGCTCAATAATATTTTTAGCATTTGGATTTTTTTCAAGTTCTTCTTTTTTCTTTTCTATCATTTTTATCATATGATTATAATATTTTATCTGCTCTTGACCTTTTCTCTCCATAGGTATGGTTCTAAACATTTCTGGAAGAATTTTTATTCCATAAAAATGTCTAAGATCTTTTTTTCTCACATCAAAATTTCCATTATATGCTAAATCAAATATCTCATCAAAAATTTTACTTATCTCTATATTTTCTTTTAATGATTGGGTCATAGATCTTGCTATTATATAAGCTATGTTGTCGGCTATTTGAAGACCTGCTACATCTTCTTTTTTCCTTCTCACAGAAAAATTGGTATTGCAAAGTTTCAATGCTTCATCATTGATATATGCAATACCTTTATTATTTGCAACAACTCTCAAATAATCTTTTTTCAACAAAAAGTCAGGGCTTAAATTCCACTTTTCATTATCGACATTTCTTGATTCGTAGATTGTCTTGCCATATCCACCTCTATAATATAAAAAGTGTGTATAGTTTTCTATTATTCTCTCAAGTGCTATATTGAAAGGGTCATCTACGAGAGCAAAAGTTTCTTTATCAGAGGCCTTTTGATATCCTGCTCCAAAAAGCTCTGTGAGTTCATCAAGTTTTATAACTGTTGCAAATACTACACCATCAACATCTCTAACTATATCTATTAATTCTTTAAAGGCCTCTGGATATTTTTTTATATAGTCTGTAGCGTGAAATACTTTTGTCTTTCGATTCTCGGGATTTTTCCATATCTTCTTTTTTAATTCAGAAAGCCTTTCTTCTATCGCTTTTTCTTCTCTTATATGACAAGCAAAACCACCAATAACAAATATGTTATCTACAGTTTTACTTTCATCAAGATATAACGTGTATTCACTACTCATTTTTACTCCATCTTTCCATGATCATTAAAATGATAAGTCTTGCCGCCTATTGTGATAGTTCCAATAACTGCTGCACCTTTCCAATAACCTACGAGATTTAAAAGATATGTCTTGCCATTGCAATGAAAAAGTCTTATCACTACATTTTGTTATTAAAACCCTAATATTCACCAAAATATAGTGCTTTTACACTATTTACTATTATATACTTTTTTTTTCTATTATTCTATATTATTTATACAAAAATGGTAATTTTTCTAATAAAAAACCCCGTTTTTACGGGGTATTATGGTTTTATTTTTGTGATGCTTGTCACTTTTGCTTCATCACTACTCTTCATTATACGAACACCTGCAGCGGATCTTCCCATCGTCCTTATATCTTTCATAGGTGTCCTTACAACTAAACCTTTTTCATTGATAATCATAAGGTCTTCATCACCATTTACAAGTTCTGCTCCTACAAGTTTTCCTGATTTTTCATTTGGTTTATAACATATCATTCCTTTACCGCCACGACCTTTTACTGAAAACTCTGTCGCATCTGTTCTCTTTCCTATACCTTTTTCTGATACAAGTAGAAGTTCTTTTCCTTCGCTTGATACAAGCATTGATATAAGTTCGTCACCTTCTTTCACTCTTATGCCTCTTATACCACTTGCTGTCCTACCCATATCTCTTATCTTGTCTTCATTGAATCTCATACAGAGACCATTTTTTGTAATAAGGAATATATCATCATTTCCTTTTGTAATCTTTGCTGCTATAAGTGTATCACCATCTTTAATGCCAAGTGCTTTTATACCATTTTTTTGAACTTTTTCAAATTCTGAAAGTCGTGTTTTCTTTATAAGACCTTTTTTTGTTGCAAATAGTAAGTATTTATCATTCGGGCTCGCAGAGCTTGCCCCTACATCTACTGTTTCTTTATTATCTATGCCCGCTGTAACATATTCGCCTTCTTTTAGTTTTAACATATTGACTATGGCTGTGCCTCTGGCTGTCCTACTTCCTTCTGGTATCTCATATCCTTTAATCTGATACATACGACCAAAGTTTGTTATAAACATAAGGGTAGAGTGCTTCGTAGTCATAAAGACATCTTGAACAAAATCGTTTTCAATAGTTGTCATTCCTTTAACTCCAACTCCACCACGGCTTTGCTTTCTAAATGTATCTGGATCCATGCTCTTTATATATCCAAGATGTGACATCGTTATAACTATATCTTCTTCTTGTATAAGCTCTTCTGCATTAAAATCTTTATCTTCTTTATCTTCAACTATTTTTGTCGTCCTTTCATCATGCTCTTTTTTCTCCATGTCGATAAGTTCTTCTTTTATAACCGAAAGAAGTTTCTTATCATCACTTAATATACTTTTATAATATGTTATCTTTTCTTTTAAATCTTTTAATTCGAGTTTTAGTTTTACAGACTCAAGACTTGTAAGAGCTCTAAGTCTCATATCTACTATGCTTGCTGCCTGTCTCTCTGTAAAACCAAATCTCTTTACAAGATTTACTTTTGCTTCTTCTCCGTCTGCTGATTCTTTTATAGTCTTTATAACTTCATCAATTATATCGATGGCTTTTATCAGACCTTCTAATATATGGGCTCTATCTTCTGCTTTCTTCAAATCATACTTGGTCCTACGAGTCACCACTATCTCTTGATGCTTTAAAAATTCATCAAGCATCTCTCGGATATTGAGGGTCTTTGGGACGCCATCCACTATGCAAAGCATAATGATAGAAAAACTTGATTGAAGATCTGTCATCTTATAAAGTTGATTAAGTATGATATTGGCTGATGCATCTTTTTTAAGTGTTATCTCTATCTTGTCTGTCGTCTTTTTGCCATAGACGTCAAGTACATGTGTTATGCCTTCTATCTTTTTATCCTTTACAAGAGTTGCTATCTTCTCTATAAGCTCTGATCTATGGACAAGATATGGAAGGTCGTGTACTATTATTTTTTGTCTTCCTTTATCGTCTGCTACTATCTCACAATTTGCTCTTATCTTTACTTTGCCTCGTCCAGTTGTAAGATAATCATTTATACCTTTTCTACCAAGTATAAGAGCTCCAGTAGGAAAGTCTGGTCCTTTTATAATATCAAGTATCTCTTCTATGCTTGTCTCTTTATCTTCACATTTATTGTCTATAATCTTTATGACAGCATTTATTACTTCAGTAAAATTGTGTGGTGGAATGTTGGTAGCCATACCAACTGCTATACCTGTAGTACCATTTACAAGAAGATTTGGAAATCTTGCAGGAAGAACTACTGGCTCTTCATATTCATTGGAAAAGTTTGGTACAAAATCTACTTCATCTTTATTTATACCATCAAGCATAAGAGCAGCCATCTTTGACATCTTTGCTTCTGTATAACGCATAGCTGCTGGACTATCACCATCTTCTGATCCAAAGTTTCCTTGCTTGTCTATAAGGACTTTTCTATAGTTCCAAGGTTGACCCATGCCAACAAGCGCACCATATATTGATGAATCACCATGTGGGTGATATTTACCCATAGTCTCACCAACAATCGTAGCACATTTTTTTGTCTTCTTTTCTGGTGTCACACCAAGTGCTTGAAGAGCATAGAGAATACGTCTCTGAACTGGTTTTAGTCCATCTCTCACATCTGGAAGTGCACGAGAAACTATAACAGACATAGAATAGTCAAGATAACTATTCTCCATCGTCCGCTTTAGATCTACTTCTTTAATTTTGTCATATACATTTGGTTCCATATTTTTATACATCTAAGTTCTGCACATATTTTGCGTTTTCTTCTATAAATACTCTACGTGGTTCTACTTCATCTCCCATAAGAGTGGTAAAGGTAAGGTCAAGCTCTGATGCTGCATCATCATTCATATTGACACGAAGAAGTACTCTTGTCTCTGGATCCATCGTAGTCTCTGCAAGTTCTTCTGTATCCATCTCACCAAGACCTTTGTATCTTGACACATCTGCATCATCACCAAGCTCTTTTACTCTCTCATCTTTTTCTGCATCTGAATAAGCATAATAAAATTTCTTGCCTTTTGATACTTTGAAAAGAGGAGGCTGTGCTATATATACATGTCCTTCCTTTATAAGCTGTGGTAAAAATCTATATAAAAATGTAAGCATAAGTGTAGCAATGTGTGCTCCATCTACATCTGCATCAGTCATAATTATAATCTTGTCATAGCGAAGTTTCTTTATATCAAATTCATCTTTTATGCCTGTGCCAAATGCAGTAATCATACCTGTAATCTCTGCGTTTTCATACATACGCTGTTCGTTGGCTTTCTCAACATTTAAAATCTTTCCACGAAGAGGCATAACTGCTTGATACCTACTATCTCTACCATCTTTTGCTGGACCAAGAGCAGAATCTCCCTCTACTATAAATATCTCACAGAGCTTTGCGTCTCTCTCACTACAATCTACAAGCTTTCCTGGAAGACCTCCACCTTCAAGAGCAGTCTTTCTTCTTGTCAGATCTCTTGCTTTTCTTGCAGCATCTCTTGCCTTTCTTGCCAATATTGCTTTCTCACATATGCTTTTTCCTATGATAGGATTTTGCTCCAAGAAATATTTAAAATTATCTGTAAGAATTCCTTGTACAGCAAACTGTGCTTCTGATGTGCCAAGTTTTTGTTTTGTCTGTCCTTCAAATTCTGGATCTTCTATCTTTACTGATACTATTGCTGTAAGACCTTCTCTTATATCTTCACCTGATAAGTTTTCTTCACTTTCTTTTAGATACTTTTGTTCTCTTGCATAATCATTTAATGCTTTAGTAAGCGCATTCTTAAATCCTGTAAGATGTGTGCCTCCTTCTGGAGTATTGATGTTATTGACAAAAGTATATATTGCTTCTTGATATTCTTCGTTGTGCTGAAGTGCTACTTCAACAAGTATATTATCTTTTGTCCCTTCACAATAAAAAACTTTATCATATACTGGTTTTTTACCTTTATTGATAAACTCTACAAATTCTTTTATACCACCTTCATAATGAAAAACTTTTTCTTTCTCTTTTCCCTCTCTTAAATCTTTAAGAGTTATCTTTAATCCTTTAGTAAGAAAAGCTGTCTCACGAAGACGAGTTTTTAATGTATCATAATTATATATTGTTGTCTCAAAGATTGTATCATCTGGCTCAAAATGAACTTCTGTACCATGTTCATCTTTATCACAATCACCGATTATAGAAACATTAGTTGTAGGAATACCTTTTTCATAAGTCTGAGAATATATATGTCCGTCTTTATAAACTTTTACTGTAAGTTTTTTTGATAAAGCATTAACTACTGATGCACCTACACCATGAAGTCCGCCTGATACTTTGTATCCTCCACCGCCAAATTTTCCACCTGCATGAAGAACTGTAAAAACTATCTCGAGTGCAGATTTTCCTGTGCCCTCTTTTACATCTACAGGCACGCCTCTTCCATTATCTCTTACAGTTATAGAATTATCACTTTCTATCGTTACTTTTATATCATCACAAAAACCAGCAAGAGCTTCATCAACAGAATTATCTACTATCTCATATACTATGTGATGAAGACCTCTCTCGCCAGTAGATCCTATATACATGCCTGGTCGTACTCTAACTGGTTCAAGTCCTTCTAGAACTTGAATCTGTTCAGCACCATATTTTTCGTTTTCAATATTTTTCATTTATTATTTCTTCTACTTTATTATTTATAACTCTAAATATTTTATTGGGTCTTAGTAATTCAAATACATTTCTTTTCATTCCTGTACAAGTAATTATCGTCTGTATACCATCAAGACTTTCTACAAGCTCTTTTTGTCTTCTTTCATCTAATTCTGAAAATACATCATCAAGTAAAAGAACAGGTGTATCATTTCTTTTTTCTTTTACTATCATAAGTTCTGAAAGTTTTAGACATATTGCCGCTGTCTTTTTTTGCCCTTGAGATCCATATTTTCTTAAATCTTTATCTTTTACAAAAAAGCTTATATCATCTCTATGAGGGCCTATATTTGTAAAACCTGATATAATATCATTTTCTTTACTTTCTTCTAATTCTTTTCTATACGTATCTTTTATACTTTGTATATTCTTTTCTTTTTCCAATATATCACTTTCGTAATCTATTATTAACTCTTCTTTTTCACTTGAAATCTTTCCATAAATATTTTTTACTTTTTTAGATAAGTCTTCTATATTTTCTCTTCTTTTTTTTATGATTTCTACACCATAATTTATAATTTCTTCGTCGTATGATGATAAAAAATTGATTAGTTCTTTTTTATTCTCACCAAATGAACCTTTTATATCTTTTAATAAAGCATTTCTTTGATTTAATGATTTATTGTAATTTGCCAAAAGACTTATATATATTTTATCTATCTGACAGATCTCATTATTTAAAAATCTTCTTCTCTCGCTTGGCCCTTTTGTAATAATCTCTAAATCTTCTGGAGCAAAAAGAACTGTCGAAAATAATCCTAAAAAAGATGAAAGTTTTTCTATTTTTACTTTATTTATATATATTTCTTTTTTATTTTCTTTATTTATATATATATCAATAATATTTTCTTTTTCTAATATATAAGTAAGTTGTATATGAGAATTTTCTTCATCAAAATTTATAATTTCTTTTTCTTTGCTTCCCTTATATGATTTTGATGTAGCACATATAAAAATTGCTTCAAGAAGATTTGTCTTTCCTTCTGCATTATTACCATAAAAAATATTTACTTTAGGGTCAAATGTTATATTGGTCTCTTTATAATTTCTATAGTTTTTTAAATATAAATTTTTTATATACATTTTATATTTTTACTGGTGTTAGTAAAAATGAAAATGTTTCTTGCTTATCTTTTATAATAAGAGGTTGTTTTGATCCAGCAAAATAAAGAATTATATTTTCATCTTCTATCACACTAAGTATTTTTATTAAATTTTTTGCATTAAATGCTATTGTAAGATCTTTACCTGTCTTTTTAGCTTCTAATTCTTCATGAGAATCTCCAGAAAGAGAATTTAAGTTAATATCTATTTTTTCATCTTTTATATCAAAAATAACAGGTTTGTTGTCGTTTTCTCTAAGTAAAGGAATAGATCTTCTTAAAGAATCATAAAAATTAGTTTTATTGAGTATTACTTTTGTAGAATATTCTAAATTGAAAATCCTGTCTGTCTCTATATATGAATTTGGTATTATGATTGATGTAAAAAGAGTATTATTAAATTCAAAAGATATATTTTTATCATTGATATATATGTATACATCTTTATTTACTTCACCTTTTATAAGTCTATATAATTCTTCTAAAGCAGATCCTGGAATTATTTTTTTATATACTTTATCATTTCCTATAATTTTTTCATTTATGATAGAAATAATATATCCATCCATTGATTTTGCTGTAAAATTTTCTTTATTTATATCAAAATAAATTCCTTTTAATATAATATTTCCTGTATCTCCTGTCCTATCATAATAATATATAGTCTTTTCTAATATTTTCTTTAATTTTAGTTCATTTAATATAAGGACATTTTCTTTATTTACATTTACAGAATTAGGATATGTAGAATCATCTTTTGCTTGAATATTTTTTACTATATTACTTCCACAAGTTATCTTACACTCTTTATTTTCTTTTACTTCTAATTCTATAAAAGAATCATCAGGCATTGGCCTTATAATTTCTAATAAATAATTACAATCAATTGCTGCTTTACCTTTTTCTTTTATCTCTCCTTCTGCTTCTTTCTTTATATTTATTTCTTTTCCATCTTGAGCGATAAGATATATATTTTCCTTACTTGCATCTATAAGGACACAATCTAATATCTTATATATATTTCCTTTTTTTATAATTTTATTAACAATTTGTAATGATTCTAAAAACTCTTCTTTTTTAAATTCTATTTTCATAAAGGCCCTCCTTTATTATTATATTATTTATATATTATTTATTATTATTAGTAGTGTTTATTTGTTAAAAAGTCTTAAAATCCTTTATTATAATGTGTTTTTTTAAATACTTTTTTGTGGAAAAATGTATTATAATAACAATTTTTCTTTTATATTCTTTATATTTTCTGATATTTCCTTTTCATTCATTCTTTCTTCTATTTTTTTACATGAATTAATAATTGTACTATGATCTCTGCTAAAAAATTCACCTATTTTCTCTTGAGTTATATCTTTTATAAGGTTTCTACAAAGGAATATAGATATATCTCTTGCATATACAAATTCTCTTTTTCTTTTTGGTCCACATACATCAAGAATATTAACACCAAAATAATCACAGACTTCTTTTGTGATTCTTTCAGGAGTTATTTTTTTATCATCTTTATTTTTAATTTCAGTAAGTCTTTCTTTTGCAAGTTCAAGAGTCACAGGCTTTTTTATAAGTTTTGAATAAAGAATTATATTTTTAAGAGAAGATTCTAATTCTCTAATATTAGATTTTACGTTTTTAGCAATATATTTTATAACTTCATTATCTACTGGATATTCTGGGTGAAGAATCTCTACCTTTTTTCTAAGAATTGTTATTCTTGTCTCATAATCTGGAAGAAGCATTTCACAAGTAAGACCCCAAGAAAACCTTGATATAAGTCTATCTTCCATATCATTTCCCATATCTTTCAATGATTTATCAGATGTTAATACAATTTGTCTTTTATTTTCATATAAAGCATTGAAAGTATTGAAAAAGTCATCTTGTGTTTTTTCTTTTCCTGCAAGTGTGTGAATATCATCAATCAACAAGATATCAACATTTCTATATTTGTTTTTGAATTCGCTTATTTTTTTATTGGCAATACTATCTACATATTCTTGTGCATATTGTTCACAACTTGTGTAAATAATATTGAGATAAGGGTTTCTTTTTAGTGCATAGTGGGCAATTGCTTGGATAAGATGAGTCTTTCCAAGGCCTGTCTTGCCAGAAATAAAAAGAGGATTATAGTTGTCGCCAGGATTTTCTGCAACAGCAATACTTGCTGCATAAGCAACAGCATTTGAATCACCCTGAACAAAGTTTTCAAAAGAATTGAGGGGGTTGTTAATGCCAGATGCTTTAAGAAGCGTCTCAAACTCGGCATTTTCTTCTTTAATCTTTTTGATAGGGGAATTTTTGGTCTTAAATATAATCTCAAGATTTTCTGTAGATATGCCAGTTTCATGAGATATAGCGACACGGAGCATAGAAAGAATCCTTGATTGAAGGAAGCTTATATAACCTTCCTCTGGAACTTCTAAAAAGACTATATTTTTCTCTATTTTTAAGGGTTTTATAATATCTTTGATAAAAGCATCATATACATGATCGCTTATCTCAAAGTCCTCTTTCATCTGAAGTAAAAGCTTTTGCCAATTATTGTTTAATTTTTCAAAAACTTTAGACATAATATGTATATTATATAAGAAAATCTATAATAATTCAAGGTGGAAATCAAAAATTTTATTGTTAAAAAGAAAAAAAGATAAAAAAATATATTAGCCAAATATTATAGAAGAAAAAAGAAAAAAACAATAAGAAACTAACAAGTTATCAACAAGAAAAACAGGGGTATTTAAGATTGACAAAAAACCCAAAATTTACTATACTTTCTATGTTTAGAAAACAAAATTTAATATAAAAATAAGGGAAAGGAGGACAAAAATATGGCAAAAATGACTTTACAGCCAAAAAAAAGACAAAGATTAAAAGTACATGGTTTTAGATCAAGGATGAGCACAGCCAATGGAAGAAAGGTACTTTCAGCGAGACGTGCAAAAGGAAGAAAGCAACTTACAGTATAATTTTAATCTTGGTCGATTAAAGCGACCAATTTTTATTTGGATGAAAAACACAATAAAAAAAAGGACAGATTTTAAAGAGGTGTATGAAAAAGGAAATTCATACGCAACAAAGAATTTGGTTTTATTTGTGCTTAAGAAAGGTGCTACGGAAAGAAACCGATATGGGATTTCTGTATCACACAAGGTAGGAAACTCTGTAGTAAGACACACGTTAATAAGAAGGATAAGGGAAATATATAGAATATATGAAGGTTCTATGAAAGAAGGATATGATATAGTGTGTGTACTAAGAGTAGGAAGCGAGAAAGCAAAATTTTTAAATTTACAGGAAGATTTTTTAAGTTTAAGTAAGAGACTGGAATTATACAAGGAAAGGGATTAAATTGATTAAAAATTTTTTAATTTTTTTAATTAAAAAATATCAGAAATATATTTCTCCTACACTTTCACTTTTTAGTCGTTGTGCGTATACACCATCTTGCTCTAACTATACTATAGAAGCAATCACAAAATATGGAGCACTAAAAGGCACTGCAATGGGATTATGGAGAATAATAAGATGCAATCCTTTTTCTAAAGGCGGGTATGACCCCGTGCCTTAAAGGAGGAAAAAAATGACACTTTTTTTAACTGCTCATGGTGGAATATTAGGACCGATAGCGACTCTCTTTGGCTATCTGATGAATGGTATATATATAGGGCTTGATAAGATAGGTATAGGAAACATAGGTCTTGCAATAATTATTTTTACACTTATCACAAGACTTATACTTTATCCTTTTACTGTAAGACAACAAAAATCATCAAAGATAATGTCTATAATACAACCAGAGATTCAAGCAATACAAGAAAAGTATAAAGGAAAGACTGATCAACAGTCTATGATGGCTCAACAAGCCGAGATAAAAGCAGTATATGAGAAGTATGGCACATCAATGACAGGAAGCTGTGTACAACTACTTATACAGATGCCTATACTTTTTGCTTTGTATAGAGTAATTATGAATGTACCAGCATATGTACCTGCTATAAAGACAATGTTTATGAATATTGTAGATGCAATGGGTGGTACAAATGCTATAGGTACTCTTACAAAGTTTTTTAATGACAATCAAAATACTATAAAAAGTATAACACTAAGTCAGATACATAATTTTGGAACAGAAGGTACATATACAGTAGAAGCACAAAAAGATTTTATCATAGATTTTCTATATAAGTTAAATCCAGCACAGATACAAAGTCTTGCAAGCAATTTCTCAAGTGAAGTACAAGAAACTATTTTAAGAGAAATGGAGGCGATAAACAACGCCAATTCTTTTCTTGGGCTTAACCTTTCTACAGCACCAAGTGCCAATGGTTTTCTTTCTATCTATATCTTAATACCTATACTTGCAGGATTATCTCAATTCTTATCATTTAAGATAATGCAAGCTCAGACAAAGTCTAAGGTAAAGACAAATAATGAGAATGACACAATGCAGCAAACTATGAACTCTATGAATTACATGATGCCAATAATGTCTGCAGTCTTCTGCTGGGGTTTCCCAGCAGGCCTTGGCATATACTGGATAGCAACATCAGTATTTATGGTACTTACACAAGTTATAGTAAATGCTCAACTTAAAAATCTCGATATAGATGCGATGATTAAAGAAAATGTAGAAAAAGCAAATAAAAAGAGAGCAAAAAAGGGACTTCCACCAATAAGCGAAGAAAGAGCTGCAAATAATCTAAAAAAGATGGAAGAAAAAGTAGAGAAAGAAGAAAAAGATAGAAAAGAACTTATAAATAGCCAAAAAGAGCATGTAGAAAATGCAGAAAAATATTACTTTGGAGATGAAAGTAATCCAAACTCTCTTTTTGCAAAAGCTAATATGGTTCAAAAGTATAACGAAAAGAACAACAAATAATAGAAAGGAGAAAAAAATGAGGATACAAGTAAAAGGTGAAACAATAGATGAAGCAATAAATAATGCAATGATAGAACTTTCAACTACAAGCGATAATCTTTCATATGATATAGTACAAGAAGGAACAAGCGGATTTTTTGGCATAGGAGCAAAGCCTTATATCATAGAAGCATATAAAAAAGACGACAAAGAAGAAAAGTATAAAAAAGAAAGTATAAATAAAAAAGAAAAATTGGTAGAGAAAGAAACTGGTGTCTATGAATTTAAATCAGAAAAGACATCTACCAATGCGGGTCTTTCAAAAAAAGAAGAAAAGATGACAAGGGACCCAGAAGAAGTATTTAATGAGGCAAAAAATTTCCTTGATCCTATATTTAAAGAGTTTAATACGACGATAAACTTAAGTTATGAGGCAAAAGTAGATACCAATACTCTTGTCATAAATGTAAGTGGAGAAAAAATAGGTGTAATCATTGGTAAGCATGGAGCAACACTTGATGCTCTTCAACACCTTGTAAATATAGTAGTAAATAATGGAAAGCAAAATAGAGTTCGTATAAGAATAGACAGCGAGAATTATAGAGAAAAGAGAAATAAGACATTGGAAGCTCTTGCAAAATCTGTAGCAAAAAATGTAAAAAAGACACATAAAGACTATGAACTTGAACCAATGCCTGCATATGAGAGAAAGATCATACACTCTGTCTTACAAAAAGAAAGAAACATAGAGACGATATCAAAAGGTGATGATAAAGATAGACATGTGGTAGTAAAGTATAAAAGATAAAAGCCCATCTATACGAAAGGAAAAAATATGAAAAAATGTCTTGTTGTTATAGATATGCAAAACGACTTTATAACAGGATCTCTTGGAAGTGAAGAAGCAGTAAAAATAGTTCCTCGTGTAAAAGAGAGAATAGAAAAAGCAATTACAGATGACGAAGATATATTTTTTACAAAAGACACTCATGATGAAGATTATCTTGATACAAGAGAAGGAAAGTTTTTACCAGTAAAACATTGTATAAAAGATACTAGTGGTCATGAGATCTGCGAAGAATTAAAACCTTATGAAAAAAATGCAAAAAACATATTTATAAAAAATACTTTTGGATATAAAGATTTACCAAAGTATCTCACAGAGTATGATAAGATAACTTTTGTAGGGCTTTGTACAGATATATGTGTGGTAAGCAATGTGATTCTCACAAAAGCATTTTTTCCAGAAAAAGAAATATATGTAGAAAAAGATTTATGTGCGGGATCAACTGTTGCAAAACATGAAAGCGCTCTTGATGTGATGAAATCGTGTCATATAGAGATTATATAGAAAGATTGACATAAAAACACTTTTTGTCCATAAAAAAGAAAAAAACGAAAAAAAACAATTAAAAAAATATTTAAGGCTTGATTTTTTTAATAAAGTATTATATTATAATTATGCAATATTTAAGGAGGCGATCGGACATGAATATTACAGATGTAAGAATCAGAATTATGGAAAAGGAAGGAAAGATGAAAGCAATTGCTGCTATCACTATTGATGGTGTATTTGTAGTACACGATATCAAAGTTATAGAAGGCGACAATGGTCTTTTCATAGCTATGCCATCACAAAAGAGAAAAGATGGTGAGTTTAAGGACATAGCACATCCAATCAATTCTGAGACAAGAGAAATGGTACAAAAGACTATTATCGACAAGTACAATGAAGTACTTGCTGCAGGTCCACAGACAACAATCTAAGCTTTATTGTACAGGTCTTAAAATAGGCAGGCTTTGAAGCCTGCTTTTTTCTTTTATTTTTTTCAATTATAAGATATAATATCTAATTATATGAATCATGATGATACAATAGTTGCAATTGCGACATCTTTAACACCAGCAGGAATAGGAATAATACGAGTGTCAGGGGATAAGGCATCTACAATAGTCTCTTCTATTTTTGTTGATAAAAATAAGAAAAAAATAGCATTAAACGAAAGTCATCAAGTAAAATATGGATATATATATGATGAAGAAAATGATAATATAATAGATGAGGTGCTTTGCATAACTATGCTAAAGCCAAGATCTTATACAGCGGAAGATGTGGTGGAAGTGCAAAGTCACGGAGGCATAATAGTATTAAAAAAAATACTTAATCTCATAGAAAGTAAAGGAGCAAGACTTGCAGAGCCAGGGGAATTTACAAAAAGAGCTTTTCTAAATGGACGGATAGATTTGTCAAAAGCAGAATCAGTATCAGACATCATAATGTCAAAAAATGATTATGCGTTAAAGGCAAGCGTTGAGCAATTGCGAGGAAACTTATCAGCAAAGCTTAACGAGCATAGAGAAAAGATACTTGAAGCAATAGCATATATAGAAGCCTGCCTTGATGATCCAGAGCATATGTCTCTTGATGGATATAAAGAAAGATTAGAAAAAGAGATAGAAAATATATCACTTGACATAGATAAGATTATAAAAAATTATGATAATGGAAAAATAATAAAAGAAGGTATAGATACTGTCATCATAGGAAAACCCAATGTAGGAAAAAGCTCTCTCTTAAATCTCCTACTTGATGAGGAAAGAGCAATAGTTACAGATATAGCAGGAACAACAAGAGATATAATTAGAGAAAGCATAAACTTAAATGGCATAACACTCAATATAATAGATACAGCAGGAATAAGAAATGAAAAAAACATAGATAAAGTTGAAGAGATAGGTATTGAGAAAGCAAAAAAAGAGATAGAAAAAGCAGATCTTATCTTGTGTGTGATAGACATCAATAAAATTGATAAAGAAGATGAAACTCTTATAGAGCTTTGCAAAGAAAATAATAAAAAAAGAATAGTTTTATTAAACAAGATAGATATAGCGGAAAATGCAGAAAAAAATATAGAAAATCAAAAATTTTTAATAGGTGAAGAAAAAATCCTTTTTTCTGCGAAAACTAAAGAAGGCTTAAATGCACTTAAGGCAAAAATCGAAGAGATGTATACTTTTGGAGAGCTTGATTTTAATAATGAGATATTTATATCAAATGAAAGACAACTTGAGGCAATAAAGAAAGCAAGAAAGTCTCTTGAAAATGTGCAAGAAGCTATAAAACGAAGTATTTCTGAGGATTTTCTGACCATAGACCTTAATGATGCATATACATATCTTTCTCAAGTTCTTGGGATTGAGATAAATGATGATGTAGTCAATGAAATTTTTTCAAAATTTTGTATGGGAAAGTAATCATAAAATATAATCATTTTATAAAAGGAGGGAAAATGAAAGTAATTAATGAGACATCACACACATTCAATGAGTATCTTTTGATTCCAGGATATACTGGAAAAGACTGTACACCAGATAAGGTAACACTTAGTACTCCTCTCACAAGGTATAATAAAGGAAAAAAACCAGCAATAAGCATCAATGTACCTATGGTGAGTGCAATCATGCAAGCGGTATCTGGCGACAGACTTGCGATAGCTCTTGCAAAAGAAGGCGGAGTGTCCTTTATATATGGCGCACAAACTATAGAAAATGAAGCAGCGATGATACGAAAAGTCAAAGCTTATAAAGCAGGATTTGTAGAAAGTGATACAAATGTAAAGCCTACCGCTACACTTGAAGATATCATAAGAATAAAAAAAGAGACAGGTCACTCTACTACACCAGTAACTGATGATGGGACAGGAACAGGCAAGCTTCTTGGTATAGTTACATCTCGTGACTATAGAGAATCAAGAATGTCAAAAGACACTCAAGTGACAGAGTTTTATACTCCTCTTGAAAAGATGATCACAGCATATGATAATATATCACTTTCAGAAGCAAACGACATAATATGGGAACATAAGCTCAACACTCTCCCTATAATAGATAAAAAAGGAAATCTAAAAGCACTTGTCTTCAGAAAAGACTATGAAGATCATAAAGATAATCCTGATGAACTTCTTGATAAAGATAAAAGATATGTAGTTGGAGCAGGAATAAATAGTCGTGATTATAAAGAAAGAGTGCCAGCACTCATAGATGCAGGAGCAGACATCTTATGTCTTGATTCGTCAGATGGATACTCTGTATGGCAAGAAGAAGCGATAAAGTGGATAAAAAAGACATATAAAGGAAAAGTTTTCTGTGGAGCTGGAAATGTTGTCGATAGTGAAGGATTTAAGTTTCTTGCTGATGCAGGAGCAGACTTTATAAAAGTAGGTATAGGTGGTGGAAGTATCTGTATCACAAGAGAGACAAAAGGTATCGGTAGAGGTCAAGCATCAGCTTTAATGGATGTATGTCACGCACGAGATGAGTATTATAAAAAAGAAGGTATATATGTACCTATTTGCTCTGATGGCGGGATTGTCTATGATCATCATATAACACTTGCTCTTGCAATGGGAGCAGACTTTGTGATGCTTGGAAGATATTTTGCAAGATTTGAAGAGTCACCATCTGCAAAAGTGATGATCAATGGTACTTATTATAAAGAGTACTGGGGAGAAGGAAGTGCAAGAGCAAGAAATTGGCAAAGATATGACATGGGTGGAGCAGCAAAGCTTCAATTTGAAGAGGGAGTAGATTCATATGTCCCTTATGCAGGAAATCTTAGAGACAATGTACAGATGACCACATATAAAATAAAATCAACTATGTGCAATTGTGGTGCGACAAGTATACCAGATTTTCAAAAGAAGGCGAAACTTACTCTCGTATCTTCTACTTCTATAGTAGAAGGTGGAGCACATGATGTGCTACTCAAAAATAAAAATGGCCAGACAATGGGATAAGGAGGAAAAATGGATAAGAGACCAGCATCATTAAAAAGAATTACGACAAGTGTAGCTGCAAAAAAATATATAAATAAACAAGTAAAAGAAATAAAAAAGCAAGTTGGTGATAAGAAAGTACTGCTTGCTCTTTCTGGAGGAGTAGACTCTTCTGTCACAGCAGCTCTTCTTATAAAGGCAATAGGAAAAAACTTAATATGTGTGCATGTAAATCATGGATTACTTAGAAAAGGCGAGCCAGAGCAAGTAAAAAAAGTCTTTAGAGAAAATATGGGAGCAAATCTAAAGTATATAGATGCAAGCAAGCTTTTTTTAGAAAAGCTAAAAAATGTAGAAGACCCAGAGAAGAAAAGAAAGATAATAGGAAAAGTTTTTATAGATGTATTTGCAAAAGAAGCTAAAAAGCTAAAAGGTGTAGAGTTTTTAGCACAGGGAACTATATATCCAGATATATTAGAATCAAAAGGAATAAAAGCACATCATAATGTCGGAGGTCTTCCAAAAGGATTAAAGTTTTCTCTTGTAGAACCAATAAAATATCTCTATAAGGATGAAGTGCGAGTTGTAGGTCTTGCTCTTGGTCTCCCAAAATCTATGGTTTATAGACAGCCATTCCCAGGACCAGGACTTGGGGTACGTTGCACAGGTGCAATAACAAAAGATAGGCTTACTGCTTTACGTGATGCTGATGCTATAGTAAGAGAAGAAATAGGGAAACTTAAAAACACGCCTTGGCAATATTTCTGTATAGTGCCACCTATAAAATCAACAGGTATAAAAAATGGAAAAAGATATATGGGTTGGCCTGTAATTATAAGAGCAATAGATACACGAGATGCAGTGACAGCAAAATCACATGAGATACCATACAAGATTCTCTATAAGATAAGAGATAGAATTATAAAAAATGTAAAAGGAATAAATAGAGTATTACTTGATTTTTCAGATAAGCCAATAGCTACGATTGAGTGGGAGTAAATCTATAGATTGCATTTTCAGGACATTTTTTAATACACTCGCCACACTCTATACATTCTCTATCACTTACTTTTTTTACATCCATAAGACAAGTATTTATGCACACATTACAATGTGTGCATTTTTTTTCGTCGATTTTTAATCTAAGGATGGCGTGATTGTTGAAAAAGCTATAGATAGCACCAAGCGGACAGATAAACCTACAGAAAAATCTATACATGAAAAGTGACATAATGATAATTAAGATGGCGATAAAAACTTTCCAATTAAATAAAAAACCTATAGAGCTTTGAAGAGTTTTATTTAGCGATACATGGATGATACCTGCTTCAATAGTTCCAGCAGGACAGATGTATTTACAAAAGCTTGGGTTATCAAGGATTATAGGAAGAAGAATAGCGAAAAATATAAGTATAAAATACTTTATAATGGTAAGTTTTCGTGTAGTATCATTTTTTTTGATTTTAGGAGTTTTGATTTTATATATGAGTTCTTGGATAAGCCCAAAAGGGCAAAGAAAGCCACAGACAACTCTTCCAAAAGCGACACCAAAAAGTATAAGAAGACCAAGGACATAAAAAGGAAATCTATTTAATAAACCGCTAACCCCTCTTTTTTGCATTATGTAGTTTTGAAAAGAACCAAGAGGGCAAGCAGCTATAGCACCAGGACATGAGTAGCAGTTGAGCCCTGGCACACAAGCATTTTTGATAGGGCCTTGATAGATTTTTGCATTTTTAAAGCCTGAAAAATTGGCGTTGTAGAGTATGGCAGATGCAAGCTGTATAATTTTTCGTTTGCCTAACTTCACTATCCTATACCGATACATTCAAGACATATGAGCCTTGCTTTCTGATAGACATCATAAAACTCACCATTTTTAATTCCTATGGATATAAAAAGAATAGCTACAATAATGATAAGTATAGTAGATTTTTTAATTGATACTTTATTCATTAATTACAGAATCAAGTGCAGCTTTAAAATCTTCCTCTGATGTGGCACCAAGAAAAAACTTTTTGATTTTTTTGTCTTTGCCAACTATATAAGTAGTAGGAATTGCTGTAATATTAAACTTAATACTATAAGCATTGTCTAAATCATATGCGATAGGGAAAGTATAACCTTCTTCACTTATAAAACTATTGACGTCTTCTTCTGTCTCGCCAGAGTCAATCAGTATAAAGTCAACTTTATCTTTGTAAGAGTCATATAGATTTTGAAGTCCTGGCATCTCTGATCTACAAGGAGGACACCAAGTTGCCCAGAAATTGACAAGAGCGGGCTTATCTATTTTACTTAGGTCAAATGTTGAACCTTGATTAGTTTGAAGGACGATATCTGGCATATCCATACCTTCTGAAAGATTTGAGTATGAGACATTTTCTTCAACTTTTTCTTGTGTGTGACTTGTTGAAGAGACAGCACAAGATGTGAAAACGCAAAGTATCGCGAAGATACTTGTAAGATATAAAAACTTTGTGATAAACTTTAACATAGGATACTCCTTATACATTATATTCAATTAAAAAGATCTGCGTGAGAACCAGTTCTAAATAAAAAAAGTTCTAGTTCGTCTTTTTCAATTTTGTACATTAGCAGCCAATCTGGATTTATATGGCATTCTCTAAAAGATTTATATGAACCTTTTAATTCGTGGTCTCTATATTTTTTATCAAGCATAAGGCCTTTAGCAAGGGTGTCGACAACATTTTCTAATTCTTTGATATTTGCCTTTCTTTTTATCGCTAGCTTTAAATCTTTTTTAAATTGATTTGATGGTACTATTTTAAGCATTTTTGACCTCTGAAAGCAAATCTTTAAATGAAGAATAACGTTTGTATTTCTTTTTATCTTTCATGTCATTATATTCATTTAAAGAAACTTTAGTTGTGTCGCTATAAGTATTTTTATTGACTGCGAAAGGAATGCCTTCTTCTCTTATCGCTTTTTTTAAAAACATTGTTATAGCAGAAGACATAGTAACACCTAAATCATTGAAAAGATTGTCGGCAGCAGCTTTCAATTTTTTGTCAACTCTTATATTGATATTTGTAGTCATATTAAACCTCCAATATAAACATTATAATTTGTACCAAGAGAATTGTCAACACAAAATAACAATTTGTTTTACAAATTTGTTTTACAAGGCGTGAAAAAGTTGACAAAAAAGGGCTCTTATGGTATTTTTTATTAATAAAAATATGAAAGATATAAAAAATAAAAGAATAATACTGGCATCTAATTCCCCTCGTCGAAAAGAAATACTTGAAAAAGAAGGGATAGTTTTTGATGTATATGTACCAAAAGGTGTCGAATATGACATAGTAGGGAAGCCATATAGCAAAGACTTAGTCAATGAATGTGCAAAGAGAAAGGCAGAAAATGCATATAACGAAATAAAAAAGAAAGACAATATAGATGAATTGATTATCGTCACATGTGATACAGTTGTAGTAAAAGATAATATAATTATAGGAAAGCCAAAAGATAGAAACGAGGCACAAGATATACTTAAGTCTCTTTCTGGAAAAGAACATATAGTGTCATCTTCTATCTGTATAGTGATAGATGATAGATGGCTTGTTGATAATGAAGAGACAAAAGTACGTTTTAGAGAATTAAGCGAAGAAGACATAAGTGGTTATATTGATAGGTGTATGCCTTTTGATAAAGCAGGAAGTTATGGCATACAGGATGAAGGCTTTGACTTTGTAGTTAAGATTGATGGAAATATTGATAATGTAATAGGTTTTCCGAAAGAAACATTTTATAAAATGATAGAAGAAAATAATTATGATAAGTAATATAGAAAAAGAACTCTATAAAAAAAGAGACTTAAAGTATGGTGCTTTTCAATCAGCGCTTATACCTACAGTTGATAAAAAAAGAATCATAGGTGTCAGGACACCCTTACTTAAAAGCATTGCAAAAGATACGATGAAAAAAGCTGAAGATACACATCAGGGTAAAAAGGCACAACAAAATCAAGTAGAGAAATTTTTGAAAGAATTGCCTCATAAGTATTTTGATGAGATGCAATTACATGCATTTTTATTAAATGAGATAAAAGATTATGATAGATGTATAAAAGAAGTAGAAAGGTTCCTGCCATATATTGATAATTGGGCTACATGCGACCAATTATCACCAAAAGTATTTAAGAAAAATAAGAAAAATCTTTTAAAATATATAGCAAAATGGCTTAAGTCAAAAAAAGCTTATGTTGTGAGATTTGGCATAGGTATGCTTATGCAACATTTTCTTGATGAAGATTTTGACGCAAAATATCTTGATATGGTTGCAAAAGTTAAGTGGAGACCAAAAAGTTTTTCTATAATACAGGCTTCCAAGAAAAACTTAATGGAAAAAAACATACAAATATCTTCGGAAAACGATCCAGATTTATATTATGTGGAAATGATGAGAGCGTGGTATTTTGCTACAGCTCTTGCCAAAAGATATAAAGAAACAATTCCTTATATAGAAAAAAAGAAATTAAATCCTTGGACACACAATAAAACAATACAAAAAGCTGTAGAGAGCAATAGGATAAACGAAAAGCAGAAAGGGAGGCTTAAAAAATTAAAAATTACGATTCATTGACCTTTTTGCCAGTCATATGTTCAATCTCAACTTTTATACATAAAACTCTTGAAGCAGAGTGTTTTATCTCTTCTTCTAATTCGTTTTTATCAGTACCGAATTTCCACCACAGAGCACTTGATATTTTTATGCATTCATCTATATCTTCTATAAAATGTGCTTTTCCAAAAACAATCACGCTTCTTACATCATAGGACCAATGGTTTTCTCTTTTTATCCCTTTTTCAAAAACACAATAAGAAACTTTGTTATTATTCTTTATCGCATCAATTTTGTGTCCTTCTTTTGCACCATGAAAATAAATGCAGTTTTCATTTTTATCATAGTAATGATTGAGAGGTATGCCATATGGATATCCGTCATCACCTATAACGGATAAAACACCTCTTTTCTCATTAATTAAAATATCAATACATTCTTCTTTGCTTATTTCTTGCTTAAATCGTCTCATTTGTCTAAACATATATATTTCCTCACATAAAAACTTATGAAAATAATTATATCATAGTTTTAGGTTTTTTAATATTTTGAATTTTGTGTAGAGGTTATGAAAGAGGAAGAGATAAAAAAAGAAAATTGGCGATATGCTAAAAACATGGTATAATGTATATACGAAATTTAATAAAAGTGTATAAAAAGTGAAAAAAAAATGAAAAGAAATGATATAGATGCATTAGGCCATGCAGGTTGGCGTAAGTGTGCAAGAAAAAAGCGATATAAAGATGAAGTTGAAGCAAAGCAGAAAGCAAAAGAGTATCAAATGAGTTATTATTTTTGTGATATTTGCAAAGGGTATCATTTGACGAAGAAAGGCATTAAGTCATACAAGAGAATTTAAACGAAAAACTTTATTTTCTTTCAACTTTCTCTGATTTATTAAAGAAAAGTTTTTCAATTTCTTCTTCTGGTATTTCCCCGTCATATCTTGTTATTGGATAATTGCCTTCTATATTCTCTGGACCTTTAAGTTTTCCAGCTTCACTTGTCATATAACTTATATTACTAACCTCTAGATTTTCGATACCTATATCACTATAGTCATGTACTCTTAAATGATAATTAGAACCGTCTCGTGCTTGAAACATAAATGTCAGAAGTTTCACATTTGGATCTTCCGTATCGTTGATACCTGTTAGAATTCCTGTTTCAACATCCCAGAGTTCATCTGAATCTTTAACCCAAATAGCAATTGTGGGAGAAGCAAGAGGATCAAATACACCTATAGTATCATAAACATTACCAAGTTCTGTTTTTTTAAGTAGGTCTTCTGCACGAAAATAAGCATAAGTCATAAAAATGGGATTTGCAAAGACTCCATTTGTCATAATTAGCATAATTGTTATAATGTTTAAAAGTAATCTTTTCATACAATTTACTCCTAAAAAAGGAAATTTATAAAAACCGTAATTATAATATTTTATAATAATATTATTAAATGAGAAAAAGATATAACAAAAAAAACAAGAAGTTTAGTCGTTAAAAATAAATCTTATTATTCGA
The DNA here is from genome assembly GCA_002374095.1 of Lachnospiraceae bacterium UBA3633. Lineage (GTDB taxonomy): Bacteria > Bacillota > Clostridia > Lachnospirales > Lachnospiraceae > UBA3633. Next base: position 37,750 of record DFKY01000002.1, read on the forward strand.
TTTGCTGCACGATTTGACGCATCAATAATTTTATTCTTATTCCATACAGGATTGTTGATGTCTGTATATGTTTCAACTAGACTTTTGGCAATAGGATAATTTTTTTCTTTTTCTATACATGTTTTATAACCCTTTAGTTTTGTTTCAAACCAAGAATGTCCAAGAGATCTATTTATAGAAGCATCCAATAGTATTTTGTTTCCTATTTGATTAACAAGCTGATTAAAGTCTTCTTTATTCTCAATTTCTGCATTTTTGCGTATTGCTTCTATATCTTTGCCACTACTTGGCATTATATGTTCTATATCACATTTATCAGGTATATCAAATTTTTTATGTTTTTCTTTTGCGAATAAAAATTCATTTAAATAAACAAGAATCTTTTTGTTGCTTTCGATTATCCTGTTTTTTAGTTCCGTTTTTTCTTCTAACCAAAATTTTTTAATATGAGCATTGAAATGTTCAGATATTTGACCTTCCGAACAGTAATTATCTATTAGTTTTTTTTGTTCTTTAAATAAGAAAATTTTAAATTCAGTACTAGAAAAAGGTTTATCCACGAGTTCCAAAACGACAAACAACCTTAACATACATGATAAAATAACTTCTAAATTAATATTAGGTATATCTTGATCAATAAATCTATATAAATAACTGCTTAAGAAAAGTTTAACATTTTCATTGTACATAAGAAGTAGTTTAAGAAGAGGTACTTTTTGAATTTCCAACCATTTGTTAGCAATATTAGATAAACTTTTACAGAAACATATTGGTTCTAATAATATTTTTTTATTTTTTTCTAAATAGTATTTTCTGAGGCCTGGTGTTGTTACATTAGATCCATCTTCTCCTGTGTCACCATTTTTAGCTCGCAAATAATACATATGTTGCATTAATAGTGAATTAAGATCACAAATATTATTTTTTTCTAATTCTTGAATAGATTTTAAAAGATCTTGCCACTTATCATCAAAAGCTTTTCTTTCTTCCTCGTTTTTACAATTTGCATAAAGACTAGATGTTATAATATCAGGATCGGTTAAAGGAAGCCCTTTTGAATTTAATGAATTAAATACATCTATTGCTTGTTCAAATTCAGCACATTCTATTTTAATGATATTACAATCATTTAATAACTTTTCAACAAAGAAGGTAACTCTCTCTGGCGTTTTTATTTTGTTGATTTCTTCACAAAAAAACTTAAAGTTTCTAAAGTATGCACTGTATTTGTTATCGTGTTTCTTATATTTTTTTTCGCTGACATTATTTCTTGCTTCATTTAAGTCTTTTGATTTCATTATTATATTTAAATCGTCTTTATATGGCTCACTAATTGACTTGTTTTCAATAAGTTTATAGTTTTTATATATTTCTATATCATCTTCGCAAGGTGTATCAGATATATTATCTTTACTAATACCATATAGAAGATTTATTATATCGGCTCTTCTATTTCTTGCCTTTTTATTGTTATTATCGTTTGCACAAATTTCATTTATCTTTATTAATAAAGCTTTAAGAAGTAATATAAAAGTTATAGTTCTTTGTTGGCCATCAATTATAGATAGAACATTATCTTCTTTGTTTATTACCATAGCACCGAAATAATAATAACTACCTTTTTCTCCATCTAAAAAAGAATTAATATCTTCTATTAACAAATCACAGTTTTCGATTGTCCAAGAATATGGCCTTTGGAATTCTGGGATAATAAATTTTTGCGATTCTTCTGGTTGTAAATATTTCCCTATGCTTATTTGGAGAGAATCCATTTTTTTTGACATATAAAGCTCCTTTTTTATAACTATATAAAACAAAAGATGCAAGCAGAAGCTCATGTCTAAAAATTGCGAGCTCCTTTGCTTGCGAAACAAAACCAATAAGTCTTATAGGACTACATGGAAAAAGCACGCTTTTTTACTAAATAAAGATATGTGTAGTCCTATAGACAAAAAAGAACTTATTGATTTGTTTCGCAATTATTATTATATCAAATATTTTATGATTTTCAAATTTATATGTGCTTTCATTTTGTTTCAAAAACATCCCATTTTTTTGCACATTCAAGAATGTGTTCTGGTGTTCGTGAGCCAGTTACATTAAACCAATTAATAACTTGTTCGCTTATGAGTCCGGGATAATTGATATTCAGCAACCATTTTATAACTATCCATCTATCGTGCCTACAATGTTCTTTCAATATATTTTAAACTATTATTATATCTAATTTTATTGCTAATATTGGATATTTCGCCATCATATTCATCAAAAGGAACACCCATTGCAAAAAGACGTAGAGGATCAAAAGCATTAATCTCTTCAGTAAAAATATCGCAAATATATATTTTTCCAATATTTCGCATTTTTAAACTCCTTTTGTAAAAATTTTAAAATCTTCAAGATACAATTTACTCATTATACTATATGTGATTTTGCTTTCAGGATCATTAATTAGGTCTAACAATAAGTTTTCGATTTTATCGTGCTTTTTGCCGTCACGTTGCAATAACTTTTCTTCATTAATATTAAGTTCTTTCATAAACCTCTTTTCTTCTTCATTAAATTCTATCATTTTTACCTCTATATTATAATTAGCGTTTATATAGTATCAAATAATATGACCCAAATTTACCACATATATTATTACACTATTTAGATTACAAGCATTATTAATAACATTTTTCTATTGTATTGCTTGCTTTCATGACATTATAAAATGCACTAAAAAATAACTCATTTAACTGATTAACTGATTTTTCATTATTTTTTCTTAAATAATATTTGCTAATCATTATAATCCCATCTCTAATGCATTCGGCTACTCTACGAATAATATATATTTCTTCTTTTTTGTTAGTCCCAATAGTTTTTAAAATTCTCAAAGTGCTGCCATCTACCGCAAAATTGGCATAATAATAGTACCTGATGCATCCATCATTATCATGAAATATAAAATCTAGTTCGATTTTATCAAATGAGCCCTCTTCATTGCTTCCAATTATAATTACTTTATGAGTAATTTCAGTATTTGCATTTCTAAAAATTTTTTTAACTAGATCTCCAATAAATGAATTGATTTCATCTTTGGTTAACAATCTATTTCCAGATACCATTCGTCACCACCCATTTCTATACAAAAATCTTCACTGTATATTTCTTCTGCATTTTTTATTGCAAAATACAATACATCATAAAATACTTCACAATACTCCTTTTGAGATAAAGAGCCAATATTTATATATTTGTTGATAAGTGTTTTAAAGCATTCATCAATTAGTTTTTCATCTATTTTAATACTATAAGTTTTTCCACCGCTTTTCTTTTGTATCGACAATTCAAATTTATGTTCAATAACGCTGAAAAATATTTTACTTTTTGGATTTTCACTTATAAATTTACAATGCAAATATACATTTTTTTATCTTTAAAATCATTAAGATCCATACTAAAATATGATTCAAGCCACAATGTATTATCATAGTTGAAATTCGCTTTTATTAAACTGTTAACAAACTCTACTTTTTCTTCTTTTGTCAGTTCTTTATCCATACATTTCACTTTATCTTTTTATAATTAATTTTAATTGCTATTTTGTTCATTATTATCTATCAACACTAATTAGGATGACTCTTTATTATACTTTACTACCTTCCCAAAAGGTGGCTTTCCTTTCTCAGTCATTACCCATATAGTTGGAATATCCATAGTTTCCCATATATATGGAAACTCGCCCCAACCATCTGTTAATACTACTATTGCCTTAAACTCTATGTCTCTTACATTATTCTTTATATACTCATAAATGCATCTAAAATTTGTGCCACCACCGCCCTCCATTATTATACTATCCAAATCTTTTATACTATCAAATGCATGTATACCATAAACTTTTGTATCAAATGAGCCAATAAACCCGCGCATATTTGCTCTAAATTGATAAGTAATGTTTTTTACTTCAGCAAATACTTTACTAATAACCTCTCTTTTCATAGAAGATGATGTATCAAATAAAAACAATATGTTTTTCAAATCTTCATCAACTTCATTATATGCTGGTAAAAATATCTCGGCATTACCATATCTTTTGTCGGGTGGTGTAAAAGTATAGTCTGATGTATCGATTAATAAAAACTCTTTTAGTTCTTTTCTCCAATCAATATTTTCTTCTCTTTTGTCATCATAAATAATTTTAGCATTGGCAGGTATTTTGTCCCACTTTCCTGTGCTTCCTACTCTTTTAGTTGCGTTTTGTATTTTGTTTTCCCAAAATTCCTTATCTTCATCTTTATTGCCATCCATATCATCAATTGCTACATTATTCTCGCCATCAAATTTCAGTTTATTACTCGATGGAGCTTTTCTCTTTTCAAATATACTTAAAGTTTCAAAATGCCTCTCTAATGCCTTAACCAAATCAAGAGAAATTCTCACTATACTCGTCTCTTCAAGATACTCTTTTCTAATGTAAATTTTCTTATTTTCAAACTTAATATCCTGATAGTCAGTTAGATTATCTTCTAAGTAGTCAGCCATTATAAACTCTACATTTCTTAATAGTTCTAAATAATAGTCTCTGTATTTGACTATAGATAATTTACTTAGATATATTTTATCTTTTAAGATGTCTCTCATATTTATACTTTTTCATTTCTATTTTGTACTTGCTTAAACCATACTTTAAACTCTGGCATAGCTTCAATTGCATCTTTAATTTCATCTGATAAATTACAATAGTGCTTTAGAATAAATAATGCATAATCATATGGCATTTTTAGAATAAATTTTACTGAATTTATTACTTTGTCTACATTGTCTTTTTCAACTTTAGCATGGTTTATTATGACATTTTTAAATACTTCATTTTGTGTTTCTGTAAGTGGTTTATATTCACCTTTGCCATTAAATATTTCTACAACACTTGGTATATCACCATTTACTACTACATATCTCATAAACTCTAATGCCACATCTTGCCCCACTAGCCCTGCTACAAGTGGTTCTATGCTATAACTCAAACATTTAGTATTATCAAGCACTTTACTCACCATTTCCCAAGTTCTTGGAGAGGCATAAGCTAGATTGTCATTATATTGATTATCTACCATCAAACATTTTTTATTATCACTAATAAACTTTATAACTATTTCGTTAAGATTGTTCTCTTTAGCCCATTTTAACCATGAATCTATATCTATATCAACCTCAATATGCATAAGACGGTTAGAAAGAGCCTTAGGCATCTTTGATACTACAGACTTATCGTTCATTCTATTTCCAGCTGCTATTACTATACAGTTATCAGGAAGCTTATGCTCTCCTATAGTTCTATCAAGTGTAATCTGATATGCAGCCGCTTGAACAGCAGGTGTACATGATGATATCTCATCTAAAAATAATATATTTACAACATCGTCACTTGTATTCATTTCAAATATTTTAGGTTTTAACCATATGGCATTCTCTTTATTCTTATCAGCAGTTGGTATGCCTCTTAGATCAACAGGGTTAAAAAGCAAAAGTCTAACATCTACAATATTCACCTCTTTGCCAGTTTTATCTTGTATATTCTTTGCTATTTGCCTAACCGACTGCGACTTACCCACACCTGGAGCACCCCAAAGCATAATAGATGGGAACTCGCTAAACTTAACACCATTTTCAATATACGAAATGTAACTCTCCGACAGCATATTAACTATTTCTGTTATATTCATAGTAGGAACATTATTCAAATGTAGATTTTCCATAATAGTTACCTCATTTTTTACATTATTCAGCTCCCTTGAATGAAAAACAAAAATAGATAAAATATACCGTCAATAATATAAATTTGCACCACGTGGCTCTAAACGCTTCATACAAGGTCTCATTTTTATTTAAAATATTGATTTCTCAACATTTTATTTTTATTGTTATATTATCATTGCACAACAAACAGACAAGTCGCATCATTTGTGCAAAAGTAAATACGACCCGTCAATATCAATTTCTTATAGACAAATCGATTACTATCTGCTACAATTATTTTGGTTTGTTACCTGATAAACATATCAGGCTTTAAATGGACTTCATCTGATGGGATGAGGTCCATTTTCATTAAATCCCATAGTTCCTTAAAATTTTTATCATTTTGCTCTAATGCTATTTCATATGGACTTTTATTTCCCAAACTTGGTCTTCTTGTGCTATTTATATTATTCATTAGCTTAAGTATATCTTCATCTGTATATGGGTTTAAACTTCTCTTTCTTGGTATAGCATATCTTATAAATTCATGATTCTTTTCTATATGCGGTTTTTGCCAAGATGCCATTGGATCACAGAAATATATATGTGTTCTCATTTCCAATTCATCTGTACACTCTATATCTTCCACTCTTTTAAATTCAGAACCATTATCAGTTAATATTATTGGAAATAATTTTCTAAAAGTTTCTATTCCTAACCCCATCTCCAAAAATCAAATACTCTTTTAACTGAACTAACTTTACCATCTGGCATAAGGAACATTAACATTACATTATTCTTTCTGAATATCATTGTTAATAGTCTTTTACCTTTTTCTCTTACTCCCTTTACTGTATCCATTTCAACAACAATATCATCTTCTAATGTCTTTATTGCTCGCTCATAATCTTCATATGTTCTACCTTTACGATATATTTGATTTAGACTATCTTTTACCTTATCTCGCTTATTTACTCGCCTTTTTCGGTATGCCGTCTTTCGCCTTAAATCTATATTACGTGTTGTCATCTCATTTAAATCAATATAATTATATAAACTTCTAAGACATATTGGAATTTCATCTTTATGTTCTGCATATATATGTGTTAATGGTTGACCTTTATTTATGAGTTTTGTAACTAATTTATCTAGTTCATTAAACTTTTCACCTTTAAGTCTTATTCATCGTCTAGAATCGCTTCTACGACGCTCTACAGCCGCTTCAGCATGCTTTGCCGAATAAATATACTTCTCTTTGTTGCAAATACGTTTATCTTTACATCTATTACAAACATATGGCGGTTTTTCATATTTAGTGCACTTTTGAGAAACATATCCTTGACATATTTCGTGACAATCTTGTTTCCTACATGTTTTACATCTTTTATTACAATACTCTTCATCACATAAATGTCGCTTTTCACACTGCCTTGCTTTCCTACAATCGTTTCCACCTGGATAATTCCCAGCAATGAATGTTCTATTGACCTTTATTTCATTAGAAACTGTTGTTGGATGTCTGTGTAATACATTAGCTATTTTTTTAAACGAATGCCCTTGTTCTATCCCAACTTCTATTGCTAACCTATCAGTAAATTTCATCTGACCTTCAAAGTAATTTTTCATATCTGCTCCTCCTCTTAGCAGACAATAATCGATTACTTTATTATCATTTTTTATCCATTACATTGCAATAGTAAATTAGACTATTTTTACTGATTTTTATCTTTAAAACAAAGGTTTAAATTTTCATTCTAACATTATAATTAATTTATTATATATAAATGTATGAGATAAAAAAGTCACATAAAGTAATTCTTTATATTAAGGTTTTGTGATTTTCAATGTGAAGTAAATGTTCTGACAGAAAAAAACAATTGACTTTTGTAATAAATATGCTAAAATAACATATATACCACAAAAATGGCAAAGAAAAAGAGGGAGCCATAACCTAAAAGATGGAGTAAAAAAAGAGGGAGCCATAACCTAAAAGATGGAGTAAAAAAAGAGGGAGCCATAACCTAAAGTGGTATATTTTTTTGTTTATATGCAAAGATTGAAAATATATAATATAGATGATGACTATATAAGATATTTGAGTCAATATGATTCAAATATAGATTATAATGTAAAGAACAATTCAAAACACAAGCGACCATACATAGGAATTATTATGAAAATTTTTGATTCATACTATTTTGCCCCATTAAAAAGTCCAAAGAAGAAGTTTTGTGAAACAATGAAAAACCATATAGATATAATATTGATTGAAAATGGCAAAAAAGGGGTTATTAATTTAAATGACATGATACCAATAAGTAAAGAACACCTTGGTTTATTAAAAGAAGTGGATTATATTATAAAACAAACAGATAATGAAGATGAAATTAAATATAAAAATATTATACAAGATCAAACAGCATGGTGTAATAAATTAGACAATAAAGCAATGATAATAAAAAAAGCAACAAAATTATATAGTTTATATAATAAGTTACCAAAAGATAATAAGTTAAGACAAAGATGCTGTAATTTTAAATTACTTGAAGAGAAAGCCAAAGAATATAAAAATTTTACTAGATCAATTAATAGTTTTTATTTTTCATAGCATTACATAAAAAATCTCATTGTTTCAAAATTTTAAAAATCCACAAGAGAAACATCTATTTTTATCACTATTATTTCATCTTCGTCGTCGATTTCCGCTAGACTTATTGAATTTACTTTTGCGGAAACGACTTTACCAGCATCAATAAGGTTTGTAACTATGCCAGAAAACCTGTATTGAAGATTTCCTATTTTTTCATTTTTATCATTTAATACCATGATAGCATGCTCATCAAAAGGATAATCAGGTTCTTTTTTTAATGTTAATTTGTCATTGACCTTAACTTTTTTGACGATTCGTTTTTTTATATTGTAAGTTCCTGATACAAAGCAATCAAATAGTTGTATTTCTTTAGTAAGTGGTTTTATAACATTAGAAACCCCGTCATTTGTCATAACTTTTAAAATATTTTCATTTATTTTAGTAAGAGTATTCATAATAATGCCTCCTTATACAAGATTATAATCATTTATATTGATACCTAAATTGGTGATTTGGTTTTTTAAATCATTGCTATAGTCATTATATGAGTTTATATCTTCATCATATTCCTCATTTTTTTCTTTTATACTTTCGTCGTCGGAAATTATATATTTAAACATATATGGGTCACTATTTTTTATGGATTTAATTTTCCTTTTGATTTTTTCAATTTTTTCATCAATATTATTTATATTAAGCCTTTTGCTTAAATCAACGTTTAATTGTTCTAATAAATCAATTATTATAAAATAGGTTTCTTGTAATTCTTCATAATTATTACATTTGTAATAATTTGTTGCATCGTTCCAAAGCTCTTTAATTATTTCATTTTTAAACAAGTCTTCATTTATGTCAGGATGTATCATATTTACTATTTCTTTGTAGAGTTTTTTTATTTTCATAAGATGATGAGTAGATAAAATTTTGCCTTTACTGTTTTGCGCTTGTTCTATATATTCCAAATGATCATAGTAAGGCTTTAATTCGAATGCAAGTTCATTAAGAATTTTGTTTTTGTTATAAGGTATGCCATTATTGATATTTCTGTAGTAAATGGCAATTAGTTTTTTAAATTTTATACATTCAGTTTGTAGTTCAAGAAGCCTTTTCATTTTTTCACCAAAAAGACGTATATACTCTAATTCATAGTGCAGCCCTTCTTTTTCAAAAGAAAGTTTTTTGTTTAATAAAAATAAATATTCTTTTTGTTTTTCTTCTGAATTTTCAATATTGTAATTAATTATTAAAATGTTATTATTCTCACTTGTGAACTGCATTGCTTTTCCCTCCATGCATATTAATTAATCTCTCATATTTATGTCTACACTTATCGCTGCCGTTTTCTATTGCTACTTTATAATATTTTATTGCTGCATTTATGTCTTTTTTTACTCCGATACCTTTTTCATAGTATTTAGCAATACTTGCAGGAGAATATTTTTTATCTCCTAAAAGATAAGCCTTTTTATAATATCTAAATGCAGTTTTCGAATTCTTTTTTGTATATTTTCCAGTAAAGTATAAGTATCCAAGATAGTATAATGCTGGAATATAACCAAGTTGTCCAGACTTGTTAATAAGTAAAAATCCCCTTTTTTCGTTTTTTTAGTTCCAAGACCTTCCATGTACATATGGCCAAGTTCACCGATTGCCGCAGCATAGTAAAAGGATGAGTTTCTTTGATTAGCGAAAATTTTTAATAGCTTAAATGCTAATTTGTAGTTTTTTTTGCATACCTTACCAAATTTTAGATGATGAGCAAAATTATATATACCATATTCTTTGTCGTTGTTAAAAAAAGCTTCTTCGTGATAATCAAATGAACTTTTAAAGTTTTTTAATTTTTCATAATCTGCGGCTATGTTGTTAATTAGTGTAAATTCGTCCCAGCTCTTTAATGATTTTGATGTTAAAGCATCAGCGTCTAAGTAACAAGAAAAAAGATAATCGTTTTTGTTTTTAGCAGTATCAGAGTAAACATTTGCAAGAGCTGGAGCGGCATCAATATTTCCTAATTTTAAGGCTTTAAAGAACTGCTTTTTTGCGTTTTGATAATCTTCTTTATCGTAGTAGTCATAGCCTCGCTGATAGTATATATTTCCTAATATTTCTTTATTAAGGTTTTTGTTTTTCATAAGTCCTCTGTTTTTAATATAAAATTTCTATATTATTAATTTGATTTATAAGCTGACGGATTTCTATGTTTTCTATTGTTCCATGAAGTATTAAATCTGTAAGATTTTTATAATTTTTATTTTGAAAATTAAGGTAAAAATAGTCGTTTTTGTATTTTAGAATATTTATTTCATATAGTTTCTTTTTATATACAAAATTTATACGGCTGCATATGTCAAAGTTAAATTGGTATAAATTATATAGATCAGAAATACATAGTATTTTTCTTTTTTTGTTTAGTTCTTGTTTTAAACTTTTAGTGCCATAGATATTTCTTACTATTTCTTTCATCTGTCGAAAACCAGTGTTGTCAGCTACATCATGTAAATATTCTATGGACGCTAATTTTGCCTCTTTGAGAATTTCTACAGCTTTTTCCTTATTGCCTATATGAAATAAATAATCAGCATAATGTTGATAGATTTCTACTTTTTGATTTTCAAAAGCTTCGTTTGTTTCATTGTCATGAAAAACACCATTATCATACAAATTTTTAGAAATTTCAAAATATTTTTTTAAGTCTTTTTTAACATAGTAGCCATACTTATACATACAGGCAAGTCGTTCTAGTGCATAAGTGTCATTTTCATCAAGCGCTAAAGCATTCATATAATATTTATATGCTTTTTCATAATCTATAGTTGCGCCTTGACCACAATAATAATGGTTGCCTAACCATTCGCATGCTGATATATAGGCGTTTTTAAACTGCATATTGTGAGAATAATTCCATTTTATTCGATCATAAAACCTTAAAGCATATTCAAATGATAAATCATTGTCGCCGCAGTCATTATAAAAGAACATAAGGTACCAGTCACAGTCAAAAGGATGTTTATCTCTATAGCATTTGAGTGCTTCTTCAACAATAAATAAATCTTTGTCGTCGTATTTTCTTTCACGATAAAGCCAATCGTCATAAATTTCATCTATGGTGTATTTGTGTAACATGTTTGATTGCGTCCTTTTTCTAATTTTATAATGGATTTTTATACAGATTGTGTATATATGAATAGATCTTTTTATTTCGTTTTATCATTTTGTATTATACGACAAGATATGCGACAAAAATATCCCATAAAAAAAACCCGCCAAAAGGCGGGTAAACGCAATTACATTTATTTATACCTTTTTTTCATGTCATTTAACTGATTTTTTATTTTATTAACTAATGATTTTGGGGATTTTACTGTCACATTTTCGCCGTATTGCAGCGCCCAAAATCTCATGGCGTTAGCATTTACTTTTGCAGTAGCAATATATTTATCCTTATTAGGACTTTTTTTAATGATAATATCATATCCAAACCAATCTATAACATTTATTAAAGTTTTTTTATCAAACTCAAATGTCACCATTTCGCTTTCCCCAGACATCATATAAATGTGCTCTATCATATGTTTTGGGGCATTAAAGTTGTTAAACGCTTTGTTTTTATCTTTCTTTTCATCAAGTATCTTTGCGTTTATGATTCTGTCAACTCGTAAGTTTGAAATTTCATCTTCATATTTATCATAGGAGCATAATAAGTAATACCTACCATTAGAGGCAACCATCTGATGAGGACTTACTACATACTGCTTAGGTTCTTTGTTTTTATTTTCTCTATAAACTAGATTTTTGTTCATGTCATATGTGAGGTAGTTGAATTGTATTTTTTTACCTTTGTCTATTGCCTCTGCTATTATTTCAATATTTAAAAATAAATCTTCGTTTTTTGTTTTGTCATTATCTGACATACTTACTTTACTTAAACTTGATTTGAAATATTTATTTGATAGATTTTCAAGTTTTTTAATAAGATGTTTCTTTTGTCGACTTGATAGAAGCTTTGAGAATATAATACCATCAATTAAAAATTTAAGTTCTGAATTGTCAAAATCTCTTTCAATATAAAAATTTGTCCTGACAACGGTTTTGTTTTTGCCTTTTCCTTTGCCTTTTTCATCATATCCTATGCCATAACCAGCCTCTATTAAATTATCTATATTTCTTGTTATTGATTTTCGTTCAACATCCATATCATAGGTTGTTTTAAGTAAGTTAATAATATCATTTTGAGTAAGCCTATGTCTTACATCAGAATGGTCTTTTAAGATTTGTAAAATATTTAAAATTAATACATTTTTAGATTGCTTACGATACATACATTTTGGCTTAAGTTACACATTAATTATTATAATATTATAATTTGTAAAAGGTCAAGAGTTTCTTAGAAAGTGTCAAAAATTTAGTAGTTAAAGTTTTCAACAAACTACAAAAAAATATCTCCTTTTCTTGTTGGTTGTATTTCTATGATTTCTATTTCATCCTCATAAAACCATAATCCACCCTTTTTATCTTCCCATATTTCAATTGATTTAACGGGACGTTCATTATCTTCTGCATCAGACGTATCATCCACACATCCATTAAATACTTCTCCAGTTTTCAAAACGATTTTTATTCGTTTCCCGATATACTCTTCCAATTCTTTTTTCATATTTTTAACACTTCCTTTTTTCTTTATAGTATAACAAAAGTATAAAAAAAATTCTTAAATGTAAAGAAAGTAGGCTATAACCAGCAAAATAGCCAAAGTTGGTAAAAAAAAATAGCCAAAAATGGTAAAAAAAAGAAGCCAAAATCGGTAAAAATATTGCAAAAACGTAGATTTTACAGTGTATTTATGTCATGTATTATAAAAGACTTATAGAATATAAAATCAAACGAATATATTTCATTTGTTTTTTTTCTTGTTTATAAACTTTTAAGTTTTGTTGACAAAATATAAGCATAATAGTATAATTGTGTCAAATTATTACAAAAGGAGTCAAATTATGACAGAAACAATTAGTTTGAGAATTGATAAAGATATACGGAAAGAAATGGCGAATGTTTGTGATGAACTTGGGCTTTCTCTTTCGGCTGCATTTAATATGTATGCAAAAGCAGTAGCTAGAGAGAAACGAATACCATTAACTTTGGATTTGAAAGAAGTATATAATGCTAAAACAGCTAAATCTATAAAAAATGTTGTTAAAAAGAAAAATTTGAGTAAAACATTTAATTCAATATCTGAATTAATGGAGGACTTAAATGCTTAAAATAAGATATGAAAAGCAATTTAAAAAGGACTATAAGAAAATTGTTAAGCGGGGATATAAAAGTTCTGATTTAAAAAAGGTAATTACATATTTAGTAAATAATAAAAAATTGCCCAAAGAATACAACGATCATGAGTTAAAAGGAAAGTATTTAGGTTTTAGGGAATGCCATATAAAAAATGATTGGTTATTGATATATTATATAGACAATGATGAGTTAGTTTTGTATTTAACAAGGACAGGAACACATTCAGATTTATTTTAAAACAATACATTTTAAAACTGCTTGCTATATATGTGTTTTATATTTTAGTCTATGCAGTTCTCCTTTTTTCATAAGATTTAAGAAATCGTTTTGTCGTAGGGCTTCGTATAGAACGATTGCTACGGAGTTAGACAGATTAAGAGATCTTTCGTTTTCTATCATAGGGATGCGTATACAGTGCTCTTCGTCGTCTCTTAAGATTTCTTCAGGAATTCCAGCAGATTCTTTTCCAAACATTATATAATCGCCATCTTTGAATCTAACATCAGTGTAAGATTTGTGGGCTTTAGTTGTGGCGAACCAAAGTGTGGGCTCACAATGCTCGTCCCTACTAATAGATGAAAAGTATTCTTTGAATGCAGTATAATTATCATGCTTAAAAAGCTTAAGTCTGTCCCAGTAATCAAGTCCTGCATGATGAATATTTGATCTTGTAAGTCTAAAGCCAATAGGGTAAATTAAATGAAGAGAACTACCTGTCGCCACACAAGTTCTCCCAATATTTCCTGTGTTATCTGGTTTTTCTGGTTCGTGAAGGACGATGTTGAACATTTGTTGTATATACCTTTTCAATAATTAAAGATTGATAAGAATTGTATAATATTTTATAATATAATAATGATAAAGTCAAACTTATTAAAAAGTTTTAAAGATTAAAAGTTTATTATGGAAAAAAATGTAGTAAAAGAAAATTATGATGCAATAGTTGTAGGTGCTGGGCATGCAGGATGTGAAGCAGCACTTGCTTTATCGCGTCTTGGGTTTAAGACGATAATATTTACAGTTGCTATAGATAGTATTGCTCTTATGCCTTGCAATCCGAATATCGGTGGTACAAGTAAAGGTCATATAGTTCGTGAGATAGATGCTCTTGGCGGTGAGATGGGAAAATGTATCGATAAGACATTTATACAGTCTAAGATGCTTAATAAGAGTAAAGGTCCGGCTGTTCACTCACTTCGTGCACAGGCAGATAAGCAGGCGTATACAAGAGAGATGAGAAGGACGCTTGAAAATCAAGAGAACTTAACGATAAGGCAAGGAGAAGTGGCGGAAATTATTACAGAGGACTCGCACAGCTCGCCCGTACGAGAAGCAGAGGGCTCGCACAGCTCGCCCGTACGAAAAGTAAAGGACTTGCAAGGCTTACAGCCCCTACGAAGTGAAAAGAAAAGAATAGTTGGTGTGAAGACGGTATCGGGTGCTATATATTATGCAAAAACAGTTATACTTGCGACAGGTGTATATCTAAATGCACGCTGTCTATATGGTGATGTGATAGAGCATACAGGACCAAATGGACTTAAGGCAGCAACACATCTTACAGAAAGCCTTTTAAAAGAAGGGATAAGCATACAAAGATTTAAGACAGGAACTCCAGCTCGAATAGACAAAAGGTCTCTCGACTTTTCTAAGATGGAAGAGCAACTTGGTGATGTACCAATAGTTCCTTTTTCATTTTCTACAGATCCTGATAGCATACAAAAAGAACAAGTAAGTTGTTATCTTACTTATACAAATGAAGTAACTCATGATATTATAAGAAAAAATATAGATAGATCTCCGCTTTTTTCTGGAGTTATAGAAGGGACAGGACCAAGATATTGTCCATCTATAGAAGATAAGGTTATGAAATTTCCAGATAAAGATAGACATCAGATATTTGTAGAACCAGAAGGCCTTTATACCAACGAGATGTATCTATCAGGCATGAGCTCATCTCTTCCAGAAGATGTGCAGCATGAAATGTATAAAACAATGCCAGGTTTTGAAAATGCTGTCATAGTTCGAAATGCCTATGCCATAGAGTATGACCTTATAGATGCTACAGAACTTAAACCAAGTTTAGAATTTAAAAATATAGAAGGTCTTTTTGGTGCAGGACAAATAAATGGTTCGTCTGGATATGAAGAAGCAGCATGTCAAGGTCTTATGGCGGGAATAAATGCAGCAAGACTTATGCAAGGAAAAGAACCAGTCATACTAAAACGATCAGATGGATATATAGGGGTCTTAATAGACGACCTTGTGACAAAAGAAAATACAGAGCCATATCGTATGATGACGAGTCGTGCAGAGTATAGACTTCTTCTTCGTCAAGACAATGCAGATCTTAGACTTACTGATATTGGGTATGAGATAGGCTTGGTACCAAAAGAAAGACTTGAATATGTAAATGATAAGAAAGAAAAAATAAAAAAAGAAATAGAGAGACTTAAAAATACTTATGTAGGTGCAAATGAGAAAGTAAATAATTTTCTAAAAAAGTATGGTACTACAGAACTTCAAAGTGGTGTGACAATAGCAGAACTTTGCAAAAGGCCAGAACTTTCATATGAAATATGCGAAGAAATAGATGAAGAAAGGCCAAAGCTTAAAAAAGAGATTTCTGTTCAAGTAGGCATAGAGATAAAATATGAAGGATATATAGCAAGAGAAAGACAGCAGGTAGAAAACTTTAAAAAGATGGAAGGTAAAAAGATACCAGAAGATATAGATTATGATAAAATTAAAAATCTTCGCATAGAAGCAAGACAAAAATTAAAAAAGTTTAAACCTGAAAATATAGGACAGGCATCAAGAATTATAGGAGTATCGCCTGCAGATGTATCGGTGTTACTGGTGTATTTAAAGAAATAGAAAAATGAAGAAGGCAATTTTAACAATAATATTTGTTTTTACAATAATAGTAGGTGTTCCAAGAATTGAGGGCTCGCAGTGCTCGCCCCTACGAATTGTGAGCTTGTCACTACGAATTGTGGGCTCGCCCGTATTTGCTATGGGTGTGCAAAACTTCCAAGTACAGGAAAACTTCTTAATACAAGATAATCTACCAATACAAGTAAGTACGAGTTCACAAGGTTTACAGCCATTGTGTGAGGAAGATAGTGCATTTGTAGAAATGATAGAAAATCTTGATAAGGAAATGATAGAGAAAGTAAAAGTAGATTTAAGATATGGTAAAAAAAACACGAAAGATGTAGCAGGAATAATATTATATAGAGATACAAAGAATATTGACACAAAAAAGATTGCAGTATCAGTAAACTTAAAACTTAAAAATGTAGTAGTGTGGGCGTATAATGAAGAAGAAAAAAAGTATAATATACCAGTAAGAGCTATGGCATGTAGTCCAAATAAAAAAAGAACACCAAAAGGACTTTTTTATCCACAAAACTTCATCAAAGGTTTTCATAGAGTGTATGGTGAAAGTAGTTTCTGTCAGTATTGTACAAGGATATACAATCAATTTTTGATACACTCTCCAGTATATGAAGAAATGAAAAATGATACACTTAAGACAGAAACTTATAATGGTCTTGGAATAGTTGAATCAGGAGGATGTGTCAGAGTTACTACAGGTGATGCAGCATGGCTACAGAAACATCTCACAAAAGAAAGTCCAATATATATATATGAAAGTGATTATAGGGGACCGCTTGAAATAGAAAAGATAGAAAGAATAGACGAAAACCAAAAATATGATCCTACAGATCCAGAAGTAATAGAAGAACTAAAATAAAGTATATAATCACAAGATTTCTTTAATTATACTATCACTATCAAGGTGGATAAGTTCTTTGAGCTTATCAACATTGCCGTGTTCTATATAAGCGTCAGGTAGAGAAAAAATCTTTACATTGACAGAAAAACCATTATTCAAAATAAAATCTTCTATATCTTGACCTATACCACCATTCTTTACATTTTCCTCAAGCACAACGAAAGTTTTGATATTTGCATTGGAAAGAACACTTTTTATGCTTTCATAATCTATAGGTTTTGCAAATCTTCCATTGATTACAGATGTGAAGATATTTTTTTCTTTTAATTTTTCTTGTATGTGCATGGCAGTAGAAACCATAGAGCCAATGGCAAAGATGCCAATGCTTGCTTTTTCATCATTTGAAAGAATTTCTGCTTGTCCATATGCTATAGGTTTACTATATTCATGGAGTTTTGTGAAAGCAGTACCACGTGGATAACGGATAGCCACAGGACCTTTTATAGAATATGCAGCAAATTCAATCATTTCTTCAAATTCTTGGTCGTTTTTCGGAGCAAGAATTGTCATATTTGGAATCATTCGAAGGTAAGACAGATCGAATATTCCTTGGTGTGTCTCGCCATCTGCTCCTACAAGCCCAGCTCTATCTATCATAAAGATGACATGAAGATTTTGAAGAGATACATCATGAATTATCTGGTCAAAGGCTCTTTGAAGAAAAGACGAGTATATACATACAAAAGGTATGATGCCGTCAGTTGCAAGTCCTGCGGCAAAAGTGACAGCATGTTGCTCTGCTATACCTACATCAAAAAATCTATCAGGATACTTTTTTGAAAATTCAGTAAGCCCTGTGCCATCAGCCATAGCAGCAGTGATAGCAACGATATTTTTATCAGAATCTGCAAGAGATACTAGTTTTTTTGAAAAAACGTCGGTGTAAGTAAGTTTCTTTGAAGGGTCAAGAACGATACCAGTTTCTTTATCAAATGGAGATACACCATGATATAGAGTAGGATTGTCTTCTGCTGGTTTATAGCCTTTACCTTTTTTTGTCTTTACATGAATGAGTATAGGCTCTGATGAATTTTTAGCTTTTTCCAATACACTACAAAGAGTCTTGATATTATGACCATCAACAGGACCTACATAATTGATATTTAAATCTTCAAAAATCATGCCTTCTGTCGCGATAAGTTGCTTAATTGTATTGATAAAAAATACAAGAATTGATTTGATGAAAAGTCCTATGGCTGATTTCTCAAGTTTTCCTTTGATGGTATTTTTTATATCGCCGTATTGAGTAGAAGATCTTATACCAAGGAGAGCCCTACTTAAACCTCCATTACTTTTTGAGATAGACATCTCATTGTCATTTAATATGACGACATAATTACTTTTCAAATCACTTAGGTTATTGAGCGCTTCAAATGCCATCCCACCAGTAAGAGAACCATCACCGATGATGCTTACGACTTTATAAGATTCACCTTTTATATCACGGGCTCTGCACATACCAAGTCCTGCAGAGATAGATGTTGAACTATGACCTGTGTCAAAAGAATCAAAAGGACTTTCTTTTCTTTTTGGAAAGCCACTTATACCACCATAAGATCTTATATTACTGAAGGCTTCTTTTCTATCAGTTAAAATCTTGTAAGCATAAGATTGATGTCCCACATCCCATATAACCTTATCTTGTGGAAAATTGTAAGTGCGTAGAAGAGCTATAGTGAGCTCTACAACACCAAGACTTGAGGCAAGATGACCGCCATTTTTGCTTATGCCGTCGATAATCATGTCTCTAACTTCTTCGCTTAAGATGCTCAGCTCATCAAAAGATAAAGACTTAATATCATCTACATTTTTTATTTTTTTCAAAATATCATTTTTCATATAAGAGCTTTTATAAAAAAACCTGCCAAGAAATATATGGCAGGTTTATTATATGCTGGTGGCCGGAATCGAACCGGCACGGGTATCGCTACCCACAGGATTTTAAGTCCTGGGCGTCTACCAGTTCCGCCACACCAGCTTAAAATCTAACTTTTCAATTATACTAAAAAAATGGATATTGTTCAAGGGGGTAAAGAGTAATAAAAAATCATCGTATTAGAACGATGATTATTTTAAAATACTAATTATACATTTATATTAATGAGATTAAGCCAATTGCTTATCTCACTTTCTGTGGCAACGCCTGTAAACTTAAGACCAAGCATAACTTCTACACTTTCATCTACATAGTTTCCTATGATTTCTTCGCTTGTAGTAATGTCAGCGTCTTTTGAATATGTGAAAGGTACAACTACTTTATCTTTAAGGTCTTTTAAGAAAGTATATACAACTTTTGGTGCATCATTTTGCCATATAGGATAACCCAAAAAGATAACATCATAATTTCTCACATTGATACTATCTATAGCAGGAAGCTCTTTTGCCGCAGGTGGAGTAGAAGGAACACTTGCTTCTGTAGGTTCTATGCCAAAAGATGTCATGTGGTCTTCTACAAATTCTTCAGTTTCTTCTTCAAAAAGATTGAGCCTTGCTTCTTGCATCATTCTTGAATTTTCGTCATCGACATTTAGATCTTCTTCTGTGTAAGGAACTTTGGGATTTATCTCAATAAGATCAGCAGAAAGCCTTTCAGCTATAACATTTGCTGCATTTTCTACATCATCAAAAGAAGAAAAATATACTACAGCAATTTTTTTATCAGAGAGACCCGTCTTTGAACTTACTACAGAATTATCACTTGTCTCGTTGTAGATAGAATTAGAATCTTTTGGAGAGCATGCAATAAAAGAGAAGCAAGTAAAAATGAAGACAAATGCCAAGTAAATATATTTATGAAAAATAGATTTTCTTATAATATTTTTAATATTAAAACTATACATTATTTTTAAGCATTATGTTGAGATGAGCAAGTGATAGAGCAAGATTTTGTTGTTTTACAATGATGCCTGGAACTTTTTTAAGGGATATAGGAGCAAAGTTCCATACACCTTTTATATTATTTTCAACCAGCAGATTGTATACATCTTGAGCATTTTCAACAGGAACAGTAATGATGCCAATCTCAACTTTATTATCCTTTATAAAATTTGGAAGCTTGTTGATAGAAAAGATTTTTTTATTGTCAATTTTATCTATATCATTATCAAAAGCAGCAAGTACATCAACTCCAAACTTATTGAATTTCTTATAACCAAGAAGAGCTCTGCCAAGTTTTCCTGCACCGACGATTACAGCCTTCGTCTTTTTGTTGACATGTAGAAATGTATCAAAATCTTTTATAAGAGAACTTGTCTTATATCCTATACGAGGTTTTCCGTTGCCGCTGATTACAGATAATTCTTTACGAACTAAAACTTCTCCAAGCCCCATATCACGAGCAAGGGTAGTGGCAGATATTGTCTCAACACCTTTTGATTCAAGCATCATAAGGTAATCAAGGTAAAGAGGTAATCTATTCATCATGGCTATAGATATTACATATTTAGACATAGCGCCTCCTTTATTCTATACTTGCTACCTCAAGTCTTACTTCTGCTTTTTTAAGTGCATATTTTGCATGTTCTAAATCAAAGTTATCGCTCTTTTCTGCAATACGCTTTTCTGCACGTTCTTTTGCTGCTTTAGCTCTATCTACATCAATCTCGTCCTTAAACTCTGCAATCTCTGCAAGAATCATGATGGTGTCAGGAAGAATTTTTGATATACCTGACATAGAGGCAAGATAGAGTGGTTTTTCTTTTCCTTCTTCGTAGATGGTCATCTTGCCTGGGGCTAAAACTTGAGTCATAGCTACATGACCTGGAAGTATGCCAACATAGCCTTCAGTAGTATTATACTCAAGCATAGTACATTCACCATCAAAAAGAATTTTTCTTGGTGATATAATTTGTAGACGAATTTTATTCATTATTTCATAGCCTCGTATTTTTTAACTACGCCATCAATTGTACCAACATTCATAAAGCAACTTTCAGGTATGTGGTCATATTTTCCTTCAAGGATTTGCTTGAATCCTTCTATAGTATCTTTTACTGGTACGTAGATTCCAGGAATTCCTGAGAACTGCTCTGCTACGTGGAAAGGTTGAGATAAGAATCTCTGTATACGTCTTGCACGGGCAACAGCAAGTTTCTGGTCTTCAGAAAGTTCATCCATACCAAGCATAGCAATTATATCTTGAAGTTCGTTGTATTGTTGTAGACATTCTTTTACACGCTCTGCTACTTCATAGTGTTCTTCGCCAACTACGAGTGGATCAAGCATACGAGAAGTAGAAGCAAGTGGGTCAACTGCAGGGTAAATACCTATCTCTGTAAGTGAACGAGTAAGAACAGTAGTAGCATCAAGGTGTGTGAAAGTATTGGCTGGTGCTGGGTCAGTTAAGTCATCTGCAGGCACATATACAGCTTGAACAGATGTGATAGAACCTTTTTTAGTAGAAGTGATACGCTCTTGTAAAGCACCCATCTCTGTCTGAAGAGTTGGTTGATAACCAACGGCTGATGGCATACGACCAAGAAGAGCTGACACTTCAGATCCAGCTTGTGTAAAACGGAATATATTATCTATAAAGAGAAGCACATCTTTTCCTGCTTCATCACGGAAATATTCTGCCATAGTAAGTCCAGCAAGACCAACTCTCATACGAGCCCCAGGTGGCTCATTCATCTGACCAAAGACCATAGTAGTTTTATCCATGACGCCAGATTCTTGCATCTCGTAGTAAAGGTCATTACCTTCACGAGTTCTCTCTCCAACACCAGTGAATACAGAGTAACCACCATGCTCTGCAGCTATATTTCTTATGAGCTCTTGTATAAGAACAGTCTTTCCAACTCCTGCACCACCGAAGAGACCTATCTTTCCACCTTTTTGATAAGGGCAAAGAAGATCAACTACTTTTATACCAGTCTCCAAAATCTCTTTCTCTGTAGCTTGCTCTGAAAACTCTGGAGCAGGTCTATGTATAGGATAATGTAATTTTGCATTACATGGACCAGCTTCATCTATAGTATCACCTAAGACATTGAATATACGACCAAGAGTCTCTTCACCTACTGGAACTTTGATAGGTTCGTTGTCAGATGTGACAGTAAGTCCTCTTGATAATCCATCTGTTGGTCCCATGGCGATACATTTTACCATGCCATCACCTAAGTCTTGAGCAACTTCAAGGGTAAGAACCTTGTCACCATTCATAACTTTACAAGCTGAATTAATGTCAGGAACACCATTTTCAAATTGCACATCTACGACAGCACTTATGATTTGTACGATTTTTCCTTTTAATTCCATATTGTTCTCCTTATATTGCATTTGCACCTGCGACAATCTCTGTAATCTCTTGAGTTATCGCACCTTGTCTTGCTCTATTATATGCTACATTTAATTTCTCGCTTAATTCTTTTGCGTTTTTGGTTGCATTGTCCATAGCGGTCATCCTTGCTCCGTTTTCAGATGCAAGGGATGCTGTAAGAGCACCAAAGAGTAGACTTGATATGTACTGTGGAATAGTGTAGTTTAGCATCTCATCATCTTCAAGCTCATAATTCATAGGCATCTTATCGTCATCTGCATATGATGATTTTGCAACGACAAAAGTTTTCTTGCCAAGAAGCTCTGTATCTTCATCATTTTTATCAACACTTGTGAGAGGTAAGAGCTTAAGAACTCTTGGTATATGAACTATAGTATTTTTAAAAAATGTATATACGAGATAGATTTCATTAATCTTACCTGCAACAAAGTCATCAAGTATCTCTCTTGCCATGATAGTGACATTTTCATAGTGGACATCTTCCATATCTTCAGAGTAATCTCGCTCTATAGTAAAACCTCGTCTCTTTAAGTCATCGCGAAGTTTATTACCAATGGAATAAATAAGAGAGTTGCCAGGATTAAAATCATAAGTTGCATCTTCACTAAAAAGTTTTCTCACTATATTGGAATTATAACTGCCAGCAAGACCTTTATTGGATGAAAATACAATGACACCTTTTTTGGCACCTTCTTTTCCTGAAAGATAGCGATGCTTTATACCACTTGATTTTTTTATCATGTCAGAGATAGTCTCATACATGGCATCAAAATAAGGGACTGCGTCAGTAGCTAGTTGCTTAGTCTTTTGAAGTTTTACTGTGGCTACAAGTTTCATGGCTTTAGTAATCTTGCCAGTTGAATCAACAGACTTTTTTCTTTGTTTTATCTGCTTCATTGAAGGCATAAACTACACCTCGTAACCTTTTGACTTCATAAAGCTTTCTATAACTTTCTTAAGCTTCTCTTCAATTTCTGGAGTAAGCTCTTTCTTTTCTCTTATATCAGAGAATACAGAAGGGTCGATACTTTCTATATACATGAAAAGCTCTGATTCAAAATCAAGAATTTTTTCTACAGGTACAGTTAAAAGATATCTTTTCTCTGCAGCATAGATTATAGTTATCTGCTTTTCTACAGGGAGTGGCTTATATTGAGGTTGCTTCAATATCTCACGAACTCTCTCTCCTTGCGCAAGTTGCTCTTTTGTAGCTTTATCAAGATCTGATCCGAATTGAGCAAATGATGCAAGCTCTCTAAATTGAGCAAGCTCAACTCTTATAGGAGCAGCAATCTTTTTCATAGCTTTAATCTGTGCTGAACCACCAACACGGCTTACAGAAAGACCTGCGTTGATAGCTGGTCTAAAACCAGAGTTAAACATATCAGTCTCAAGATATATCTGACCATCTGTTATAGATATGACATTGGTAGGAATGTATGCAGATACATCACCTGCTTGAGTCTCTATGATAGGAAGGGCAGTAAGTGAACCGCCACCTAATTTATCATTTAATTTTGAAGCACGCTCAAGAAGTCTACTATGTAAGTAGAAGACATCTCCAGGGTAAGCTTCTCTCCCTGGTGGTCTCTTGAGAAGTAGAGAAAGTGTCCTGTAAGCTGCAGCGTGCTTGGTGAGGTCATCATATACGATAAGTACATCTTCACCTTTTTCCATCCACTCTTCACCTATAGCACATCCTGCATAAGGAGCGATATATTGAAGTGGTGCAAGCTCTGCTGCTGTAGCAGCTACTACAGTTGTATAGTCCATAGCACCATAGTCTTCAAGAGTCTTAACAATATTGGCAACAGTTGATGCCTTCTGACCTATAGCAACATATATACACTTTACATTTTGACCTTTTTGATTGATTATAGTATCTATAGCGATAGCAGTCTTTCCTGTCTGTCTATCACCTATTATAAGCTCTCTTTGTCCACGACCGATAGGAATCATAGCATCGATTGCTTTTATACCTGTCTGAAGAGGAGTCTTAACAGATTTTCTATCTATAACACCATGTGCTATACGCTCTATTGGACGAGTACCTGTAGTATTGATAGGGCCTTTGTTGTCTATAGGCTCACCAATTGCATTGACAACACGACCTATCATAGCGTCACCAACAGGAACAGACATAACTCTTTTTGTTCGCTTCACTGGGTCGCCTTCTTTTATCTCATCTGAAGATCCGAGAAGAACACAACCAATATTATCTTCTTCAAGGTTTAGTATCATACCATAGACACCGTGTGGAAGTTCAAGAAGTTCACCTTGTATAGCGTCTTTTAGACCATAGATTCTCGCTATACCATCTGCAACTTGTATGACAGTTCCTTCTTCAACGCTCTCTACTTTGTCTTCGTATTTTGATATCTGTTCTTTTATGATAGAACTAATCTCTTCTGGTTTTAAATTTATCATAGTTTTAAACCCCTTAGATTTTTACTTATATCAGCTATTTTTGTCTTATAACTTGTATCAAAAACTTTGTCATCTATTTTAATTTTCAGTCCTGCGATTAGATTGGTATCTACCTTATAGTTTATAATAAAATGATCATAGGAAGTGGTATCTATAAGCTTCTTCTCAAGATTTAATTTTTGGTCATTAGATAATTCAAAAGAAGAAGTGACATCTGCCTCTCCGATGTTTTTGTCGCGAAGAACAAGATGTGTAAAATGCTTTAGTATAGGAACTATATCTTTCCCACGTCCTTTTTTGATAACAATAGCAAGGAAGTCTAATATCTTTGGATTTTGACCTTTTGAAACATTGATATTAAAAAACTTAAAAACTTTTGCGATAGGTCCAGACCAAAGATTGTCAACAAAAAGAGAGTGAAGAAAAGCAATCTTTTTTTCTTCGCTTGAGTTAGGACTATTTAAAAAGTCACTTATCTCAGCATTGTCAGTAAAGACATCTATGATGTCAAGAGCTTCCTCATACATCTTTTCAAGCTGATCATTTTCTTTTGCAAATTCATATAAGGCTTCGCCGTAAACTTTTGAAACTAACCTTGCCATGTAGTTGCTCCAATCTCATTTAATGTTTCTTCAAATAACGAATCGTTATTTTTTGCGTTGACATTTTCTTTTATAATCTTTGTAGCAAGAAGAGTAGAAATAGTGATGACTTGATTCTTCAGATCATCAACAGCTTTTGCTTTTTCTTGCTCTATCTCTTTGTTGCCACGAGCTACTATATTTTGAGCTTCAACTTTAGCCTCTTCGATGATACTCTCGCTAAGTTTTTTCGCATTTTTTCTTGCGTCTTCCATGATGCTTTCAACTTCAACACGAGTTTTAGCAAGCTTCTCTTCATACTCTGCTTTTAGAGCAGTAGCAGCTTCTTCTTTAGCTTTGGCATTTTCAAGTTCGTTCTTAATCTTTTCACTTCTATTTTTAAGAACCTTTTGTACTGGATTAAAAAGAAAATATGATAATGCAAAGAAAAGTATAAATACATTTATACCTGTTATAATAGAATCAAAAATGAGTTGCGGATCAAAGCCTATAATTCTAAATAAGCTGTCTGTAGCTAAAATCATATTTTTCTCCTAATTTCGGGCTCGCAGAGTTACTTAATGAGCAATATGTCGCTCCGTCTTGATGCTCGCCCCTACGATATTTTAGCCGAAAGGCTTAACGAACATAAGAATGATAGCAACAACAAGTCCATAAAGACCAGTAGTCTCTGCAACGGCTTGACCAAGAAGCATAGTAGACGTGATATCTGATCTTGCACCTGGATTTCTACCAACTGCAGAAGCACCATAACCTGCTGCGATACCTTGTCCAACTCCTGGACCTATACCAGCTATAAGAGCAAGACCTGCACCTATTGCTGAACATCCGTAAATAAAATCTTGTCCTGAAATTCCCATAAATATTCCTCCAATATTAATATTTATTATTTTATATTGTTATGGGCTCGCATAGCTCGCCCCTATGATAATGTTTGAGTACTCATTGCCACGATGTGCATTTATAATTTATCGTTTACATAAACCATGGTAAGCATACAGAAGACGTAAGTTTGTATGCAACCACTAAAGAGATCAAGATAAGCGTGTAAAAATGATGGTACGGCAATTTGTGCAAAGATTGGAGTCATACCATACCAAAGCCCAAGCATTATGACACCTGAAAGGAGATTGGCAAAAAGACGCAGTGAAATAGATATAGGGTTAGCAAATTCTCCTATCAGATTGATTGGGAAAAGTACAGGTATTGGTTTGAAGAGACCTGTAAAATGTCCGATACCATTATTTTTAATTCCTTGAAATTGAACGATTGCAAATGTGAAAAGACCCAGACAGAAAGTAACTCCGTAGTCTGCCGTAGGTGCTCTCATGCCCATGAAACCAGAAAGGTTGCTTGTGAGTATGAATAAGAAGATAGTTCCTATATAATTGATAAAGCGATATTTATTTTCACCCAAGATACTGTCAGCCATACCATTTAGTGCTTCTATCGCCATCTCTATAAAGTTTTGGAATCCAGAAGGAATGTCTTTTGCATTTTTGAATTTAGATCCTACATAGATACCAAAGATGAGAAGTATAATAGTAATAATCCAAGATGATACTGCTGTAGTGGTAATCCATACATCTCCACCTAAAAATTTAAATGGCATCTTATAGATACCACGAATCATAAATGATTCTGCAAGTGAATTGTCGGCTAAAAATAACATTTAACGCCTCTCTACTTTAATCTTTTTTCTATATGTGGTGAAAGGTAGGCACTTATCTTTAGACCAAGAGCAGATAGCGCATACATTATACCACCGGTTATACCAAAAACATTTTTGTTGATTAGAATGATGAGTATTAAACAAAACACAATCAGTCTTATCACACTCATGAGAGTCATATGATTTTTTGCATACTTTGCATCATTTGATGAAATCGCTTTCTCAAGCGATAGAGCCATAGAGTAAAGACCTATGATGCTTATGATATACCCTATAATAGAAGAAATCTCATTTTTAATGATTAGTATGTGAAAATCTGGAACATTATTCTTTGTATAATATATGTAAAAGGTAGTAGTGGAAATGACGATTAAACTTATATTGTATATACTCGTACCAATCACCATGCTTTTTAAAGTTCTTTTTAATTTTGCATCCATAATAAATTAGGAAAGGAACAAAAAAGAAAGCAATAAAAAAATCGCTTATTCTTCTTCGTCACCGTTTTTTCCGAGAATCCAACCGATTTGTGCAATCTGGGTTACGGCTACAGGGACAACGGCGCATATTAAAAGAATAATAGCGAACATAAACCAAAAAATAAAACTATCCATTACACCCTCCTAAAAAAGACTGCGATAATTATTGTAGCAAAAAATAACGATATTTGCAACCAATAACAATTTTACTGATAAGGATAGAGCTCGCACAGCTCGCCTAATATCCTCTTGCTTCACGACTTCTTCTTGCATAGTTTGATTCTGGGTGAAGAGCTATGATTTTATCAAAAAGTTGATTGGCTTCAGTATTTCTATCAAAACTTTGATATAGTCTTGCAAGTAAAAACATAGTTTCTGGGTCGTCAGGATTAATGTTTAGAGAAAGCTGATAATATGAGATGGCTGACGATCTATTTCCAGCATTCCAGTTTTCTGTGCCAAGCTCTGTAAGTCTTTTTGCTCCTATACCTTCAATACGAGATTTTGCTTGATTTAAAAGAGTTATAAGAGCATCATCAGTTATAGCTTCTTTATCAAGTTCTACATAAGTTTTAGCAGCTCTACTTATGTAACCTGAGTCAAAATCTGTAATGATGCTATTTAAAGATTCATATTGAGAAGTAAAAAGTTTATCTTGCTCTTCGTAAGCATGAAGTTTTACACTTGCATCTTCATAGTTTTTTTTAAGCTCGTTATTTTCAATTGTAATATCTCTGATTATTTTATTTTGGTCATTTACAAGATTGGCATATTTTATAACTTCGTTATCATTTGTATAAGAATTAGTACTTCTATGAGGTGATAGGACAAGTGAATAAAATAGAGCACCAATGATTATACCAATAAGAATGAAAATTATTTTTTGATTTTCAGAAAGTTTTATATATTTACGAGGAAGGATTGCGTCATCCGTATCAAGCTTTTTAAGAGAATAGACATTTTGGATACGCTTCTCTTTTACTTCGTTTCGCTTTGTGTTTTTTAGGACATAGTCCATGTGCTCATTGATAAAAGTATTGCCATTATCAATCTTTTGGCATCTAAGCAGAAAATGACCAGCCTTTATATGATCGTTAATCTGTAAGAGAAGAGTAGAGAGTAGCATCATGGCTTTTATGTTGTGGTCATTCTTTTCTATAGATTTATATAGTTTTATCATGGCGAGATCATTTCTTTCAAAAGAAATGTCATCAATCGCAGCATTATAAAGCTTTATACTTTCAAAATAATCATTTAATCTTTCATCATTTTGGACTTTTGATAGATATTCGTTAGCAACATTAAAATCTGTGTGGACAAGCTCTTTACTTATGAGCCATTCTACAAGAGCTTCTGTCACAGAACCTTCTTCAAAAAAAATGAGACCGAGAAGGTTTCTTGCATTGGCATTTTTACTATTGAAAAGGAGAGCCTTTTTTAGTAGAAGAGTTGCACCAAAAAGATCTCTATCAAGAGCTCTGTTGATAGCAAGATTATAGAAACGATTGGAAATTTGTTTGTTTTCTCTTGAAGGCTCCATAGCATTAGTGATTTAGAGGGTTTTGTTGATTCTTGATGATGCCTTTCATAGCTTCAAATGTGATATCATTCATGTCAGTGATATCATAACTTGCAAGAGCGTCATCAATAGAATCGGGCTCAAGACTTTTTTCAAATTTTTTAATTTCTTCGTCAAAGTTTAACATACGGTCCTTTCGGTGCCCTACGATAAGAGATAGGCTTTTACAAGCATGGTTGCTCTGTCAGAAGCTTCAAACTTACCACTGTAATAATCATCTTTTGAATTGTTGCCTACACTATCTGAAAAAGCACGGATGACGATAAAGTCGACACCATTTACATATGACACTTGACCCGTCGCTGCACCTTCCATCTCACAAGCTATAGCATCAAATGTATCGACAATTTTTTTCTTTACTTCAGTGCTTGTCACAAATTGGTCGCCAGAAGCGATGATACCGACTTTATATTTAAGATTAAGATTTTTAGAAATATTTTCAAAATCATCTATAAGTTTTTTTGCACATGGGAAAAACGTCAAATCTGTCTCAAGTATTTTTCCGGGTGGATCGCCAAGAGCAGTAGAGTCCATATCGTGTTGCACGACAGATGATGCTATAGCGACGGCGTCCATGCTTAATGATTCGTCAAGTAGCCCCGCGATGCCTATGTGAATAATTTTATCCACACCAAATTTAAGTATCATAGCCTCTGCACACA
Source organism: Lachnospiraceae bacterium UBA3633 (assembly GCA_002374095.1). Lineage (GTDB taxonomy): Bacteria > Bacillota > Clostridia > Lachnospirales > Lachnospiraceae > UBA3633. The sequence continues at coordinate 67,857 of DFKY01000002.1, forward strand.
TAGCTGCAAAAACTTTACCTACACCAGATTTTGCTATAACGACTTCTTTATCATGGATTTTCCCACTATAAAAATTGATGCCACTTATAGTTACATTCGTGACATCAGATAAATCTTTTATGAGTGAAGTAACTTCACTATCTAGTGCTCCTATAATTCCTATCATAATATTTAATGAGATCGGGCGTTTGTCCCAATTGTATAGGGCTTAAGAAATCTGCCTATACGAGTATTCTTAAAATGCGGATAACAGGACTTGAACCTGCACGGTTTCCCACCAGAACCTAAATCTGGCGCGTCTGCCAATTCCGCCATATCCGCATGTGATTTATATTATAGCATAGAAATAGAAAAAAAAGAATACTTTAAGAGTTTTAAGATAGATTCAAATGTGTAATAGTTGAGAGAATCAAGACATTGGATTAGATTATATAAGTTATTTAAATATAAAAAAGACCTACAAGATGTAGGTCAATTGCAAAAGGTATGAATAGTATAAATCCAACCACCTTCTGGCATAGTCCATTGTTAAACCCATTTTATAAACTTTCATTTATTCCATTAAGTTTCAGTATATGTTATTTGGTCAACCACTTCCACAAAAACTACTTGATCGTCTTCACTTGGTTCCACTTTTATAAATATATAATCCCCTTCAGTACGATTAAAAACTTTTGATTTATCAATAACAATCCAATCACTAGTATACTGTGCTGTACCTGAATTCACCGTATCTTTTTTAAAAACATGATTGTAACCATCACTATCTTTATAATACAATTCAGTTTCAGTCGTTGATGGCAAATTTCCATTTTTGAACACCTTATCCATAATTACATATGTATAAGGCGCAGTGGAAGGCGATAAGTCAGCATTTGATGATAATACTTTATTACTAAATCTAAGTTTGAATTTAAGTTTGCCTGGCTGTTTTGTAGTTTTGCAAATTGGAATACCATTATATTTATAATGCGCTGCACTAAAATATGTAGCGAAGTAATCTGTCATCAAATTTGCCCAATTTAATATATAAGGTTTTTGGCGATTAAGAGTCCATTTAAATGCCCATCCACTCGTATCGGTTGATCCCCCACCTGAATGATTTGGATTATATTTATATTCTTTGTTTGTTCTCCATCTCAAATCAACCCCACAATTCGAAGAGTTCTGACAAGGAACAGTTACCCTCCCGGCAGGATGATAGGAGTCTCTATAATCATAATCGCATGCGAAAGCAGTACCAATAATATTTCCAGCGATTTGATAATCTAAGTATTTATATGCATTATTTTCATTAGTATTTACATATGACCAATTATGCACCAAGCTACACAGAGGTGTTTGGGTTAAACCAGAAATACCTAATGTATATGAGATGGTATTCCAAGAACCAGGCTGGTATTCAGCGTCTGTGCCAATGGCACTTATCGATACATTTTTATCATATGCCACCCAATTTATATTATTTGGATCAATCGTCGTGGCCCATGATCTAAAAGAATTCCTTTCAGCTCTAAATCTAAAATGACAACGATGTCTCACATGATCAGCAAGGACCCAATCACTAGTGTTTCCCTGATGCTCCCTGTCTGCGCCAACATTCACCGCAAAAGGAAATAGGGCCCACCACATAGCAGAGGCACCACCAGTTGGGTAGCCTTCCACAGTTGTATAAGAAGTCCACATGGCCGTACCGGCATTAACAGTATTATTCGTCATAGCACCCCAACCAAATAGACTTGTATCATTGTCAGCAGCTTCTCCAGTGCTCAGGACCCCCACAGACAAACCGGCGAAAAATGCGGTTTCAAGATCAACTTTATCCTTAGTTTCAACCACGTTACGCCATTTAACAAATCCAACATTTGACCTGTTATTGGCAGACGCATTAGCGATTAAATTATCAAGAATAGATTCTTTGCTAATTTTTATGCCATCAAGATAACTTGCTATCGCACCATCAATCTTATTATCTATAGATGAGTTGTAGCGGTCAAGTTGTGATTGAAAGTTATTTTTCATAGAGTCGAACTCGGCTTTTGTGATAAACGCAGCGCCGTCGTTGTCTCCGACTACAGCGGCGAAACTCTCTATACTAAAAAGAAGCACTAATATTAGTGCTAATCTTCTCTTAATCAATCTATATGGCTTATTCATGCGATAATGTTACGACCGAATGCGAGCGATTAGGTACCAACCTCCAAGCCATCTTAAAAGATAGGGGGTCGGCATAGGGGGTTTGGGGGAATCTATTGCTAGCCAGCAACTGTTCTTTGATAAGAACCAGATTGCTGTAAGTCCAAAGCTATATTCCACACATGGTTTGTTACATCATCAGAGGAATCGGCAAGGTGGGGTGCCCATTTTACATAAATCCAACCATCTTCTGGCATAGTCCATTTTAGAGTGGTAGTTTTATTTAATGTTGTATGTATGGTCGCAGTATTACCGCTCTCGTCAGAGACCGACAGCAAAGAAGAGCCATCTTTGGTAGTATAACCATCACCAAAAGCACTTAGTGCTAACCATACATCTACTTCACGACTGTCGGTTGTAGAAGTGAAGTGATCACCATAATGTAGGTCACTAAAGATGGGGCTCCAAACGATTTGATCGCCAGAATGTGCATAGCCCAAAACAAAGCCAGAGTCCAAAGATGGTGAGTCTAGGACTTCTTCGCGCCCATCGACAATTTGGGTTATTTGGTTTGTACTCTGCTTTATTGTGTCTGTAGAGAAACTGCCTACGTAGCCAACTTCAGGCACTGTGTTGGATTGGGTAGCTTGTGAGGTAGTTAAGTTATTCCATTCGACAGGAATATCAGCAATACGGGTTGCGTTATTCATTTCGATTGTATAACTTGCGCGGTCACTATTCTCCATATATGTTTTTAGATAATCAAACCAACCAGCCACATACCCACTAAAGTTGTTTGCGAGATCTTTTGATTTTTGATTGGATAAGGCGTCGGTCTGTAAAGTGTGGCTCCATGATTTATCATAACAATGCCATGCATCTTGACCCGTCCATGCTACAATGTGTTCAAAGAGATCATTGTCTGAATCATTAGTAATTTCAAGGCTATAGTTATCATATTCAGTAAAGATATTATGCCTAGAGTATTGCGTGCTGTAATCTGTGGTTAAATTATGAAAATAGACAAAAGAACCATCATATATTTCGGATGCGGATCTCGCGTTTCTTTTATTTTTGAAAGTCGCAATATTAGAAAATTTATATCCGGGTGGTCTTAAGCTCCCTCCTGTCGATTCAAAGGCATAGAGATTACCCCTTTGACCACCAAAGCCTGCAAGACTTATTTTTGTAGCCCAATCTGTTGCCAGCCCAGCCCATACAGGTGTTCCAAGGCCGCTTGATTCAAGAACGCCTGTGATTTTTGGTTTTTTGCATATTCCAGCCCCAGGGAACGCGACTGTCACATAGACATTCCCTCCGTACCACCAGGCACGCCAGACATCAGCAGAAATAATAAACTCATCACGTTTTACATAATCAACGATTTGTCCCAGGAAAGGGAGAGTCCCATTATTATTATGGAATGCAATCATTCCAAAAAGATTAAAGGCAGGATTAACATAGGAAGGGGTTGCTGGTTTATTAAAGCTATAAACCTTACCCCAATTCGCGAGAGGAGCAGCGATCATAGTTGTTTTAGCAACTTTTATTCCATTCAAATAACTTGTTATCGCCCCATCTATCTTATTGTCAAGGGATGAGTTGTAGCGGTCAAGTTGCGATTGAAAGTCATTTTTCATTGAGTCGAACTCGGCTTTTGTGATAA
>DFKY01000014.1 GCA_002374095.1 Lachnospiraceae bacterium UBA3633
TTTGGGCACTTGAAGCATATGGTGCCGCATATACTTTACAAGAGATTCTTACTGTGAAATCAGATGATATGTTTGGTCGTACGAAGATGTTCCAGAGTATCACAAGCGGACAAAATACTCAGAAGCCAACTATTCCAGAAAGCTTCAAAGTATTATTAAAAGAACTTCAAGCACTTTGCCTTGATCTCACAGTTCTCGACTCAAAAGGAGAAGAGGTTCCTATGCTTGAGAATCTCTATGACCCAAGAGAAGAGATGCGTAAATATATGGAAGGCAAAGATCAAAGCTTTGTCAAAGAGAATGAATTAAAAGATATGGGATTCTCTATTCAAAAGGTTGGTGCGAATGGAGAGTTAGAATATGAAGAAGAAGGAGGAGAAAAGAGTGAGTAGAGAAGATGCTTATAAGCCTATGGAATTTGAAGCGATCCGTATAGGCATATGTTCTCCAGATAAGATACTTAAGGAATCTCATGGAGAAGTAAAGAGACCAGAGACTATCAATTATAAAAACTATAAGCCAGAAAAAGATGGTCTTTATTGTGAGAGAATATTTGGACCTACTAAAGACTGGGAATGTTACTGCGGTAAATATAAAAAGATAAGATATAAAGGCGTAGTTTGTGATAAGTGTGGAGTTGAAGTTACAAGAAGTAGCGTCCGTAGAAGTCGTATTGGACATATTACTCTTGCTGCTCCAGTATCACATATATGGTATTTTAAGGGCATCCCTTCAAGGATAGGCCTTATACTCAATATGACCCAGAGAAACTTAGAGAAAGTTTTGTATTTCGCTGCATATGTAGTGCTTGATCCAGGTGCAACGAACCTTTCTAAACTTGATGTCCTTACAGAAAGAGAGTACGAAGAAAAGAAAGATGAGTATGGCGAAAATGCATTTAGAGTAGGAATGGGTGCAGAGGCTATAAGAGAACTTCTTTGTGAAGTGGATCTTGAGAAGCTTGAGAAAGACCTTAAAGCAGAATTGAAAGATGCAAAACTTCAGAAGCGTCAGAAACTTGTTAAGCGTCTTGAAGTAGTAGAAGCATTTATAAAATCAGGTAATCGTCCAGAGTGGATGATACTTACAGTACTTCCTGTACTTCCACCTGATCTTCGTCCTATGGTTCAACTTGATGGTGGTCGTTTTGCTACATCAGACTTAAATGATTTATATAGAAGAATTATCAATAGAAACAATCGTCTTGCAAAACTTCTTGAACTTGGTACACCAGACATTATCGTTCGTAATGAAAAGCGTATGCTTCAAGAAGCTGTAGATGCACTTATTGATAATGGTAGAAGAGGTCGTGCAGTTACTGGCCCAGGAAGTAAGGCTCTTAAATCACTTTCGGATATGCTTAAAGGTAAGCAAGGTAGATTTAGACAAAACCTTCTTGGTAAGCGTGTCGATTATTCAGGACGTTCAGTTATAGTCGTAGGACCAGAATTAAAGATATATCAGTGTGGTGTGCCTAAAGAGATGGCACTTGAACTCTTCAAGCCATTTGTTATGAGAGAAATCAATAAACGTGGTATCACTTCAGCTGGAAAACCTACTGATGCAGCAAAGATGGTCGATAGACAGGATGAGGTAGTATGGGATATCCTTGCAGATGTTATAAAGGATCATCCAGTGCTTTTGAATCGTGCTCCGACACTTCACCGTCTTGGTATACAAGCGTTTGAACCAATTCTTGTAGAAGGTAAAGCTATAAAACTCCATCCACTTGTATGTACAGCATTTAATGCTGACTTTGATGGAGACCAGATGGCTATACATATACCACTTTCACTTGAGGCTCAAGCTGAAAGTAGATTTCTTATGCTTTCAACCAATAACCTTCTTAAACCATCTGATGGTGGTGTGGTTGCAGTTCCATCTCAAGATATGGTTCTTGGTATATATTATCTTACTCAAGAACGTCAAAACTCTACTGGAGTTGTTCATGCATATAATTCTTTTGATGAAGCTCTCATGGCATATGAAAATAAAATCATAACTCTTCAAGAGAAGATAAAAGTTCGTGTAGAGTCTAAAATTGGTAGAAAAGATGAAGATGGAAGAATTGCTCGTGGAATTATCGAGACAACTATGGGACGTCTCATATTCAATGACATCATCCCTCAAGATCTTGGATTTATAGATAGGACAAAACCTGAAAATGAGTTCTTACTTGAGATCAACGGTCTTGTAAAGAAGAAAGAGCTTAAAACTTTACTTGAGAGAATCATGGATATACATGGCGCAGAAAAGATTGCCCTTGTTCTTGATAACATAAAAGAGCTTGGATATAAGTATAGTACTAAAGCAGCTATGACAGTATCAATAGACGATATAAAAGTTCCAGAAAGTAGAGAGAGACTTCTTGCAGAAGCAGAAGAAGCAGTAGAAAATATCAGAAAGAATTATAGAAGAGGTCTTTTAACTGAAGAAGAGAGATATAGAGAGACTATAAAGACATGGGAAGCAACAGATAAGAAACTTCTTGATGAAGAACTTTTCGTAGGACTTTCAGTATTCAATAACATCTACATGATGGCTGATTCTGGAGCGAGAGGTAGCCGTGCACAGATTAAGCAGCTTGCAGCAATGAGAGGACTTATGGCCAATACTACAGGTAGAACTATAGAGCTTCCTATCAAATCTAACTTCCGTGAAGGTCTTGATGTTCTTGAGTATTTCATATCAGCACACGGAGCAAGAAAAGGACTTTCAGATACAGCTCTTCGTACTGCAGACTCAGGATACCTTACTCGTCGTCTTGTAGATATAGCTCATGACCTTATCATTAAAGAAAATGATTGCTGCAGTAAAGGCCAAGAGATACCTTATATGGAAGTAAGGAAATTTGAAGAAGGCGTAGAAAAGATAGAGTCACTTAAAGAGAGAATTACAGGAAGAGTCATAGCAGAGACAATTATTGACTCAGAGTCTGGTGAAGTTATTATAGAAGAAAATGAACTTATCACTAAACTTATAGCAGATAAGATTATGAAAGAACTTGATAAGACAGGTAGAGATTCTGTAAAGATTAGAACAGTCTTGACTTGTAAGTCAAAAGATGGAATATGTGCTCATTGTTATGGTGCCAACATGGCTACTGGTAAACTTATAGGTATAGGTGAGGCAGTTGGTGTAGTAGCAGCACAATCTATAGGTGAACCTGGTACACAGCTTACGATGAGAACTTTCCATACTGGTGGTGTAGCAGGTGGAGATATAACACAAGGTCTACCACGTGTCGAGGAGCTTTTTGAGGCAAGACGACCAAAAGGTATGGCAATAGTTACAGAATATGACGGGCAAGTAAAACTTACAGAAGATGGCGGTAAGAGAGAAATATCAATAATTGGCGAAGATAAGCTTGTTCGCAATCAGAAACCTTATCTTATACCATTTGGATCTATGCTTAAAGTAAAAGATGGCGATATGGTAAAAGCTGGTGATCCACTTACAGAAGGATCTATAGATCCACATGACATATTAAATATCCAAGGAGTTCGTAAAGTTCAAGACTATCTTCTTAAAGAAGTTCAGAAAGTTTATAGACTTCAAGGTGTTGAAATCAATGATAAGCATATAGAGATGATAGTTCGTCAGATGCTTAGAAAGATGCATATAGTAGATCCAGGAGATAGTGATTTCTTGCCTGATACTGCAGTTGATGTTGTAAAATTTGAAGAAGAAAATGAGAGACTTATTGCTGAAGGTAAAAGGCCAGCAGTAGGAAAAGAAGAACTTAAGGGCATCACCAAAGCATCACTTACTACAGATTCATTCTTGTCAGCAGCTTCATTCCAAGAGACTACAAGAGTCTTGACAGAGGCATCAATCAATGGAAAGATTGATAGACTACAAGGATTAAAGGAAAATGTCATCATTGGTAGAACTATTCCTACAGGCACAGGTATGAAAAGATATCAAGCAACTTCAATTTCTACTGACGATATAGGCGATATGCTTGATGAGAAAGAAGATACATTTGAAATTAGTCCTGAAAGTGTATCATATGAAGCAAAAGAATATAAGGTTCAAAATACTGATGAAGAGGAATAGTGATATGGCAAGTAAGAAGAAAATAAGTGCACCACGTAGAAACTTAAAATATGGTAAGGGAGCACTTTATTCTGCAGAGGGAGAGCAATATCACATAAGACTTAAGAAAGGTGATGTTGGAGAGTATGTAATTTTGCCAGGAGACCCAAAGAGATGTGAAAAAATCGCTAAGTATTTTGATGATGCAAAGTTTATAGCAGATAATAGAGAGTACATCACATATACAGGTAAACTATTGGGTAAAAAAGTATCGGTATGTTCTACAGGGATTGGTGGACCATCTGCGGCTATAGCTTTAGAAGAACTAGTGAAAGTTGGTGCAAAGAAATTTATAAGAGTCGGTACATGCGGTGGTATGCAGATCCCTGTTGTTACCAATGATGTCGTTATAGCATCAGGGGCAATCCGTATGGAAGGGACAAGCAAAGAATATGCACCTATTGAGTGGCCTGCAGTTTCTGATTATTACATAACAAAAAAACTTGAAGAAGCTGCAAAGAATCTAAAAATAAATAGTCATATAGGTGTTGTAGAGTGTAAAGACAGCTTCTATGGTCAGCATAGTCCAGAGAAGTCACCAGTGTCATATGAACTTATAAATAAGTGGAATGCGTGGTGTGCACTAGGATGTCTTGCTTCAGAGATGGAGTCGGCAGCACTTTTTACAGTGGGAGCAGCACTTGGCGTGAAAGTAGGCACAGTTTTACATGTAGTTGCCAATCAAGAAAGAGCAAAGAGAAAGCTTAAAAACCCAATATCAGAAGATACAGATAGGGCTATAAGAGTTGCGATAGAAGCTATAAAACTTATGATTAAAGAAAATATTTAAAATAGCATTATAAAATCTTACTTTCAAAATATATGATGAATTAAGTAGTGTCACATAAGCAATAAGAAAAGAGAGATTGTCGTATGTTGAAAATAATTCTAGAAAACAAAGAATTAGAAATCCCAGATGGTATACTTTATCATGATTTAGCAGTTGACTATGAAAAAAAGACAGGGAAAAAACCTTATCTTGTAAAGGCAAATGGAATAGTAAAAGAGTTAAGACGACATGTGAAAGATAGGGAAGAGATAAGCTTTTTATACTATGATAGTGACGCGGTAAAAGAAGTGTACGCAAGGACAGCTATTTTTATAATGCTTAAAACTATCTATGATGTATATGACAAGAAAAAAGATGGCGGGCTTAAGTTTCGTGTACATAATGCTTATTATTTTGAGATGGAAGATGAATCTATAACTGAAGATATAGTAGAGAAGATAAGAAAAGAGTATCAAAAAAATGTAGAAAGTGATTATTTTATAAGGAAAAGAAGCTATCAAAAACAAGATGCACTTCAAGTATTTAAAGAGAAAAAAATGGTAGATGTAGGACTTCTCTTTAAATATAATTATAGGCCAGTTATAAATTTGAGAGATATTGATGGGTATGTAAAGTACATCAATGGAGCTCTTCTTTATAGTACTGGATATATCAAAAACTATGAGATTAAGTTGCATCACAAAGGGCTTCTTCTTATATTGCCAAATAATCAAGCTGAAGAAAAGGTTAATTATAGAGAGCCTGCAGAAAAATTGTTTAATATACACAATATCTCAGTTAATTGGGCAAAAAAACTTAAAATCAATACAGTGGGTAAGCTCAATGAGCAGATTGCTGACAATCACATGAATGATCTCATAACTATGACAGAATCATTTCAAGATAAACAGATAGGTGATATTGCTGAAGCCATCGCAAAATCTGGAAAGCAATTAGTCTTTATAGCTGGGCCATCAAGTAGTGGTAAGACATCTTTTGCACATAGACTTATGTATCACTTACGTGCTATAGAATTAACGCCACATCCACTGTCTTGTGATGACTTTTTTAAAGAAAGAAGTGAAAACCCTAAAAAACCAAATGGTGAGTATGATTTTGAGACTATAGATGCAGTAGATATAAAGCTTCTAAATGATACTTTTAATAGTCTTCTTAAAGGCGAAGAAGTAAAAATACCGAAGTTTAACTTTGCTTTGGGTGAGAAGTCTTTTGAGAAGACGCTAAAGATAGAAAAAAATGATATAGTTATACTTGAAGGCATACATTGCCTAAATCCAAATTTAATACCAGAGTTAAATATTGATAATGTATTTAGAATATATGTATCAGCACTTACAGAAGTTTGTATAGATAATGCCAATCGTATAGCGACATCTGATTTGAGACTCATGAGGCGAATTGTTCGCGACAGTTTATTGAGAGGCACAAATCCACGACAGACACTTGTCAGGTGGAAAGATGTCCGCGCAGGAGAAGAAAAATATATTTTCCCTTATCAAGAAGAAGCTGATATATTTTTCAATTCAGCACTCATATATGAGTTTAGTGCACTTAAATTAAAAGCACTACCTATGCTTTATAAGCTTGCTGAAGATGAAGAAGTTGGTGAGACGGCAAAAAGGCTTATCAAGACACTTAATTATTTCTTGAGTATTGATACAGAAAATATTCCAAAATATTCGCTTGTCCGTGAATTTATAGGTGGTAGCTCTCTAAATGTCGGGTAACATGAGAAATGAAAAATTAAAATATATATTAAAATTATGTTTTCTAGCAGCCATTGAATTCATATTTTGCTTTACTCCACTTGGTTCCATTCCCATAGGACCAATAGTGGCAACCCTTGCTTTGATACCAGTGATTATTGCATCTTTAACATTTGGATTAAAAGCAGGTGCAACAATTGGATTTATAATGGCGACATTTAGCTTCATATATTGGACATTTTTAATGCCAGCATTTCCTACAGCATTTTTATTTACTCCGTTTGCAGAAGTATCAGAGTATAAAGGAAATATAGGTAGCTTAATCATTTGTTTTGTGCCACGAGTGCTTTCAGGTATTGTCCCAGCTCTTGTTGTAGGACATAATAACTCACAGGAAGTTGTAGATACAAAAACTATGAGCCCAGTGAAACCAATCATTGCTTCTATTCTTGGTAGTCTTACCAATACTATACTTGTCTTGATTTTTATAGCATTATTTTTTGGAAAAGAATACTCAACAATTATGGGGAAAGGCGTTCTTGTACTCATTGGCTCCACAGTGATTACCAATGGTATTCCAGAAGCAATAGTTGCAGCTATTGTCTGCCCGATAGTAAGCCGAATAATTAAAAATATTTAAAGACCAATTTGCTTGGTTGAATAAATCAAGTAAAAAGGAGCCCGTAGGGGCGAGCACTGAGAGCCCGTAAAATATGAATGATGATTTTGGAAAATTATATGTAGTCTCAACCCCCATCGGCAATCTCGACGATATAACTTTTAGAGCTTTATCAACACTTAAGTCCGTAGATCTTATTGCCGCAGAGGATACAAGACATACAAGAGAATTACTTAATCACTTTGATATAAAGACAAGCACTACATCTTTTAATGAGCATACTGATATAGAAAAAGCGCATGATCTAGTAGCAAAACTTAAAGATGGTATGAATATCGCACTAGTAACAGATGCTGGCACACCAATCATTTCAGATCCAGGTGTGAGGCTTACAAAGCTTGCTATAGATGAAGGAATCGAAGTGCTGCCAATTCCTGGAGCGTGTGCAGCAATATGTGCACTTGTATCAAGTGGTATAGACTTGAAAGTAGGGTTTTCATTTGTAGGTTTTATACCAGAAGATACAAAAAATAGAAAAAAACTCATGGAAAACTTAAAAGACGAAACACGAGTTATGATATACTATATATCTTCGCATAATCTAAAAAAAGATTTAAAATTACTTGCTGATACCTTCGGTGAAGATAGATACGCATCTCTCTCAAGAGAGTTGACAAAGAAATATGAAGAAACTATCAGAGGGAAACTCATAGACATTTGTAAAAGCGAAGAAGAAAGAGAGCCAAGAGGTGAATACGTCATAGTAGTGGATGGCATAGACAAAAGAGTTCTTAGAGATAGAGATATAAATAGGTGGTTGGATGTGAGTATAGAAGATCACTTGAAGATATATATAGATAAAGGCTTTGATGAAAAAGAGGCTATGAAAAAAGTTGCAAAAGATAGGGACTTAAAGAAAAATGATATATATAAGATGTTGAAAGTAAGATCATAGAGATTTATTCCTATTTGAAAGGAGAGAGTATGGCAAGAGTAAAAAAAGATGAAAAAGATAAAAAGCTTGATAAGAAACCAGTTAAAAAGACAGAAAAAAAAGTAGATAATAAAAAAGATAAGAAAAAACTTGATAAAGTGAAAGAAAAGTCAGAGAAAAAAGTTGGAAAGAAAGTAGAAAAAGAAACTGGGAAAAATACAAAAAAGATAGAAAAAGACACAAAGAAAGACCAAAAGGCTACAAAGAAAAAGTCATCTGTTACAAAGGAAAAGAGACATTCTAAAAAAGAAAAATTTGCAAAAGAAATCTTTGACCCTGCATATGAGACAGATGCCACACTCTATGATGATGATTTACAGAAAGATGATGAAAAAGATATAGATTTTAGTTTCAAGAGAGAAAAAGATCTTGAGAAAGAGCTTACAAAAGAAGATGACATACTTGATATAGATGCTACGGAAGATGACATAAATGATATCGAGAATGAAGAAAAGAAGGCAATAAGAGGTTACGAAGAACAAGACGATCCATTTGATGGGGTTCCTATAGATGATAATGTCAGGATGTATCTAAAAGAGATAGGACAATATCAACTTCTCAATCCAGAACAAGAAAAAAGACTGGCAAAAGAAAAGCAAGATGCACAAGATGTATTAAAAAGAAAGAACTTTGACAAAACTCTCAACATAACAAAAGAAGAAGCTATAAAATTACCTGTAGATACGATGAGACTTATAAAACTAAATAAAGAAGAACAGGAAATTGTAAAAAGAGGTGAGTTTGCACAGAAGCTTCTTATAGAAAGAAACTTAAGGCTTGTGGTATCAATAGCAAAAAGATACATAGGACATGGACTTGCACTTCTTGATCTTATAGAAGAAGGAAATCTTGGACTTATAAGAGGTATTGAAAAATTTAATTATAAAAAAGGTTTTAAACTATCTACATATGTTACTTGGTGGATAAGACAAGCTGTATCAAGAGCTCTTGCAGATCAAAGTAAGACTATTCGTATACCAGTTCATATGGTAGAGACAATCAATAGACTCAATAAAGTTAAGAAAAAACTTACTACTGAACTTGGCTATGAGCCATCTGTAAAGCAGATAGCAAAGAAAATGAAGATATCGGAAGAAAAGGTAGAAGAAGTTATGCAGATATCTCTTGACCCAATCTCGCTTGACAAACCAGTAGGTGATGAAGATGATTCTATAGTTGCAGACTTTATAGCAGATCAAAATGTCATGTCACCAGAGAAATATGCAGAGATGGTTATGCTTAAAGAGCAAATACATGATCTTCTTGATACCTTAAAGGAAAGAGAGAAAAGAGTCCTAGTTTTAAGATTTGGTATAGATGATGATAGACCAAGAACTCTCGAAGAAGTTGGTAAAGAATTAAAAGTGACAAGAGAGCGTATCAGACAGATAGAAGATAAAGCCCTTCGCAAACTAAAATTTAAAGCTAAAAATCTTCAAAATTATACAGATTAATTAAAAAACATAGGGCGAGCTAATCAATTTACAAATATTGTAATGGCGAGCCCGTAAGGGAAAAAATGAAAAGTATAGAAAAAAAAGTATTACCACTAATATTAATGTCAATCATCCTCATGTCTTGTCAGATGGAATATGTAGAGCTAAAAGATATTCCTACAGAAGCACTTTCTGCGACAGATGCTGGGATGTATTCTAAAGAAGTGATTGTTGAAGAGACAATCAATTTTGATGAAATCTTGAATCCTATTAGTGAAGATTATAAGAGCAGCATAGCATTATCTACAGATTCTAATGCAACAGATAGTGAACTTGCAGTAGAAAATGAAATTATTGCAGTAGAAGAAAGCATTGCAAGTGAAAACGAAGTAACATCTGATGAGACTACTACTGACGAGACTATTGCAGAGACTTCTGAAAATGCAGTGACAGAAGAAGTGATATCAGAGACTGTTTTAGTAGAAGAGACAGAGAGTGCACCTGCAAATGATAAAGTATATGTGGGAGAGCTTAATCTTACTACAGAAAATTGGAAGTATGGAAAAACTCCTTGTGAATGGGTTTTCGTAGAGCCAAATACAGCTCTTATATCAAATTATAAGCCAAATAGTTCTTCAAAATATTCTATAAAATCTAAAGTATCAAGTGGATCAAAAGGATGCTACATACCTATATTTATTGAGACAGATATGAAGGGTGACGGATATGATGCGAGATTCTATGTATTTGAAGATTATACCAAAGGGCTTCCTGATGATATGTTATTTTCAAACTCTTTAGATTCACTTACTTATGAAGGAAAATCAATTGAAGAGATACTAAAGAGATCAAAAAAAATGTCTGAAACAAAAAATGGCATATTAGTTGATGGAAGTAAATATATCAATATAGTGTATGTGACGGATCTTGATAAAATATTGCAGAGCAAATAAATAAAACTATTATATGACGTGGACAAAAACAATGTAAAAATTATAATTGGTAGTCATGGTTCAGGTAAAAGCGATTGGATTTACAATCGCTTTATTAATATGTCGAAAAAAGTAGACGGGACGACAGATTTTACTAAAAAGTTCTATATAGTAGTTCCAGAGCAAGATACAAATGAAGCACAAAGAAGCTTTATGGAAAAATCTCTTGTGAGTGATGCGGGTGGTGGCATGATCAATGTTGATGTGGTTTCATTTGATAGGATAGCTCATACAGTTTTTGATATACTTGGTATAGAACCAGCAAAGGAAAAAATAGTAGATGATGATGTGAAGACAATGATATTATCACATATATTATCACGACTTGATAGAGAAAATAAACTTAAGTTTTCGCATAAACTGTCTAAAAGGGTTGGCTTTGTCACAAAACTCACAAAGGCTATGTCAGAGTTTTATGCTTACAATGTAAGTGATGAAGATATAGATAAAGTAATACTTGATAAAAGAAGTGATGTATATAAGGATAAACTCCTTGATCTAAAACTTATATTTTCAGAATTTAAAAAAGTGCTTTTGGATTTGGGGATTTCAATAAAAGAAGATAAGTATGATTTGCTTGATAAAAAGATAGATCTCGTAAATATTTTTGATGATTCTTATGTTGCATTTGATGGCTTCACAGGTTTTACACCAATACAGTTTTCAATATTTGATAAGATATCAAAAGTTGCGAAAGAAGTATATTTTTCAATAGATTTGAGAGATGCAGATGAGATAAAAGACATGAATTTAGCAAAAGATCTAGATGATGCAGATGTATTTTACTTAAGCAAAAAGTTTATAAAAGATATAGCAAGGACAAAAGGAATAAAAGATATAAAGGATTTGCTTTTTAAAGAAGGGATTATTTCTGGCAATAAAAAATACACAGATGACAGAGATGATTTGCTGTGCCTTGAAAGAAACTTATATAAAACTGATTTTGGCATCTATGATAAAGAAGTAAAAAACATCTCATGTTATGCGGCGGCAGATATAAGAGAAGAAGTGGACAATACTGTGCAAATTATATTTGACTTAGTAAGAAATCATGACATAAAGTACAATGATATAAAGATACTTGTACCAAGTATAGACGCATATAGAAATATAATCATCAAAACATTTGATAAGTATAGGATACCACTTTTTATTGATGATAGTGAAAATGTAATGAGTTCATCTTATATAGAGCTAATTAGAGCAGCAATAGATGTGGTGAATTATAATTTTTCTTATGATAGTATCATGAGATTTTTTAGTTCGGGACTTATAGAAAAGGACGAAAATATATATAGATTTTATAATTTGGTATTATCACATGCAATGCGTGGATATGATAGATATAAGAGAGGCATAGATATAATACTTGGTGAAATGAATGATGAGGCTTATAGTGAGAGTATAAAAAATGTAAAAGAATCATATATTGATCCATTACTTAATCTATATGAAAAAATATATAAGAAAGATGGCGATAGCATAGAAAACTATTGCATATCACTTGAAAGATTTGTGAAAGAAGTAAAACTTGACGAAAAGCTTGCAATATTTACAGATGTTTTGAAAGAAAAAGAAAAGACAGACTTAAGCCTTCATAGAAATGTCTTGATGCTTGATTTAAGTAAAGAAACTTTTAGTCACACTATGTATAATATGAAAAATATTTTTAATTATTATACAGAAAAAACGAATGCGGTTGATACTTCTATTACCATAGAAGAGTTTAAGAGAATGTTGGATGTGGGATTTTCGAGTAAGAGTTTGAAAAGTATCCCATATCTTCTCGATGAAGTTGTTGTGGGGGATCTTACAAGGACAAGGTTTAATAATCCGCGAGTAGAGATATTTCTTGGGCTATGTGATTCTGCTATACCGAGAAAGAGTAGTGACAATAATCTGATAGACGATAAAGTGAGAGAGTTATTTTCATCAAATGTAAAAGAATTATCTCAAACTACTATTGAGACGGCTCTTAATCAGAGATTTTACATATATCTTGCACTTACAAATCCGAGAGATAAGCTTATCCTTTCTTATACAAATAAGGGCGCTGATGGTGAAGAAGACCAGAAATCACAAGTATTATATATGATTGATGACATATTCCCAAAGCTTAAAGTCGAGAATGTCGATAGAGATTCATTTAAGTTCTATAGAGAAAAGGATTTAATCGCTTATGTTGCAAGCAATATTGAAAATGTGAAGAAGTCAGGCATAAAAGATGCAGACAATAAGTATAAATATATATTTGATGAAGAAACTTATAAAAAAATTATAAAGTCAAAAAGAATTTTAAAATACTTAAAAAAGAATGGAAAACTGTCAATCGACCAAGAAAAACTACTCTATAGGAGTTTTTATAGAAAAAATGCCAATCTAAATACTTCTTTGACAGATGATTTACATAGTTTAAGTGAAAAGAAAGGAACAAGTTCGGTAACTGATATAGAACAGTATAATGTATGCCCTTATAGATATTTTATGGATAAGACACTGAAACTTCATGATGATAAGGCCTATGCTGTTGAAAATTATGACATGGGTAATATGGTCCATGAAGTATTTGAGAAATTATTTAAAAAAATTGATGTTTTAGATAAAAACAAAGAGTTTATTCGTCGAGAAATAGATGAGACAGTAGATGGTGTTTATAAGACTTATGGCGTATTTAATGAATTTAATATGAAAGAAAAAAAGTTTTTTGGAGCCAATAAGTTAGAATACATAAAGACAAGACTTAGGAGTATAGTTTATAAGTCAGTTGACATTATGATGAGTATAAAAGAGTCATCAAAAAGCATTCTTGATGGAACAGAAGTATCTTTTGAATATATGATGCCAAGAGAAGATGCTAAAAATTTTGCAGTAAAAGGTAAGATTGACCGAATAGATATATATGATGATGGAGAAGATTCTTATGTGAGTGTAGTGGACTATAAATCTGGTTTTAGAGAAAAAGAAGTAGACAAAAAAAATATAGAAAATGGTACGAGTATTCAACTTATATTGTATATAGATTATTGTATTAATAAAAAGTATTTGAAAGATGATAAGAAACCACATTTTGTAGGCACATATTATTTTTGGGTTGAAGATGCATTTATTAGAAATGATAATATGCTTGAAGAGAATGCTTTTGATAGAGTAGCAAGAAAACAAAAAGGCCTTGGCGGGCTTTCAACTGATGATGAAAAAGTTTTACATATGGTCTATAATGACATAAATTTGGAATTGAAAGATAAAGGTGGTATAAAGGGAGTTGAATTTAATAATGGATATAAGCTGGCAGATAAATATGTGTCAGAAGGCGAACTTGATGACATGATTAAGAGTATGAGAGATGCGGTATATACTACACTTGATAAGATGAATGAAGGAGCTATAGATAGGGAGCCAGTGACAGATAGTAGATGTAGTTATTGTGCGTATAGTAGTATATGCCACAGAGAGCAAATAATAGAAAACGAGTAGTATGATTATAATAAATGATGAACAAAAGAATATCATAGAGGCAAGTGATAAAAAAAATGTACTTGTGTCTGCAGCAGCTGGTTCGGGAAAGACGACAACTCTTACAGAACGAATCATAAAGCTTCTTACAAGTAGTGATGGTGGTGATACTATGTCACTCCAGGACATTTTAGTTATGACTTTTACTCGTAAAGCAACAAAAGAGATGCGCACTCGTATTAAGAAAGGCCTTGAGAATATCATAAAGACTGCTGATGGCGAATTGAAAGGAAAGCTTATTCGTGAGACAGCACTTCTCCAAGATGCAAAGATATTTACGATAGATGCATTTTGTAAAAAAATAGTTGATGAGAACTATACATACTTAAATGCTGAAAATAGTTTATATTATCCATTTGACCCTTCGTATAGAATTATAGATGATAATGAAGCGGATATCATAAAAGAAGAAGTGCTTGATGAGTTGCTTGAAGAAAAGTATCAAGATAAAAAATATGAAAAACTGTTTGACTCATATGTAGAAAAGACAGATGAGAGTAAACTTCGAGATATTTTGTCTTTTGGACTTAAGAAGCTTGCGTCGATTTCATGGCCATATGACTTTTTGACATATCATATTGAAAACTTTGACAATCTTTCCAAAGAAGCTTTTGCCAACTATGTGATATCTGCTATAGATGATATGAAAAAGCAGTTTGGTGATAGTCGAGATAACTTTGAAAAGATGATGATACTTTGTAGTGAAGTGCTTGATGGCGGAGTCACAGCAAAAGGAAAACCTTTATCTGATTCTGCGAAAGAATCTTTGGCTGATGTAAAAGAATATTGTAATGACTATATAGAACTAATAAAAACTATAACGAACTTAAATTGTCAGTTTACAGAAAAAAGCATTGAAGAAGAGTTAGAGACAAGTGGTGTCTCTGATATATTTGATAATGTCATAGCGTTTTCTAAGAAAAGAGTAAAATATCCCATAAAAACGACATTTGATATTGTCGATCAAGAGAGATTTTTGGAGTATAAAGACGAGATCAATGCCTTTGTTAAAAGCCTTGATTACGAGAGCGTTAGAGCACGGGTATTTGCAAGTAAAAAACTTATATACAATGAAGTAGAAGTTTTATATCTTGAGCTTCTTAAGGAATTGTATAAGGCGATTATAGAAGAAAAAAAGAAAAGAAATGCCTATGTAATAAGTGATTATGCAAGTATTGCACTTGATATTTTATATGAGAAAAGAAAAAGTGATAAAAATGATATAGAACATATATTGTCAGATCAGGCTTTAGCTATTGCAGATAGTTTAAAAGCAATCTTTATTGATGAGTATCAAGATACTAATTATGTCCAGGAAAATATAATATCAGCAATATCCGATGGCTTTTCAAAAGATAATGTCTTTATGGTAGGAGACGTAAAGCAGAGCATATATAAGTTTAGAGACGCAGAACCATCTATATTTACAGAAAAATACTTAAGTTATAGTGATGGTAAAAAAGGGAATCGTAAAAATTTAAGTGTCAATTATAGAAGTGGCAAAGAGATTATAGAATATGTCAATTCACTTTTTGAAAAAGCAATGACACCTGAATTTGGTGATATTGATTATTCTGACGGCAATGCTTTGATTGCTCGAGATGATGAAAAGGCACGTGATTATATAGATGATAGAAGAGTACATGTAAGAATAGTTACTAAACCGGAAGATGCCACAGTAGATGAAGAGCAAGAAGACTATTCTGCTATAGAAAGAGAAGCTGATTATGTGGCAGATGAGATAGAAAAACTTGTAAGTGAAAAAGGTGTAGGCTATGGAGACATTGCAATTCTTTTAAGAAATACAAGTACTAGTGGCAAAGTATATCTGGATGCATTAAGAAATCACAACATTCCTGTGTATGCAGAAGAAAAGACAGGTTTTTTTGATAAACTTGAGATAAAACTTATGCTTGATATACTTAAAGCGGTAGAAAATCCTACGAAAAATGTAGCACTTGCAAGTATGCTTTTGTCAGATGTATTTAATTTTACAAATGATGAGATTGCATATATAAAACTTGTGAGACTTTTGAGTTTACACATTGTCACAAAAAATCTTGAAGCACAAGATATACAAAGTTTGTCGTTTGAAAAAGTTAGAAATGTGGATTATAAAGTTTATGACTCGCTTTTGTATATGCAAAAGATTTTCAATGATGATGAAAGCATTTCAGTGGAAGAAAAAGATAAATCCATAGAGATGGCAAAAAGGTATGCAGTAGATGTAAATGTTCTCAAGAATAAAATAGATAGATTTACATCTATGTATGATGATGTAAAAGATAAATCAAGATACTTAAGCGTAAGTGACCTTATTGAATACATATATGAATCTTTTGATATAAGAAATATAGTATCAATTATGCCCGATGGCAAAAAGCGTCTTGCAAATCTCGACTTACTATATGATTTTGCAGTAGGACATGAGAGCGTTGGCCAGATGGGGCTTTTCAATATCAATAGGTATATAGAGAAGATAAAAGAGATTGATAGTGATGTAGGGCAAGCGAAATTAAATGATGAAAGTGTAAGCGCTGTCAGAATTATGACTATACATAAGTCAAAAGGACTGCAGTTTAATACGGTATTTGTCTGTGCGGCTAATTCGTGTTATAAGCTTAATGAAGTAAGCGACGCTTCAATTTACCAATTTGACCGAAAATATGGTTTTGCATTAGATTATAGTGACGTAGAAAAGAAATATAAAGCCACTACACCAAAAAAGGCTTTGCTTGCAAAAATGAAAGAGAATGATATTCGTCAAGAAGAGATAAGGCTTTTATATGTCGCACTTACACGAGCTGTAGATAGGCTTTACATTGTAGGAAGTGTCAATAAGCAAGGAAGGCAAGGAGTATCCAATAGTGACTTGAAAAAGTTTTTTACTTTGAAAAATGATGGAGAGAATACTAATAAAAGAATAGAGTCATTAAACTCATATCTTGATTTGGTGTTAAACTATTATCCTGTAACAGTTGACAATAAGTTTGCTGATATAGAATGTATTGAGTGGACTATGGGAAGTACCGAAAGGGTGATAGAAGAAGTAGATTTCAATTCGCTTTCTGATAGAGAAGATGAAAAAAGTATAGTAGATGAAAACCATTCATATTTTGACAAAGTATCTGACGAAAGTGTTGATAAAGATTTGATAGATAGTTATCGCTATAAAGGGTATGAATATATAAAGCCAAAGTTTTCTGTAACTTCATTAAAAGATGAAAAGCAGGATTTATATACGACTGATACTATGGATTCTTATGAGATAGGACTTGATGATGCTATGACAGATAAGAAAATGATTGATTCTGACGAACTTTCTGGAGCAGAACTTGGGACTTTATATCATAGGTATATGCATTTTTATAATTATGATAAGGATACTTATGACAATAGTGGAGTAGATAGTAGTGAAATAGAGTCGCATATTGATAAGAATAAGATAGAGTTATTTTTGAATAGTAATTTAGGAAAAGAAATGAAAGATGCCTTCGCTAAGACTATGCTTTATAGAGAGCAGAAGTTTATGAAGCTTTTCAGTAAGAAAGAAATTGATGATTTGAAGATAAAGTATAGAAGTGCTGATGCGATAAATGAATCAGATAATGATATCCTACTTGATGAAAAGATTTATAATGATAAGTGTATAATCATTCAAGGTATTGTTGATGCATTTTATATAAAGAAAGATAGATGTGATAAAGAGTATATAGTGCTCGTAGACTATAAGACTGATAGCATAAAAAAGAAAATAGCTGATGAAGATACTTTTGCAAAGATACTTGCTGATAGGTACAAGATGCAGCTTGAAGTATACAGTGAAGTACTTGAAAGTCTTACGAAACTTCCAGTAAAAGAGAAGTATATATATTCATTTGCAATTAATAAAGAAATTAAATTGCCGTAAACACGAGCCCACACGAAAGGATTATTATGAGAATTTCCGGTTTACAAAAAGTAACACTTCTTGACTACCCAGGCCATATAGCCTGCACTATATTTTTTGGTGGATGTAACCTTCGGTGTCCATTTTGTCACAATATGGAACTTGTGGAGCACCCAGAGCATTTCCCTGAAATTAAAAGAGAAGAAGTGATAGATTTTTTAAAAGAACGAAAAGGAAAGCTAAATGGTGTAGCAATTACTGGTGGAGAGCCGCTATTGAATACTGACATAGGAGAACTTTTGCATGAGATAAAAGCACTTGGTTATCCTATAAAACTTGATACCAATGGTTTTTTCCCAGATATGATAGAAAAACTAATAGATGAGAAGCTTGTGGATATGTTTGCCATGGATATAAAGGCAGGCTTTAGTAATTATGGTAAGGTAACTGGTATAGAGCCCGGTGCTATTAGTGAAAAACTTCAAGATTCAATCAATAAATCAATCTCACTTCTTATCAACAAGGCCCTTGACTATGAATTTCGTACTACATGCGTGAAAGGACTTCATAGCGAAAAAGATTTTTATGAGATACGAGATATGATTAAAGGCGCAAAGGCATACTTCTTACAAGATTATAAGGCAGCACCAGGTATGGAATCGCTTCCATATAAACCATTCACAAGAGAAGAACTTGAGAGCTTTTCATCTATTGTAAAAGATGCCGTAGTGTCGGTAAATATTAGGGGAGTATAAATATTAATTATCAAAATGAGTAATTCAATCCACATTTTATCAAAAGATGAGAATAATGGTGTTATACTGTATCGTGTAATGGTAATGTTTACATGTATGTTTTTCATCATGGCATTTGCTTATGCTATCATGTATGAATCATTTGATACTATTGTTGAAGGTTTTATAACGATATTAAAGACACCTGCGCAGTGCACTCATGACGCATTTAGTATAAGTGTATCAAGCGCGCTTTTCAATACAGGTTTTTGTGCACTTCTTATAATTTCCTATATACCACTTTTTGGGAAAGTAAGACAAGTCAATGCATCTACACTTGCAGCATTTTTCTTGTCGGTTGGATATGGTACATGGGGGATGGATATAATCAATATGCTTCCACCTATGCTTGGGATAATGCTTGTAGCAAAGCTTAGAAAAAAAGATATGACTAAGATGGTCAATCTTGGCATATTTTCTACGGCACTTTCCCCACTTCTCACAGAAGTGATGCTTAGATGGCCTTACTATACGGCTTTAGTAGATGGTGAAGTAGTAAATACAGGAACTACCTATGTGACGAGCCTTCCTTTTCAGCCATTTGGAGTTGTGCTTGCTATAATTATAGGAATCATAATTGGCATAGTTTATCCTGCAGTCAATGAGCATGCCTCAAAAATGCATCTTGGATATAGTTTGTTTAATGCAGGCCCTGCAGCAGGATTTCTTTGTTGTATATTGGTAGGATTATTATTTAGAACTACAAATATTGATATACCAACAAATGGACCATCAAGTGGACCTGAAGCTTTTTCATTTATTTTTATATCATATCTTACAGCATTTATAGTGTGTTTTATTATAGGAGTTGTTATTGACAAAAATTCATTAAAAAATTATATCAAATTACTAAAAGACTCTGGTCATGGCTCCAATTTTGTAGATACATATGGCATAGGAGCGACACTTATCAATATAGCAGTATATGGTATATTTATATTGCTTTTCTATACATCAGCTAAAATATTTTTTGGAGCATCATTTAACGGAATCATGGCTGGCATTATCTGGGGGGCTATGACCTGGGTTGCAGCAGGTGCACATCCATTAAATGTACTTCCGATAGGAGTGGGATATATGCTTATAGCATATGTGTCTACACATATTATGCCAATCTTGGGTATAGGAAATGATATAGGAAGGCTGGGCATGCATTCAGTACCTATACTTATAGGTTTCGCTTACGCTACAGGTATGGCACCGCTTACAGGTCACTACGGATTTATTGCAGGCATTGTGGCAGGAATAATACATTTTTCTATTGTCACACTTACACCAAATCTTTATGGTGGATTTAATTATTATAACGGAGGCCTCGCAGCAGCGATTGTTGTTTTTGAATTTGTACCAGTACTTGAAGAACATTTTAAAAAAGAATGAATTCACACTTTTTTCAAAAAGTATTCTTAGAATTTTAACAAACTATAGCTATAATGCAAAGTATATAGTTAAGGGGCTAGGAAGGAGATTTTATGAAAACAAAAAAACTATTAACTATTGCAATTATAGGAACACTTGCAGTAAGCAGTATGGGAAATATGGCTTTTGCAGCTACAACAAATACTACACAAAATGTTGAGAGCAAGAAGTTTGGTAAAGGCGAAAGGCCTGAAAAACCTGAAAATGTAGTATTTGGCAAAATTACAGCTATTTCTGAAAATTCAGTTACTGTAAGTTTGGCTGAGATGAAAATGCCTGATGGTATGATGAAAGATGGAGCAAGATGTGCCACGCCACCTGAGATGAGAGGTGAAAGACCAGATTTTAAGAATGGCGAAAAGCCAGATTTTAAGGATGGCGAAAAGCCAGATTTTAAGGATGGCGAAAAACTAGATTTCCAAAATGGTGAGAGACCAGATGGCAGTGAGGAAAGAATGAATGTAGAAGATAGATTCACTTTAACTGGCACATCAAAAACATATAATATTAAAAATGCAACATTTGACAACTTTGGAATGAGAGGACAAAAAAAAGAAAGCACTGAAAATTCTGATACAACCACAAAAGCAGAGAAAACTTATAAGGATTTTCAGGTTGGCGATTATGTAGCTATAGAATTAGAAAGTAGTACATCTACAGAGGCAAAAAGTATGCGAGAAGTAGGTATGATGCGTGGAATGGGCCCTCGTGGCGGCATGATGCATCCAAAAGAAAACACACAAAGTCAATAGATTTATTTTATATAAGCCCTTCTAAAAATTTAGATATACTTGCTCTTGGGTAAAACCAAGGGCATTTTTTATTGATATATGATATAATTGTATTTATGATAGGTGCTGTTGAACAGATAAAAAATGTAATTAATGAAAAAAAACTACAAGGTCAAGTGGTTATATCAATTGATGGACCTTGTGGCAGCGGAAAGACTACAATTTCAAAAGAAATTGAAGAAAAGCTTCATTTCAATATATTACATATGGACGATTTTTATCTTCCTTTTCAGAAAAGAGATAAGAACTGGATGAACATAATAGCAGGACATATGGATTTTGATAGACTTATAGACAATGTTTTAGAACCTTATAAAGAAAGACATAAAGTAAATTATATATCTTATGATTGCCATAGTGATAAGTTTATGCAAGAGATTCCAGTCGATTTAAATAAGTTTCTTGTGATAGAAGGGTCATATACTGCACACCCATTACTTGCTAAATATGTGGATCTAAGAATATATATAGATATAGATAAGGATACTCAAGTTGATAGACTTACAAAACGGAATAGTGATGTGGTGGATAAATTTATCAGTATGTGGGTTCCTTATGAGTATAGGTATTTTGAAGAACTAAAAATAAAAGAGTTAAGTGACCTTGTCATAAGAAATGATTAAAAAGGAGCAAAGTATGCATAAATTGACAGAAATTATAAAAAATGATATGAAACCAGCACTTGGTGTGACGGAGCCAGGAGCGATAGCGTTTTCGGTTGCAAAGGCAAAAGAATATGTAAAAGGGGAACTTAAGAAGATTAAGGTTTCACTTAATAGTGGTATGTATAAAAATGCATTTACTTGCGGGATACCAAATTCTAGAAACTTTGGCAATGCATATGCAGCAGCTCTTGGGTATGTGGCGGGTGACTCGTCAAAAGGGCTTATGTCGCTTTCGGGAGTCACAGAGAATGATGATGAGGAAGCAAAAAAAATTATAGATAGTGGTAAAGTCGATATAGTTCTTGATAGTATCACAAGTAAGATATTTATTGAGGCGACCATAGTGACAGATGTAAATCAAGCAGTGGTGACCATAAAAGATTCCCATACTAGTATAACCAAGATAGAAGTAGATGGTAAGATTTTGTATGAAAATGAGAAAAATGAAGAAGTAGATAGAAGTGAAGAAGACATAAAAAAGCATGCAATACATGAGTTTACACTTAAAGATATACTTGACTATGTGGACACTATTGACATTTCAGAGATTGAGTTTGTCAAAGATGCATATAGAGTCAATCTTGAACTCTTTGATGAATCAATGAAAAGTGATAGAACGATATTTGCAAAAAGACTTAAAGAACAAAATGGTGGAGAGATTATATCTAAAAGTGAAAAAGATACAGCATCACTTTTATGCAATGCAGCGATAGAAGGAAGAGTGATAGGCCTTGATAAGCCAGCTATGAGTATCACGGGGTCGGGTGCACATGGTATTATCGCTACTATGCCACTTTATGCAGTATATAAGATTGATAATTTGACAGAAGAGAAACTATATAGAGCTACAATGTTAAGCTATCTTGTATGTACCTATATAAAAGAATACAGTGGTAAACTTTCTGCATTTTGTGGTTGTGCAATTGCAGCAGGTACAGGGATGGCTCTTGGTGTCGCATATCTAAAAGGCGGAAAGCTAAAAGAAATGGAATACACGCTAAATAATATGGCATCATCTATCACTGGTATGATATGTGATGGTGGCAATCAAGGTTGCACTATGAAAGGCGTGGCAGCTTGTGATACGGCTTTTCGGTCAGTTGATTTTGCAATGAATGGAGTGCATATAGATAGTATTCATGGAATCAATGGCAAGACGCCAGAAGAAACCATGAGAAACATGGGGCTTATAGCAGTGCCAGGAATGGTTGAGACAGAAAAGACCATAGTCTCTATATTTGAAGACAAATAATCTTTCAGTATCTCATTTTTAGTGATGGTCAAATTTGGAGTATACTAAAACTTATTTAATTTTTCTATTTTTTCTCCTTTTTTTAAAATTATTTGTATGGTCGGAAACCCGCCGATATAATACCACCTACGCACCACATTATTATTATTACTGGCAATGCTATAATGCCCAACCCTATCATGCATGGAATTATTACCAACCACTTAACCGCACCGAGTGCTAATTTATACATTTATTCGTCCTCCTTACAATTTATTATTGATTTTTTTCTGAAACTCGCTTAAAGTCTCATTGTCTATATTTATTAAGAGTGTCCCTTCCCTTAGTTTTAGTGATGGTCAAATTTGGAGTATACTAAAACTAAATAATCATATATGCTTCTCTACCTACGACCATATTATACAAAGAATTGCAAATTTTAGCAATGTGTTTTAGGCTAGAGGATAAAGTCATGTCGCCTATGTCTTTAATAATTGCATTGTTTGACAATTTTTTACAATTAAGTTATAATCTGTTTTCGGTAATGAAATTATTTATATTAGGCTGGTTATCATTACTAAAAGTAAATTTATGTAAAGAAAGGGAAAGTAACGTAATATGAAATATAAATTATTTTCAAGAGTTTTATCATCAGTTTTAGTTATCTGCATGTTTGCAACCGCTTGTAATAATAGCATGGGTAATCACAATGATTTGTCTACACCTTTGACTCAACCTATGGATCCATCAGTTATGAAACCTTGGATTAATTCTTGCCTTTTAGGAGAAGTAAATGATGAAGTGAATCCGAGTTTAAAAGATGATTTTTTTGTAAATATAAATCACGACTGGATAACAAGTGCAAAATTAAGACCGGGGTTTTCATCAGAAACTCCTATTTTTCAAGCTATGGATACAGTTAAAGAAAGATGTCTTGAATTTCTTAATGATAAAACTCTGAAATTTGACGATCCAGTTTTGTCTCATGATATATCTTTGATACAAAATTATTTTAATCTTTTTCTTGATTGGGATGAAAGAAATGCTATAGGTGTAGAACCAGTAAAATCATTGGTCGAAAAAATCCAATCAATTTCTACTCTTGATGAGATGACAGAATTCTTATTGTCTAACGATGCATTTGATGATTCTATAGGATTATTTAATATATTGGTTCATACTGCTAAGGAAGACTCTTCATCATACGAAGTAGTTATTAGTCCTACAGATTTACCACTTGGCGATTCGGCTGAATATAGTTCTTTAACTGAAAATGGAAAAAGGATCAAACAAGCAAATGATGATAAAACTACATATATGTTGAAGCGTATAGGTTTTGATGATGAATCGATTAAATCTTTATTGGATTTGTCACATAATTTTGCTGGTAAAGTTGCAAAAAACATTATGAGTATTCTTGAAAGTAATAATTCAGACTCATTATTAAAAACTATAAATCAAGTGACTATGGATGATATAAAGAAAATAGAGGGCAAACTTCCACTATCTGCTTTTATGGAAAAATATGGTTATGCCTCTTCCAAACTAATTAATCTTAACGAGCCTAAATGGTTAGATGCTCTAAAAGATATTTATGCTGATGAAAATCTTGACGGGATGAAAGCATTTTTTTTGACATATGTAGCAAGAATTTATATAAATAGAGTAGATGAAGAGGCATTTCGAAAAAATCAAGAAATCAACAATGTACTTAGAGGTATTAATGAAAGTATGTCTGATGTTGACTTGGCTTACCAAGAAACAAGACTGCTTTTACCATATTGTTTTGACCGTATATATTTAAATAAATATGTCACTGCTGAAATGAAAAATGAAATTACCAGTTTATGTAAAGAGTCAATTGATGCATATAGAGATATGTTGTCAAGTATTGACTGGCTTTCAGAAGAAACAAAAAAAGCCGCTATTAAAAAACTTGATAATATAAATATTCATTCATTGTATCCAGACAAATGGGAAGACGACTCAATATATCAAATTAAATCAAAAGAAAATGGTGGAACATATATAGATGCACAAAAAGCCATTACCAAAGGAATTATAAAAAGACAACTATCTTATATAAACCAAAAAGTTGATAAAAATATTTGGGGTATAGACATACTTGATACTAACGCTTATTATAATCCAGAAGATAACTCTATCAATATAATACCAGGATTCTTTTGCGATGTAACATATCGTAGTGATATGAGTCTAGAAGAGAAATATGGAGCAATTGGTTCTGTTATAGGTCATGAGATAAGCCATGCTTTTGATACAATTGGTTCTCAATATGATGAATTAGGAAATGTAAAAAATTGGTGGGCTAAAGAAGATAAAGAGGCTTTTAGGAATAGAGCAAACAAATTAATTGAGTATTATGATAAGGTTGTTGCCTTTGATGATGGAACAAAATATAGTGGCCAAATGGTTCAAACTGAAGCTATTGCAGATATGGCTGGTATAAAATGTATGTTAATGCTTGCAAAACGTGTCCCTAACTTTGACTATGACAAGTTTTTTAGGGCAAATGCAAGATTATGGGCAAGAGTTAATACTTTGCAAGTTTCAGAAGCTATGGTGTTGACTGATACTCATCCAATTGAGTATCTTAGGGCTAATGTTACATTACAGCAATATGATGAATTTATAGAAACTTATGATATAAAAGAAGGAGATGGAATGTATATAGCTCCTGAAAATAGAATAGCAGTTTGGTAAAATGTAGCCCTTTTTTTAATACTGGAAAAGTAAAGAAAAAGTAGCAGGCTTATACGCCTGCTATTTTTGTGCAAAATTCACGTTTTTTATAACCCCCTATGAAACCTCCAAAAACCCTCTATCTTTTCAAATGGCTTGGAGGTTGGT
>DFKY01000012.1 GCA_002374095.1 Lachnospiraceae bacterium UBA3633
AGAGAGACGGAAGAGATAAAAGAAAGAGAGAAAAAAGGCGAGTTTTTTGTGATAAGTCCTGAAGAATCTCTTGGCATCAGCAGGACTGAAAATAATCCAGATGAACTTGAGCGAGTATATCAGATAGGTAGAAAAGTTGCTAAAAAGCATATAAAAGAAATAATGAATTTTTTAAAATGATAAGAGTACTTATATAATAGGAGATAAATCATTAATAGTAAAATGAAAAAGGAAATAGTGCCGTTGCTACTCTTGGTTTTCATAGTGTCATCAATAGCGTTTTTTGCTTGTGGTGAGAAAAAATTAAAGAAACAACAAAAAATATATGTTGCATGGAGTAATGATCAAAACTCATATAGTTATATAAGTACACTTAAGACAATAGAAGCAATGGGCGCAGAAGCAATAGTTTTAGATCAAGTACTATCAGCAGATCTTAGTTATGATCAAAATAAAAAACTTATCAATGCAACAGATGATAAAGGCATATTAACAAAGGAAGTCGCCAAGCTTGTGAAAGTTAATACTTGGCAAAACTCCAATGTGAATGAAGTGATGAAAGATGTATCTTGTATAGTATTTCCAGGTGGAGTAGACATTTGCCCGACTCTTTACTATGAAGAAGAAAGTTGGCATGGAATTGAAGAGGATACAAATTATAGTGCAGAGAGAGATGTGTCAGATTATCTTCTTTTATCATATTGTTTGGAAAAAGACATACCTATGTTTTGTATTTGTAGAGGAATGCAGATGTTGTCAATAGTTTCTGGAGCAGAAATGATACAAGATATATCAGAGTGGAATGAAGAAAAAGATGTTGACACCTTTATATTACATAGAGATCCAGAAAAGAAAAAGTTTATGGCTCATGATGTAGAAGTTGTGTCTAAAGAATCATTATTGTATCAGATTGTTGGAGATGACAAGATAGAAAAAGTACCATCTTGGCATCATCAGGCTGTAAAAAGTGTTGATAATACGAGGCTTACAGTTACGGCATATTCAGGAGAGGAAAATTGTATTATTGAATCAGTAGAAAGACGGGATAAGGCATTTTGCATAGGAGTTCAATTTCATCCCGAAGTGGCAGTAAGAAAAGAAATAGATAAAGAGTTGGATGCAAAAGAGTTTATGGAGAAAGATATGGCACTTGCTTTTTTTAGAGCACTGGTTGATATAAAGAGATAAAAAGTTTACGCTCTGTTTAAGTATTTGTTTCTTAATAAAAATTATATGGAAATAGTGCAAAAATGTTATTGTAGTAACGAAGTATTGACTATCAACCGACGCGCCTCGCGAGAGGCGTGTGAGTAGAAATGAGAGATTCAAGAGAATGCTTGAAAGCAATATGGGTCGCGCCTTGCGAGAGGGGTGTGAGTAGAAATGAAATGCTCCATACAAGTTCTAGCGGATTAAGCTTAATACCTTAATATGATTTTTACATTGTAAAAAAATGATAATTATGATATTATAATAAGATAATGAGTAAAGAGATGAGAGCAATACTTGAAAGTGTAAAAATTTTTTTAAAAATAAAAAAATTAAAAGCAGGAATGAAATTAGTATTTAACAATGTATTAGCAAAAAAACAAGTTCTAAAACTTGCTTTTTTGCTTTTTAGAATAAATCATAATATTTTTAATATAGTAGGTAGAAATGGATAAAAAAATTAAAATTAACACTCATAGCAGCATACGAATTAATGATGGCGGGAAAGTTTTTTATTTTGATCCGTTTAATCTTGAGGGCAGATATAGTGATGCAGATTATATATTTGTGACACATGATCATTATGATCATCTTGACCCTAAAAGCATATCAAATGTAAGAAAAAGTGATACAAAGTTTATATGTCCTAAAAGTATAGTAAAAACATTTTTATCTGATTGTGGCATAAAAGACCGAAGTTCTGTAATAGAAGTAAATCCTGGTGACAAAGTAGATATAGAAGCAAATATAGCCGTTAAAGTGGTACCAGCATATAATATAGATAAAAAGTTTCATAAAAAGGAGTACAATTGGGTTGGATATATACTTAATGTAGGTGGCTTTAGGTACTATGTGGCAGGAGACACAGATGTGACAGAAGAAGCAAAAGTTGTTTTTTGTGATGTTGCTTTGGTTCCTATAGGTGGCACTTATACTATGACTTGTGAGGAAGCTGCAGAACTCATAAATAAGATAAGGCCAAAGATTGCCATACCAACTCATTATGGAAGCATAGTAGGTGAAGAGAAACTTGGAAAAAAGTTTCTTTCACTTATTGATACAGAAATAGAAGCAAAAGAACTTATTGATTTTGATAGTTTTAGAAAGGTAAAGGTGAGATATGATTAGTGAAATCTTTGAATTGATTGAAGAAGAGAAGAAGAGACAAGATGAAAATATTGAGCTCATTGCAAGTGAAAACTTTGTAAGTGATAATGTACTTAAGGCATGCGGATCAATTCTGACAAATAAATATAGTGAAGGATATCCTGCAAATCATGCTGTTGGAAATAGGGGAAGATATTATGGAGGATGCCAAGTTGTAGATAAGATAGAAGAGAAATGTTGTGAGCTTTGGAAAAAAGTTTTTAATACAGATTATCATGTCAATGTACAACCTCATTCAGGGAGCACAGCTAATTTTGCAGCCTATTTTTCTGTGTTAAACGTAGGAGATACTATATTATCTATGTCTCTAAATAATGGAGCACATCTTACTCATGGAAGTCCAGTGAGTTTCTCTGGGAGATTATTTAATATGGTTTTCTATGAAGTGGATGAAAATGGTTTCATAGACATGGAAGATGTAAAAAAGAAAGCTCTTGAATATAAACCAAAACTTATACTTGCAGGAGCATCAGCATATAGCAGGATTATACATTTTGATAAGTTTAGCGAGATAGCAAAAAGTATAGGGGCTTATTTCATGGTAGACATGGCTCATATAGCAGGGCTTATTGCTGCTGGTGAGCACCCTACACCTTTTGGCTACGCAGATATCATCACGACGACAACACACAAGACTCTTCGTGGCCCAAGAGGTGGTATGATTTTTTGTAAGCCTGAACTTGCAAAAAAAATTGATAGTGCAATATTTCCATTTTCACAAGGAGGACCACTTCAACATATTATAGCAGCGAAAGCCATAGCAGCTGAAGAATGTCTTATGCCTACTTATAAAGAATATATACATCAAGTAGTTGTAAATTGTAAAGCAATGTGTGAAGAGTTTAAAAAGATGGGATATAAAATTATAACAGATGGCACAGATAACCATTTATTTTTACTTGATTTAACTCACAAAGGTATCACGGGTATAGAATGTCAAGATATGCTTGATGAACATCATATAACGCTCAATAAAAACTGTATTCCTCAAGAGACAAGAAGTCCAAAAGTGGCAAGTGGTGTCCGTATAGGTACAGCAGCAATGACGACAAAAGGGTATAAAGAAAAAGATTTTATAGAAGTAGCACACAGAATAGACAAATTAATAGATGAGTTTATGAAAGAGAAAAGTGTATAAAAATATAAAAAGGTGTAATGAAAGGAGATGCTATGAAAATTACTTACAATGAAAACAGAGAAATAGTAGAAAAGATAAGAGAAGGGTTAAAAAAGAGAGATGGACACTGCCCTTGTCGTCTTGAGATGACAGAAGATACTATGTGCATGTGCAAAGAGTTCAGAGATCAAGTTGCAGACCCTGATTTTGAAGGTTATTGCCACTGTAAACTTTATCATAAGGAAAAATAAAGCATAATAGGAGAAGGCATATGATAAGCTTTGAAAACGACTATAATACTGGAGCTCATCCAAAGATTATAGAGAAACTTACTATGACTAATTTAGAGCCATATTCTGGGTATGGTGACGATAAATATACAAAAAGAGCTAAAGAAAAAATAAAAAAAATATGTGGCATAAAAAATGCGGAGGTTGAGCTACTTGTTGGTGGTACCCAAACCAATGCAACAGTTATATCTACAATGCTTAATGATGATGAAGGTGTGATTGCGGTAGACTCTGGGCATATCAATGTACATGAGGCAGGAGCGATAGAGTTTACTGGTCATAAGGTACTTACTATAAAAGGTAAAGATGGTAAGCTTGATGCAAAAAGTATAAAAAAGTACATGGAAAACTTTTATAATGATAGAACTTATTTGCATATGGTGATACCAGGCATGGTATATATATCACATCCGACAGAGTATGGAACTATTTATACAAAGAAAGAACTAAAAGAAATATCTGAAGTTTGCAAAGCCTACAAAATGCCACTTTATATCGATGGTGCGAGATTATCATATGGACTTATGAGCAAAAAGTCTGATATAAGTATAAAAGATATAGCAAAGTATGCAGATGTATTTTATATTGGTGGCACAAAAGTTGGAGCACTTTTTGGTGAAGCAGTAGTATTTACAAAGAATAATAGACCAAAAAATTATATTACTTCTATCAAAAAAAGAGGAGCACTTCTTGCAAAAGGAAGACTTCTTGGCATACAATATGACACTTTATTTACTGATAATTTGTACTTTGAGATAGGAAGACATGCTATAGATATGGCAGAAGAACTCAAAAAAGTTTTTAAAGAAAAAAAGTATAAATTTTATATAGATTCACCTACTAATCAGCAATTTGTGATTATGAAAAAGGAAAAAGCAAAGAATTTAAAAAGACATGTAGCTTTTGGAGTGTGGGAAGAGTATGACAAAAATCATGTCGTGGTCCGTTTTGTGACAACTTGGTCAACGACTATTGAAGATATAAATGAGTTAAAGAAATATATCTGATGTAGAGAAAAGATTTTGGAGTAATTATGAATAGAGCAGATCGAGCAGAAGAATTATTTAGGATGGGTTATAATTGTTGTCAGTCAGTATTTGGAGCATTCAATGATGTTGCTGGCATGAAACTTGATGAAGCGATGAAAGTGGCATCACCTTTTGGTGCAGGATTTGGTAAACTCAGAGAAGTTTGTGGTGCTGTGACAGGGATGTGCATGATTGCAGGTTATATGAAAGGATATAATGATCCTAAAAATATGGATGACAAAAAAAGAGTGTACAAACTCATTCAAGATATGTGCAATGACTTTAAAGAAAAGCAGGGTTCTTACATTTGTAGAGAAATGCTTAACTTAAAAGAAGGTGAAGATTTGCCAGAGCCAGCAGTTCGTGATGAGAATTATTATAAAAGTAGACCTTGCATCAGAGCATGTAGGACGGCAGCAGAAATAGTTGAAAAGTATTTATTTGATGATTGAAAATATATACCCATTAATAATAGAATATAAATTCTGAATTCTTGACTATAATATAGATATATTTTATAATTACTACATTGTTGATTTAAGCAGGCAATATCTGTGATTTGCCTTAGTTTTTGTGTGTTGAGGAAAAAAAGATGGCTTATAATTTTAAAGAAATTGAAAAGAAATGGGCTAAGTACTGGGAAGAAAATCCAGTAAATGTGAAAGATGATAAAAAAGAAAAGTATTATTGTCTTGATATGTTTCCGTATCCAAGTGGAGCAGGACTTCATGTAGGACATTGGAGAGGATATGTAATTTCAGATGCTTGGTCAAGATATCAAGTCTTAAAAGGAAAGTATGTCATACATCCTATGGGATTTGATGCTTTTGGACTTCCTGCAGAAAATTATGCTCTTAAAATGCATGTGCATCCTTCAATCTCAACAGATGAAAATATAAAAAATTTTGAAAGACAACTTAAGCAGATTGAAGCTCTATATGATTGGGACATGGAGCTAAAGACCACAGATCCTGATTATTATAGATGGACACAATGGATATTTGTGAAACTTTTTGAAGCAGGGCTTGCTTATGAAAAAGAGTTCCCTATAAACTGGTGTCCAAGTTGTAAAACAGGACTTTCCAATGAAGATGTAGTTGATGGATGTTGCGAAAGATGTGGCACACCAGTAACTAAAAAAAATCTTCGTCAATGGATGCTTAAAATTACAAATTACGCTGAAAGACTTTTAAAAGATCTTGATAAACTTGATTGGCCTGAAAAAGTAAAAAAGATGCAGACAGAGTGGATAGGGAAGTCATATGGAGCAGAAGTAGATTTTAAAATAGATGGAGTTGACGATAAAATCACAGTGTATACGACTAGACCCGATACACTTTATGGTGCGACATTTATGGTGCTTGCACCAGAACATGAACTTTCAAAAAAACTTGCAACTCCTGATAGAAAAGAAGATGTAGAAAATTATATAAAGACTGCTTCTATGAAAACGAATGTTGATCGTATGGCAGTCTCTGACAAAGATAAGACTGGTGTCTGGACAGGAAGTTATGCTATAAATCCTTTAAATGGCAAGAAGATTCCTATCTGGGTATCAGACTATGTTCTTGTTGATTATGGTACAGGAGCTATAATGTGTGTGCCTGCACATGATGCAAGAGACTTCGCATTTGCAAAGAAATTTGGGCTAGAGATAGTGCCTGTTATAGCACCAAAAGATGATATACATAGATTTGATAATGGTATAGAAGAAGCCTATACAGTAGCTGATGGAGTGGTAATTAATTCAGACGAATGGAAT
Organism: Lachnospiraceae bacterium UBA3633; assembly: GCA_002374095.1. Classification (GTDB taxonomy): domain Bacteria; phylum Bacillota; class Clostridia; order Lachnospirales; family Lachnospiraceae; genus UBA3633. The sequence continues at coordinate 6,574 of DFKY01000012.1, forward strand.
GGCAGAGATTCAAGTGAATTAAAAAAGAGTGCACCTGATGAGATAGAGAAAAAAGGTTTTGGGAAAAAGACAGTAAACTATAAAATTCGTGATTGGGTTTTTTCAAGACAGCGTTATTGGGGAGAGCCTATACCTATAGTTCATTGTTCAAAATGTGGCAATGTGGCTGTGCCAGTTGAAGAGCTTCCACTTAAACTTCCAGATGTAGAGTCTTATGAGCCATCTGGTACAGGTGAGTCACCACTTGTTAATATTGAATCTTGGGTCAATTGTACATGTCCTAAGTGTAAAGGTCCAGCAAAACGAGAAACAAACACTATGCCGCAATGGGCTGGATCATCATGGTATTTCCTTAGATATATTGATAAATATAATGATAAAGCTTTAGTTGACAGAGAAAAGGCAGACAAATATCTTCCAGTAGATATGTATGTAGGAGGTGTTGAGCATGCGGTTCTTCATCTTTTATATTCGAGATTTTGGACAAAGTTCCTATATGACATAGGAGTGATTGGTTTTGATGAACCATTTCATAAGCTTTTTAATCAGGGAATGATTCTTGGACCAGAAGGAATTAAGATGAGTAAGTCACTTGGCAATGTGATAAATCCTGATGAGATGATAGAAAATTATGGATGTGACACTCTTCGTATGTATGAACTCTTTATAGGACCACCTGATATGGATGCTGCATGGGATGATAGAGGGATAGAAGGTGTATATAAGTTTATCAATAGACTTTATAATCTTATAGAAAAGAATGCAAATGAGAATCGTGAAGCCACAAAGGAAAGTCTTTATCTTAGACATAATCTTATAAAGATAATTACAGAAAGACTTGAGAGTTTTTCATTTAACACTGTTATATCTGGTTTCATGGAATACACAAACTCTCTTATAGACCTTGATAGAAAAGAGGGCTATGTAGATAAAGAAACATTTAAAACTTTTGCTATACTTTTATCACCTTTTGCACCACATCTTGCAGAAGAGTTTTATCATATGCTTGGGTGTGGAGGTTCGGTGTTTGATTCTACTTGGCCAACATATGATATGAACTTGGCAAAGGCTTCTACAATAAAGATACCTATACAAGTAAATGGTAAGACAAGAGGTTTTGTAGAAGTAGATAGTGAGGCTGAGGACAAAATAGTAATAGAAGCCGCAAAAAAAGAAGTGGCATCAAAGCTTACAGGTGATATAGTAAAAGAAATTTATGTAAAAGGAAAAATAATTAATTTTGTTGTAAGAGGATAAATGGAAAGAAAAGGTAATCGTTTAAGTGGATATGATAGTAGTAGATATGGCACAAGAAATGTGAATATCTCTCGTGATGCAATAAAACGGTATAAGCAAAGTCGAAGGAGAAAAGATAACAATGCACCAAAGATTATAGCACTTGTGCTTGCATCAATGCTTGTCATAGCACTTGTCATTTTTGGAATAGTAAGATTTATACAATATAGAAGTGAAAAGAAAGAGATTGAAGGATATAGTGCTTTAGAAATGAAGCAGGATATATACATAGATTTTTCTATTTTAGGTATGAAAGAGCCATTTTCTATAAAGGGACTTACACTCCAGGATGTATATGATAAAGTTCTTGGTTCGTATAATTTCAATATCATTATAAAAAATAGTAATCCAGAGATAGATATTTTTGAGATGCCTGAGTATGGCACACCTGCAACTGATGAAAATTATGATAAATATTTGAAAGGACAAAATAGCGATGATCTTGGTTCTGGTCAAGCTGTTGAAGTAGAGAATCCGCTTTCAGACATAACTATAAGTGCGACAAAAGATACATACAAATTACCTGATTTTCTTGAAGGACAGATAAAAGAATTTGTTGATGAGATATATGATAAATATCTTTACTTGTCTAAAAATGAGTTTGACAAGAAAGGCGTAGATGTGACATCAAGTGATTTTACACCAGATTTTAAATTTGAAGCTAAAATCAATGATATAAATCTTGATGATTCTTTGTCACAGCTTTCAAGACTCTGGGACACAAAAGCAGTAAGAGGACAGATAGAAAAATTTGACTCCAAAATCAATGAGTTTGTATTTGGAGATGATCATAGAGGATATCTTATAGATCAAGACGAACTAAGGCAGAGAATTATAAGTGAGATTAATGCAGGAAATCTTGATACAGAGCTTTGGACAGTGCTTAATATGGTTGATGCAAGTGGTCCTTCAGTAAAATCAAAATATAAATATGTATCAGTATTTGAGACTTGGACAAGCAACAATGAAAAAAGAAACAATAATATAAGAAATGCATGTAATGGATTAAATGGTTATATAGTAAAGCCTGGACAAGAATTTTCATTCAATAAAGTTATCGGACAAAGGACAGAAGAGAGAGGTTATGATTATGCACCTGCATATCTTGAAGGACAAGTTGTAGAAGAACTTGGAGGAGGAATATGTCAGGTTAGCACGACTCTTTACAATGCAGTATTTGGATCAGGACTTACTACAACATATAGAAAGTCACATACATTTGAGCCAAGTTATATAACACCAGGGCTTGATGCTACAGTGTCGTTTTACGGACCAGACTATAAGTTTATAAATGATAGTGAGTATAGTGTAGGAATAAGAGCAAGTTATGAAAAAAATAAAGTTAAGATAGAAATATTTGCAGTACCAATACTTGAAGAAGGAGTTACACAAAATCTTGTATCAAGCAAACTTCAAGATTTAGAAGTGCCATCAATTTCTATAATTAATGAAGGAAAAGCAAGTCGTGGATCAAAAGGAAGTGAATGGCAAGTATATAAAGTTGTAAAAAGAGGGGATGAAGAAATAGAGAGAGTATTTGATCATCAAACTATATATCATGGACATACGCCTACAGCATTTGAAGAAAATACTTATGTGGATGATGATGGAGTGCTTCAGACCAATAAGTTTGTAGAGACAAGAAAAGAAGAGCCTACGACCAAAGCTTCTACAACAAGAAATATTGATAGTGCTGAAGAAGAAATAGCACCACCAGAATCAACAAATATAGTTTTTGAGATGGCACCAGGTGGGACAAGTAGTACAGGTCAGCCACAATAAAAACATGTAAGGGTTAGCGCCCAAGGAGAGAAAAATGAGAAAAAAAATAATAGCAGGAAATTGGAAGATGAATATGACACCAAGCGAGGCAAAAGATTTAATAAGATTACTTAAAGATGGCTGCAACACAGATAGTAGTGATGTGGTTTTTATAGTACCATCAATAGATGTAACTACTGCAGCAGAGTGCCTTAAAGGAACTCAAATAAAGCTTGGTACACAAAATTTTTATTTTGAAGATAAGGGTGCATTTACTGGAGAGATAAGTGCAAAAATGATACTTGATGCAGGTGGAGAATATGTGATAATAGGTCATAGCGAAAGAAGAACGATTTTTAAAGAAGATGATGCTATGATCAATAAAAAATTAAAAAAGGCACATGCAGAAGGATTAAAACCAATACTTTGTTGCGGAGAGAGTTTATCACTTCGCGAAGATGGTACATATAAAGCCTTTATAGAAGGACAGATAAAATCCGCATTTGAAGGTGTTAGTGAAGAAGAAGTAAAAAATACAGTTATAGCTTATGAACCTATCTGGGCTATAGGAACAGGAAAGACTGCGACAGCAGATGAGGCAGAAGAAGTATGCAAGATGATAAGAGATTGTATAAAAGCTATATATAGTGAAGATGCAGGTGAAACTATAAGGATACAATACGGTGGCTCAGTAAATGGCAGTAATGCAAAAGAACTTTTTGAGAAACTAGATATAGATGGTGGTCTTGTGGGTGGTGCAAGCCTTAAAGATGACTTTATAAAAATAGTTAATTATAAAGCATAATGTATCTAACACAAAATTTTAATAAATGCTTAATAAATTAATGCTTAATTTTGTTGACAATAACGACTTATTATCTTAAAATATAGATAATCGAGGTAAAGCTTATGAAAAAAATGTATTCTTTAATTGGACTACTTTTATCAGTGGTACTTGTATTCGGTGCCGTTAATTTTGTGTTTGCTGAAGATAGAGCATTAAATGCTGATGAGAAAGCAGCATTTATAGTTCGTGAAGAGTGGGATGCATGGGTGAAATCATTTACTGCATCACTTAGTGAATTTGATAAACAAGCTACAGCAAAGATTTATAGCAACATGGATTACTACGATATGCAGTATCGTTTTACTGAGAAGTATAAGACAAGCGAATATCTTGATTCAGATGGAAAACCTACACAAAAACTTAAAGATGCAATTAAGGCAAAACGAAAACAGTTAAATAGAGGATAGAAAAGGGTTTATATATAATAAAAAGAGATGAAAATACATCTCTTTTTTATTTTGCACTTAAATGTTAAGAGTTCATCGTTTGACTAATGTTTTAAAATATATTATTATTAAAGTAAGACTTTTTATGTAAGAAGGTGACAAAATGCCTAGAAAAAGTATAAAAAATGATGCTGTAGTAGCAAAAGTCGATATTCTTGATGATAGAAAAAAAGAGATACTTCTTACTATTATAAAGATGTATCTTGATACTGGTGAACCTGTAGGTTCCAGGACGATAAGCAAAAAAAATGGTATGTCATTAAGTTCTGCTACTATAAGAAATGAGATGAGCGACCTAGAAGAGCTTGGATATATAGTAAAGCCTCATACATCTGCAGGTAGGATACCATCGGATAAAGGCTATCGTTTTTATGTCAATAATCTTATAAAAGAAAAAGATAGTGAGATAAAAAATATAAAGACAGAGATGAACGCAAGAGTTGATAAGCTTGAAGATATGCTTAAAGTGGTCGTGAAGACTATAGCATCCAATACAAATTATGCTGCTATGATAGCAGGACCAAAAGTATCTACTACAAAGATAAAGTATGTGCAATTATCTAATCTTGAAAATAATAAGGTTCTTGTAGTTCTTGTGGCAGAAGGCAATGTAGTGAAGACAAGCATTGTAGATCTTGATAGAGTAATAGATGCAAAAGAGATTCTTGATCTATCAATGACTTTAAATAATATTTTGTCAGGCGAAAAAGTATCCGATATAAAAGGCGAAAAAGTAACGAAAGAGATTGGGAAACTAAAAAAGAACAAAAAAGATATAATGATAATAATTGATCATATAGAAGATGCATTTATTGAAAAGACTAATTTTGATAATATCTTAACTTATGGATCTAATAATTTCTTTAAGTATAAAGAATTTGCAGAAAATGGTGACATCGGAAGTCTTGTAGAAGCTTTCGAACAGAAAAAAGATCTTGCACGAATTGTAGATAAAGCCAATGAAGATTCAGAAGAGACAGGACTTAAAGTGTATATAGGTGAAGAATCACCAGTTAATACGATGAAAGATTGCTCTATAGTAACAGCTAATTGCGATTTTGGAAATGGCATGAAGGGAACTATAGGTGTAGTGGGACCAAAAAGGATGGACTACGAGAAAGTACTAAAAACTATAAAAAATACTATGCAAAATATAAGCAAGGAGCTTGAAGGTTAGATGATAAAAAATGTGATTTTTGATATGGGCAATGTTCTTATTGATTTTGACCCTATGCGATATGTAAAAGAGCTACATATAAATGATAAAGAAGAAGAGGATAAGATTTATAAAGCAACATATCTTAACTATAAGTCTATATATATGGATTATGGTGCGATAAGCGATGAAGAGTTTATCAATCATGTAGTTGATGGACTTGGAGAAGAATATAGAGAAAAGATAAAAAAACTTATACTCAACTGGACAGATTATCTGATACCTATAGAAGGAGTGGAAGATATAATCAAAGAGCTTAAGAATAAAGGCTATAAATTGTACTTACTTTCCAATGCAAGTTTTAATCAACATAATTATTGGGAAAAGATACCAGCGCACAAATATTTTGATGGGAAGATAGTATCTTGTGATGTAGGATCTATAAAACCATTTCCTGAAATATATGAAGCTCTTTATAAAAAGTATGACATAAAGCCAGAGGAAAGCTTTTTTATAGATGATCTAATTATCAATATATTTGGAGCTAACCGTACTGGCATGGAAGGATACGTGTTTACAGGAAGTGCAAAAGATTTAAGAGAAGAGCTTCAGAAGAAAGGAATATTGTAGAAAGATGAAAGGACTTGAATTATCAAAAAGTTTTTATGAAGAGTATGGAAAGAAGATGATTCATGAATCATTTCCAGATCTTGAGTCAAAAATAGCAGTTGGGCTTATAGGAGCAGGATCTGAATGTTTTTCATATGATGATGAAGTATCTACTGATCATGATTTTGATCCAGGTTTTCTTATATTCGTACCAGACAATATTGATGAAAAAGAAGAATTTAGACTTAAGAGAGAGTATGCGAAGCTTCCTACGGACTATAAAGGTTTCAAAAGAGAAGTGATGGCACCAGCTGGAGGAAATAGACGAGGCGTAAAAAAAGTTTCAGATTTTTTACTTGAGAAGACAGGAAGCAGAGATGGTAATTTATCGCTTTTTGATTATCTACATGTGCCGGAAGAGTCTCTTGCAGAACTTACAAATGGAGAGATCTGGCGAGATGATAGTAAGATAATTACAAATTATAGAGTGAAGTTTTTTGTTATGCCAGAAGATGTAAAGTTAAAAAAACTCGCAGGAGAGATTCTTTTGATGGCACAATCAGGTCAGTATAATTTTAAGAGATGCGTCGCTCACAATGAACTTGGTGCCGCAAGACTTGCACTATATGAATTTGTAAATGCGACCATACATGTAGCATTTTTATTAAATGAAGTCTATATGCCATATTATAAATGGAAATTTAAAGCACTTAGAGATCTTTCTTGGCCTAAAGTATTGAAGGTAAAAAGTGAACTTAACTATATAGAAGGCATAGAAGATGATGACTATCATGAGATACCATTTGAAGAAAAATTAGTGTCACTTTTAAATGTAAGTGATGAGAAGATATTTAGTGGAAAAGTGGAAAATGATATAGAATTAATAGCGAGCACTTATATAGAAAGATTAAAAATAGATGGTTTGTCAGAAAATAGGTCAAACTATCTCGAGCCACATGCTTATGATGTGAACAATAAGATAAAAGACATAAACTTACGAAATGCTCATATATTAGCTGCGGTGTAACTATATGGATGAGATAAAGAAAGACGAATATGTCATAAAACCATGTACAACTTGTTCCAATCAAGTAAAGAATATTGACATGGAGAGAATAAGACATAGACTCGATAAACTTTTTGATGAGAAGGATTTTGATGAAGCTGAGGCTTTGATAAATTATTGGTTAAAGGAAGCGCATATTGCAAAAGATTTAAGATCAGAGCTTGAGCTTCAAAATGAGTACATAGGATTTTTACGAAAGCAAGGTAGAGGCGAAGATGCAAAGCTTCATGCAAAAAGGTGTATAGAGTTAGTAGAATCATTGTCACTTGATAAAAGTGTAAGTGGTGGAACAATCTTTTTAAATGTAGCGACAGTGTATAAAGCATTTGGTGAAGCAAATGTGGCACTGTCTTATTTTTTGAAAGCAAAAGAGATATATGAGAAGTGTCTTGATAAAAATGATAAGCTTATTGCTGGACTTTATAACAATATGGGGCTTGCCCTTACAGATCTTTCGCAGTTTGATGCAGCATATAAGATGTATAGTGATGCCATAACTATTATGGGACAAAATATAGGCAACGAACTTGATAAAGCTATATCTCACCTAAATCTTGCTGATTTAATATATAAAAAGTATAAGTCTGATTTAAGTGATGATTATAGTAAGTATAGTGATGAGATAGAGAATAATATATCTATTGCATGGAATCTCTTAAATAAAGAAAGTATACCACATGATGACTACTATAGATTTGTATGTGAGAAATGCGCACCAAGCTTTGGATTCTATGGTTACTTCATATATGAAAAAGAACTTAAAAAGAGAGCAAATGAGAGATGAGAATATTTGATACACATGCACATTATAGTGATGAAAAATATGATATAGATAGAGAAGAGCTTTTTAGAAGAATGTATAAAGACAGTGTTCAAAGGGTGACTCTTATAGGAGCAAGTCTTGATGAATCAAAAAATGAAAAGGAACTTGCCATAAAATATAATAAGTTTTTAGATATGCCAAAGTTTTATTTTACTGTTGGAGACCATCCAGATGAAGTGCCAAAATGTAGTCCAGAAAGTGTAGAGGGCGTACAGCATCTTGATAGTTTGAAAAGTCTTGCGATAAAAGGTGCATTGTCTGCAATTGCTATAGGAGAGATAGGGCTTGATTACCATGGTGATTTTAAAAATGAAGATGACTATGAGAATCAAAAAAAATGGTTTATAGCAGAGATTAATCTTGCACGAGAGTTGAACATCCCTATAGTTGTTCACTCAAGAGATGCATGTAAGGATACTTTAGAAATAGTGAAAAATTATGCAAAAGGTATCGGAGGAATTATCCATTGTTTTTCATATGAGCCTGAGATAGCAAAAGAATATGTAAAGCTTGGGTATCATATAGGAATTGGTGGGACTGTGACATTTAAAAATGCAAGAAAGACAAAAGAAGTGGTGGCAGAGATAGGCATTGAGAATATAGTTACAGAGACGGACTCTCCTTGGCTTGCACCTACACCTTATCGAGGTGAAAGAAATGAATCTTCATATATACGTTATGTGATAGAAGAGATTGCGAAAATAAAAGAAAAAGACATAGAAATAGTGTCAGAGGCATTATATCAAAATGCATTAGTGGTATATAATTTAAAAGACTAAACTATGATAAGAAAAAAGTATAAAAATAAGTTTTTATTATGTTATCCGATTTTAGAGAAGGGAATCTATGGCATTTTAAAAAAAATAGAAAAGATAGATGATAAATTAATAGATGCTTATGAGATACGACTTGATAGTCTAAAATACATTGATGACAGTGACAACAAAGTAAAAGAGATACTGAATGCTATAAATGTAGTAAAAAAATGTTATAAAAAGAAGAAAATAATTGCGACAATAAGGACTTGTAAAGAAGGTGGGAAAAGCAATATTGATAAAAAGAAATATGCTTTTTATATAGAAGAAATATGTAAAAACTCACTGGCCGATTATGTTGATATAGAAAATGATACGCTGAAAGATGTCGGAAATACTCTTTATAAGCACTATAAGAAAAAGATAATACTTTCAAAGCATATATTTGATAAAAAATTCTCTAAAGAAAAGTGTAAAACGATAATAGAGAAAATGCTAAAAAAAGAATGCAGCGTTTTAAAGATGGCAGTAGCAGTATATAATGAAAAAGACTTATATGAATACATGGATTTGGCAAAAAATTATGCTTTACGACTTGAAAAAAGAGGGACAAAGTGTATTTTTATAGCCATGGGGGATATGGGAAAAGTGTCAAGAATATTTCCAGAGTATACGAAAACACAGGTAGTCTTCTTAAATGCTTATAAAAAAAGGGAATTAGGGCAATTTTCGTTAAAAGAGTATATATATTATCGAAATATTATATTTGCTAAAAATAAAAACAATATATTGTAGTAAAATGCTATAAAAGACACTAAATGTGTCTTTTTTCTTACTTTTATATTTAAAAATGCTTGACACGTGACATTTAAAGGGTTATTATATATATAACCTTATAAATGCAATGGTTATGCATTTTAAACTGTTCAAATATAGAACAAATCTTTAGGAGGCAATATGAAAAAATTATTATCAGTTTTGCTCGCAAGTTTAATGGTTATATCATTAGTAGCTTGTGCGCAACAAACAGCACCTGCTACTACAGAGGCAGCAGCAGAATCAGTGGAAACAGCAGTAGAGTCAGAAGCACCTGCTGGTCCAAGAACAGTAAGAGTTGGTGTATCTATATATACATTTGATGATGCATTTATGACTCTTTACAGAAATGAGTTAACTCGTTATTTTGAGAGCAAGAACAACGATCAAGTAACTTATGAAGTAACTATGCAAGATGGAAAGAACGATCAAGCAGAGCAAACTAACCAAATCGATAACTTTATCGCACAAGGTTATGATGTTCTTATCTTAAACCTCGTTCAATCTACTTCAGCAGCAACTGTTATGGATAAGTGTGCAGCAGCTGGCATCCCAGTTGTATTTATCAACCGTGAGCCATCAGAGTCTGATATGCAATCACATAACACTGGAGATTATGCAGGAAAGTTTACTTATGTAGGAGCTGATGCTCGTCAATCAGGAAGATTCCAAGGTGAACTTATAGCTGATCTTGAGAACAAGGGAGACCTTAATGGTGACGGAAAGCTTCAATACGTTATGATCGAAGGCGATCCTGAAAACGTTGATGCTCAATATAGAACAGAATTCTCTATCTCTCAATATAAAGAGAAGACAGGAAATGAAGTTGAGTGTCTTGATGATCAAGTTGGTAACTGGCAAAGAGCTGAAGGTCAAAGACTTGCAGCAAATGCTCTTACACAATATGGTGATCAGATAGAAGTTATCTTCTGTAACAATGATGATATGGCTATGGGAGCAAAGGTTGCTATCGAAGCAGCTGGAAGAAAAATCAATGAAAATATCTACCTTGTAGGTGTTGATGCTCTTGCAGAGGCAGTTGAAGCAGTTATAGCTGGTGAGATGACTGGTACAGTTCTTAATGACCACAATGGTCAATCACATGCAGCAGTTGATTGTGCTATAGCAGCAGCTAATGGTGAAGCACTTGAGCTTTACAATTGGGTAGACTATGTAAAGGTAACACCTGAAAATGCTAGCCAATATAAATAAAAATTTAAAATGATTATGATAAAAAACCGAGCAATTTTTGTTGCTCGGTTTTTTTTCTGATATAAATGAATATTTGTAAGGAGGAAACACATGAGTGAATATTTGCTACAGATGAAAAATATTTACAAGAGCTTTAATCACATCTATGTATTGAAAGGCGTGTCTCTTAATATAAGACCTGGTACAGTTCATGCACTAATGGGTGAAAATGGCGCTGGCAAATCTACACTTATGAAGTGCCTTTTTGGAATCTACACAAGAGATTCTGGAGAAGTAATACTTAATGATGAGCATGTAAATATAAAAAATGCAAAAGATGCACTTGATAAAGGTATAGCCATGGTTCATCAAGAACTTCAGCCTATACCAGAAAGAGACATAGCAGAAAATATTTTTTGCGGAAGATATCCTCTAAAAGGATTTGGACCATTAAAAATCATAGATCATAAAAAAATGCATGAGGAAGCAGACAAGTATCTTAAAGAAGTAGGACTTCCATATCCATCTACTACAAAACTTGGCGATCTTTCTGTATCGCAGATGCAATCAGTTGAGATAGCAAAAGCTGTATCTGCGGATGCAAAGCTCATAATCTTGGACGAACCGACATCTTCACTTACAGAAAATGAAGTTGATCTTCTCTTTGATATAATCAATCGCCTAAGAAAGAAAGGTGTTGCTTTCGTATATATCTCACATAAGATGGAAGAGATACTTAAGATATCAGATGATGTCACAATCATGAGAGACGGTACTTACGTAGGCACTTGGCGAGCATCTGAGCTTACTACAGACCTTATTATAAAACATATGGTAGGTAGGGAACTTACTAATCGTTTCCCTAAGAGAGAAAATGTGCCAGGTGAAGTTGTGTTTAGAGTAAATGACTACACATCTCCAAATAAACGTTCTTTTCAGCATGTGAGTTTTGAATTGCGAAAAGGTGAGATTCTTGGCATAGGAGGTCTTGTCGGAGCGCAAAGGACAGAACTTATGGAAGGAATTTTTGGTATAAGGGATGTCGAAGAAGGATCGCTTCAGTTTAAAGGAGCGGAACTTGTAGTTAAAAAGCCAAGAGATGCCATAGTAAAAGGGATAGCGCTTCTTACTGAAGATAGAAGAGCCACAGGAATTTTTGGAGTACTTTCTGTATCAGATAATGTAGGTATAGCATCACTTGACAAGTATCTTGATTATGGTATGGTTATTAACAACAAGAAATTAAAATTAGTTGTTGATGACAATATTAAAAAGATGAATATAAAGACACCAAGTAATGATACGCCTATACAGTATCTTTCTGGTGGAAATCAGCAGAAAGTTATTATAGGTAGGTGGCTTGCCAATGCTCCTGATGTGCTTATACTTGATGAGCCTACTCGTGGTATAGATGTAGGTGCAAAATATGAGATATATTGCATTATTGCTGACCTTGCAAAACAAGGTAAGTCAATAATCATGATAAGTAGTGAGATGCCAGAATTACTCGGTATGTCAGATAGAGTTATGGTTATGTGTGAAGGAAGACTTACAGGTATACTTGATGGAAAAGAAGCAACTCAAGAAAAAGTTATGGAACTTGCAACAAAATTTATGTAGGAGGATGTATGGATAAAAAACAAGAATCGTTGACATCTAGTGAAGGCCAGAAAGTGATGGAGACAAAGTCTCCTATGAATCCAGAGTATGTAAGACAAAGAAGATTAATACATGTTGTAAAAGATAATATTATAGCACTTCTTCTTGTTATCTTGGTTATCTTTGTCGGTATTACACAAAAGAATTTCTTTTCTTTTGCCAATCTTATCAATACAGTTTCCAATCTTACTCCAAGATTTATTATAGCACTTGGTGTAAGTGGATGTCTTATAATTAGAGGTACTGATCTTTCTGCTGGTCGTGCAGTAGGACTTGCAGGAGTTGTGGCATGTACATTGCTCCAAAGAAATGATTACGGAGATAAATTTTTTGGTGCAAATTTTGCAGCACCAGAAACTTGGTGGTATGTACTTGGCATAGCACTTTTTGTAGTATTTTTGTCTATGTGCTTTGGTCTTGCAGATGGCTTGATTATAGCCAACCTTAAAGTTCCACCATTTCTTGCAACTCTTGGTATGCAGACAGTAATCTATGGTATCGCAAGAGTTTATTCAAATGCAAAACCTATAGGCGGACTTCGTTCTGACTATACAAGTATTGCTACAGCACCTATTTTTCAGGTAGGGACATTTAACTTTAAGTGGCTATTTCTTTTTGCGATAATTGGCGGGTTTATCTTCTGGTTTTTGTATAACAAGACTAGATATGGTAAATACATGTATGCAATTGGTGGCAATGAAAATGCAGCGGAAGTTTCAGGTGTTAATGTAAAAAGCTCTATTATAAGGATATATATGCTTGCAGGAGCTATGTATGGTTTGGCAGGATTCTTACTTGCAGCAAAATCAGGTGGTGCATCAGTAAACCTTGGTCAAGGCTATGAGCTTGAAGCTATAGCAGCTTGTACAATAGGTGGTGTATCTACTGGTGGTGGTGTAGGTAAAGTATCAGGAATATTGCTTGGCGTTCTTGTATTTGAGCTTTTAAAGACATCTATGCAATATCTTGGCATCAACTCAGACTGGCAACAGATTGTTCAAGGTGCAGTTATCATCATCGCAGTTGCATTTGATGTACGTAAATATCTAAAGAGAAACTAAAATTTAGAATATATATTTATAAGTAAGCAAAATTGCGAGCCTATATGGCTCGCTTTTTTATCAAAACTTGACAAAATTCGTGATTTAGGCTACTATTAAATAGCTATATTAAGGCGATGTAGCCAAGTGGTAAGGCGTGGGTCTGCAACACCCTGATCATCGGTTCAAATCCGATCGTCGCCTTTATATATCTTATGGCGCCATGGTCAAGCGGTTAAGACATCACCCTTTCACGGTGGTATCACGGGTTCGATTCCCGTTGGCGTCATGTATCGTCTAAAAAGACGATTTTTTAATATAGAGGTGACTATTATGATGAGTAGAGGGATGCTCCGAAAGGTTGGAGCTGTTATAGCAATTATACTTGTGGCAGCAATGGTTCTTGCATGTCTTTCATATTTACGCCCATAGTTTTGTAACAATGAGTAGTGTATTTGTTAAAGGTGTTGTTGGAAACTTAGGTACAAAAGTTTTGATTGAAAATAGATATGATGAACTTGTCCATTATTACAATGATGGCTTTCTAAAAAAAGTGATGGACGATATAGAAAGCGGACTGGATCCGCTTTTATTTATGAAAAAAAAGGTTGCTTTACTTGATGATAAGAGTATAGTTGATAGTATTGATATATCAAAAGGTGGGTTTCTTGCAGCACTTTGGAAGATTTGTGAAAAAAATAAATGTGGTATAAGATATAGCATATTTAAAGTGCCTATACTTCAAGGCACGATAGAAATAGCCAATTACTTTGATATAAATCCATATAGATTGCTTACAAAAGATTCGAAAATATTTTTTGTAGATGATAGAGATTTTAATGCGACTGATGATAAAGACATATATGAAGGTTTATCATATATAGGAGATACTACAGATGACAATAAGCGAGTGAGAATCGACAATGACATAGAATCGTTTCTTACAAAAGATTTTAAAGATGAAATAGATAAAGTGATAGAAGGATATATAAAAAATTATGAGACATATAGCAATTCATAATAATTCAAAATCAATAGATATGCTTAATGGGCCACTTTTGACAAAGCTCGTTTTCTTTGCTATGCCTATAGCTCTTACAAGTGTTCTTCAGCAACTTTTTAATTCTGCTGACATAGTGGTATGTGGACGTTTTGTAGGAAGTGTAGCTCTTGCAGCAGTAGGAGCGAATGCTCAGATCATCAATCTTTTTATTAATTCATTTCTTGGACTTTCGGTTGGTGCAAATGTTATGATAGCCAATTATATTGGCGCAGGAAAGACTCATAAGATATACAATGTAGTCCATACAGCGATGACATTTGCTATAATTTTTGGTCTATTAATAGCAGTGCTTGGTCTTTTTTTCTCAAGGAGCTTACTTGTATTTCTTGGTACACCAGAGGAAATATTAGAACCATCTACACTTTATTTAAAGATAGTTTTTATAGGGATGCCTTTTGCAGTTATCTATAATTTTGGAGCAGCAATACTTAGAAGCATAGGTGACACAAAAAGACCCCTTATACTACTTACTATTACAGGTGTGCTCAATGTGGTTCTCAATATATTTTTTGTAGTTATATGTAAGATGGGGGTCGAAGGTGTAGCTATAGCCACATCTATATCGACAGCAGTAAGCTCTATATCGGTGGTAGTGCTTCTTGTGAAAGAAAAAAGCTTGGTTAAGTATGATTTTGGAAAATTCTTAATAGTTAAAGATTCTCTTTTTAAAATCATGCGTATAGGGATACCAAGCGCTATACAAGGTATAGTCTTTTCAATATCAAATTTATGCGTACAATCAGCTATAAATTCACTTGGTACTAAAACTATAGCTGCCAGCACAGCGGCATTTAATCTTGAGTGCTTTCCATATTTTATGATAAGTGCATTTTCTGCAGCATGTCTTACTTTTATGAGTCAGAATTATGGTGCATTAAAGTTTGATAGATGTAGACTTGTCTTAAGAGAATGCCTTGCACTTTCTTTATTCTTTTCGGGATTACTGATAGCTCTGATGGTAATATATGCAAGAGTGCTTTTAGGGCTTTATACAAATGATCCAGAAGTAATAGAGATAGCCATGTCTCGTATGTATATAGTGTGCTTACCTAATCTCATTTCATCATTTTATGAGATACTTTCTGCAGGATTAAGGGTTCTAAAGCATCCTATGCTTTCAGCAATTATAATAGTGGTAGGTACAGTTGTTTTTAGATTTATATGGATACTTACGGTATTTCCATATCACAGGTCATTTGAGACAATACTTTATGCGTATCCGATTTCATGGATTATTATTAATGTGCTTATGGTTATCGCATATGTGAGAGTAAGTAATAAAATGCTTAAAGCATAAGAAATATATATTTATTTTAAGGAGGAGTGTATGATGGATAAAAAAGTAAAATTATTAACTTTAACTTCACTTTTTATAGCGTTAGTGGTGATTGGATCAAGAATATATGTAGGTACTCATGATACATTTAGATTCCATCTTGGAAATAGTATGTGTTTACTTGCTGCGTTTGTGTTACCACCACTATATGGAGGTATAGCATCAGGAGTAGGCTCAATGCTTTTTGATATATTGTTTTATACTTCTGGACCATCTTGTTTAATAACACTTGCCACAAAATTTGTGATGGGCTATGTAGCAGGAGTGTTTTTTACAAAGACTAATAATGTAGTTCTTTCTGGCATAATAGGAGAGATTGCATATATAATTTTATATGCTCTTAAGACTTATATAGAAAGACGATTCATTCTTTCCATGGCATTTGAAGCAGTAGTTCCTATAGTTCTTACAAAAGTAGGAGCAAGCGTCTTTAATGCAATCGCAGCAGTAGTTATATCATCAATTATTTATAAGCTTATAAAAGGTGTCTTGAAAGGACTTTAGATATATGTTAGCATATAAGTATGAATAGAATAGCAATACTTAGTATATTAGTAGATAAAGCTACTGATGAAAATGTGCCTAAGATTAATGGCATATTACATGAATATAGGGAATATGTGATTGGTCGGATGGGGGTTCCTGATAAGAGACACTCTGTCAATATCATAAGTGTAGCATTGTCTGCACCACTTGATACATTAAATGGACTCACAGGAAAACTTGGAAAGATTGATGATGTAAGTGCGAAGATACTAATATCAAGTAAAGAATACGAATAGAATTAATGGAGAAGATATGGGGACATTAAATGAGACAGCAAATGCAGATAGGTTTCATATAGGTATTTTTGGTTGTAGAAATGTAGGAAAGTCAAGTCTCATAAATGCTATAACAAATCAAGAAGTTGCAGTGGTATCAGAAGTAAAAGGTACGACAACAGACCCAGTAAGTAAAGCGATGGAATTATTACCTCTTGGACCAGTACTTTTTATTGATACACCAGGGCTTGATGATGATGATGCACTACTTGGCAAAAAGAGAATTGAAAGAGCAAAAAAAGTTTTAAATCGTGTTGATATAGCATTACTTGTAGTATCTGCTCTTGATGGTATAAGAGAGTATGATTTAGAGATAGAAAAAGTACTTATAGAAAAAAACATTCCTTATATTGTAGTCATAAATAAATCAGACCTTACAAATGATACAGTTGAAAATATAATAAAAGTAAAGAGTACAATTAAAGAACAAAAGAATATAATAGAAGTAAGTGCAAGAACTGGCAAAAACATAGAAAAGCTTAAAGAGCTCATGGGGAGTTTTGCTATACAAAATAATGGTAAATCACTTGTTGGAGATATAGTTAAGAAAGATGACTTGGTTATACTTGTGACCCCGATTGATGAGTCTGCTCCAAAAGGACGTATGATTCTTCCGCAGATTCAGGTACTTAGAGATATACTTGACCATGATGGTAAGGCACTCTTTACTAAAGAGACAGAGCTCTTAAGTACTTTAAAGTCACTTGCAAAAAAGCCTGATTTTGTAATTACTGATAGCCAGGCGTTTAAAACTGTGCATGAAATAGTGCCATTAGATGTACCGCTTACTTCGTTTTCTATAATTTTAGCAAGATATAAAGGCTTTTTAAAGACTGCAGTTGATGGAGTAAATAGTATAAAGAACATAAAGGAAGGCGATACAATACTCATTGCAGAAGGTTGCACACATCATAGACAGTGCAATGATATAGGAACGACGAAGATACCAAAACTACTTAAGAATATCACAGGTGTAGATTTTCATATTGTGACATCTTCTGGAAATGATTTTCCTGAAGACTTAAGTCCATACAAGATGATTATACATTGTGGTGGATGTATGGTGAATGAACGAGAGATGAGATACAGGATGAAGTGCGCAGTTGATGCTAAGGTTCCATTTATGAACTATGGTATATTTATAGCATATGCAAATGGGATACTTGAAAGGAGCATAAAAGATATACCATTATTGTGAAAGACTTGGTAAAAAAATTAATAGATACACATAGTTTATCTTTGCTTGAATATGAAAAGCTTCTTTGTGATAGAAATGACGAAGACATGGAAGTTATAAAAGAAGAAGCTGTTAAATTAAGAAAAGAAATCTATGGAAAGAAAGTCTATATACGAGGACTTATAGAGTTTACAAATTATTGCAAGAATAATTGTTATTATTGTGGTATAAGATGCGCAAATAAAAACGTTGAAAGATATAGGCTTACTGAAGAAGAGATACTCACATGTTGTGATATGGGATATAATCTTGGCTTTAGAACATTTGTCTTACAAGGTGGTGAAGATCCATACTTTGATGATGATAGGCTTACAAATATAGTAAGAGGAATAAGAGAAAAGTACAAAGATGTTGCTATAACTTTAAGTGTGGGTGAGAGGACGAAAGAATCATATGAGAAACTTTTTGAAGCTGGAGCCAATCGTTATCTACTTAGGCACGAGACTGCCGATGTAGAACATTATAGAAAATTGCATCCTGAAAGCATGTCATATGAAAATAGGATCAATTGTCTAAAGGTTCTTAAAGATATAGGTTATCAGGTTGGAGCAGGCTTTATGGTAGGATCGCCATATCAAAGTAACAAAACACTTGCGGAAGATTTAAAATTTATAGAAGAGTTTAAACCAGATATGTGTGGCATAGGTCCTTTTATTCCACATAAAGATACAATATTTAAAGATGAAAAGGCAGGAGGACTGGAACTTACACTTTTTTTACTTAGTGTGATTAGGATAATTCATCCGCCTGTATTACTTCCGGCAACTACAGCGCTTGGCACAATAGACAAAAAAGGAAGAGAGAAGGGAATAGAAGCAGGAGCAAATGTAGTTATGCCAAATTTGTCTCCAGTAAATGTGAGAGACAAGTATCTTTTATATGATAATAAAATATGTACTGGTGATGAAGCTGCAGAGTGCATTAATTGTATGAAAAGACGAATGGAAAGTGTAGGATATGAGGTGGTTATAGATAGGGGAGATATAATTAAGTGATAGAAGCGTTAAAAAGGCTTAAATAAGCCTTTTTTTATTTGATAAACTTTAGACATTATGATAAAATTATAAGTTAGCAACTTTATACTCGTAGGGGCGAGCGTCCAAGCACAGTGACAAAGTGCTTTTTGGGGTGTACTGCGAGCCCGATAAAAGGAGGAAGTATGGCAAATAAATCTGAAGGCGTTCACTACGACACAAAATATGGTGAGATTTTAATAAGCCCAAAGGTTATAGCAAAGACAGCTGGACTTGCTGCATGCGAAAGCTTTGGAGTAGTTGGCATGGCAGCAGTTAATCTTGCAAATGGACTTACTACTCTACTTAAAAGTGAAGAGCTTGGCAAAGGTGTTGTAGTTGAGATAAGCGATAATGAGATAAAAATAGAATTACATATTATAGTTGCATTTTCTGTCAACGTAAAAGCATGCTGTGACAATGTTATAGAAAATGTGAAATACAAAGTTGAAGAATTGACAGGGCTCAAAATAAATGAATTAAATATATATGTAGAAGGCGTAAGGGTAATAGATTAGTATGGATAAAGGAACAAGAATAAAAGAAGCATTTCTTGCTGGTGCCTCAAATTTATATAAGCATAAAGATTATATCAATGAACTAAATGTCTTCCCTGTACCAGATGGTGATACTGGAACCAATATGTATATGACTCTTAAGTCAGCGTGTGACCTTTTAAATGGTTTAGAATCAGAAGGTGTAGAAGAAGTATGTAAAGCTATAGCAAGTGGGTCTCTTCGTGGTGCACGAGGAAACTCAGGCGTTATTATGTCGCAAATCCTTAGAGGTTTTACAAATTATATAAAAGAAGCCAAGAAAATAGATATAAAAATTTTACTTTCTGCTACTATGAAAGCAAAAGAGACAGCATACAAAGCAGTTGTAAAACCAAAGGAAGGCACTATCCTTACTGTAATGAATGCACTTGCAGAAAAATCAAAAGAATTAGTAGGTGCAAAAATTGATGATATAGAGAAGCTTGAAAAGGTAGTTGCATATGGTGATGAAGTACTTGAGAAGACGCCAGATATGCTACCAATACTTAAAGAAGCAGGTGTTGTAGATAGTGGTGGGCAAGGACTTATGTATTTTGCTCATGGTATACTTTCATATCTTAAAGGTGAGGATATAGAACTTCTTGTTGATAGTAGTGAGAAGAAGATTTCCAACATTAATATAAAGATAGAAGAAGACCAAGATATAAAATTTGGATATTGCACTGAATGTATAATCAACACATCTACAAAGTTTAAAGAAAATGCTACTGAAGAAATCATATCATACCTTGACACAATTGGTGATTCACTTGTGGTAGTAGGAGATGACGAATACATAAAGATACATGTGCATACCAATCATCCAGGTAAAGTTTTTGAAAAAGGACTTGAATATGGATTTTTAACTAATCTTAAAGTAGATAATTTAAGACTTGAACATCAAGAGAAAGTCATAAAGGATGCAGAGCGTAAGGCAAAAGAATTTGCAAAAGATCATCAGAAAGTAGAAAAAAAAGTAGAAAATCTTAAAGAGATAGGATTTATAGCTGTATCAAGCGGAGAGGGACTTACAGCACTTTTTAAAGATCTTGGTGTGGATAAGATTATTTCTGGTGGACAGACTATGAATCCATCAACTGAAGACTTTATAAATGCTATCGGAGAAGTAAATGCGAAGAAAGTCTTTGTATTCCCTAATAATGGCAATATCATAATGGCGGCAAAGCAAGCAGCAGACATTGCAAAAGATAAGAAAGTATATGTTATAGAGACAAAAAATGTGCTTGAAGGGCTTAATTCTATGATATATTTTACTGAGGATAAAGAAGTTGACAATATGATTAATGGCTTTAAAGAAAGTATAGCCAATGTAAAAACTCTTGAGACTACTCATTCTGTGAGAGACACTGTCATAGATGGTATAGATATAAAAGAGAATGATTATATAACACTTGGCAAAAGTGGACTTCTTTATACCAATAAAGATGTAAGCAAAAGTATACTTGGTGCTTACGAAAAGATAAAGGAAGATAAAGATTCTATAGTATCAATTTATTATGGTAGCGATGTCACAGAAGAAGATGCAAAGAGCATAAAAGAGTCGCTGGAAAGTGCATATAAAAATCTAGAAGTAAGTATTTATCAAGGTGGGCAGCCAGTATACTATTACTACATATCGGTAGAATAAAAAAACTATTTATTAAATAAATATCAAAGGTGGCACAAGCCACCTTTTTAAAACATGTATAATATATGGGTGAACTTACAAAGATAAAAGGTATAGGAGCTAAGGTTGAATCATACTTTTCTAATCTTGGTATAAATAGTATCAAAGATTTGTTTTATTATTTCCCAAGAGATTATGAAGCATATGAAGACATCACAGAAATCATAAAACTTGAAGTGGGGAAAGTGTATACAATTAATGCACTCGTTGTGACTAAACCAAGTCTTTTTAGAAGAGGGAATGTTTCTATCACATCTTGTATGCTTGATGATGGAACTGGTAGGATAAGAGCATATTGGTTTAATATTCCTTTTATCAATAAGACTCTTACTGTAGGAAAAAGTTTTGTATTTCGCGGAAGAGTAAGTAGAGTGCGAGATGGATATGTAATCTCTCAGTGCAAAATTTTTAAAAAAGAAGCATATGATGGTATGAAAGGAACGCTCAGTCCGGTATATTCTACGGTAAAAGGTCTTACGAATAATACTATAAAAAAGATTATGAAAGGGCTTCTTGAAGATAAAGAGCTTTGCAAAGATGTATTTGAAGAATATTTGCCACAGGAGATTATAAATTTAAGAGGGCTAGTAAATCTTTCTTATGCATTTAGACATATACATTATCCAGACAATATGGAAGATATGCTAAAAGCAAGAAAAAGGCTTGTATATGATGAGTTGTTTCTTTTTTCACTTGCTATGCAAAAAGAAAAAGATAAAAGTAAGCGGAAAGGGCGTGAGGAATTAACTCATATAGATGAAAAAGAATTAAATGATATTGTAAAAGAGTTGCCATTTAGATTGACTAAAAGCCAAGTGGCTGTTATAAAAGAAATAGTAGATGACTTTAAAAAAGGCATAAAAATGAATCGTTTGCTTGAAGGAGACGTAGGGTCAGGGAAAACTATAGTGGCTATACTTGCAGCATATCTCGTGGCAAGGTGTAGTATCCAGACAGCATTTATGGCTCCTACAGAAGTACTAGCAGAGCAACATCTTGAAAATATATTGAAATATGGCTTTGCTTGTAAATATGATAGTAGTATAAGCAAAAAAGATGATAAAAAAGTAGTAGTTGCTTTACTTACAGGTAACACAAAGGCAAAAGATAGAAAAGAAATAATAGAAGGTTTGAAGAGTGGTTACATAGATATACTTATAGGAACGCATGCACTTTTTTCAAAAGATGTAGAGTATAAGGATCTTGGATTTATTATAATAGATGAGCAGCATAGATTTGGTGTTGGTCAGAGAAAAGCACTTGAAGATAAATCAAATGGTGGCAATATGCTTGTCATGTCAGCAACACCTATACCAAGAACTCTTGCTATGCTTTTCTATGCAGATATGGATATAAGTAGACTTCTCGATAAACCAAAAGATAGACTTCCAATCAAAAATTATGTGGCAAATGTTGGCGAAAGAGAAAAAAGTTATCGTTCAATGAAAAAGCAGATAGATCTTGGTCATCAAGCCTATGTGATATGTGCAGCTATAGAAAAAAGTGATAGCGAAGATGTTGGAAGCTTTGCAAATTATCAAAATGTATATGATTATGCAGAGACCCTTAGAAAGTTTTATGGTGATACAGTGAAGATAAGCGTTCTTCATGGAAGGATGAAGAGTGATGAAAAGTATAATGTCATGAAGAAGTTTAAAGATAATGAGATACAGATTTTAGTATCAACTACAGTGGTTGAAGTAGGAGTAGATGTACCAAATGCTACTTATATCATGATAGAAGATGCAGAATCATATGGTCTTGCAGAACTTCATCAGCTTCGTGGTCGTGTAGGAAGAGGAACGGAACAAAGTTTTGCGCTTTTTGTTGATACGAATCCTACAGATAAATCAAAAGAACGACTTAAAGTTCTCGCAGAATCAATTGACGGTTTTCATATAGCTGAAGAAGATCTTCGTCTTCGTGGTCCGGGAGATATATTTGGTGTAAAGCAGTCTGGGGATATGGATTTTAGGCTTGCAGACATGTATACTGATATCGGAGTCTTTAGAGACGCATCAGTTGATGCAAAAGAGTATATAGATAAGAAATATAAAATGACAGAAAATCTGAAAGTAAAACTTGAAGAATATATAAAGATAGGATATGTGATTTAATGAGAGTTATAGCTGGAGAAAAAAGACATTTATTACTTAAAACACTAAGTAACTTGTCTATAAGACCTACTACTGACAAGATAAAAGAGACGCTTTTCAATATGATACAATTTGATGTACCAGGAGTAGATTTTCTTGACCTCTTTGCTGGCAGTGGAGCTATAGGAATTGAAGCACTTAGTAGAGGTGCAAGAAGTGCTACATTTGTAGATAATAATATAGAAGCAATAAAAGTGATTAAAGAGAATCTTGATCATACGAAGCTTATGGATAAGGCCACTGTCATAAGAAGAGATGTAGATTTTGCTATTGATACTTTGGAAGATGAAAGGAAAGTATATGGTATAGTTTTTATGGATCCACCATATGGGAAAAAGCTTTATCTTACTGCATTTGAAAGATTGGCAAAGTCAAAAATTATAGATAATGATACAATTATAATACTTGAGACAGATATAAAAGATGATGTGATAGATGTCTTAAAATCTGGATATGAGATACAAAGAATAAAAGAGTATAAGACCAATAAGCATATATTTTTTAGAAAAAAGCAAGGAGGTTAGAGTATGAAGGTAGGTATATATCCAGGGTCATTTGATCCTATAACTTATGGACATATTGACATCATAAAGAGAGCATCAAAAATAATGGATAAGCTTATAGTGTCAGTACTCAATAACAAAAATAAAAAATCTCTTTTTACAATAGAAGAAAGGGTGAATCTTATAAAAGAATCAGTAAAAGACATAGACAATGTAGAAATTGATTCATTTGAAGGACTTACTGTTGATTACTGTAAGAAAAAAGGAGCAACGCTCATGATAAGAGGACTTAGAGCTGTGACAGATTTTGAATATGAACTACAGCTGGCACAGACTAATAGAATACTATATAATGAGATAGATACTATTTTTTTACTTACAAGCCTTGAATATGCATATTTATCATCAAGCGCAGTGAAAGAAGTTATAGAGTATGGTGGTGATATAAGTAAATTTGTACCGCAACATGTGGAGACAAAGCTTAAAGAAAAATATAGTAAATGAGTAAAAAAAATGATATAATTCTATAGATGCTTTAAAAAGGAGTAAGATATGGCTATAAGTAATTTAGAAACAATTATTGACAATATCGAACAGATGATAGACAATGTGCGACCAGATAATCGTGGACGTATAATGCTTCCAAAAGACACTCTTCGTCAGCTTATCGGTGAACTTAAAGGCTCTATTCCTGATGAGATAAAGAGATACAATGAAAAAGCAAGAGAACTTGAATTATCTAAAAATCGTGAGCTTGAGCAAGCACGACATAGTGCAGAGCGTATAATGAATGAAGCAAACGAGATGAAGAATAAAATGCTTGAGGAAAGTGAGCAAGTTAAACTTGCGGAGCAGAGAGCAAGAGAAGTGATAGAAGATGCAAGTCGTCGAGCAAATGAAATAATGGGCAATGCAGAGATGCATGCAAGACAAGTGTATGAAAACTCAGTAAAAGAGTATGATGATTCACTTGTTTACATGATTAATTTCATACAAAATCTTGGCACAAGTGTTTCAGGGATAATGAATAAAGAATTACAAGGACTTAGTAATAAACTCAATGAAGTCATCAATACAAGAAATGAACTTCATAGTAGCCTCGCACGATCTCAGAGTGAGACAAATGTCTTTGATAAACCAGCTTGGGGATAGATGAGGGAACTTATCGTCACCAAAAAAGAAGAAGGGATGGTGCTGTCAAAGTATCTTCAAAAGACATTTGAAAAGATGCCAAGCAGTATCCTTTATAAACTTTTTAGAAAAAAGTATTTTGAGGTAGGAGACAAAAAAGCAAAAGGAAACGAAATACTAAAAGTAGGTGACAAAATAAAAGTATTTTTATCAGATGATACATATAATAAGTTTTTAAAAGAAAGAGATGCAGTAGAGTATGATGATAGAATAATAAGTGTAAAACAGATAAGAGATCGTATAATATATGAAGATGACAACATCATAGTATACAATAAAGAGATCGGACTTCTGTCTCAAAGTGACAATTCTAAAAATCTATCAGTAAATTCCATATTAAATGATTATATATCATCTAAAAGAGTAGAGGCAGGTTTTACGCCGTCTATAGTCAATAGGCTTGATAGAAATACAAGTGGTCTTATAATTTTTGCTAAAACTTATCTTGCTGCAAAAGAAATATCACTCATGATAAAAAAAAGACTTATAGATAAGAGATATCTTGCAATTGTAAATGGTGTGATGGAAAAAGACCATGATATATTGACACAGCTTCTGAAAAAAGATGAAAACAATAATAAAGTCTATATAAAAGATTATAAAGGCAAAGAAGAAGATAATTATACTAAAGTAAGTCTTGAATATAAGGCTATAAAAAAATATAAAGATAGAAGTATACTTGATATAAAGTTAATCACCGGTAAAAGTCACCAAATAAGAGCACAACTTGCACATATAGGACACCCACTAATTGGTGATAAAAAATACATGCCTATAGAGATGTACAGGGAAAATGTCAAAAAGTATGGCGCAAAGACACAAAAGCTTTTGTGTTATAAGATAAAATTTGGGTCATTTGAAGATGAAAGACTTACTTATTTAAATGATAAAGAAATTATATTAAAGAAGGAAGATTATGAGATTTAAAATTTTCAAAAAATATATAGCATGGATGGCCTTTACATCACTTATGCTATCTTCTTGTAGTTTGTCAAAGACACAAAGTGTAATTGACAATATTATTCCAGATCATACAAAAAGGATGTACACAATATCTGACTTGACACCTTATACTTATAAAGAAATTAGAAATGCCCAGGCTTTTTATGGACAAGACCTTACTGACTTCTTTTATGCAAATACAGCAACAGCAGCTGAAGCAAAAAGAGAGACGAAAAAAGAAAAGGATGCTTTTTATAAAGAGCTACTTTTTAGAAATCATAATTACAAAATCATAAAGAAAAGATTTGGCATGTATGTAGAAGATGAAAGTAAAAGTCAAGAAACTAAAGAGAGTGAAAGACAAAAAGAGTATGATGATTATTATAAGCTGCAAAATGCAGAGGGTGGCAATATAATTAAGAAATATAATGATGGAAAACTTTCTGGTATGCCACTTATGAGCATAAGGATTGATATGTCTACAGCGACTATGTCAGATATAGAATCTATATATTCGACAGCTTTGTGTGAGATATATAAGCCTGTAGTGATAGAAGAATCAGTATATGAAAAGTTAGCTTTTGGTGATACTATAGACCTGGTTGTACCTGCTACAAATAGTACCGTGAATGCATCGGAAACTAAAAAGGTTACTTGTACATATATTGCTACTGATTCACTTATGTATAAAGATGATAAAGGTGAAGAATCTTACTATTATATAGCAGATATAGATGGCATAAATGAAGTGAGAAGGATTCTTGATTATGATGGAAGTACGCTTGAGACATATGCAGAGTCAAAGGAACTTCAGATTATGAGTAATGCAAGAGTTGTAAGAGCCAATGATATGATAAGACTTATGATGGATGTATCAAGTGATAGTCTTACAGAATATAATTATGGAGACCTTGCAGTTCGTGCGCTAAGTGGTGGTTACTTGGTGCAGGAATATAAAGATTATGTGTATGCCAATTCCATATCAACTAATTTAAAAGGCTACATCACTTCTCTTACTGAGTATGATAATCAAGCGATAGACATAGAGTTTTATACAAATCATTAAGCATAAAAAAACTGGGATATCCCAGTTTTTTTTATTTGTCACCATAGTTTGTATCTATATCATCTTTATTTACTGGTAGATATGTGAAATTGCCATGAACGGCACTTGAACTTAATATGTTGATAAATGCTAAAGGATCATTTTTCTTTATTATGGATGTGACTTTTCTAACTTCTGGTTGAGTTACAACTGTATAGAGTATATACTTTTTTTGTTTTGAGTAACTTCCGATACCATCTACGACTGTAGATGAGTGACCAGTTTCTTCCAATAGTGCTGAAGATATCTCGTCCATTTTATTAGTCACTATAAGTATTGTCTTTGCTTCGTAGTGCCTATATGTCATATTGATTGCTTGAGTCATGACATATTGATAGATGATAGAGTAGAAAGAGTATTCCCATCCATATAGTGCGCCTTGTATAATGATAAGAAGTATATTGAAGCCCATGATCCATCCAAAAGTCTGTACATGGAACTTGGTTGATAGAGACATTGCTATAAAGTCTGTACCTCCACCAGAGACTCCACATCTAAACCAAAGTGCAGCACCATATCCGCAGAGTATACCACCAAATATTGAACACACCATAGGATCTGTAGTTAGTTTTACATAAGGGATATAATCAGATATAAATGAGAAAAAGAATAAAATTAAAAATGAGTTGATGGTGTAGGTTTTACCTACTATAAAAAAGCAAAATATTGCTGGTATGAAGTTGAGTACTACGTTAAAGAAAGTCATAGGTAGACTTATGTGAAGATAGTCTTCAAGAAGCCTTTGCAACATGACACTTAATCCTGTAAGACCTGTAGGAAGTATATTGGCTTGATATACAAACCATTTTAATGATATCGCATAGAGAATAATTCCTAAAAATATAAGAGATATCTTTATGCCCATATTCATAGGTTTTATTTGCTTTATTTGTTTTATAAAACGTTTTCTATTTTCACCTTTCATTTATATATCTATCCTTTTCTAAAATTTTTCTATAAGTTAAAAATTGATATTCAAGATCTTCGTATTTATGAATTTCTGATTCATCTGTCTTTATAAAACCAAGTTTTTCAATATCGGGAAAGTATGAATCTGCAGGAAATTCTTTATATATTTTAGTTATGAGGCATGTATCATAAAAAGGTAGTAAATCGTGATATATGGTGGCACCACCTATAATGAATACTTTTTTGTCAGGGTGCTTTTTTACAATGTCATTTAGTTCCTCATACTTTTTTACAAAGTAGATGTTATCTATGCCTTTATATTTGTCTTTTAGATTATCATTATTGGTAAAAACTATATTGATGCGATTTTTAAGTGGCATCTTATCCTTGAAGCTAAAAAGAGTTTTTCTTCCCATCACGACGATATTGTCTCTTGTGGTTTCGCGAAAAAACTTCATATCATCTGGTATTGAGATAAGAAGCTTCCCATCTTTTCCTATGCCATTATTTTTATCCACACATGCTATTGCTATCATAGCTTATATTCTACAACTAAAAACTTATATTTTCAATGAATTATGGATATATCTCTATGGTAGAAAATTTATAAGAATGTGATATAATTAAAGAAGCATATGATAAGGAGTAGTTAAGCATATATGGGAATACTAATAGCTATTATAGCACTTGGCTTAATAATATTTATACATGAACTTGGGCATTTTATGCTTGCGAAGCTTTTTAAAGTACCTGTCAGAGAGTTTTCTATCGGTATGGGTCCAAGAATATGGACTACAATATGGCACAACACACGATATAGCTTAAAAGCTTTTCCTCTTGGTGGAAGTTGTGCGATGATAGGTGAAGATTCAGCTGGATCAGGGGACTTTACGGAAGTAGAAGACGTGAAAATAGATGAAAATGGACTTTATGATTTTGATGGAGTTAAGTATAGTAAAGATGATATAGATAAGTATAATTTTTCTGCTATAAGTCCTGTGAAAAAGTTTATAATATGTGTGTCGGGACCATTTTCAAATTTTCTACTTGCTTTTTTACTCTCAATTTTTTTGGTACAACAAGTAGGATTTGATGTACCAGTGATAAATGAGGTGGCAAAGGGTAGTGCAGCTGAACTAGCGACTCCGACACCACTTATGTCAGGTGATAGGATAGTAAGTCTTGCTACACCAGATGATAAAGAAAGTGTCATTGCTTATAGAGATGTGCTTATATTTATGCAACTTAACAATGATGACTTTGTAGCAAAGAAATACCCACTTGTAGTGACCATTGAAAGAGAAAAAAAAGAGTATAAGACACTTCTTTACCCTAAATATGATGAAGAAAGCAGCAAAGCACTTATTGGTATCACATTTAAAAGTGAAACGAGTAAGCCAAGCAATATAATAGAAACATTTAAGATGGCAGGAAAAGAAGTTTACTTTTACATAAAGACTACAGTTATGAGTTTAAGGCTTCTCATGAGAGGAAAGTTAAAAACTCGAGACATATCGGGACCAGTTGGTACGGTTGCTGTGATGGGGGATGCCATAGAATCAGCAAGTAGTGGCGGCGTTATAGATGTAATCTATACATTATTTTCACTTATTGTACTTATATCAGCCAATCTTGGCGTGATGAATCTTTTGCCTATACCAGCGCTTGATGGAGGAAGGATAGTTTTTGCAGCAATTGAGATGATATCTGGGAGACCTATAGATAAAAATATAGAAGGTTTTGCCAATACTGTCACGATGGTTCTTCTTCTTATATTTATGGTTTGGATTTTTGGTATGGATATATATAAGCTTTTGTCGGGGACATTATATTAAAAATATATGAAAAAGTTTTTTGATGTAGTAAAAATTAATTTTGATGAGGATATTGAAAGGTATTTTGAAGAAGTAGAAGTTGAGAGTGTAAAGACGACCAAAGAAAAAAAGACTCTCAATTTTTATCTTGTAGCAAAGGATTATATACCTTATGATATTTTAAATGCAGCAAAAAGAGAGGCGGCAGTAAAGCTTTTTAATATAGATAAAGAAGAAGTAGCAAACGAAGAATTTAAAAACCCTATAACATTTAATGTGCGCTATGTCTATAGTGATAATGTAACCTGCAAAGATATATATGATCTTATAAAAAAGGATTTGTATAAAGAAATAAAAGAAAAGATGCTTGTTGCAAAAGCTCTCATAAAAGATGAGTATATGAGTTTTGTTGATGATAGTACTCTTAGGATTAGTTTTGATCATATAGATACATTCAAAAAGAATCAGGATGCTATAGTTGACTTTATAAAATTGGTGTATAAAGAGAGATTCGATAGAAATCTTGCTGTAGAGATACAGTGGCTTGAAAGAAATTATTCTGATGAAAGAAAAGAGAAGGCAGAATATGATGAAAGAGACATAAATAAAAAAAGTGCTGGTGATTCGCGAGAATTAGAAAGATCAGAAAGTATAACTATAAATCATAGTGTACATCAAGTCGGCAAAAAGAGAAAAAGCCAGATATCTCTTGATGGAGATGTGCTTTATGGCAAAAAGACTCGTATAAAACGAGATTTTAGAGATTTGTCAAAACTTGTCTATGCGATGGATAATGTAGAGACAAATGGAGTTATATATAATTTAAGAACTATCGAGCCCGAAAAAAGAGATTTTGCTATTTTTTTCATCT
This sequence comes from Lachnospiraceae bacterium UBA3633, assembly GCA_002374095.1. Lineage (GTDB taxonomy): Bacteria > Bacillota > Clostridia > Lachnospirales > Lachnospiraceae > UBA3633. Next base: position 37,223 of record DFKY01000012.1, read on the forward strand.
ATATTACTGACAATGAAGGGTGCATGGAGATAAAATTCTTTGGAAACAAAGAAGATGTACCTTTGTTTAAAAAAAGATTTAAAGTTGGCTTTGATGTAAAAGTAGAAGGAAAAGTTTTAGTTGATCAAAGAGATGGAAATCTCTACATTAATCCTTATTATATAGAAAAAATAGGCGCAAGAACTGTTATTGAGCATGGTAAAGTAGGAGAGCCTGATTACTACAATGAGATAGTGACTGATAGAACTGATGATGAGAAGATAAAAAGAGTAGAGTTGCATCTTCACACAAAATCAAGCACACAAGATGGAGTGGGGGAAGTACAGCAATATATAGCCACAGCAAGAAAATTTGGTATGACTGCCATGGCGATAACAGACCATGGATCTGTTAATGCACTTGCGGATGCATATGAGTATGTAAGTAAAAATGTACCAGATGGAGACTTCAAAATCATAAATGGAGTGGAAGGATACTTGGTTGAGGATGCGGAGACTTACTATTATAATAAAGAAAGAGAATCTATAGATGATGATTACTCTTTTGATGATAGTTTTGTAATATATGATTTTATAACGACAGGCTTTAATCGAAAAAATGACGCTATCATAAAGGTTATAGCGAGAAAAATAGAAGGAAAAAGGGTTGTAGAAGAGTTTAATGAATTTGTTCATTTTGATAAGCCCTTAACCCTTGATGTAAAAGATAGAACCAAAATTTTGCCATCTAACCTTAAAAATGCTAAAGACTTAAAAGAAGTGCTTGAGATGTTTAGAGATTTTATAGGCAATTCCACTGTAGTTACATTAAATAAAAATAGCGTATGGAAGATTGATGAGATATTTGAAGAATTAGGCATTGATGCAAATTTACATTACATTGATTTGATAGTATTATCAAGACTTGCTCTTAAAGATCTAAAGACAGCAAGTATCAATCAGATTGCAAAAAGCTTAAGCGTAAAGATTGATAGCATAGCAAATAAACGAAAGGAAGATAAAAAGTACATACTTACTTACGAAGAAAACCTTGATCTTGCTTCCATGTCATTTATTGCATTACTTGATAAGATAACGATAGATTATGGCATAGACAATCTTAAGTTTTTAAAAGACAAACTTGTGATAGATGATAATTTTATAAAAAGACAAAAATATTATCATATTGTTATTCTTGCAAAAAATGATGTAGGAAGAGTTAATTTATATAAATTAGTATCAGATTCTCATATTAAATATATGCATAATAGGCGACCACGTATACCAAGGTCACTACTTTCTAAGTATCGAGAGGGACTTATACTCGGATCAGCATGTATACTTGGGGAGTTTATGGATGCTGTAAAGGACAATGTTGATGACAAGAAGCTTCAGGAGATAGCAAGTTTTTATGATTATCTTGAGATACAGCCAACACTCAATAATTCATTTCTTTTAAATGAGGATTCAGAGAACTTTAAAAGTATAAAAGATCTTGAAGCATTAAACATAAAAGTTGTGAAGATTGGAGAGGAACTTGATAAACCTGTTGTAGCAACATGTGATTGCCACTATGTAGAAAAGACAGACAAGATATATAGAGAGATACTTCGTTTTGGCACGATGAATAAAAAAGTAAATCGTGATAAAGATGGTAATATAAAAGAAGAAGTAAGTGCCGAGCTTGAAAGTACTAACCAAGAACTTCTTTATTTTAGAACTACTAAAGAGATGCTTGATGAGTTCTCTTATCTTGGAGTAGATAAAGCTTATGAAGTGGTAGTGAAAAATACCAATCTTATAAGCAATATGATAGAAAAAGTATATCCTGTGCGACCTGATAAGTGCCCACCTCATATAGAAGGAAGTGATGATGAGTTAAAAAATGCTTGTCATGAAAACTTACTAAAAGTATATGGAGAAAACCCACCTAAAGAGATAAGTGATAGGCTTGATAATGAATTAAAATATATCATAGACAATGGCTATAGTGTCATGTATATAGCGGCTAAAAAGCTTATAGATTATTCAAAAGAATTTGGGTATCCTGTAGGTTCAAGAGGTTCGGTTGGTTCAAGTCTCGCAGCTACACTTTCTGGTGTATCTGAAGTTGACCCACTTAAACCATATTACATATGCCCAAAGTGTCATCATATAGAGTTTGATACGGAAGAGACAAGAAAATATGATAATGATACTGGCTTTGACATGCCAGATAAGGTATGCCCAGAGTGTGATACGTTAATGCATAAAAATGGTGTAAATATACCATTTGAAACTTTTCTTGGAATACCTGGTGATGTAAAAGCTCAAAAAGAACCAGATATAGACCTTAATTTTTGTTCGGTATTTCAATCAAAGATTCATGAAAAAACCGTAGATCTTTTTGGCAAAGAAAATACTTTTAAAGCTGGTACAGTAGGTACAGTGGCAGCAAAGACAGCTTATGGTTATGTCATGAGATTTAAGGAAATGACAAATCTTGAATTAAATAGAAGTCAAATTGATTATTTTAGAAATAAAATTGTAGAATGTAAAAACACGACAGGACAACATCCAGGAGGTATGGTTGTAGTACCAGAGGGAGAGAAGATATATACATTCACACCGATACAGATAGCTGCAGATAAAGAAGGCAATGATATCACTACTCACTTTGACTATCATAAGATAGATAAAAATCTACTTAAGCTTGATATCCTTGGTCATGACGCTCCGCTTATATTAAAGAAACTTAGGGAGACTACAAGTGTAGATTTTAACCAAGTACCATTTTATGAAAAAGAAGTACTTAAACTTTTTGAAAGTACTGAAAGTCTCGGCATAAGTCCAGCTGATATAAGTGGTACAAAGCTTGGTTGCCTTACCATACCAGAGTTTGGTACAGATTTTGCTATGAGTATGTGTCTTGATGCGAAACCAAAGACAGTAGCAGATCTTATAAGAATTTCTGGTCTTGCACATGGCACTGCTGTATGGCAGGGAAATGTACAAGATTTAATAAAAAATGGTGATTGCACATTAAGTACTGCTATATGTTGTCGTGATGATATAATGATATATCTTATTGATAAAGGGATTGACAGCGGTATAGCTTTCAATATAATGGAAAGAGTTCGAAAAGGAAAGAAACTCACGGATGAGTATAGAGATATAATGAGAAAGCATGATGTTCCAGAGTGGTACATAGGATGTTGCGATAAGATTCAATATATGTTCCCGAAAGCACATGCAGCAGCATATGTTCTTGCAGCACTTCGCATAGCATATTATAAGATTCATTATCCACGAGAGTACTATGCAGTATACTTCTCTATAGACAAGACAGGCTTTGATTATAAACTCATGATAAAAGATAAAGATGAGATACATTATCATATAGAAAAGATAGCAAAAATAATAAATGAAAGAAAATCAAAGGATAGAAGATTCGCAGATGCTATAACGCAAAAAGAAAGCCTCATGGATGTAGTGACAAAAGCCTATAGGGTTTTGAATGGTGAAAGTGAAGAAGAAGAGAAAGAGATTGAAGTTGATGAAGAGACATTACTTAGTATTCAATATGAGAAAATGTCAGCCAATAAACTTTATGATTTATATATGTGTTATCGCCATGTAGAAGAGATGAAAGCACGAGGGATTGATTTTTGCCCGATAGATATATATAAAGCAAAAAGAAGTGATTTTCAAGTGATGGAAGATGGTAGGATTATGCCATCGTTTGACTCGCTTACTGGTATAGGAACAAAAGAATATAACATAGACTATAATGATGATGTGCCAAAAAGTGAAAAGAGTACAGCGATGAAGTGTGAGATTGAAGGAAAAAAGGGTGAGTATACTTCCATAGAAAATTTTATAGATAGGACAGGAGTCAATAAAACTCGTATAGCAGAGATGAAAGAGCTTGGACTTTTTAATGGGATGAGAGAGAAAGAAGAGACAACGATATTTGACTTTATATAAATTTGCTAAATATATATTATAGAAGAAAAGCCTGTATGGTGATTAGTAATAATTCTGTACCAATACTATATTGAGTAAAGGACTAAAATCGGGTATAATTTATTATTATGGGGATTAATAGAGACACTAAAACTTAGAAAAGTAAAAAGTGTATACTTTTCAAAGTGTTAGATAGAAGATTTGTAAGGAGAAAGTTGTGAAGATAGGTTTTGTGGGTTATGGAAATATGGCAAGTGCGATATTAAGTGGACTTGCAAAGACAGATGTCGTAAAAAGACATGAGTTCTTTATATCTAATCGATCAATAGATAAAATAAAGGACTTAGATAAGAGATATGGATTTAAGACATCTACTGATAATTCATATGTGATAAAAAATGCAAAAGATATAATTTTTATTTGTGTCAAACCGCAAATTTTTGACGAGATAGCTGGAACTCTAAAAAAGATGATTCAAAAGGATCAATTAATAGTATCTATAATGGCAGGGAAAACGATTGATTATCTTGAAAAAAAACTTGGTACAAAAAACATAGTAAGAGTGATGCCCAATACCCCAGCGCTTGTAGGTGCAGGTATATCAGCTGTATCAGCAAGTGATAAAGTAAAAAAAGATAAAAAATTTAATTTAGTTCTTGATATACTTAAGAGTACAGGAAATGTAGAAGTAGTTGATGAAAAGTATATACCTGCAATCACTCAAGTATCAGGTGCATCACCAGCATGGATCTTTATGATGATAGAGGCACTTGCAGATGGTGGAGTAGAGTGTGGTCTTACGCGCGATATGGCATATAAATTTGCTATGAGCGCTGTATATGGCTCTGGAAAACTTGCTTTAGATAAATATAAAGAAAACAAAACTCATCCAGGTATTTTAAAAGATATGGTGACGAGTCCTGCAGGTACTACGATAGAAGGAGTGAGAGTGCTTGAAGAGAATGGCTTTCGTGGTGCGATAATAGATGCAGTACTTCAATCTTACACTCGCTCACTTGAATTATAAAAAGGAGTATTTATGACATACACATATAAACCAAAGGGCATCTGTCCAAATCTTATAACATTTGATATAGATGGTGATAGAATCACCAATCTTAAGTTTAATGGTGGTTGCAATGGTAACCTAAAAGCTATCTCAAAACTTGTAGATGGTATGACTGTAGATGAGATAGAAGAAAAACTTAAAGGCAATACTTGTGGTTTCAAAGATACATCATGTGCTGACCAACTTGCGATTGCAGTAAGAGAAGCTTACAAAGAAGTGAGTGCTAACGTGTAGAAATATAAACTTGATGTATGGACGAGCGCTCGAGCTTTCGTAGGGGCGAGCTGTGCGAGTCCGTATATAAAAATTAGGAGGGAGTTATGAAAGTCTATACAACAGACAAGATAAGAAATGTAGTTTTACTTGGTCATAGTGGTTCAGGAAAGACATCAATGGTTGAGGCTATTGCAAAAATTGCAAAGGTGACTGACAAGATGGGATCAGTTGATAGTGGCAATACTATCTCAGACTTTGGAAAAGAAGAGCAGAAGAGAAAGATATCATGTCAGACCGCAATCATACCACTTGAGTGGGATAGTAGAAAAATCAACGTTATAGACACTCCAGGATTTTCTGATTTTATAGGAGAAGTTGAAGAAGCTTCTGGTATAGCAGACGCTGCTATTATAGTAGTAAATGGTAAAGCAGGCATCCAAGCAGGTACTAAAAGAGCTTGGGAAATATGCGATAAATATAAGCTCCCAAGGTTTATTCACGTAACCAATATGGATGATGATAATGCATCTTTTAGACAAGTAGTAGAAGATGCCATAGGACTTTTTGGAAAGAAAGTTGCACCAGTGAACTTGCCAATTCGTGAAAATGGTAAGTTTGTAGGATATGTCAATGTCATATCTAAAAAAGCATATAGATGGCAGGGCGATGAAGCGGTTGAGTGCGAAGTGCCTGATTATAATAAAGAGTACCTTGAGAAATATCATGCAGAGCTTGTAGAGTCAGTTGCAGAGACATCTGAAGAGATGATGAATAGATATTTTGCAGGTGAAGAGTTTTCAGAGTTTGAGATAAGATCAGCACTTAAAAATAATGTATGTAATGGTTCTATAGTTCTTGTCGGTATGGGATCAAATACTCTTCTTCAAGGTATCTATACTACTCTTGATGACATTATAAAGTACTTCCCATCACCAGATCAAAAAGAATTAAATGGTATCAATAAAAATACCAATGAACTTGTAGGACTTAATTATGACTTTTCAAAAGCAAAGTCAGCTTATGTATTTAAGACTATGGTTGATCCTTATATAGGAAAGTATTCATTTATAAAAGTATGCTCAGGTGTCCTTAAGACTGATGATACACTTTACAATGTATCAAGAGAGGAAGAAGTAAAGATAGGAAAGCTTTATGTGCTTTCTGGAAATAAAGCTCAAGAAGTTTTTGAACTTCATTCAGGTGATATAGGAGCTCTTGCAAAACTTCAGAACACAAAAACAGGAGATTCGCTTGCGACAAAAGCACTCCCAGTGATGTTTGCTAAAACAGAACTTTCAAAGCCATATACATATAAGGCTTATCGTGCGAAGGAAAAAGGCGAGATAGATAAACTTGCACAAGCTCTTGCTAAGCTTTGTGAAGAGGACCTTACTCTTAAATCAGTTAACGATACAGCCAATCATCAGATGCTTCTCTATGGTATAGGCAATGTCCAACTTGATGTAGTAGCAAGTAGACTTCTCAATGAGTATAAAGTAGAGATAATCCTTGAAGAGCCAAGAGTTGCATTTAAGGAAACGATAAGAAAGACATCTGATGTAGAGTATAAGCATAAAAAGCAGTCAGGTGGTCATGGTCAGTATGGACATGTCAAGATGAGATTTTCTCCATCAAATGATTTTGACAATGCCTTTGACTTTGGTACAGAGGTTGTAGGTGGAGCAGTTCCAAAGAATTATTTCCCTGCGGTAGAAAAAGGACTTGTTGAGTGTTGTGAGAGAGGACCACTTGCTGGATATCCAGTAGTGGGTATAAAGGCAGTGCTTTATGATGGATCATATCATGAAGTGGACTCATCAGAGATGGCATTTAAGATGGCAACAATAGGTGCATTTAAAGATGGTTTTATGAAAGCGAGTCCTTGTTTACTTGAACCAATAGTTACCATGAGAGTTATAGTGGATGATAAATATACTGGTGATGTGATAGGCGATCTTACAAAGCGTCGTGGACGCGTACTGGGTATGAATCCTACAGCAGACAAGAAGACGCAAATTGAAGCCGAAGTACCTCAGATGGAAATATATGATTATATAACTACTCTTAGTTCTATGACAGGTGGTACAGGCACATTTTCTTATGAATTTGCGAGATACGAAGAAGCTCCAAAAGATATATGCGATAAGGAAGTAGAGAAAGCAAAGGCTATGAGGGAAGCAGAAAAAGATGAGTAAAAAATGGGCTTTTAGCCCATTTTTTTATACACAACAATTAGCACTCGATGCTTGACATTGCTAACAGATTATGTTATAATGCCCTATGTAAAAAGATAGGGCATTAAGTTTATGAAATGTAGGGGTGTAGGCCCAAAGGAGGATAAATTATATGAAGTTAAAACCATTATTTGACAAGGTAGTTCTTGAACAAAAAAAGCAAGAAGAAAAGACAGCATCTGGTATAGTTCTTCCAGGTAATGATAAAGAGATGCCAATGCAAGGAAAAGTTGTAGCAGTTGGTCCTGGTGGCATGGTAGATGGCAATGAAGTGAAGATGGAAGTAAAAGTAGGACAAGATGTCATATATAGCAAATATTCTGGATCAGAAGTTGAGATTGATAAAGTTAAGTATGTGATTTTAAAGCAAAGCGACATACTTGCTATAGTAGAGTAATTGTTAATATAAGTACAAAGTATCGAAAGAGTAAAAGCATATCGTAGGGGCGAGCACTGGAGCGCCCGAGCGTTCATGAACGAGTTTGCTTATAAACTCGACCATCGAGTGAATGTGAGGAAGTGCCCTTGGGGCGCCCGAAGGAGGAAAATAATTATGGCAAAAGAATTAAAATATGGTGTAGAAGCAAGAGAAGCTTTAAAGAAAGGTGTAGACCAAGTAGTTAAAGCTGTGTCTATAACACTTGGACCAAAGGGAAGAAATGTCGTTATAGATAAATCATATGGTGCACCACAAATTATAAATGATGGTGTCTCTATAGCTAAAGAAATAGAGCTTAAAGATGAATTTGAAAATATGGGTGCTCAACTTGTAAAAGAAGTTGCAAGTAAGACTAATGATGTAGCAGGTGATGGAACCACTACAGCTACAGTTCTTGCAGGAGCTCTTATAGATGAGGGATTCAAAAACCTTGCTGCAGGAGCAAATCCTATAGTTTTAAGAAAGGGAATTAAGAAAGCAGTAGATACTGTAGTCGAATCTATCAAAAAGCAATCAACACCAGTAGGTGGTAAAGATCAGATTGCAAAAGTTGCTGCTATCTCATCAGGTGACGAAGAAGTAGGAACTATGGTAGCTGACGCTATGGAAAAAGTTTCTAAAGATGGCGTTATAACTATAGAAGAATCTAAAACTATGAAGACAGAACTTGACCTTGTAGAAGGTATGAAGTTTGATAGAGGATACTTAAGTCCATATATGTGTACTGATATGGAAAAGATGGAGTGTAATTTAGAAGATCCTTATATATTTATAACAGATAAGAAGATATCTAATATTCAAGATATACTTCCACTTCTTGAAGAGATAGTAAAGTCAGGATCAAAGCTCCTTATCATAGCAGAAGATATAGAAGGCGAAGCTCTTACAACTCTTATAGTCAATAAGCTTCGTGGTACATTTAATGTATGTGCTGTAAAAGCACCAGGTTATGGCGATAGAAGAAAAGAGATGCTTCAAGATATCGCAGTTCTTACTGGTGGCAAAGTTATAAGTGAGGAACTTGGACTTGAACTTAAGAAAGCAACTATGGCAGATTGTGGTAAGTCAAAATCTGTAAAAATCACTAAAGATGATACTATTATAGTAGATGGTCTTGGTGATAAGCAGATGATTAAAGATAGAGTAGGACAGATAAGAGCACAGATTTCAGCAACTACATCTGATTTTGATAAAGAAAAACTTCAAGAAAGACTCGCAAAACTCGCAGGTGGTGTAGCTGTTATAAAAGTAGGTGCAACTACAGAGACTGAGATGAAAGAAGCAAAACTTCGTATGGAAGATGCATTAAACTCTACACGTGCAGCTGTAGAAGAAGGTATAGTAGCAGGTGGAGGTTCAGCTTATATTCACGCTATACCAGCAGTAGAAAAACTTGTATCATCACTTGATGGTGATGAAAAAACTGGCGCAAAGATAGTACTTAAAGCACTTTCTGCTCCACTTCATAAAATTGCAGAGAATGCTGGTCATGATGGATCAGTTGTTGTAGAAAAAGTAAAAAGTGAAAAAGAAGGTATGGGATTTGATGCATATAAAGAAGAGTATGTAGATATGGTAAAATCTGGAATTATAGATCCAGCAAAGGTTACAAGATCTGCTATTCAAAATGCAGCATCAATCGCAGCATCACTTCTTACAACTGAATCAGTTGTAGCAGATATAAAAGAACCAGCTCCAGCAGCACCAGCAGGTGGCATGGGCGGTATGGGCGGCATGATGTAATTGATTATAAAAAAGCACCCTCGAGGGTGCTTTTTTTATGTAAAGATAAAATTGTAGTTTTAATATACAATTTCAATTCTCATAGTATTGGTGTGAGGCTTTATCATCTTATCTTCTTTCACTATAGATCTACCAAAGGCGACAACAACAGTGTCGCCTATTTTTATGTGTCCTGCATCACGAAGTTGTACTATAGCATCACCCACTATAGCATCTGATTCATCAGGTCTATCAAAAACTACAGGGGTAACGCCATAGTAAAGCATAAGTTGCCTTACTACAGTTTCATTTTTAGATAGTGCATATATTGGCTCATTTGGTTTATACTTTGATATGACTTTTGCAGTGTGTCCTGTGATTGATGGAGCAATTATAGCAGTTGCTTTTAATTCATTTGCTGCTACAGTTATACTTTTACATACAGTATTGGTTATGGTTTGGTTTATACCTGTCTGATATAGATCAAGAATTCTATGCTGATTGTTGATGTGAGATTCTGTTTCTATAGCGATATCATGCATAGTGTGTACAGCCTCTACAGGGTATTTTCCATTGGCTGTTTCCCCACTCAACATTATGACATCTGTGCCATCATATATAGCATTTGCTACATCAGTTACTTCTGCACGAGTAGGGCGAGGGTTTTCAATCATTGAGTCAAGCATCTGAGTTGCTGTGATTACGACTTTGCCTTTTTCATTGCACTTCTTTATAAGTTGCTTTTGGAGATAAGGCACTTCTGTGGCATTTACTTCTACGCCAAGATCACCTCTTGCAACCATTATCCCATCTGCAGCCTCAATGATTTCGTCCATATTTTCTATGCCTTCAGCATTTTCTATTTTTGCTATGACTAGCATAGAAGCATTTTCTTTTTTTAGTATTTCTCTTATTTCTTTTATGCAGCTTGCAGATCTCACAAATGATGCGGCAATTATATCAAAACCTTCTTTTATACCAAAATGTATATCGTTTATATCTTTTTCAGTTAGATCAGGGAGCTTTATTTTGACACCTGGAAGGTTTACACCTTTATGTTCACCTAAAACACCACCTGTTATGACTTTGCAAGTTAGAGCATCTTTAGATTTGGCTGTAACTTTTAGGTCTATTTTTCCATCGTCTATAAGTATGGTATCAGAGACATTGACATCACTAGTTATGCCACTATATGTTACTGATATAGTGTCTTTTGTGCATAATGTATCAGTAGTGACTATTTTGACCTCACTTCCTTCTAAAAGATTAATTCTTTCGCCATTTTCATTTAAGCCAGTTCTTATCTCAGGCCCTTTTGTATCAAGAAGTGCAGGTATTGGACGACCAAGCTCTACTCTTATTTTTTTAAGTAAGTTTAATTTATTCAAATGTTCGTCATATGAACCATGTGAAAAATTAAACCTTCCTACATCCATATACTTAGCCATCTCTTTTAGAGTCTCATAGTTTTCAGCATTGGGGCCAAGTGTACATATTATCTTTGTTCTTCTCAAAATTATTACCTTCCTTTATTTTTATTTCTGATATGTGCAATTTCGCGTATTAAGTCTTTTGATTTTTCCCAACCAAGACATGGATCAGTGATAGATTTTCCATACACACCTTCTTCAATTTTTTGGTTTCCATCTTCTATATATGATTCAATCATGAGACCTTTTATAAGATCATTTATTTTCTTATTTTCTGTCATGGAGTGTAAGATTTCTTTTGCTATACGGATTTGCTCCATATATTTTTTTCCACTATTGGAATGATTACAATCAATAATTACTGCAGGATTTAAAAACTTTTCTTTGTCGTATATATTTGCAAGAATATTAAGAGTTTCATAATGATAATTCTCATGTGATTCACCATGATGATTGACATATCCTCTAAGTATAGCATGTGCGAGAGGGTTTCCTTTAGTCATAGCTTCAAAGTTGCGATAGATAAAAGTATGAGGGCTTTCTGCTGCTTTTATAGCATTGAGCATGACAGAAAAGTCCCCTGAAGTAGGATTTTTCATACCGACAGGGATGTCTATGCCACTTGCTGTGAGTCTGTGTTGCTGATTTTCTACTGATCTTGCACCAACCGCTACATAACTAAGAAGATCTGATAAGTAACTGTGATTCTCTGGATAAAGCATCTCGTCTGCACAAGAAAAACCTGTCTCTGCAAGTGCCGTAAGATGAAGTCTTCTTATACCTATTATACCTTTTAACATGTCGGGAGCTTCATTTGGATTTGGCTGATGTAGCATACCTTTATATCCTTCCCCAGTTGTGCGAGGTTTGTTGGTATAGATGCGAGGTATGATTACAAGCTCCTTTTTTACTATATCCTCATCAGCAACAGTTCTAAGCCTTTTTATATAGTCAATTACTGCGTCTTCTCTATCAGCAGAGCAAGGACCTATGATAAGTAGAAACTTATCTGATTTTCCAGTGAGCACATCTTTAATCATTAAGTCATTGATTTTTTTCTTTTCTGCAAGATCTGCAGGGACTGGATACATGTTTTTAATTTCTTGAGGTGTGGGTAGTTGTCGGTTAAAAGTTATGTTCATAATGTTCCTTTCTAATTATTTGTTGAAGAATTTGCGATGCTCTGTGGAGATACGCATCATTTTTTTAATATTTTCATCATCGCCATCTGATATAAAACTTCGAAGTTCTGACATTTTATTTATAAATATGTCTATCTCTTTTAGCAGAGAAGACTTGTTCATAAGAAAAAGTTCTGTCCACATATTTTCATTGATATTGGCTATTCTTGTCAGATCTCTAAAAGAATCACCAGTATAGTCTACGAGTTTTTTAGAGTCTTTGCAAGTCATAAGAGATACTGCGATACAATGAGTAAGTTGTGATAAGAAAGCAATCATCTCGTCGTGTTCTTTTGGCGATAGGATAGATATATTTCTAAAATGGAGAGCTTCGCCAATCTCTCTTGCAAAAGCGATACCTAAGTCTGTGTTTTTATCAGTTGGGGTTATGATATAATTTGCATTTTCAAAGATAGCACTATCAGCATTTTTGATACCATATACTTCTTTTCCTGCCATAGGATGGGCAGGGATAAACTCAGCTTTGCTAGATAGTATATTTTGTATATCATAGACGATAGATTCTTTGATGCCTGTGGTGTCAGTGATGATAGAACCTTCTTTTATATATTTCACATATTTTTCTATATATTCTTTAAATGTATTGGGATAGAGAGAAAAGATAATTCTATCAAATTGTGATAAGAAATCTTTTGTGAGAGTTTCAGTTCCATCAACAATGTAGCCATTACTTTTTGCGTAGGCTATAGTATTTTTATCTTTATCACATGCATAAACTTTATAGCCACACTTTGTAAGCCCCATAGCATATGATCCACCAATTAAACCAAGACCTATTATCAAAATTTTATCATTAGTTTTATTCATATATAATATATATTATAGCATGGTTACAAAAAAAAAATATAATGTTTATGAGATTATGGCACCAAGTTTTTCGAGGTCGCGTAAAAAGCTAGGGTAACTTTTTTTGATGCAGTCAATATTATCAATAGCTACGTCAAATTGAGTAGATAGAAGACTAAGTGACATAGCTATCCTGTGGTCGTTGTGTGAGTCAAGGTTTTCTTTTGGAGCACAAAGTTTTTTATTCTCTACAATTATCTCGTTGTCTTTTACATCTATAGAAGCATTGCATTTTGAAAGCTCTTTTGCTATAGCAGTGCCCCTGTCGCTTTCTTTTATCTTAAGCCTTGATGTCCCTATAAATCTTGCACCATGCTTCATAGCAGCAAATGTGATAAGTATGGGACCAAGGTCTATAGAATTACTTATGTCAATAGTGGTGTATCCTTCATCTAATCTTTCAAAGTATTCTTTATATATCTTGTCCGCTTGGATGGAATCTTTATTTAATCCAGTCAATCTGACATTACTTCCAAAATAATTAAATGCATCTATGAAAGCCGCATTGGAGAAGTCGCCTTCAATGGAGAAATTTTTTGCCTTGTATGATTGGTTGCCAGGGATTATAAATGTGGGTTTGGACAGGTCGTCCTTGCTGCTTGATTCGCTTTGAGTTATGTTGATGCCGTATTGCGATAGGACATCAAGTGTCATATAGACATAGTCTCTGCTCTCGAGTTTGGTGGTCAGATGTATCTCGCTATCTTTTGGCAAAATAGGAAGAGCGTATAAAAGTCCTGAGATAAACTGAGAGCTTACATTGCCTGTAAGAGTAAAGATGCCAGGTGATAGAATTCCTTTAGACTTTATGCTATATCTTTCTTTATAAAAAGTTATGTATTTAAATATTTCTTCGTATATACTTATGCCTCTTTCTATAAGTCTTTCGCTTCCTATAAATGTAGCATTATCATATTTGGTTAAAGCTATAGGAAGAAAAATCCTAAGAGTAGAGCCTGATTCATTGCAGTCAAATGTAGGATCAAAGTTTTTGCTACATCCTTTAGAAAACACAACTTTGTGATTTTCAAAATCTCTATTTGCGAGCTTACCGTATGCATGTATGCAATTTAGTGTGGCTACTATATCATCACTAAAATCAACATTTGTGATAGTGCTTTCGTTATCTGATAGTGCAGAAGCCATGAGATATCTATGCGCATAGCTTTTGCTTGGTGGAGCAATAATAGTCCCAGAAAGTGTAGATTTTTTGATAGTTTTAATCATACTTATATTTCATATTCTTTTGCTATAAGATTTACTCGTTCTTTTTCGTCAAGATCCCCATCAATCTCCACATCACAAGTTTTCTTATATATAGGAAGCCTTTCGTCATACTTTTTCTTAAGTTCTGCATAATTATTTGTGAGTGGTCTATCTTTATCTGGGTGCAATAGAGCTATTGATCTATTCATAAAATATATCTTACCATTGAGCTTTAGATTGGTTACATTTTCGTCGCGTAGTATAGCACCACCGCCAGTAGCGATAACTACTTTATTTTTGAGTGAGATATCTTTTATAACTTTTGCCTCTACATCACGGAAACTTTCTTCACCATATTTTTCAATATAAGTTTTTATACTTTGGTTAATTTCTTTTTCTATGAGAGTGTCTATATCAATAAACTCAAGACCAAGTCTACTTGCTACTTTTTTTCCTATCGTTGTCTTGCCGCATGTAGGCATACCAGTAAGGACGATATTTTGCTTTTCTTTTAAACAGCTTTTATATATTTTTTGACAAATGATATCAGACTTAGTGTTATAGAAAAGTTTATTTTTTTCACCTTTGAAAATACAGCTTGCATAGTAAGCTTGAGCAATAAGCATATATAAGCCTGATGCAGTTTTTACACCAAGTTTTTCTGCTTCTATCAAAAGTTTTGTGCGAAGTGGGTTATATACGACATCTATTACAGCTTTAAGATTTTTAAATTTTGATGGGTCAATTAGCAGAGAGTCGTCAGCATGAGGGTACATACCATTTGATGTAGTATTGACTATAATTTCTATATCGTCATAAATCTTTGGTATATCGTCATACAATATGTCGCCTTTTATCTTAGATGTCTCTCTATATGCTTTGTATATTTTTGGTTGCATATCATTGCTTCTTTTGTTCGCGAAGGCATGGTATGCAGTATTGGAAGTGCCGCCTGTCCCAAGAATCAGGACATTGCCATGTGGGTTAATTTGAAAATTGGAAAATGTAGCAGTGATGCCGAGCACATCCGTATTATATCCGATGAGTTTCCCATTGTCATTTACAATAGTATTGACGGCGCTTATTGCTTTTGTACTATCGCTTATAGAATCAAGATATGGTATTACTTTTTGCTTATATGGAATAGTAACATTGATTCCCTTAAAGTCCCTTTTTTTCATGAATGTATCAAAAGAAGATTCATCCAGTTCGTATAGTTCATACTTATAGTCTGCGAGAAAAGAATGAATATTTTTTGAAAAACTATGTTTTAGTGGGTAACCGATTAATCCAAAATCCATAATTTCTTATAGTATAGCTGCTATATCATGTAAGCCAATATTTATAATTTTGTAGCTTCCAATCTTGTCTACTTGAATAGTAGAAATCATATCATTTTTTGCCTTTTTGTCATGTTTTATAAGTTTTATAATTTTTCTTTTATCTATTTTGCATGATGTGGGCAAATTATAATGCAGAAGAGCTGATTCTATTTTAGATTTTGCTTCTTCGCTTGAAAAGAAAAGCATACCTATACCTACACATTCACCATGAAGAAGCTTATAATTCATACTTTCCTCTATGGCATGACCAATTGTATGTCCAAAATTTAAAACTTTTCTTAGGCCCTTTTCTTTTTCGTCTTTTTCAACTACTCGTTTTTTTAGTATAAGTGATTTATATATAATATTCTCTGAATTTTTAATGATATCATCACAGCTGCAAAGAAATCCAAAGAAATTCTTATCGAATGTTGCTGCCATCTTGATTGATTCTACAATGCCACTATTTAGTTCTCTTTTTGGAAGAGTCTTTAATACATCAGTGTCTATAAGGACACTCTTTGGTTGATAAAAAGTACCTATAATATTTTTTATTTTTGTGACATTGATAGCGGTCTTGCCACCAATTGATGAGTCAACTTGTGATAGGAGAGTTGTAGGGACATTGTAAAAGTCTATACCACGCATGTAAGTGCTTGCAGCAAATCCTGCCATGTCACCAACCATGCCTCCGCCGATGGCGACAATAGCATCAGATCTGTCAAATCTATATGAAATCAGGGTTTGTATTATTTTTAGATAGTTTTTATAGTTTTTGTTTTTCTCGCCATGTTTTATGACTACGATGTATGCTTTTTGAGATTTTGATTTAATTTTTTGTACATATTTTTTAGGAATGTTGTCATCAGTAACTATAAGAACCTTTCTTTTGAGATCAAGATATTTTTCTGCATGGGAAAGAGAGCCACGACCTATGGTTATATTATATGAGCTTTTCCCTAAATTAACTTTTATAACTTTATTTTCCATATTTTTTAAGTTTTCTTTTAGATAAGATAGTTTCCTACAATTTTTAGTCTATCACAAAATGCTTTAAGAGCAGTAAGCATATTTTTTGCATCATCCGAATCAAGATCACCCTCTATCTCACAAAAGAAATAGTATGACCACATAAGGTCCTTCATAGGGCGACTTCGAAGGTTTCTCATATTGAAACCATGTGCACCTATGATATCAAGACATTTTGCAAGAGCGCCTGCCACATTTTTTACAGTAAATACCATTATGAAATTTTTCTTTGATGCTCCTACATTTGTGAAGTTTGCAAGAGTTCTTGAAAATGACGCAAATCGGGTGGTGTTTAATTCAGCATTGTTGATTTTTTCACTTAAGATTGTGAGACCATAGACATTGGCTGTCTCTTTACTTGCTATCACAGCCATAGTTTTATCGTTTGAATCCTTTAATCTTTTTGCTGCAAAAGCAGTATTGACTTCTTCAATAGTTTTAAAATTGTGATTTTCTATAAACTTTGAGCATTGGGCTAGTGCTTGGGGGTGAGACACCACGATTTCTATGTCAGAAAGCTTTACCCCTTCTTTTGCTATAAGATTATGTTCAACTTCAAGGTCGTAAATTCTATTGATATAGAGTGTGCCTGAAAAGATAAGATCCATGACTTCTCCTACATCTCCAGCGAATGAGTTTTCTATAGGGAGTACAGCTCTATCGGCTGTGCCATTTTCAACAGATGAGTAAGCTTTAGAAAAATTACTGCTACCTATAAGCTCACAATTTGGATACATCCGAGATGCGGCAATGTACCCATAGGCCCCCTCTATGCCACTATAAGTAACCTTAAGCCCAGAGAGAAGGCTTCTTTGATATTCTTTAGATACATTTAAAAGATTTTTAAGGTATGTTATATAGTAGTCCTTAATCTGACTATCTTCTATAAGTTTTGAATTGTTTTCGATGACATATTCTTCTCTACTTGCATCAAAGATAGGTAGAGAATTTGCTTTTTTATATTCTGCGATTTCTTTACAAATCTTCATCCTTTTGACAAATAGATCAGTCATTTCTTTGTCGATTTCGTTTACTTTGTTTCTTAGATTTTTGATGTCTTCCATATTAATCCTTTCTATATCAGTATTTATAGTTTTTATATAATTCTTGAAATTTTGGAATAGCATTTTTTATTTGTGATTCATCGACACAATAAGCTATACGCACATAGCCTTTGACACCAAAGCTTGTGCTTGGCACGATAAGTAGATTTTGTTCAAGTGCTTTTTTAGAAAACTTTATATCATCATCTTCAAGTGCTTTTACGAAAAGATAGAAAGCACCCTCTGGTTTTATAACATCATATCCTATGCTTTTTAAATTGTTGTATAGGAAATTTGCATTGTTTTTATAGATATTTATGTCAGATGTAGATCCAAGTATGTCAGGAATTATAAATTGGGAAAGAGATGGAGCACAGACATATCCAAGTGATCGACCTGCACCACATATTGCATTAAAAATTTTTTTACTATCAGCACAAAGTGGATTTACAAGTATGTATCCAATCCTTTCTCCAGGAAGTGAGACAGATTTTGAAAATGAATAAGTGATGATAGAGTCATCATAATGGTTTGTTATAAATGGATAAGCATCATCACTATATATAAGTTCACGGTAAGGTTCATCAGAGATTAGATATATAGGATGATTGTATTCCTTTTCTTTTTCTTGTAGCACATTGCATATTACCTCTATAATATGTTTTTTATATAGTACTCCTGTTGGATTATTTGGAGAATTAACTATAACGACAGATGTATTTTTAGTAATTTTATTTTTAAAATCATTTATATCGGGATAAAAAGTACTCAAATTAGGTTTTATAGTTATACATTTTGCACCTGCATTTTTTATGAAGACTGTGTATTCTGGAAAATAAGGTGCAAAGAGTATAACTTCGTCATTGCTTGATGATGTAAGAGCTTTAAGTAGTATTGATAGAGCTGCGGCGGCTCCTGCTGTCATATATATGAGGTTTGGATCGGTTTTAGCATTGTAAGTAGAGTCTAAATATTTTGATATACATGTTCGTACATTTTTATCGCCTTCTGCAGAAGTATAGCCATGAAGGTTGATAAGCGAACTTTTGTCATCATTACTTATAAGCTTTATTATTGAATTTTTGACAGATTCTGGAGCTTTAATATTGGGGTTGCCGAGCGAAAAGTCATAAACCTTATCTTTTCCGTATTTTTCTTTAAGAATCTTGCCTTGTTCAAATAATTCTCGTATGGCAGACCGCTCTTTGCCAAGAATTGCCATAGTTTCGTTGATCATGTAGCCTCCTATAACATATGTTATAGTATGTGTGTAAAAATAGTCATAGGGATGAACCCTATGAGCCTTTATGTAATATATTATAGTAAATTTATAGAAAAATAGCTATATTATATTAGCATTTTGGAAAAATAGTAAAAATGGTTATAGCAGATATAGATGAAAAATATATAAAATTATGATATAATAAAGAAGAAATTTTGCTATGCAGTAGATTATATTTTTAATGGAAGAAGGATAAAAATGAAGAAAAAGAATGTTGATTTCTTAAAACTATTAAAGACAATATGTTGTGTCGTATTGGTTTTAATAATGGTAAAGGTAGATATAGCAAAAGAGCTCTCTTATAAATCGTCATCAATTATAGGACCTACAGAAGAAAGTGTAGAGTCAAGTGCTGTAGCAGAGACTGTGGCAGAGACTATAGTAGATAGCGCAGCATTAGAAGAGGTGCTTGATAAGTACAATAAAAATGTAGTGGCTAAGAAAAAGAGGAATTTCGCAAATCTAAAAGATAAAGATAAGTATTATTTTAAAGAAATAGAGAAACTATATCACAATGAAAAAGATGCGGCAAATTATCTTGATTTTGATATGACGACACTTAAAAGAAAGATATTGAATGATAGCTACTTTAAAACAAATATGACACTTTGTGGTGATAGTTACTGTGGATATCTTAATGATTATATGTTTAAGATAAAAGGTTTTGAAGGAAAAGTTAATGCAATTGCAGGAAGAAGCATACTTGAAAACAAAGATATATATATTGATGCAGTAAATAATGGCAAAGATATAATAGTGTTATCGACTTCTGTCAATGATGTAATCGCCCAGACAGAACTCAAAGATTTTAAAAATGCAGTTGAAGAATTGTTTAAGCTTGCCTATGACAAAGGGAAACTGATAGTTGTGCATTCGTATTGTGATTTTTTTGATCCTGATAAAAAGAGTGCAAACTCTTCAATGAAATATGAAAAATTACCAAAATATTATGACTGGATATTTATTATGAGTGCACGAAAATATGATAATGCAATATATGTTGATTGTAATGATATTATGAATCTTGCAAATCTAACAGATGGGCTCCACTACAATGCTAATTTTTATAAAGTGCTAGTTGATAGAATATATCACGATTTGCAGCAAAAGTTTGGATTTTAAAGACTTTGTGCATAAAAATATGAAAATATTCACAAATTTTGCATAAATATAAATAAATTTCTTGACAAAACACGATTTTATGATATAATTCTTGCATAAATATTCAAAATAAATCGTGTTTTTTATTTAGGAGGAAATATTATGAAAAAGATTACATCATTATTTTTAGTAAGTTTTATGGTTTTAGGACTTGTTGCATGTGCAAATAATGGAGGCAGTGCAGCAAGTACAGAAGCAGCAAGTACAGAAGTAGCAGGCGAAGCAAATAACGAGGTAGCAGCTTCAACACAAAAATTGATTATGTGTACAAATGCTGAGTTCCCACCATATGAATATAAGGAAGGCGGAGAATTTCTCGGTATTGATGTAGAAGCAGCAAAATTAATTGGTGAAAAAATTGGTGCAGAAGTTGAGATACTTGATATAGCATTTGATTCACTTATACCAACAGTAAATAGTGGCAAAGCTGATTTCGCAATGGCAGGTATGACTGTTACAGAAGATAGACTTGAGAATGTAGATTTTTCTCATACGTATCAGACAGCAGTACAATCAATAATAGTTCCAGTAGATAGTGACATAGAATCAGATGCAGATCTTTACGATGGCAAGAAGATAGGAGTGCAACTTGGAACTACGGGTGATATATACTGTACAGATGATTTTGGTGATGAAAATATATCAAGATATCCTAAGATTGTCGATGGTGTTCAAGCTATGAAGACAGGCGCTATAGATGCATGCGTAGTAGATGACCAAGTTGCAAAAGCAATTATTGCAAGTGATACAAGTTCATTTAAAATTCTTGAGACACCTTATGCAGAAGAAGAGTATGCAATAGCAGTAAAAAAAGGAAATAAAGAATTGCTTGACAAAATCAATGCTGCAATAGATGAGATAATGAGTAGTGGTGAACTTCAAGCTATAGTTGATAAGTATATAAAGTAATTTTTTTTAGTAAGTAACATGGAAAATATAATTAACGCATTAAAACTTAACCTCATAAAAGATAATCGATATATGTACTTGGTGGATGGACTTAAAAATACTATGATTATAACACTTTTTGCTACAATCATAGGCATTATACTTGGCCTTATTATAGCACTTATTCGTACCACCTATGACAATACAAAAAAACTTAAAGTTCTAAATGCTATCTGTCAAGTGTATATCACTATTATAAGAGGGACGCCAGTAGTTATACAACTTATGATACTTTTCTTTTGTATATTTACTTCAAGAAATGCAAGTGGAGTTATGATAGCTATCATAGGTTTTGGGATTAATTCAAGTGCATATGTTGCTGAAATCTTTAGGTCAGGTCTTATGTCTATAGATGTTGGACAGATGGAGGCAGGAAGATCGCTTGGGCTATCTTATACAAAGACTTTAAGATACATAATTATACCGCAAGCTTTTAAAGTGGTATTACCTGCACTTTGCAATGAGTTTATAGTTCTTATAAAGGAGACATCTGTTGCTGGGTATGTAGCAGTACAGGATCTTACTAAAGGTGGTGATATCATAAGGTCAAGAACTTATGATGCATGGACGCCACTTTTAATAGTTGCAGGAGTATACCTTTTACTAACTTGTATATTTAGCTCTTTCGTTAAGAAACTTGAAGTAAGCCTTAGAAAAAATGAGAGACAGGGGTAAGAAAGTGTATGGAGAATAAAAAATTACTTGAAATCAAAAACCTCTGCAAAAGTTTCGGAGATCATGATGTTCTTAAAGATATCACTACTGACATATATGTGGGAGATGTACTTTGCCTTGTAGGACCAAGTGGAGGTGGAAAATCTACATTTTTAAGGACTTTAAATTTACTTGAAGAACCCACAAGTGGAAATATTCTTTTTGAGGGGATAGACATCACAGCAAAGGAAACTAATATTGATGAAGTGAGAAAAAAGATAGGGATGGTTTTTCAACACTTTAATCTTTTTCCGCATTTAAGTATAATGGAAAATATGACCCTTGCTCCTATACAAGTACTTAAAATGAGTGAGAGTGACGCAAAAAATAAAGCAAAAGAATTGCTTGATAGGGTAGGGCTTATAGATAAGATAGATACATATCCAAGTATGCTATCAGGCGGACAGAAGCAAAGAGTTGCGATAGTAAGATCTCTCATGATGAGTCCTGATGTGATGCTTTTCGATGAACCTACATCTGCTCTTGATCCAGAAATGGTAGGAGAGGTTCTTGATGTTATGAAGGAACTTGCTAAAACAAAAATGACAATGGTTGTGGTAACACATGAGATGGGATTTGCAAAAGAAGTTGCCAATAGAGTTGCTTTCCTTGATGATGGAAAATTTGCATATGAAAATTCGCCAGAGCATTTCTTTGATAATCCTGACAATGAAAGATTAAAAAGTTTTTTGAGCAAAGTATTATAAAGGAAAAGTATGGATAAAAGTAAAATTAAAAAAATAGTTTTAGCTTATAGCGGTGGTCTTGATACTTCAATAATTATACCATGGCTTAAAGAGAATTATGGTAATCCAGAAATAATAGCAGTCAGCGGTGATGTAGGACAGGGTGACGAGCTTTCTGGGCTTGAAGAAAAAGCCAAGAAGACAGGTGCATCAAAATTATATGTGCTTGATCTTAAGGATGATTATGTTGATAATTACATAATTCCTACCATGAAAGCTGGAGCTGTGTATGAAGATTATCTTCTTGGCACAAGCCATGCAAGACCTTGTATAGCGAAAGGGCTTGTTGAGATAGCACTTAAAGAAAAAGCCGATGCTATAGCTCATGGCTGTACAGGTAAAGGTAATGATCAAGTTCGATTTGAACTTGCAGTGAAGCACTTTGTTCCAGATATGCCTATTATTGCTCCTTGGCGTGAATGGAATATAAAATCACGAGAAGAAGAGATAGATTATGCCGAGAAACATAGTGTCCCACTTAAAATAAATAGAGAAACTAATTATTCTAAAGATAAAAACTTGTGGCATCTTTCTCATGAAGGACTTGATCTTGAAGATATAGCAAATGAACCACAGTACGAGAAAGAAGGCTTTCTTGAGCTTGGCGTATCACCAGTTAAAGCAAAAGATGAGCCTACTTATATCACACTTGAATTTGATAAAGGTATACCAGTAGCACTTGATGGTAAGAAAGATTCTGCATTAAATATAATCTTAAAACTCAATAAACTTGGTGGAGAAAATGGTATAGGACTGATTGATATAGTTGAAAATAGGCTTGTGGGCATGAAGTGTAGAGGAGTATATGAGACACCGGGTGGAACTATACTTTATAAGGCACATGAAGCACTTGAGTCAGTGTGTCTTGATAAGATGACACTTCATGAAAAACAAAGACTTGCGATAACTTATGCTGAACTTGTCTACAATGGGCAGTGGTTTACAACACTTCGAGAGGCTCTTGCCGCATTTGTAGATAAAACTCAAGAAACTGTCACAGGAAAAGTAAGACTTAAATTATATAAAGGCAATATCATAAAAGCAGGGATAGAGAGCCCATATTCACTTTATGATGAGTCAATATGCACATTTGGTGAAAGCGATTATAATCAAAAAGATGCTGAAGGATTTATTAATTTGTATGGTCTTCCTATACAAGTGAAGGCAAGACTTGATGCAAAGTTAAAGGGGAACTAATGAGTAAAAAAATGTGGGAAGGTAGAACGAGTGGCAAGACGAGTAAAATAGCCGATGAGTTCAATTCTTCTATAAATGTAGATAGAAGGATGTATAGAGAAGATATAGAGGGAAGCATAGCGCATGTTGCTATGCTTTCGCATTGTAAGATTATAAAAAAGAGTGAAGAAAAAAAGATAAAGGCCGCACTTATTAAAATTTTAAATGATATAGATACAGGAAAGCTAAAGATAAGTGATGATGCTGAAGACATACATATGTTTGTAGAAGAAGTACTTACTAAAAGAATAGGAGACCTTGGTAAAAAACTTCATACAGCAAGAAGTAGAAATGATCAAGTAGCACTTGATGCAAGATTATACATGAGAAAAGAAATTATAAGCATTAATTTTCTTTTGGATAAGATGATTGATACGATAATAAAGATTGCAGATGAAAATAGAGATACGATAATGCCAGGTTTTACTCATCTTCAGAAAGCTCAAGCTATAACATTTGCTCATTATATACTTGCTTATGGAATGATGTTTAAAAGAGATATGGAGAGACTTTATGACCTTTACAATAGAGTCAATGTATCTCCGATAGGAGCTCTTGCTCTTGCAGGAACAACCTACAAGACCGATAGAGTGTACGAAGCGAAACTTCTCAACTTTGATAGTGTGTGTGAAAATTCTATAGATGCAGTATCAGATAGAGACTTTATAGTTGAATTTGCAAGTGATATTTCTATCATAGCTATGCATCTTTCAAGATTAGCTGAAGAAATTATAATATATACAAGTGGTGAATTTGATTATATAGTTTTGTCAGATGAATTTACTACAGGATCGTCTATTATGCCACAGAAAAAGAATTCTGATATGGCAGAACTTGTGAGGGGGAAGACAGGAAGGGTGTACGGCAATCTTATCAATATTTTAACTATTCTTAAAGGACTTCCTCTTGCGTACAATAAAGATATGCAAGAAGATAAGGAACTAATATTTGATTCTATAGATACAGTAAAGAATTCTTTAGTTATATTTGAATCAATGCTTGCCACGATGACAATCAATAAAGAAAGGATGAGAGAAGATGCTGCTACTGGATTTATCAATGCGACAGATCTTGCAGATTATCTTGTGACTAAAGGAGTGCCTTTTCGAGATGCCTATAAGATTGCAGGACATATAGTGAGTTTTGCTTTGGAAGAAAATAAAGATTCAAAGAATAATTATACTTTGGAAACTCTGCCACTTGAAACATATAAAAAGTTTTCAAAGAAGTTTGATGAGGACTTATATGATTTTATAAAGTTGGAGAATACAGTATATAGACGGACAAGTCTTGGTGGGGCATCTCCAAAAAATATAGATAGACAGATAAAATATTTGAAAAAATAATTGTATAAAGTATGAAGCAAGAAGTGTTTAAAACATGGTCTTTAGTATTACAGCTTGGCATATCAATACTTGTACCAATACTTGTACTTGTGGCGATAGGTTGGTTTTTGAAAGAAAAAATGGGTATAGATATTATGCTTATACTTGTGATACTTGGTATGCTTTCGGGTGTAAGAAATACATATGTAATCTTGAAAAGCCACCTAGATAGTATAAAAAAGGCAAAACCAAAGGAAAGCGAATTGCTTGCAAAACATAAAAAAAGCATATAGTGTAATGTGATAAAAAGTTTAGAAATTATTAAAAATATCTATAAACTTTTTATTTTTTTATATGTATGTTATAATAAAAAAATAGGAAGTTAATAAAAAGTATTTATGAAAGATAGCTTTTCTGAATGAGATGAGATTAAGGTGTTTTATAGCAATAGGAGGGTTTCTATGAGAAGAAGTATTAAGAAGAAAGCGATATCATTATTTTTATGTATAGCACTTCTTTTTGTGAATGTGGTGCCAAGCTTTGCAGATGAAGAAAAAAAGATAGACAGTGTAGAGATATCGACTAGTTCTTCAATCGAAGAAGAACCTATTGCTGATATTGAAGAAGAAAAAGAAAGCGAATTAAATTCTGATGAAGAAGAAAAACCTGAATCTACAAACTTAATAAATGAAAAAATAGATAAAGAACTAAAAGAGATAAAAGAAGCATCAGAAAGTATAGTGGAAGAAAATTTTTATGGAGACGACCTGGTTTCTACAGAGAGTGAAGTGAGTGAAGAAGCTCCCGATGACGAAAAAAGGCGGTCAGGGTTTTTACCTGTAAAAACTAAAGTAGGTAGAGTGAAAGTAAAATCAGGAAATCTTTTTGGTGATGCAACTCTTCCAGAGTCATATGATGCAAGAAATGAGCAAAATGCATCAGGTCTTTCAATAGTGCCACCAATACGCAACCAAGGTTCATATGGTACTTGCTGGGCATTTTCTACAATAGGAATGGTAGAAACATCAATTAGAATGAAAAATCTTGTATCAACTAATGATGAATCAAATTTAAGTGAAGCTGCACTTTCATATTTTACGCTCAACTTAAAGGATGTGACAAATAGTGATAACATTGATAATCCAGGTGTTGAGGGCCATGACTATATGGAAGTTAGAGAAGAATACTTTGATGATTTAAGTGAAGCTAATTTTGCTGATGGCGGGGGAAATCAGCTTGAAGCACTTCTTATGGCATCTACATATATGGGGGTTGTGAAAGAAGATGATAATACTTCATATGATATGATGGCAAATATAAAAGCATCAGGCCTCGATGGACGATACGCATTTAATAGTAATGATTTTGAAGTTAAAAATGTTCAACTTATCAATAAAAATGATATAGATCTTATCAAAAAAGCAATAATGGAAAATGGCTCAGTTGGTGTTAATTACTATGAAAATAGAAGATCTAACAATTGCCATGAGCATAATGGTGAGTATTATTATCTTGCTGATAGGGGAGAAGAAGCAGACCATGCGGTGATGATTGTCGGATGGAATGATAATGTAAGTAAAGACTGGTTTAGTATAAGTAATAAACCATCACAGAAAGTGCTTTATGATGGAGCGTGGCTTATAAGAAATAGTTGGGGGGATAGTAATACACGCATGAAGAATGGTTATTTCTGGATGTCTTACTATGACCCTTCATATGAAACAACTATGTATACAATTGAAGCGATGGAAAAGGATACATATAAGTATAATTATCATTATGATACTACAGGCATAGAAGCATATTTTATCGCAAATACACCTTTTGGGAATATATATAAGGTAAGTGATGAAGAAGATCAGATACTGGACGCTATTAATATACCTATTGAAAGTACTAATAGTAAGTTTAATATAGAAATTTATAAAAGTGATTCTGTGATAGTAACACCAAGTGCTGGAACTAAAGTACATACGCAAAGCGTAGAAAAAAATTATCCAGGAATATGGACAATAGATCTAGATAAAGATATCCTTTTGCCAAGAAATACTTACTTTTCTATTGTAATAAAACCACAAAATCAAATTACTGTATTTAGTGACAATACATGTATAGGTGATGAAGATGTTCCAAGAAATTATTACAATGCATCAAGACTTTCACAAAGTCTTTATATGGATGGTAATAAATGGGTAGATTTAAATCGTGCTGGGCTTCAATATATTGATGGTGATTATTATGGTGCAAATTTTAGAATAAGAGCCCTTACAAACTCTGCACCAAAGATAGAATTTAATCCAAGTGGTGGGACAGGAGAGATGGTGCCTCAAGGAGCAATCACCGATACAGATGTAAAATTAAAATATAATACTTATAAGAAAGATGGATATATATTTGCAGGATGGGAAGATACAGAAGGCAATACATATGCTGATGGAGAAACAATACATTTTGATGGAGAGATTACCCTTTCAGCTATGTGGGAAGAGGGGCACAATATAACTTATCTTCCTGGAGATGGTAGTGGCTTCATGCAAGTGCAAGGTGTAAAACTTGGCGAATCTGCAAAACTTAATAAAAATCTTTTTACAAGAAATGGATATAGTTTTCATCATTGGACAAAAAGTGATGGCAAAACTTATTCAAATGAGCAGAATATAGGAGTTTTAGATAGTGATATAACACTTACAGCATATTGGGTAAGAAATTATACTCCATCTTATAGTGGTAGAAGTAGTGGTGGTGGCGGCGGTGGTGGAGGTGGCGGAGGTGGCGGTGGAGGCTACATAAGTGGAGGCGGTATGGGTGATAGTTCTATACTTGCTGGAACGATGATAGCATCTGGTGCTGGAGGCGGTGGACCTGAGACTGCACAAAAAGTAGAAGCAGCAATTAGTGCTATGCCTGTAAATAATAATACAAGTAATTCTACTTGGAAAGTAGGTACAAATGGTAAATGGCAACTTACATATGTAGATGCGAATGGCAATACTCAAGTGGCGAAAAACCAATGGGCAGTTATGAGTAGCATGGTTAATATTAATGGCGTGATGACGAAGGTAGATAGTAGGTACTTCTTTGATGCAAATGGCAATATGGTTACAGGTTGGCTCACAGATGCAACCAATAAGAAATATTATTTTAATGAGAAGGCAGGAGCTGAACAAGGAAAGATGTCTATAGGCTGGAGAGAACTTGCTGGTGGATGGTATTATTTTAAGCAAGATGGAAGCATGATGGAATCAGGTGTGACTCCTGATGGTTATACAATAGGAAATGATGGTAAGTGGGTGCATTAGTAAGATATGAATAGAAAATATGATTTAATATTATTTGATTTAGATGGTACAGTATTTGATACTGCAGATACGATACTTAATTCTCTTAAAGCAGTTATTGAAAAACTTGGACTTAGAAAACTTACTGATGAGGAAATTAGTACTTTTATAGGACCGCCTGCATTGCAATCTTTTAAAAGGTATTACCCAGAGTGTAGTGAAGAAAGAATAAATGAGATTATAGATGAATATAGAAAGTATTATATGGAAAAAGAACTACTCAATGCAAAACTTTTTCCAGGGATGCTTGAAGTTATTAAATCATTAAAAGGCAATGGATATAAGATAGCTCTTGCGACTTATAAGATTATGAAATGTGTGACACCACTTTTTGATTATAATGATCTCACCAAGTACTTTGATACTTTGAGAGGCTCTGTAAATGAAAGTGGTCTTACAAAGGCAGACATTATGAAGCTTGCTATGGAAGATTGTGGGGTAAAAGATCTTGATAAAGTGTGCATGATAGGAGATACCAAGTATGATTTACGTGGAGCGATAGAGTGCAAGATTTTTTTTATAGGAGCAAATTATGGGGTTGGTATAAGGGATGTGACTGACGAAGAGAAAAATTACAGTAAATATCTTGCAAATGTAGATAGGCCGATTGATATATTAGCTTATGTTTAGTAGCTAAATGAAATGACAGATAATTTTGACAAAAGCAGGTTTTGTAGACCTGCTTTTCATTTGGAGAATTGATAAAAATGTGGTAAAATTAGTTTTATAGGTTCTGATGGGCACTTTAGCCTGAAAAAGCAAATATTTTACGCTTTTTGATGAACCATAGATTTATAAAAGAGGTGTTTTATGAATGTGAAAAAGGTAATAACAATTTATATGTCATTTATGTTGTCGGTAGTTTTATTTTTATCGGGATGCAGCAGTAAAATTGATAGTACAGCAAGTGCAGGTGATATTATAGGAATTATTGGGGCTATGGATGTAGAAGTTGCATCAATTAAAGAGGAAATGACAATTAATGAGAAAAAGACATTTGCAGGTATGGAATATACTATAGGGACATTTGGCAATGCAAATATAGTAGTTGTAAAATGTGATATGGGTAAAGTTAATGCAGGAATATGTGCGAGCACTCTTATTAATCAATTAGGATGTACTAAAATTATAAATACAGGTGTAGCAGGAGCACTTGATAAGAAACTTAAGATGGGTGATATAGTTATATCTACAGATGCAGTACAGCATGACTTTGATGCAAGACCTATAGGTTATGAAAGAGGAGAAATACCATATACAGGACTAGTATCATTTAAGGCTGATGAAAAACTTATAGATGAAATATATGAAGTAGCAAGTGAGTTTGATGAACATACTAATGTATATAAAGGGAGAGTATGTACTGGCGACCAATTTATTGCATCAGTAGAAGATTTGGAAAAGATTGTATCAAGTTTTGGAGGACTTTGTTGTGAGATGGAAGGTGGTGCCATTGCACAAGTATGTTATCTCAACAAAACTCCATTTGTGATAATACGTACAATATCTGATACTCCAGGAGTGACAGAAATTTCAGAATACCAAGAAAAAGAAGCAGACTTTTCACTTAAATGTGCTAGGATTGTAGAAAAAATGTTAAGAAATTGGTAGAGATAGAACTTAGGTACTTAGGAGGAATGTATGAAAAATTTTTTTAATGAATTTAAAACATTTATTATGAGAGGTAATGTGCTTGATATGGCAGTTGGTGTAGTTATTGCTACGGCATTTGGTAAAATCACAAGTTCTCTTGTAAGTGATGTAATTATGCCTGTGATAGGCAAAATTACTGGAGGTATTGATCTTGGTTATTTAAATATAGTTATAAAGGAAGGTATTTTTGATGAAACAGGTACACTTGTGCAAGAACCTATAACTATAGGCATAGGAAATTTCCTTGTGACAATAATAGATTTTATAATTATTGCATTTGTGATATTCCTTGTGATAAAGGCAATTAATAAAGCGTCTGAAAAGCTTGTAAAAAAGAAAGAAGAAGAAGCTGCTCCTACGGGACCAAGTGAAGTGGAGTTACTTTCAGAGATTTTAGAAGAAGTAAGAAAGAAATAAAATGAACATGTTAATTTTGATGAGATAATTGAGGCAAATACTCTATGATTAAAGTTTTGTTTATATGTCATGGGAATATATGTAGATCAGCGATGGCAGAGTTTATCTTGAAAGATATCGTGAAGAGAGAAGGCATAGAAGAAGACTTTTATATAGAATCAGCAGGTAGCTCTGTATATGATCCTGGTTCACCTGTATACCCTGCGGCAAAAGAATGTCTATATATACATGGTATAAGAAATAGTGAGATTAATCAAAAAGTTTCAAGAAATATTATAAAATCTGATTATGATAAATTTGATTATATACTGGTAGCAGAGGATGATAATATAAATGGAGTACTTAGGGTAGTAGGTAAAGATATAGATAATAAGATATACAAGATACTTGATTTTTCCAATAACAAAAAATTGAAAGGAAAAGACATAGCTGACCCTTGGTACACAAGAGACTTTGAGAAGTCATATGCTGATATAGTTGAGGGGTGTAGGGGGTTCTTGGAGCATCTAAAAATATTATAGATATATAATACTATAAATGTATAAAAAATAGTAGAGTAATGTAAAAGAATAATAGCGGAGAAATTTAACATGGCAAAGATTGATGAAAAAGTGTTGTGAGGAGCGGCTGAGAAGCTTAGGGATAAATGTGACCCCGCAGATTATAAAAATGTAGTTCTTGGACTTGTATTCTTAAAATACGTGAGTGATAAGTTTGAGTTGAAATATAATGAACTTAAAAAAGCTTGTGATGGTAGAGAAGAAGACAATGATTATTATATTGCTGATCATGTGTTTATAGTACCTAAAGAGGCAAGATGGAATTATATATCAAAATATTCTAAAGATTCAATTCTTGGAGAAAAGATTGATACTGCGTTTGAAAAATTAGAAAAGCAAAATGACCAGCTAAAAGATATTTTGCCGAAGACATATAGTAAAAGTGATTTAGATAAAATTGCATTAGGTGAGTTAGTTGATTTTTTTACTAATAATCTTAATATGCAAGATGCAGATGGTGATTTCTTTGGACAAGTTTATGAATACTATATAGGCGCATTTGCAAAATATATCCCAAGTAAAGGTGGTGAATTTTTTACACCAAAAGGAATAGTTGAACTTATGGTAGATATACTTGAACCAAGCAAGGGAAGAGTTTTTGATATTAAAACTACGAGTTTGATACAAAGCCACTACAGGCATAATTGCAAAAATGTCGCATAAATAGGGCATATTACGAGTTTTACATTTAATTTATGTAATTAAAATATCAAGCTACAAAAAAATTGATGGTTAAGAATAAAAATGTAAAGTGGCGGTGGTTCCACTTTTTTATTACATAAAGAGTAATCGTGCATTTTTGCAACCCCTAAAAAAGTAATCGTGTGACTATTGAAGTAGAATGCAACCCCTAAAAAGTAATAGTGCGACTATTGAAATAAAATGCAACCACCTGAGTTATACTATACTATACCCCATAAAACGGACAAAGCGAGGAGTTATTAGTAGTGCTTAATGTGCCTATAAAACATCATTATGTTCCACAGTTTATGCTTAGGAATTTTTGCTTTAAAGATAAACTACTTTATTATTATGACAAAGCAAAAAACACTACATCAGTTAAAAAAACTGATGAAATATTCATGACTCGTAATCTTTATAGAGATGAAATAAATCATTCTGATAACCCAACTAAAATTGAAACAAAAATGTCAAAGTTTGAAAATGAAATAGCAAAACTCATAAATGACAAGTTTTTAAATGATTCAGAGATTATTATTTCAAAAGAAGAGGAAGAAAAACTTAGACTTTTTATATCAATAATGTCTCTAAGAAATAATAGAACTGCAAAACAGTTTAGTGGTAATATGTCCGATGCAGCTAAAGACTTCTATACAATGTTTCAGCCGAATGGTGACTTTAATGATTTGTGGAAAAGGAATCTGAGTTTAATTCTCGATTGCCGTTCTATACTTGAGGTTGGTAAGCATGATAAAATTGACCAGCCATTTAAATATTTTATGATTAGAGATGGATTTATGAATTATGAAGGTGTTGAGGCAGATTTATTAAAAGAATTATTAAAGAACCCATTAAATATGTTTCCGTTTATGTTGTATTTTGTAGTAGTAGAGAGAAGAGGACAAAAGGATTTTGTTATTGGTGACAACTATCCTCCACTGATCAATGGAACTTTAGATAGTGGAAAAGAACAGCATTTATATACACTTTGTCCTATATCAAGTGAAAGGATGATTTTATTGGTTTCACTCGGTGCAATACATGCACAAAAAGATGTAAAGTTTTTAAGTGATGTAACTTTAAAACAACCAAATTTTGATGCTGCAGACAGAATGCATATCGGTGTAAAAAAAGTATATCAAAAGGAAGTAGAAATTTTAAATAAGGCAATTACGGATGAAGCGATAAATGGATATGCATTTATAGATAAAGAAAGAATATAAATTATAAGAATGAAATTTAAAAATGAATTAATGATATCCATTTTTATTAAAGAATAAGTAATATTTATAAATTTATCTTAATAAACAATCTAAAATATGGTATAATTAAGTGGATTACAAGCCCAGCAGGACTCATTTTATGATATCTGATAGGCAGGATATTTGATTTCTAATGCGACAAATACTGAACATTCAATTTGTTAGAATTGGTGTGTGAGAAGAAATAATAATAGTAAATTTAATGAATTAACACTAATGTGATATGTGGTAGTCATAGGAACTATGTTTGCTTTATTTTACTGGTCATAGTTGGTGTTATGTTTGAGAGAATTTATGTTTGAGTAGCAACAGGAGAATTACCAATATTGTTTACAGTTCATGAAAATAGGAGTGACTATTGAAAAACTACAATTTACAATTAACTGAGGATAATTTAGCAAAACTATTATTAGAAGACCCACTGGAAAGAACAGAGAGCATTGTTTCTTTGGCTAATTTAATTAATCAAATAAAAAGTTCTGCGATTATTTCACTTGATGGTAAATGGGGAAGTGGAAAAACATTTTTAGTAAAACAATTAGAATTACTATTTGACAAAAAAGAATACTTAAAAGAATGGCAAGAAAAATATAGATATAAATATGGCGACATAAAAGTTGATGAATTAAATTTTGACGATACAAAGATTATTTATTATGATGCATGGGAAAATGATGGTAGTGAAAACCCATTATTAAATTTAATTTATAATTTGGTGATAAAATCAGGTATAAAGCTTGATGAAAAGAAAATTGGTATAAATCTTAACAAAGTTGGAGAGTTTACTTGGAACTATATCAAAAACTTAAATCCAGCATTTCAGGTTATTGACTTTATTAAACAATTTGTAACAATTGACGATTCTGATGAAAAGAAGCTGTTAGGTCAAATTGAAAATGAGAATTCAGTAAAAGAATTCATAAAACTTCTTGTTAATGAGATAAAAGGAGAGAAGAAACTATTAATAATAATCGATGAACTTGACAGATGTAAACCAGAGTTTGCTTTAAGAATAATAGAAAGTATAAAACATTATTTTGATATTGATAATATTATAACACT
The DNA here is from genome assembly GCA_002374095.1 of Lachnospiraceae bacterium UBA3633. Classification (GTDB taxonomy): domain Bacteria; phylum Bacillota; class Clostridia; order Lachnospirales; family Lachnospiraceae; genus UBA3633. Next base: position 71,289 of record DFKY01000012.1, read on the forward strand.
GGTTGTTTTTAATAAAAAAGAAATGTGTAGTGTGATAAATAATTATTATGGCGATGGATTTAATGCTAATGACTACTTGGATAAAATAGTAGATTTTCAATTACACATACCAGAGTATAGTAAAGAGAACTATTTATTATTTAAATTGAATAAAAATGACCCTGGTGGAATTATCTATAATTCTATGTTGACTATTATAAACAAGTATGATTTAGAGATGCGAAGCATTAATCGTTTTTTAACAGCAGTAAATAATTTTATGCCTGAAGACATAATTAGAGGGAAAGAGCAAATAACATCTCCATTTGATGATGATATTATTAGATATTTTATGAGAAGCTATTTGTTGATTTATTTAATTGGGCTCAAGTATTTTGATAATGAATTATATGAAAAAATGATAAAAGGGAAAGGTGTTGATGAATTTATTGATGATTATTTTTTGAATAAAACTGTTGACAGCATTATAAAAATAAAGACCTTAGAAAAAGAGCTATCACAAACAGATTTAGGAAGAATGAATGATATTAAGTATATTTTAAAGATAATTTATTATAAATGTTTTACTAAAGAAATTATTGACGGTAAGTATAAAGAAATGACAGATAAAATAGCAGAAAATCTACCTTATGTAATGAACACTTGTAATTTTTTGAAGTTAATAGATAAATATCAATATTAGCAAGTATAACTTATAAATAGTAAATATATATAATACAAATATAAAGTAATAAGAATGTTATGATATAATGATACGATATAGTTTAAGCTATATGGGCGGCTTGGGGAACGAAAGGAGATTCATATGAAAGAGTATGAGTATGTAATAAAAAAGGAGTATAGCCCAGTAAGAAAGGAAATTGAAGAAAATATTCTAAGTAAAGTCCATAAAATTTTGAAGAAAGATTATGGTATTACATTTCAACACAAATTGATAGGAAGTGGGAATCGACATTTGGTAACTCGATTTGTTGGTGGAAATACAGGATATGATTTTGATTATAATTTGATTTTAATGAGCTATCGTGAAGATTATTCAGAAAAGGAATTTAAAGAAGCATTTATAAATTCATTTAATAAAGCCATTAAAGGAACACAGTACAAGTTTGCTGAGAACTCCACTTCTGCAATCACAATAAAAGTTGTAGATCAAAAGAATAAAAGAATTTTACATAGTTGTGATTTTGTAATAATTGAATATGAAGATGATGATGCTCCTGAAGAAGGCTATTATTACATTAGAAATTTAAAAGATGGTAGGTATCAATGGGCATTTAGAAATCTATCTAAAAATGTAGATGAAAAACTGAATGAAATATTAGATTACTGGGTAGATGGATGGAGAGCAATAAAAGATGAATATATCAAGTTAAAGCGTAGACAAGATAAACATTCATTTGTTTTATATCTTGAAGCAATTAATAATATTTATAATCAAACATTGCAAGACCAAAGAAATGGCTAAAGAATACTAAAAATCCTATCGTGTAAATCTGCACCCCCTTATCGTGCTATCGTGTAGCATTGTATCAAAGTCGTCGTTTTTATAGATATTTATACTGCGAGTTTGATACAATGGGGAAATAGGAACTGCTTGAAAAAGTTGGCATAAATAAAGGTTTTTTGATACTTTAGATAAAAATGTAATATCAAATAATTTAGTTTTTTGATAAAATATAAAAAGTTAATAGATTATAAGATTTAAGGGGGTGCAGGGCAAAACGGCTATCGTGTGAAATACACCCCCTATAGAAAGCAATAGAGTGTTATAAGACACTCTTTATTTATGGGATAATATAGAAGATATAATTTAAGAATAAGTAGCAACAAAGAATTTAAATTATAATTGAAAATGTTGCTATAAAATGTTATAATATTTTATAATAAAAATGTTGGAGATAAGTATGAAAGATTATAAAATGGCATTAGTAAGATTAAGAGCTAAACTTGGACTTTCGCAAGAAAAACTTGCGGATTTATTTAATGTTTCATTTGCTACAATAAATAGATGGGAAAACGGTGTATCAGAACCAAGTAGAGTTCATATGGTGCAAATAGAAGATTTGTGCAAAAAGTATAAAGTGTAAAAAAGGATACCAATGAATATAGAGCAATGTGTTAATGAAATTGAAACTATTATAAATAAAGATGAACAAAATAGATGTTTCTTTATTGATGGAGAATGGGGAATAGGAAAAACATTTGGGGTAACAGGAAAGTTCAAAGAAGCAATCTATATTTCTTTATTTGGAATTGATTCAAAAGATGTTTTAAATGACAGTTTGGAAAATGAATTATTAAATGTTAGTTTGATTAGCAATGATGACGGGAAAAACTTATTGAATACAGCTACAGACATAGTAAGTAATATAAGTAATGAGAAGTTAGACAACAAGGATGCTAATAATAAAAACTATTTTTTAAAAATAATCAGTGCATTGAATGTTTTACCCAAAGTTCTTGATTTATTATGTTTAATTAGAAAAATATATGTATCAATAAAAGATATATCTAATAAAGTAATTATTGTAGATGACATTGAAAGGGCAAAACTTGATTTAGTAGTAATTGAAGGGTTTATTGATTATTTGATTAATAATAAAAAAGCAAAAGTAATATTGATAGGGAACTTGAAACAATATGAAATAGAAAAAAGCAAAGAAAATGAAAATAATAAAGAAAAAGAAATAGCAAAACTTAAGGATAAATTAATAGATATATATTTTTACATTAATGAAATTAGTGATGAAACAATATGCAAAATATTAGATATAAAACCAGATGAGGATGATAATATTTTAAAATTTATTGCAAGTAATGAGATAAAGAATTTGAGAGTAATGCAAAAGGCTAAAAAAGCTTGTTATTATATAAAAGAAATGGGGATAAGTGAAGATGATGAATTTGATGTTAATAATTTCTTGAAAGTGGTTTTATTAGATATTTATAACACTGATATTAGAGATTCTTTATTGATGAATGATGATAAGAAGCTGCATAGTAATGGAGATAATAAAAATAGTTCAAATATAATAGAGAGTTTAGTAGAAAATCATATAAAAAGTTTTGTCAATTATTTAGATTTCAAATATTATACACCGGAAAATCTTATTTTATCTTTTCGAGATACATTAAAGAAAAAACTAATTGATGGCGAGAACATTACAATAGATGATGTTAACTACCAATTAAAATTCATAATTGAAGAGTATAAGGATAAACCGTTTAAGCATATGACTAATGATGAGATAAAAGATTTTATAAATGATGATAAAAATGACTACTTTATAGATAACATTAGTGAATTTGGAAATTATCTAAGAAGAGTAGATAGAATTATTGAATATAACAATAATGTTGGTAGTTTTCAAGAAAATGAGAAGCTAATGCAAAAGTATGAAGAGAGAATAAGCAATAGATCAAAGGAATTAATAGAATATGTATTGTATAATAAAAAAGTATTTCGCCATATGTTGATAGGGATGTTTGAAATGCTAAACAATAAGGAAATGTTGAAAGATAGTTTTAAAAAAATAATTACACAAGAAATAACAAACGATGTTGAAGAAAATATATGTTTAATCAATAATAATATAGATAATAAACAATTATTTAAAATTATAAATAAGTTGAAAAGTATAATTTATTGTTTTGACGATATTTCATTTAAGGACAAAATCGCAAATATTAAATTTGAGATTAGAGATATTGTTTATGATAAAGTTTCAGAAGATAATCTTATTAATATTTTTAATTTCTTGGCTGAGAGTAACTTTGAATATTTAACCAAAGTAATGCATCAATTTAAAAATAAAAATTTTGAAAATATATCTGCTAAGATTGTATGCAAAGAGTTATATAATAGATTTGAAGCTTTAGAAAAAGAAGCTAACAGTGATATTATTAAGAAAGTTTAATTATTATTCAAGGAGACAAAATATAAATGTTTTACAAATTAATAAAAAGAAAATCAGACGAATGGTACAAAAGTGATAGATGTACTGTGAATAGTTTAATTGATTATATGATTGAAAAGGGCGAGCTTCGTGATGCACAAATTGAAGCAATAAAGATTTATTTATATTTAAAAATAAATTGTGAAAATAAAAACCTAATTGATCTCATAAAAGAGGGATACTTTTGTAATACAGAAATATTGGATAATATTGAATTAACTTCTAAGCAAAAAGAAATATTTAAGAATAATTTCATCGCACTGACACTTATAGAGTATTCAAATGTAAATGAAGACACAGATGAAGAAGATGTAAAAACATTAAATACATTAAAAGAATATATTAAAGAGAATTGTGAAAATATTGATTTTCAAAAAGAATTAGAAAATATAATGAAAACCAATAATTATGCTGAATATGTTTTTAGTCTTCCTATGGGAGCGGGGAAAACATTTCTAATGGCTTGTTTTATATATTTAGATTTATATTTTGCATTAAATGAGCCTGATAATAAAAATTTTGCACACAATTTTTTAATAATGGCTCCGTCAGGGCTTAAAAACTCTATTGTTCCATCACTTAGAACCATAGAAAATTTTGACCCAACTTTTGTTTTGCCAGAGCTTACGGCATCTCAAATTAAGAGTTTAATCAGATTTGAAGCATTAGATCAAGATAAGACAGGCAAAAAATCAAATTTGGTCAATAATCCTAATGTCCAAAAAATACTTAGAAATGGAGAGCCAACACAGAGTTTTGGTCTTATACTTGTAGTTAATGCAGAAAAATTGATACTTAATAAAGACGGAGAGTTATCTCCTATGGAAGATTATTTGCTACAGATTCAAAATGATGTAAATGAATATGAGTATAAAAAGAAAACATTAGAATATGAAAGAAGTAATGAGTTAAGAAATATTATAAGTAAAATTCCAAATCTGACTGTATTTGTTGATGAAATACACCATGTAGTTAGTGATGAAATAAAAGCAAGGCAAGTAATAAATAAATGGGCAGAAAGAGGCAACATAAATTCTGTCGCTGGTTTTAGTGGCACACCTTATCTTGATTCTCCTATAACATTATGCTCTTTAAATACTAAAGATATACCACAAATTGTTTATTATTATCCATTGATAGAAGGTATAGATAATTTCTTAAAGCATCCTGAAATTATAATTAGTGATGCAACAGATAGTAAAAAGATTATTAAAAAAGGAATTAAGGAGTTCTTTGAAAATTTTGATATAGAATATAACAATGGCGCAACATCAAAACTTGCTATATATTGTGGAAGAATTGAAAGATTGAATAAAGAAATATATCCAGTAGTTTTAAAAGAGATAAGTAAATATGGCTTAACTGCTGACAATATATTAAGATTTTACGGCGAGAGCAAAGTAAGTAAAGAAGATGAAATATATAAACTAGAAAAAGATGCAGAGTATCAATTTTTAAGATTAGATAAACCTGATTCTATAAAAAGAGTAGTTCTTTTAGTAGGCATAGGAAAAGAAGGATGGGATTGTAAGAGTTTGACAGGAGTTATTTTGTCTCAAAAAGGAGATTGCGATAAAAAAGTTGTTTTACAGACAAGTTGTAGAGCACTTAGAAAAATTGATAAAAATAAAATTGAAAAAGCATTGATTGTGCTAAATGAAGATAATGCAAACATTTTAAATAAAGAATTAAAGCAAACATGTCACACTAATATAGAAGCATTGCAAAATCAAAATAATTCTGAAAAAGTTATTAAGTTTTATAATAGAACTGAAAAATTGAAACTACCAGCTATAGATTATATTGATTTAGAGATTAATACTAAAATTGAAACTATAAAAGAAGTTGACACTAAAGATGAATTAAATAAAGTATTAAATTTTAAAGAAGAAAAAAATGATGTAATCAAAAAAACGGATGTGAAAGGTTTATTAAATAATAGATATAACATTGATACTGACAATAATAGTTTTGATTATGGTAGTATATCAATTACATATGAAGAATTTTGTAATGAGATAAGAAAAAGAAGTTTTAATACTATTAATAATGAATTGATTAAAAAGTATGATAATGAATTAAACAAAATATTTTCTAATATCACATATTCAAAAATCGAAGATAATGAAATTAGATTTGCAAAAGAACTAATAGATATAGATAGTGTATATCGAGATATAAATTTATCATTTGCAAACAAACACTCTATTAGCCAAATAGAAGAAAAAATACCAAAATCAGCTGAACTTTTACATATAGAGAATTTTAAAGAAAGAAAATATGAAGAGAATGTAAAAAAGTATTTTCCTAATAAAAGTGTAGTAGAAAGCATTATGGAGGCAGACAATGGCAAGATAGAAAGAATTGATACTGAAGAGATAGATAAAACTATAAAACAGTTAGAAAAAATTAAACAGTATGAGCAAGCAGATATTCTAAGAAAAAGTTTAGAAAAAGATACTAATATTTTAGATATCAAAGATAAATCATATCATTATTTGCCATATAAATCTGATAGTGATTTTGAAAAACAGGTATATGATGAAATATTATCACTTGATATATTTAAAAACAATAGTATAGAAGCATATTTTAATGGAGATGATAATTTGACAGAATTTAAAATTAGTTGTTATGAGATAAGTAATGGAATAAAGAAATATATAGGCAAATATGTTCCTGATTTTTTAATAATTAGTAGAGATAAGAAAAATGAAATAAAAAAAGTTTTAATTTTAGAAACCAAAGGCAAAATCTATGCAAGTGATGAAAAGTTTATAAAGAAAAGAAAATGGACTGAAGAAGAGTTTCTAAATTATAATAACGAAAACTATAAAAAGTATGATTATTTGTATATTGAAGATAGTTGGAGTGATTCAGATAGGATAAATAAAATAAATGATAAAATTAGTGAATTTTTTAAGGAGGACAAATAATGGCTGTAAAATATATACCATATGAAGTATCAACTGTAAAAGGGCAAGCAGTCCTTAATAATTTTCATAGGTTGCTTAAATATGAAGGTAATGATGAGGTATTATCTCATATAAGAAGAGGTATGCCATATTATGAATTAAATAAAGTGGAACATGTGGGGAAAGATAAACAAACAGATAATATGGTTATAAGAGGAGAGTGTATCTCTGCTTGTGCTTATCTTAAAGAAAAAGGGATTAAAGTTGATTTGGTTTATATAGACCCTCCGTTTGCAAGTAGTGCTGATTATAGTAAAAAAATTATTTTGAGACAAAATGTAGTGAAGAGTATAAAAAATGGTGATAGTTTAATAGGCGATGATGGCTCAAAAGAATTTGAAGAAGTAATGTATGGAGATGTATGGACTAAAGAATATTATCTTAACTGGATGTTTGAAAATCTAAGAGCAATAAAAGAAGTCCTTTCTGATAATGGAAGTATATATGTGCATTTGGATAGGAGAATAGGACATTATGTTAAAATTTTATTAGATGAAGTTTTTGGGGAAGAAAATTTTGTAAATGAAATTATATGGCAATACTTTATGGGCGGAAAAGGTCTGATGGAGTTTGCTCAAAAACATGATGATATTTATTTTTATGCTAAAAGTAAAGGCGAACATATATTTAATAAGTTTAATATAAAAAGATATTTGGATTTTAAACCTTCTTTAAAAAATGAATCAAAAAGTGCTATAGATGATGAAGAAAATGGAAAAGATGAAATTGGCTATTATAGTATTGTGGCTTGCCCAGATGTTTGGCAAATTAAATCAGTGTTTAATATGGGATATGAAGATGTAGGATATGCTACCCAAAAACCTGAAGCCCTACTTGAAAGAATTATAAATGCATCATCTAATGAAAACATGATGGTTGCTGACTTTTTTGGTGGCTCAGGTGTGACAGCAGCTGTCGCTCATAAACTTGGTAGAAAATTTATACATTGTGATATAGGTATAAACTCGATTCAAGTTACAAGAGATAGATTAAAAGGAATAGATGCTTCATTTAATGTATATCAAATAAATGATGGAGTGCAATTATTTAGAAATCCAATTCAAACAAATGAAAAACTATTAAAGCTTATACCAGGATTAAAAAAGGATGGTAATATTCCAGATTGCTTTGCTGGATCAATTCAAGATAGTAAACTTGGGGTTGTCCCTGTGTATTTACCAGATTTAAAAAATAGTGATGAAAAAGTATTTGATGATGCTAAGCTTGATGAATTACTTATAAAATATATACCAGAGTTAGATAAAAATATCAAAAAAGTAATAGTTTATTATATAGATTTATACTGCAATAAATTAGAAGATACCAATAAAACTGATTTAGAATTATTACAAGGTATTGTAAAAAAGAATAAAAATGTTGATATAGATATTGAGTTTAGAGATTTAAAAACTGTTTTATCTGATGTTGTATTAAATGATGAAGTTGAATACACATTATCTAATACAACTTATGATTTGATAAATAAATATAAACTTACAATTGATAAATTTATATCTGATAGAGTTATTACAAAAATAAATGATTTTAATCAAAAAAGTTTGATTAATAACAAAAAAGGTTCTTTTAAGTCAATTAAATTATCTAAATCAGGTTTGGAGTGTATAGAGTATATTGCTGTAGATTGTGAAAATGATGATTTACAAAAACCATTTAATGCGACAGTGGATATTTACATTGATGATAAAGGGTTAGCACATTACAACTGCCAAACAAAAAAAACAGATGCAAAAGGCAAAACTGTTAAATTTGATATATGGGAAGGAAGTATCAAATCAGTAGAAAAACCACTTAAGTTGAAGGTAAGAAATATTTGTGGGGATGAAACGATAATTAAAATAGTTTAGTTCATTTGAGTTTTATATGGTGAATTATGAGATTAATAGATAATAAAATATGTGAAATAGAAATATACAATAATGATTATAAAAAAATAAGAAATATAATAAATAAAAAAAATAATATAGCAATTAATATTGATAAAAAAGATATTAAAGACTCGAAGAAAAATATTGTAAAACAATATGCTTCTTGGGATATTATATGTGCTTGTATGGATAGACTTGAAGATACAGTTGGATATTTAAATGGTTTTCGTTTAAAATACAATCAAAATCAAAGACAAGCATTTGATTTTTATGAATTGCTTAATAATATTTATGTTGTGATAAATTGTATAGAAGAACTTTATAAAAATTTCTCATCAGATTCTACAGATTTAAAAGAATTAAAAAAAAGAAATTCTATTTTTAAAGAGTTTGATTTTGATGGTGGTACTGATTACGATTTTTTTCAGTATATAAGGTCTTTATGTGCGGTTCATCCTATAAGAACAGATAAAAAGAACCATAAAGCATATTTGGGCAAATCATTAGTTCATAGTTGCCCATATGTTTTATGGGAAAATGATGATGAAATAAAAATAATAGTTTATAATTCTAAAAGAGAGCTTCATAATAATGACTTAAATATCAAAATTGAGTATATTGAAAAGTTTTTAAATGCATGGCTGGAATTTTCAAATGTGGTGATTGAAAAAATAGTAAGTTATTATGATGAAGTATATGTAAGCTTAAGGTCTAAAAAAATTAAAGAGGAGAAGGACTTTGAAGATTATGTTGAATATTTGCTGTATTTGAGAAATGAAAATGAGAGAAGATTTAATTATAGCCAAGAGTATATTTTTGATTATTATATAAATGTTTTTAATTTAAAACTAACAAATATTTGTAATAAAGAAAAATTAGAAAAATATAAAAATGCTATAAGATTAGCGATGAAATATAAGAGTGCTTCCATTCAATTAATGCAGACAGAAGGTTTTGAATATACTGGAATAAATAATCCTAAAATGGTAAGTGATAATTCTTTATTTTTTGAACTTGAATCACCTGAAACATTTTTCACGGGTTTTGAAAAATTTGGTTACAATATAGCAAAAATGTATAATTTGATGCCCGATAATAGCCATAGTGGTTTTGATGAAGATTGGGCGAGAGAGATGTTGGAAGAAATGAAGACATTAATTAATAAATATGTATACTTTACTAATAAAGAACCTAATATTGAAACTGTGATTTTAGTGACAATTGCTATGTATTTTGCAAATTTTGAGGTTAACGATAGTGATTTGAATAAGAGTATACCAAAAAATAATAAATATCGTTAGGTTATTAGTTAATTATTAGAATGTTCCTGTGGAAATAGAATAGAAGTGTTAAATACTACCAATTTGCTTGAAAAAGTTAAAAATAATTGCAATTATAAAGTAGACTATAAAAAAATAAATATAGTGCAAGTTATGATAAGTATATGGATATAACTATATTAAAGTAAATTTATAAAGAATTGTATTAGTGATAAATGAAATTTATATAATATAATAGCTAATAGAAAGGAATAAATTTAGTGATTGATATATTAGTAGAACAAATTAATATGTCTTTGAAAAATAATTGTTATATGACTGCTTTAACAACAGCTTTAATACTACCTGACATTTGTGGAAAGGCAAAGTACCCTGATTTAAAAAATAAAGAAAGATATGTGAAATGGTATGATGAATATATAGGGAAATATGAAAAGAATCCTTCTCAAAATGATAATATGCCATATTTAAGCGGAAAAATAGTCTGGAAATTAAGATGTTCTTTATTACATGAGGGCAATCCTACTGTCAATAAAAGAGATTCAGATATTGATTATTTTGAACTTTTATGGCAAGGATATCAGCAGTGTTCGATTGTTACGGATAGTGCATTAGTTCAAAGTAATGTAGATGGCTCTATAGTTAAAAAAGAGTTTTCGGTAAATATAATTCGCATATGTAATATTATTTGTAGTGTTGCTAAGAATTATTACAAAGAGTATAAAAATACATTTAATTTTTTTAATTATAGAATATCAAATATGGATAAAAGAACAAGGGAAGTATTCAAAATTAAGTATAACAAGAAAAATGATAATATATAATAATGTGTAAAATATATAAGTGCTGAATAGATTAAAAATGTGATATAAAAAAGATGTTGTTAAAATATAATAAGAGTAAGGAATATATATGAATTTAGGCAAAGAATCAGAAAATATACCTTATTCATATGATGGAAGATATTATGTGCGAACTTGAATATCTGATGACCAAATTGATGTTCATATGCTTATAAATATTTTAGAATCAAAAACTGATGATAGGATTAGAGAAATTAAAGCATTATCACAAGATTTAACATTTGATTATGTTATAAATACAATGAAGAAGAATGGTATTCACATTGATTCGCTTAATAATGACTTTATTTTAACATTGTTTAACTTAAATTACAGTGCCAATGTCCCTCAAGATGTCACCGATAATGTCACTGATGTCACCGATAATGTCACCGATGTCGTTGATAATGAGAATGCCAATATAGACAAATATATTATAAAAATGATTAGGGCTAATCCTAAGATTTCAACATCAAAAATCGCTGAAGATTTAAATGTATCAAAAAGGACTATTTTGAGACATATTGATGAATTAAAAAAGAAAAATAAGCTTAGATTTGTGGGAGAAGCAAAAAATGGATATTGGGAATTAATCTAAATTTATTACGAAGAAATCCTGGTAATAGGCCTAAATATGATATTGATGATGAGGGGGTAATGGTTCTTTATGAGGCATGTAAGCAGTATAAGAAGTTGTTAGCTGAAGATACTACCCAAACAACTACCCAAACAACTACCCAAACTGCTGCCCAAACAAAAGAAGAATTAAGCAGTAAAATTATAGATATAATAAAACATAATAAACATGTTACATTAAAAGAAATTGCTGAAAAATTGAATAAATCTCGTGATGGTATAAAACATCATATTACAAAAATGCAAAAAGCTGGAAAGATTAGACATATAGGAAAAGTGAATGATGGTTATTGGGAGATAACAAATTAATAAATATATGGAGAGAAGAGGTGGTGGCTTTAAGAAGATTATAAATGCATATGAGACACAACAAAATTATCTGAAAATGAGATAAAAGTATATGAACTAATATAGTAGACATATTGATGAGAAAAACCGATTGATATATAAAATTGAAAATGATCTTATTCTAATATATTCATGCAAAGGTCATTATGAAGACAAATAAAAAAGCCCTGGCATAGCCAAGGCTTTTTTATTTTAGTATGTATTGTGATTTATTATCTTGCTACGCCAAGTTTTGTCTTAGAAGCTTTTTTAAGAGCTTTTTCTGCACTAGCAAGAACTTTCTTTGCAGATTTTTTAACACTCTTTACAGCTTTTTTAGCGGCAGTTTTTACTTCTTTTTTGCTAATAGTTCCTTCTGCGATAGCTGCTTGAGCTGCAGCAAGTCTTGCGATAGGTACACGGAAAGGAGAGCAAGATACATAATCAAGACCTATCTTGTGACAGAACTCTACAGATGAAGGGTCACCACCATGTTCACCACAGATTCCGAGATGTAAATCTTTATTTACTGATTTACCTTTTTCAATGGCAATCTTCATAAGAGATCCTACGCCGACTTGGTCAAGCTTTGCAAATGGATCATTTTCGAAAATCTTCTTATCGTAGTATGATTCAAGGAACTTACCTGCATCATCACGAGAGAATCCGAAAGTCATCTGGGTAAGGTCATTAGTTCCGAAGCTAAAGAATGCAGCTTCTTTTGCTATCTCGTCTGCAGTGAGAGCTGCACGAGGAATCTCAATCATAGTTCCGACTTTATATTTAAGTTTAGAACCATTTTTCTTTATAAGCTCATCAGCTGTCTCAACTACGACATTCTTTACATATTTAAGTTCTTTTACATCTCCAACAAGTGGGATCATGATTTCAGGAACTATTTTCCACTTAGGATGTTTCTTTTGAACTTTAATAGCAGCTTTTATAACGGCACGTGTCTGCATAGCAGCTATTTCTGGATATGTGACAGCGAGACGGCATCCACGATGTCCCATCATAGGGTTAAACTCTTTAAGACTTTCTATGATAGCTTCAATCTCTGCAACGCTTTTCTTAGTTGTCTTTGCAAGTTTTGCTATATCTGCTTTCTCTTTTGGAACGAACTCATGGAGAGGTGGGTCAAGGAATCTTATATTAACTGGATAGCCTTCAAGTGCTTCATAGAGTGCTTCGAAGTCACCTTGTTGCATAGGCTCAATCTTTGCAAGGGCCTTTTCTCTTTCTTCAACTGTATCGGCACAAATCATCTCTCTAAATGCATCTATACGATTACTTTCAAAGAACATGTGTTCAGTTCTGCAAAGTCCTATACCTTCAGCACCAAGTTCTCTTGCTTTTTTAGCGTCTCTTGGAGTATCAGCATTAGTTCTTACAGTGAGGCGACGATATTTATCTGCCCATTTCATGATTTTGCCAAATTCACCTGCAATAGTAGCGTCTTCAGTTGGAAGCTTGCCATTGTAGATGCAGCCATTTGAACCATCTATAGAAAGAAGATCGCCTTCTTTAAATGTCTTACCACCGAGAGTAAATGTCTTCTTAGCTTCATTCATAACTATATCAGAGCATCCTGATACACAACACTTACCCATGCCACGTGCAACAACTGCAGCATGTGATGTCATACCACCACGAACTGTAAGGATACCTTCAGCTGCTTTCATACCTTCTATATCTTCTGGACTTGTCTCAAGACGAACAAGTACAACTTTCTTTCCTTTAGCTGCCCATGCTTTTGCATCTTCTGCAGTGAATACTATTTGTCCTGCAGCTGCTCCTGGACTTGCTGCAAGAGCTTTACCGATAGGAGGGTTTTTCTTTACAGCAGCTGCTTCAAATGTAGGGTGAAGAAGAGTGTCAAGATTTCTTGGGTCAATCATTGCTACAGCTTCTTTTTCAGTTCTCATACCTTCTGATACAAGATCACAAGCAATCTTAAGAGCGGCTTTTGCAGTTCTCTTACCATTACGAGTTTGAAGCATGTAGAGATGTCTATCTTCAATAGTAAATTCCATATCTTGCATATCTCTATAATTCTTCTCGAGGATGTTGCAGATTTTAGTAAATTCTTTATAAACTTCTGGCATGATTTTTTGAAGTTCTGCGATAGGTTGTGGAGTTCTTATACCAGCAACGACATCTTCACCTTGTGCATTCAAAAGGAACTCACCCATAAGTTTCTTTTCGCCAGTAGCTGGATTTCTTGTAAATGCGACACCAGTTCCAGATGTATTACCCATATTTCCAAATGCCATCATCTGTACATTTACTGCTGTACCCCAGCTATAAGGTATATCATTGTCACGACGATATACATTTGCTCTTGGATTGTCCCAAGAACGAAATACTGCTTTTATTGCTTCATTGAGCTGAACTTTTGGATCATCAGGGAAATCTTTTTTGATTGCTTTTTTATATTCGGCTTTGAAAAGTTTTACAAGTTCTTTTAAATCATCTGCAGTAAGATCTACATCTTGCTTTACATGTTTTTTCTCTTTCATCTTGTCGATGAGTTCTTCAAAATGTTTCTTGCCAACTTCCATAACGACATCAGAGAACATCTGGATAAATCTTCTGTAACAATCCCAAGCCCAGCGAGGGTTGCCAGATTTTCTTGCAAGAGTTTCTGTGACTGTTTCATTTAATCCTAAATTTAAAATAGTATCCATCATTCCTGGCATAGATGCTCTTGCTCCAGAACGAACAGATACTAAAAGTGGATTATCTTTATCCCCAAATTTTTTCTTTGTAAGTTTTTCAAGATCACGGACATTGTCCATAATCTGTCCCATAATTTCTTTGTTGATAATTCTTTTGTCTTCGTAATACTGTGTACAAGCTTCAGTAGTGATTGTAAAACCTTGTGGAACTGGAAGACCAAGTCTTGACATCTCAGCAAGGTTTGCGCCTTTGCCACCTAAGAGATTTCTCATAGAGGCATTGCCTTCTTTAAATTTGTAAACCCATTTTCTAGCCATATACCCTCCTTATATAATTATTATTGATAATTAAAATATCAAAATCGTAAATATTATATCATAAATTATGAAAAAATACATACTTTTTAAGGGTTATGTTATTTTTAAATCTTTTTTGTTATAATCTATAGTGGCTTATAGATAAAGTGCCAAAGCTATGATAAATTAAGGAGTTATGGTAAAAAATAAAAAAAATATGGTACTAAAGTATGTACTGGGGATAGTGTTGCTTGGACTAGTCCTTTACTTTGTTGATATAGGCTGTATATTTAGATTGTTTTTTGGTGTATCATGCCCAGGTTGTGGCCTTACTCGGGCATATCGAGCACTTTTAAAACTTGATTTAAAAAGTGCTTTTTATTTTCATCCTCTATTTTGGACTATACCTATTATTATATTTTTATACTATAAAAAGGTAAGCGATAAAATGCTTGTACCATTTATAATTATTTTTATCGTGGTGTATTTGATAAGATTATTTGATGGTGCGGATGATATAGTTACGATAGACATAACAAATGGATTGATATACAAAATGCTATTTGGTATAATAAATAAAATTGTATAAGTGAGGAAAAAGAAATGTATTGTAAAAATTGTGGAAAACAAATTGACGATAACGCAAGCTTTTGCCCAAATTGTGGTGCTGATTTAAGAGAGAATAATTTCAGCAAGACTATGAATAATGTATCTGATAAAGTTGATGATTTTTCAAAAAAGATTGACACGCAAGTTGATTCTACAATTGATGATATGAAAAATGATTTGGGTGGAAATAATAAAAATGGTTCTGCTATGACAAAGCTTACTACAGATAGAAGTTTAGTTGCATATATTTTACTTACTTTAATTACTTGTGGGATATATGGATATTATTTTATTTATAATTTGGCAAAAGAAATAAATATAGCATGCGCAGATGACTCAGAGAGGACACCGGGACTTGCATCTTATATTATATTTTCATTTTTGACTTGTGGATTTTATAGTATATATTGGGAGTATAAGATTGCAAATAGAATAGCAGCAAATGCAAGTCGCTATGGTTTAGTAATAGAAGAAAATGGTACAGCTGTAGTACTTTGGAGAATTTTTGGAGCATTAATTTGTGTGCTTGGTACATTTGTCGGTACGAATATTCTTATAAGAAATGCTAATAGAATTTGTCATGCTTACAATAAAAAGTATAATTTATACTAAAAGGTATTTAGAAAAAAGTAGCAATATGCCAAAGTAAAGATTTGATTATGAAAAGTATTATAAGGTTGATAGAGGCAAAAGATAGAGCACAAGTCATTGACATGATGAGAGAATTTTATGCATCACCAGCACTTATTACTAATGGTTCAGAAGAGATATTTAGTGAAAATGTTGATAATTGCATTAAAAAATCTCAATTTGTAGAAGGTTATGTCTTTTGTGAGGGGGACAATATTCTTGGTTATGGAATGATAGCAAAAAGCTTTTCTACAGAATTTGGCAAGCATTGCATATGGATTGAAGATTTATACATAAAAGAAAAATATCGTGGATTAGGAATTGGCAGTTCGTTTTTTGAGTTTATTGAAGAAAAGTACAAAGGATATTTATTTAGGCTAGAAGTTGAAAAAGACAATATTAAAGCTATAAGTACTTATAAAAAATTAGGTTTTATAGAATTGTCATATCTTGAAATGAAAAAATAGTAATGTCAACAACAATAATAATTGGAAATATTTTTAGTTTATGCGCTATGATATCTGATTCCATTAGTGGAACGAGAAAGAAACATAGCGAAATATTGGCTGTGCAGATAATCAGCCAATTTTTTTATTCAGCGTCTTCATTGGTACTTAAAGGATATAGTAGTACAGTTCAAAGTGCTGTAGCAATACTCAGAAACTTTGCAGCTATAAAGAACATAAAAAGCAAACTTATTGAATGGATACTTATATTACTTGGCGTTGTTCTTGGAGTAGTCTTTAATAGCAATGGTTTACTGGGGTATCTTCCTGTGGTTGCCAATTTCATATATTCTGTTTCAGTATTTATATTTAAAAGTAATGAAAAAACACTAAAGGCTGTATTTGTCGTCAATATGATTATGTTTGCTATATTTAATGCAGCTATAATGAATTATGTAGGACTATTTTCTTGTGTTGTTGTGGCTGTCACGACTTTATTTTCTCTGATAAAGAGTGCAGATTAATTATGGAAGAATACTTTAATAAAAGCCTATCTCATTTCGTCAAAGATTTTGCTTGTAAAGGAGAACTCGTATCAAAGTTTAAAAATAAAAAACCGATAAGCAAGATTGTGAAAGAACTTTCATTTCCTGTAGCAGAAGAATCAGTTATAAAGATATTATGGGAGTATCTAATAGATAACAATATAGTTTTACTTTATGATATAGATAATAAAAAAAATGAGCAAGTTGATTACGAGAAAAAAGTGAATGCAGTAGGCAAAGTTCATTTTGAAGCTGTAAAAAAATCAAAAATAAATAAAGAAGAATATGACCTTATAGACATAGGCTTTTTGAGAAGTGATAAAGACAGATTTAGTAAATTGAGTGATTTTGAAAGAGAGCTTATAGAAAAACTACCATTTGACAATAAATCATATTATGTGAGAAAAGAGTGGGCGTAAGATAGAAGAAATAGATTTTATAATTATACTTACGATGAGAGTTAATGAAAAAATGATTATAGCTAAAATATATTCACTAATTATTACATTTTTATCAATTAAAAATGAGTAATGAAGCATTTTGGTAAATACATGAAGAATAGCAACATGAAATACGTATATATAGAGAGTGTGCCTTGCTAAAAAACTAATAAGCTTATAGTCTTTACTTATGATATTGCGGCAAAGATTAAATAATAGTATGACTACTATAAAATTGGCCAGACTATATCGATTAGTTAGTGATAGAAAATTGATGCTATCAAAAAAGACATAATTTAGAATAACTATAAGTATGAGCAGTAGGGCAGAGATAAGATTTGCACTAAAATTATTATTGAATTTATATTTGTAAAGAAGACCACCAAGTAGTACATAAAGCACATCTGTTCCGATAGGAAATTGAGAAAGTACTTTGATTGGTGATTTGGCATTATACTTTGGAAGCACAAGAACTTCTAAAGCAAAAATAGCTATAAATATAATTAAATCAGAATTGTTACTATCTTTGCTAAAAAAAGGTTTGAATATAGGTAGTAGTAGATATATAAAGAAAATTGTTTTTATATACCATAGGTGATCCCAAGTATTTCCTGCCAAAGCTTCAATGAATGCTGTCTTAATAAATGATAGGTCAAAAGTTTTATTCAAAAATATATATTCAAGTATATTGAATAGTGTTCCGGCGACAAACCAGATGACGATAAATTTAATAAGATACTTGCGTAAACTTTTGTATGTGCATTCATTTTTTAGTCCAAGGAATATATAGCCAGTGATAGTTAGAAACATGGGAACTGCAAAAGTGACAATTCGACTATTCACATCCATAGCTCTCATCATATTATTATGTAAGAGATTAGATAAATCGTTGAGATAGTTAATATTTACATGTAGCACAACGACAGCAAAGCATGATAATACTCGTAAAAAGTCTAAAAAATATGTATTTTCATTTTCATTTCTAATAATCATTTTATATTTCAAAAACAATTTAAATTTTACTTTGATTCTATCATAATTACTTATATTAATCAATCTATGAAGCGATATGGTATGAAGGTTTAGTTTATAAAGAAACTCATTTAATTATATTTAAAAATGCTTTTTGCTCTAGTGTTGATTCTTGTAAGTATCTCATATGTAAATTCTCCAGTCCTATCACACAATTCTTTAAGCGTTATTTCTTCAGTTTCTGATTTGCCGATTAGTATAACTTCATCATTTATTTTGCAATCCACATTACTCACATCAACCATCATAGCATCCATTGAGATTCTGCCGATGATACTGCATCGCCTGTCATTTACTATTACTTGCGTTCTGTTGGATGCACTTCGTGGGTATCCATCACCATACCCACAAGAAATAGTAGCTATCAACATATCTTTATCTGATATAAACGTTCTTCCGTATGAGACGGATGTTCCTTTGGTGATTCTATGTAAGTGAACAATTCTTGATTTTAGTACGAGCACGGGTTTCAGCTTTACATTATTAAATCTTTCGCTTGGAAGGATGCCATATAGTATTATTCCTGGTCTGATAGAAGTATACTTAAGGCCTTTTCCTGAAAGTATTCCTGCTGAATTGGATATTGAAGTGTCGATATTATTTATGCCATTTTTTGACAAAGCATTTATAACTTTATCAAATGATGTTTCTTGTAAATTGGTATATTCGTCATCTTCAGTGCTACCTACATCACTATCAGCAACAGCGAAATGACTATATACACCATGTATTTTTATGTTTGGAAGTTTTGATATATTTATTATATCTTTTACAGCTTCATCACTTGGCTTAAAACCAATTCTATTCATACCTGTATCGATTGCAATTTGAACTCTTGCGATTTGATTGAGTTTTTTTGCTTTTTCATTAATCTTAAGAGCTTGATCAACTGTAGATATGGTGATGATAATATCATTTTTTATTGCTGTCTCATAATCTTCCTCACATATATGAGAAATGATAATTATATCTTTTTTAATCTCTGCACTAACAAGGGACATAGCTTCTTCAGCACTTGCAACTGCAAAAGCTGCTACTCTTTCGTCTTTCTCTAAAAAGAGCGAAACCTCTTTTGCATCATGCCCATAAGCATTATCTTTTACCATACAAATAATACTTTTGTTTTTAGCAAAATTCTTTACCATGTTTAAATTATATTGCAAATTACTGAGGTTTATTTCTTTCCATATTCTTTTCATGATATACGCCTTGATTAGTGTAATATAAATATATTATAGCATCCTGAAAAAAACATAACAAGTGATGAAGAAAAAGTGAAGATTTACGCTTTTTTACACAAAAAAAACATAATATATGTTATAATTTAAAGTATATTTAATAAAAATAGTTTGATCTGATAATGATACTTAAAGATTTAATATGAGGATGATATATTTATGAGAAAGATAAGAGAAATGATATATATTTTACTATTAGCATTAAGTATATGTGCACTGCAAGGATGTAGTGCTGAGACTTTAAATAGTAAAAATGAAAAGATAGAAACGACGGAAGCGGTAGTTGAGATAGAGCAAAGCATAGACTTGGAAGAAGAAAAAGAAGAGTTAAGCACTACCGATATAGAAGTGTATAAGGATGAAAAGTTTGGCGGTGTGTTTATTGATATAAATATTGAAGATTTTGATGCACTTGGTTTTGCCTATGGTGATAGTGTAGACATAGTATTTTCCAACGGCTATGAATTGAGAGATATACCTTATTATAATGGTTTTTACGCAAAGACAGGAGATCCAATGCTCGTCGGATATCATGGATATGGTGATATTGAGGCATGCATAAGTAATGGTGATAGCTTGTGGGAAGTGTCAAAAGTAAAAAAGGGCGATAAGGTAAAAATATCACGTAGAGAAAAAGGCAAATATAAATCTACACAGGAGTTATTGAATCTACAATATACGGATAACCGAGAGGACTATAAGAGTGATGAAGTTTTTGCAAACTTTAGAAATGTAAAAGTAGGAAACATAAAAGAAGGTATACTATATAGAGGCGCATCGCCAATTAACAATGAACATAAAAGAGCGAAGTACGCAAATGACCTAATGGAAAAAGTTGGCATCAAGTATGATGTAGATTTGTCGGATGATGAAAATGAAATAAAAAAGCATTTTGCAAAAGATGGTTTTGAATCTGAATATTTCAAAAAACTTTATGATGAAAAAGATGTAAGCATGTTGTCGCTTGATATGAATTATAAATCTAAGAAATTTGCAGAAAAGATAGTGAAAGCAGCAGTAGATATATCAAAAAATGAAGGACCATATTACATACATTGTGTAGAGGGAAAAGACAGGACGGGATTTTTGTGTATGGTTATAGAAGGACTTGCAGGTGCAAATTATGATGAGATAATAGCTGACTACATGATTACATATGATAATTACTATGGTATAAATAAAAATATAGATAAAGAAAAATATGAAGCAGTAAAAGCCACATACATAGATAGTATGCTTAGATTCATAGCGGATAGTGATCCATATACAGGCAATGGAACCATAGCTTTAGAAGATCTTGATTGGGTCAATATAATGGGAAGATATTTATCTAAAAATGGAATGAGTGACGAAGATATAAACAATTTGTATAATAGACTTGGAATTGAATGATGAAAGATTGTAAAAAAGAAATAAGATATTGATTATGGGAATTTGGAGGGGGAAATGAGAAGAGAAAGTGGGAAAAAAGTGACAGCGATAGTTATTGCCCTGACATTAGTTTTATCAGGAAAGATTCAGATGCTATCGACATCAAATTATAATGTATATGCAGAAGATTTAGAGCGTTATAAAGATCTTGAAGATAGCGTAGAAAGAAGAAGGGATTTTGAAATAGAACAAAATGCTTTTTTTGGATGGAGTGGTGGAAGCAATAAAGACGGAAATAATAGGTTTGTTTCAGGAGAGATAGAGTTTGCCAATCTGACATTTACTGGTTTTGAAGATAAATCAAAGTTTTATTATTCGGATGATTACTTTAAGGAGAGCTCAACTTTGTATAATGAGCATTTATCAACTATGTCCATAGAGCTTGCTGTATCTGGAGTTGGTAATTATATTGAAGATCCAAAAGATAAGTATGGCAATGTAAAAGATGTCTTATCAAAGATAGGATTTGAAAATATCACGCCAAATGCTGATTTTTTAAAAAAACCAGAAGAAAATACAATGGGATCAGTTATAGCCAATAAACATATATATATTAAAAATACATCTGGTAATGTAGAAGAATATAATCTGATGGCAATAGTCCCAAGAAGTGCCAACTATGAAAGTGAATGGGTGTCAAATTTTAAAATCGGTGGCACAGGTGATCATCAAGGCTTTTCTGAATCAAGAGATATAATATATAATCACTTTGAAACTTTCTATAATGATCATCATGATGATTATGGAAATATACCAGTGAAGATATGGGTCGTAGGTTATAGTAGAGGTGCAGCAGTAGCCAATATGCTTGGAGGAAAGATAACTGACAATGCAACAAGTTTTAATTCAAGAAAAGAAGATGTATATGGTTATACACTTGGTACACCAAAGGGAGCTTTAATATCAAATCATACAACACCTTCGCTTGATAGCTATACGAACATTCATAATGTGGTAGCGCCAGCTGATCTTTTTTCTCTTGTCGCACCTTCAACATTTGGCTTTGGTAGATATGGTGTGGATCATTATGTACCATATTATAGGAGCGACAAAGTACATGATGATACTTTAAGACATCAGATAACATTAGACAATGCATCATATATGGTTAAGTATAATGCGATGCTTGAGTACTTGAGGAAGTTTGATCCGACAGCAGAAGTAGATATAAATGATTTAAAGATGTATGAGTTGACGCTCGTTGATTTTACAACATTTCAATTTATGGTTTTTAAACAACTTGGACAAGAAGAGTTTAGAGCTACATCCAATGAAGCAGAATACTATCAATCATACGAATTCTTTCCTACGGTTGTAAATAATGTTTTAGCAAAAGATGTTTTTGAGGCATCATATTCTGGAATTGACTATGGAAATATAAAAGGCCGTACAAGATATTATGAAAAATATCAGGACTTACTTATGTGGTTAGTGAAGACATTTTTAGGTGGTGGTGGCAACACAGAACAAATAATGGCAAAAATTCAAGAAAATGCAAATAATAATATGATGACAATGCTTGCCTTAGTACCATGCCTAATGGATTTAGTGTATTGTGAAGAACCACAGGCAAGAAATCATTTCATACCATTTTATGATCCAGCGCATGCTGATAGTTACACTGAAAGTTATTATGTGAGCGCATATGACATGATGTATCCAGTATATCAAGCATTATTCAACGGAGCTTTTTCAGAGAGCGATTATAACTTCTTGATGAGTAAACATAGAGATATAACAGATTTCTTACTCGATTTATTAAATGTTGATTATAGGACAAGTTATCTTCCATCAAAAAGTGCAATAGGAACTATATATCAAAATGCAGCAATACTTAAAGCCTTACACATGGATTCATATTATATTCCATGGCTTCAAAGCGAAGATAGTTTTTTTGAGACGCCACCAGCAGATACATTTAATTACGAAGGAATGAAGATGGTGACATTTACAGATCTCACTAATTCAGTCATTGAAGTTTATGATGAAAACGATAATAAAATATGTGAATACACTGTAGATGAAAATCTTAATGCGACATATTCAGAAATTATAGAAAATAAGTATACGGATCTTGTGAAAGCATATAATCCTGAAGGAATGGAATTAAGAGTACCATCAGATGTGAATTATAGAGCAGTTGTAAAAGCTAATAATAAGAGTATAGGAAATGTGACATATAAAGAATATTTTGTTGTAGATGCAGAGTTTTATAGAAAAGAAAAGTCGCTTGGTAATATTCACCTAAATTCTGATGAGTGCTATGAGATAAAATTTAGTGAAAGTAGTGTTGCAAAGGTTAAATCATGCTATAAAAAAGAAGAATTAAGTGGATACAAGGCAAGTACATTTAAGTTGGCAGATATGAATGGACAAGAAGTTCTATATGGTGAAGATTCATTCTCATATGCAAATGAAACTACATTTGAAAAGAAATCACTGACTAATACTTCTCTTATGACAACATCTGAGTTTAAGGCTTCATATTCTTCAATAGATTTGAATTATAGTGTGGCAACAGTATCGAGCGCTACAGGTTCTGTTGTCTTAGAAACAGGTGAGATAGACATGAATGAAAATGGACTGGATGACGAAGATACAGTTTCTACAGCATCAGATGTAGAAGATGAAGGAAATAATGAAGATAGTGATAACTTGACTGATGATGAAAATCGTGTAGTTGCTACAGATTCGAAAACAAATGAAGAGATAGTAGTTACAGGGTTTTCTGGTACAGAACATATTGACAATGTGGAAGAAAATGTTGAGAAAGCAAATTTTGGTGCCCCAGTAAAATATAGAGTAGACTTTGATACTAATGCGCTTGGGACGTTCTACTATTATAATGGAGAGACCTATGTTGAAGGGAGAAGTGGTGATGAGTATGAAGCTGGTACAAAGATAAAAATTACAGCACCACTTACCTATGATGGACGTTCATTTTATGGATGGACACTTTCGGATAATAATGATAAGAGATTAAATGCAAAAGGAGTGGATACTCCAAAAATAGTAGATGAATCAGATACAAATAATAGTACTTATGTGATAGAGCTTAGGAATTTTGATATAAAAATTGTTGCAAATTATGAGTATAAAGAATATAAACTTACGCTTTCAGTAGCAAGTGATAAAGGAAGGATTTCACCAGAAGATTCCACAATGGAATTTTTGTCAGTTGATGATTTTAATGCCGCAAAAAGTAATATAACAATAAATGGTAGAGGAAATTACACATTTAGTTGTTGGAATGATGGTAGTGTCAATTATAAAAGATTGTCAGATTATAATTGGGATTATAAAAAAGATGTAGTTTTAAATGCTATATTTACCTATTATGATCCTGCACCAAGTAGAGGTGGTAATGGTGGAACAGGTGGTGGCGGAGGAGGTGGAGCATCTATAACAACTTACGGTATGGGAGGCGGACAACTTGTTACGAATACTGTTGTTGGTAATAATATCCACAATGAAGTGCCAATCGGTAATTGGAAAAGCGGAGACACCAGCACTACAGAAAATGGCACATATAAATATGAGATAGCTCCAAATGTATATCTGACGGATGGCATATATCGTATAAGTAGTAATTATTATATGTTTGATAAAAATGGCTATATGCTTACAGGACTTCATAATTTAAATGATAGAATTTATTACTTTGAAGAAAAAGGATCAAATGTAGGTGCGATGATCCAAGGTGAGAGAAATATAAAAGGTGTACTATATACATTTGGACAAGATGGTGCATTGATTTTACCACAAAATGGAGCATTTGTAGCAGCAAATGGTGAGTGGGTATATCATCCAATTACAAATGATTGGGAGTACTATGCATATGGAAGTGATGGCAGTAAAAATAAATTAACAAGTGGAGTCTTCTCTATAAAGAATGCAGATAATTCGTATTCAAATTATTTCTTTGATTATAAAGGAATGCTATTAAAATAGGATCTGACTGTCAATATGGAAATTAGGAAATCAAAAATAGAAGATTTAGATCGTATAATGGATATCTATAGTTTTGCAAGAAAGTTTATGGCAGAGCATGGTAATCCAAATCAATGGGGGGCAAGAAACTGGCCTCCAATTGATCTAATTAAAAAGGATATAGAAGAAGGAACTAGTTATGTATGTCTTAATGATAAAAAAGAAGTGATAGGAACTTTTTGTTATATGTATGGTAAAGATATAGAGCCTACATATAAGGTTATTAAAAAGGGTAGTTGGATAAGTGATACGCCATATGGTGTAGTGCATCGAATAGCTGGTGATGGTTCTGAAAAAGGAATAGGAGCATTTTGCATTAACTGGGCTTATGAAAAGTGTAAACATATAAGGATAGATACACATGAAGATAATAAAGTAATGCAAAATCTTGTAACAAAACTTGGGTTCAAATACTGTGGGGTTATAAACATCAAAGAAGATAGTTACGATAGACTAGCATATGAGAAGATAGAGACATAAGAAAATATATGTTGAAAGTAAAATATGTAAAAATAGATATAGAAGAGAAGAAAAAAGATAAGCTATATATAGAAGCGAAGAGTATTATTCCAAAAGCATTTAACCTTGCACTTGGATATAAGTCAGAAAAAGTAAAAATTCAGACTATACTTAGTAAACTATTGGTTGCAAAAAGCCTTAATTGCAGTGAAGATGATATATATTATAATAAACTTGGTAAGCCTTATGTAAAAGGTAAAAAGTTTTTTAATGTAAGTCATTCGGGCGATTATATAGTGTATGTAGAATCAGATGATGAAATTGGCATAGATATAGAGCGAATTGAAAAAAGGAATTTAAGTATCATAGACCATGCATTTACGGAAGAAGAGAGAAGTTTTATCAAGGGATATAGCGTTAAAGAAGATGTGGCTCGAGATATCAACAATAACTTACTTGCAATCTTGCTTAATAAAGAGAATATTGAAGAGAGATTTACATATTTATGGACAATCAAAGAAGCTTTATTTAAAGCAAGCGGTACAGATGTATATATAGAACCAAGTAATATAAAGATACAAAATGTACTAAAAAAGATTATAAATGGTGTAAGTGAAAAAGATGATAGTATAATGATTACAGAGTCATATGAGGGAAAAGAATACAATATATGTAGCATTAAGTTTTTAGAATATGTGATAAGTATAGCAAGTACAAAAATGTGCCAAGGTATTGAACTTTCAGAGTATAATTAGTACAATATAAGTTATAGAATAAAAAAGTATAAAGGTATAAAATTTTAGGGAGGGAAGATATGGATAAAGGAAAACTTATTCAAAAAGTAAAGGAATTAATAGCAGCACCAAGTTGTGATGCAGAACTTAGAGAAATTGCAGGAGAGTGGCTTGACAATATAGGCAATCCCAATGAAAAGGAGAAGTTAGATGCTCTTCTTGGAAATGCAGAAGCTTGCAAGACGGGTATAGATGGTTGCATCACATTTTTAAAATCAGATATGGGTAAGCAAATCTATGGAGATAAGAGAGATGCTGTGCTTAAGGATGCGGAGGAAAGAAAGGCAGCTGGTGAAGACACATGCGTATGTGCGGCATGTCAAGCATGTAAAGAGATACTAAAACTTGCAAAATAAATTGGTGGTATCATGATAAGCATAGAAGATTTTGACAAAGTAGAAGTACGAGCAGGGACTGTCATAGAATGTAAAATCAATAAAAAAGCAAGAAAGCCAGCTTATGCTCTTAAGATTGATTTTGGAGATCTTGGTATTAAAAAATCATCTGCTCAGATAACTGTTCTCTATAAGCCAGAAGACTTGGTTGGTAGGCAAGTGGTGTGTTGCACAAATCTTACACCTATTCATGTAGGTGATGTGACAAGTGAAGTGAGAATACTTGGTACGGAATCAGAACAAGGAGTAGTCCTACTTGCACCATTAGAAAAAGTAAAAAACGGCGATAAGGTTTATTGATAGTAAGATTGTCGCATACATAAGATAAATAGAGTTGGGAACAACTCTATTTTTTTTGCAAAAAAATGTTGATTATAATTATAATCTGGATACTAATTAGTAAGTTGTTAAAAACTTTTTTTATTGAGTATAAGAGCTAATTTGGCAAAATATAGTCATAAATGCGATTATAGTCGAAAATGTGACTATGAAATATAAAAAATATTATGTTATTTTGATACAAATGCTTGTATCCGAAGATACGAACAACTCTTCCGTATATGGAGAAAGGAGTAGGATGTTAGGGTTAATTAACTTAAGCACACTTATATTACTTGGCTATATTGACTTTGTGACTTTCAAAATCCCAAATGTAGTTTTATGTGGATGGCTTGGAACATGTATCTTGTTTCATCTTATAGGATGTACCACTCCGCAAGATATTGATTCAAGCATAATAGGCATAGTTATAGTAGCTGGCAGCTATTTTTTACTTAAGCGTATAGTTTCATGTAGTGCGGGTGATTTTAAACTTTTTGCGGTGCTTATAGTTGCGATTGGGTTAGATAATATGATCACTACATTGACAATAACTTTATTAATAAGTTTGTATCCCTTGGTATGTGGTGTGAAAAGAAATCCATTGGCATTTACAGCGTGTCTTGGATACATAGCATTTTTATTAAATGGTCAGAAGGTGTTGATATGAAAGAAAGTATACTTGTATTGAATGAAGACTTGGACTATAGTAAAAGATTTTGTAGTAAAGCCAATCGAATGTATGGCGACAAATATCTTTTTTTATTCTTGCCCAATCTTGATTCTCTAAAAGAATATATAAAAAAAGAAAATAGTAAAAATTTAATACTTTCAGATTCATTGGCTGAAAAGATTGATGATACGTATAATGGTAAAGTTTTCGTGCTTGATGAAGAAAGAAAAGAGATACAAAAAACCGATAATCATTTATCTATATATAAATTTCAAAATATAAAAAATATTTTAGAGATAGTAGATGAAAATATAGAAAGAAATGTGATTGAAGATGAAAAACACTTTGCAGATAAATCAAAACTTGTGACATTTTATGGATTTGGAGGCATGAAGGGTAAGACTGAAATAGTAAAAAAAATTGCGAAATATCTTCAAAAGAAGAGAAGTGTTTTGATTGTGGATATAGATGAGTTTGATAACTATAAAGAAAAAAGAGGATTATCGGGCATAATATTTAATTATAAAGAAGGAAAAATGGATAAAGATGTGATAAGAAATGAGATTGTTGAAGATAGAGGGCTTAAAATGATAAAGTCGGTAACATATCCTGAAGACTTCAACGTGATATCAAGTGCTGATTTAAATGTAATCATAAATGAAACTTTAGATTTGGGCTTCGATTATGTATTTGTAAATGCCGATTTTTCATATGTGAAATCACAATATATTATTAACGACTCAAGTTTTGTAGTTTTCCCAGAAGAAAACTTCTTTGAAACTGTAGATAAAGTAAGGATGTATTTAAAGAATGAATGTAAAATGAGTTCTAAAAAACTTATTATGCTGAGAACAGAAAAAGTCGATAGAGCGTATTTACTTTCTTTTGCTAAATCAGTATTTGGAGACAAAAATGGATAATATACTT
This sequence comes from Lachnospiraceae bacterium UBA3633, assembly GCA_002374095.1. Classification (GTDB taxonomy): domain Bacteria; phylum Bacillota; class Clostridia; order Lachnospirales; family Lachnospiraceae; genus UBA3633. The sequence goes on from DFKY01000012.1 coordinate 100,093, forward strand.
TTTAAAAATGATATAAAGAAGCAGTTGATAGATGAGCTTTCCGATAGTGTTGGGCTTGATGAAAAAGAAATACTTGTGGAAATAGACAATAAGATAGATATGATAGAACAAAATGATAGACCTTTTAAGCTTATTGATAAAATAAAACTTAGAAAAAGTATCTACGATAGTCTTAAAAACTATGATATTTTGACAGAACTACTTGATGATAAAAGTGTTGGTGAAATCATGATTAATGCCTATGATGAGATATTTATTGATAAAAATGGTAAATATCAAAGATGGGACAAAACATTTGAGTCAAAAGAGCAACTTGACAACATAATCCAGCAGATAGTAGGCAAAATCAATCGTATAGTTAATGTCTCTAATCCTATAGTAGATGCAAGACTTGCTGATGGATCAAGAGTTCATATAGTCCTTCCACCTATTGCCATAAAAGGTGCCACTGTGACTATACGAAAGTTTCCAGAGAGAATAACAATGCGAAAACTTATAGATTATGGCTCTATAGATAAAGAGACAGCAGATTTCTTAAAAGAACTTGTAAAAGCTGGATATAACATATTTATATCAGGTGGGACAGGCTCTGGGAAGACAACATTTTTAAATGCACTTTCAGAATTTATACCAGATGATGATAGAGTTATAACAATAGAAGATAGCGCAGAGCTTAATATATCGCATGTGAAAAATCTTGTGTCGCTTGAGACAAGGGATAAAAATGTAGAAGGCGAAGGCGAGATCAATATGCAGATGCTTATACGAGCGGCTCTTCGTATGAATCCAGATAGGATAGTTGTAGGAGAAGTGCGTGGTAAAGAAGCTCTCGATATGCTACAGGCAATGAACACCGGTCACGATGGATCACTATCGACAGGCCATGCAAATAGTTCTTATGATATGCTTTCGAGACTTGAAACTATGGTCTTGATGGCAGAGAATCTACCATTACTTGCCATACGCCAGCAGATTGCGAGTAGTATAGATATATTGGTTCACCTTGTAAAACTAAAAAATAAAAAAAGGGTAGTATATGAAATTACAGAGCTTACAGAACTTAAAGGAGACAGTTACACAACGAATAAACTTTACGAATATAATGGAAAAAATCTCGTTAAATGTAACTCGCTTAAAGATACCAGAAAACTTAATCTCTGATTATGACATCTATTATATAACTATTGAAGATCTTGTAAAAGGTGGAGCAAATGCAAGTCTTTATGCATGTCTTATATCAATTGCTTTTTATAATAGTATTATGATGCTTTTTATAAGTATTCCGATTGCTATAGTGTCACCATTTTTTATGAAAGATGAATATGTGAAGAAAAGAAAAGATAAATTACTACTCGAATTTAAAGATTTTTTGCGGATATTAAAATCTTTTTTGGAAGCATCATATTCTGTAGAAAATGCGTTTGCTTTATCAATAAAAGAACTTATGATGCTTCATGGTAAAGATTCTATGATGGTAAAAGAGCTCAAAGTTATAGTATCGCAACTAAAGCTTAACAAACCTATAGATATTGTATTTAGAAAGTTTGCTGAAAAAACGCATATAGATGATATTGTAGATTTTTCTGAAGTTTTCACCATTGCAAAGATGCATGGTGGAAATGTGAGTAAAATTATCGGCAATACTATAAGTGTTATAGATGACAAAATCAATGTAAAAATAGAGATAGATACAATAACAGCTTCAAAAAGATTTGAACAGAAGCTTATGAATTTGCTACCTTTTCTTATCATTATATATATGAACATCTCGTCGGGGTCATTTTTGAGACCATTATATACGACTTTTGAAGGAAGGTTTCTTATGACTTTTGCACTATTTATTTACTTTGTAGCGATAAGAATTTCAAAAAAAATCTTACAGATTGAAGTGTAAAAATATGAACATCAAAAAGATTTTATTGAAAAATGTTTTACTTCTTAAAGCAAGAGTAAAGAAAATAAAAAAGAGGTCAATCTACTGTATTGTGGCAGGGCTAATATTATCGGTCATTTCATTTCTGACAAATAAGAATAGCATTTATGAAAGTCCATATGAGATAGCGAGAAGTTCGTACGGGACACAAAAAACTCCATATAATTTACATCTTAGTGCAGAAAACCTTGATAAAGATATGGAGTTTAGTGTCTCTGTATCTTCAAGAAGGTACGAGAAGGAAGAAGCAGATAAGAAATTTTCAGAAAAAATGGATGAGCTTATTATAGGGATTTTGGGTGAAAATGAAAGTCTTGAAAGAATAAATAGTAAACTAAATTTTTCTAGCGATATCGGTGATGGAATAAAAGCTAGCTTTACATTTGAACCCAAAATAATAGATGAATTGTACGAAAAGTATGGAGCAAAGCTTGAGAATAAAAAAGATAAAGCTGCTACTGATAGTGACATAGATGACTTTAGCTATTATGTAAAATATCAAAATGTAATAGATGGTAGTGGAAATGTTAAAAATGAAAATTTTAAAGTAGATGAATTCTGTACCGGCTACATAAATGTCCAGTTGTCTACTGAAATAAAAGATAAAGAGACGCCATATAAGTCAGAAAAGTATATGCTGCCTGTAAGAATAGAAAGTAAACCGTTATCTACGCTTGAGGCATTTAGGGTTGCATTTAAAAAAGAGTTTGAAGAGAAAGATAAAGATAGTATATCTAATGATACTATAAAACTTCCAAAGGTTGTCAATAACTTTAGGATTAGATATAAAGAAAAGAAAAACTTAAGCTTTTTACTTATGCCGTTTTGTGGAATCCTTGTCGCTATCTTACTTGAAGCAAAAGATAAAGAAAAAGAAAGAGATGCAGAGAAAAAAAGAATACGAAGGCTTGAGATTGATTATACACAAATTATAACGAAAGTTCTTTTATATGTAAGTAGTGGCATGACTATAAGGAATGCTATGATAAGACTTGCCGAAAGATATCAAAGTGAAAAAAATAAATTGAAAAGTGAAAAAAGGGCTGCATATGAAGAATTGATTATAGTAAAGAATAAGCTGAATAGTGGGTATGGTGAGATAAGAGCTTATGAAGAAATGGCACAAAATATCAACATGCGAACTTATACAAGATTTTTAAATATAGTTATTCAGAGTATAAAAAATGGCAACAAAGAACTAAAAAATATATTAAATATGGAGGTGCAGGATGCGTTGTATGAAAGAAAACAGCATGCAAAAAAACTTGGTGAGGAAGCGGCGACGAAGCTTGTCTTACCACTCATGATAATGCTTGCGATAATTATGGTAATTATAATGGTGCCCGCATTTATGGGCATGTAAGGAGGAGAAGATGAAATATTTATTATTAAGAATGAGACAAGAAGTAAAAGAATTTTTAGCAGATGAATCTGGTGCAGGGGTTATAGAGCTTGTACTTATAATAGTAGTTCTTATAGGGTTTGTTTTTCTTTTTAAGGATAAGATAGGTACACTTTTAAGCACTGTATTTTCAAAAATAAATAGTCAAGCAGAGAGCATATATAGCTAATGAAAAAGCTTAATGGAAGCATATCGATATACTTTACATTTGCGATAGTACTTATCATATCTGTGATAATGTCAGTGACAGAGCTCGCAAGAATAAATTGTCAAAAGTTGTATCTGCAAATAGCGACTGATGCTGGGCTTGATTCTATGGCATCTCTTTATCATATTGATTTATATAATTATTATGGGATTTATGGTGTCGAATATAAAACGAAAGAACTTCTTGAGAAAGAATTTTTAAGTTATATTGATCCATATTTTAAAGATGGAAATGCTTATCTAAAAAATTGGTATGTAGCTAAAATTGATGAAGACCATATTGACTTAGACTATAAGACCCTTGTAGAAAAAGATTTACTTGATAAAGATGCTGTGAATTTTATGAAGCTTAAGATGATAGGCAAAACTATAGATTTTCTAGGCAAAAAAGTAATGATAAAAGAAGAAAGTGATATAGATAGTGTTACAGACGAAGTCAAATCTATATTTGATGAAGTGAAAAAAGGGAATACTTATGGCGAGGCATATAATAGATATTTTTCTTTTGATAAAGAGATACGTGAAGTAGAAGATTATGCAAGAAAAATATCAGATTATATAGATAAAGCAAATATAAAAATAAATAATATAAAAGCTTCTTCAACAAGTGGAACACTTAGTAATGGAAAATCTTTATTGGCTAAAATTAACGCTCTTATAGATAATATTACTAATCTTGAGAACGCATTAAATAATTACATCCGAAAGCTGGATGTCTTAAAAGAAAAAATAAGTCTAAGTGAAAGAAGGTATATATCAGATAAGAACTCTTCTACTTGTAGCTTTGATGAAAATGTATGTAATTTCATAGAAACTGAATTTGATAGATTTTATTCGTATGTGGATGATAGTAGTGAAGTTGTTGATGAGATCGAAGAGACATTGAGACATTGCGATATAATGAAAGATGTGGTTTTGAAAGATAAAGAAGAGATACAAACATTTGTAGATATACTTAAAGGCATTGAAGATGATATAAAGGAAGAAAGTAGGTTGCGAGGTGAAGAGAGAGACAATGATCTTATAGATTCTTTGAAAGATGAGCGTGATGCCGTAGAAGAGGAGTTTTCAGATTATATAGAGAACTTTCTTGATAATTATAATAATTATAAATTTGAAAAAATGAACATCATTGTATCTTCATCAGCTCACACAAATGAAGTTAATCTTATCGACAAATTAATTGGCTTTAAAGATGGCGTAATACTAAATTTTGTTTTGGATAATAGTGAAATAGATAAATTGTCGAGAGTTGAAATGCCTATAAGAAAATTCAATATATTGTCATCAGTAGACAAAGCATCAGTAGAAAAAATTATACTTGGTGAATATGGGCTTGATAGGTTTAATTACTTTAGAAAAAGTGAAAGTGGAGAAATTACAAAAAGTGGAAGTAACAATTTTGAAGTAGAGAGACTTATAGCGGGAAAGAATAGTGACTATGATAATCTGAAATCTGTGGTAGATAAAATACTTCTTTTAAGGATAGGATTTAATCTATTTTATATATACACACATTCAGAAAAACGAGAAGAAGTAAGGGCGTTTACAAATGCATTGTTTTCAGGGTTTTCGCCACTGCTTGCAGAAGCTATGTTTATACTAGTGCTAACAGCCTGGGGGACCGCACAAGCACTTGCAGATGTCAAGAAATTACTTGGTGGGCACAAAGTGAATCTCTTGCATACGGAATCTTCATGGACAGTTTCTCTATCAAATCTTTTAGACATAGCAAGAAATGGAATTGAAAGCTCTGATGATAGAGATGATGAAGGCATGGCACTATCATATAAAGACTATTTAAGGATACTGCTTATAGGAGAGAGTCAAAGTGATATTGATAATCGCATGGCCGGTATCATAGAAAGTAATCTGCGAGTATTACAAAACAATTTTGATTTTGATAGACTTATATATTCTTTTGATGTGAATAATGACTTTATCTGCAGGCATTTTTTTACGAACTTTGTTTTTGTACCAGCAAAAGATGTGATACTATCTGATGAATACAAGATAAGTATTAATGCACATAGAAGCTTTTATGAATAAGTTAAAAAAGAAATATAATGCATCTATAACAGTTGAAGCTGCTTTTTCTTTTACTATTACAGTATTTGTGCTTTTTCTAATGCTTGGCCCACTTCTTGTGATTAAAACAACGAGTGATGTATTGATTAAACTAAATGATGCATCAAAGTCAAGATGTCATTATGAGATGATTAAAGCAAGTGCTTCCAATATATATAGTGAGATAAAAGATAGACTTGATGATAGAGAAATTGAAAAAATTGTTGATGCGGTAAATTTTAGTGATGTCGTTCTTGGCTTAAACAACGAGTATGGGGAAAATAAAAGCGAATATCGCAACATAGATTATGTTTATAACAAAAATATAGAGATTTTTAATGATGATACAAAAGAGGTGCTATATGATTTCATTTTTGGTTTTACTCTGCCATATAATTTATATAATATCGAAAGTGTAAATAAGCGACTTGTAAGCTTAAGAAGAGCATTTGTTGGAAGTGTAGGAGATAGATTTTCTAAAACACTTGATGGAGGAGACTATGTATATGTAGCCAATAATCATGTTAATTCCAGTGTCTATCATTTGTTTATTGATTGTACTTATCTTGTGAAAAGGACAGAAGGTGTATTGTATAAAGATCTAGATGAAAAAAGAAATGATGCTAATCATAAGTATTCAAAGTGCAATTATTGCTTTAAAAATATAAATATGACAGACTCAACCACATGCTACATTACAGAATATGGCGATAAATATCATTACAAGAGTGACTGTCCACTGATGACAGCATATATTACAAAAATATTAAAGGAAAAAATAGATATGTATAATTTGAATTTATGCTCAAGATGTAGCAAAAGGGAGAACAAATAAATGAGGCATATGGTATTTGTAATAGCTTATATATTTTTCTTGTATAAAGACATTAGAGAAAAGAAAATTGGCATGATACCTCTTTTAATATATGCATTGATCTCGTTACTAACACTAGTTGTGGTGAAAGATAGTATCACGATAAGCAGCTTAAAAGATATGGTTTTTTCTATTGCTTTTGGGCTAGTGATTTATCTTGTTTCGCTATTTTCTGATGAGGGAATAGGCGTCGCGGATGGAATATATTTTATAATCAATGGACTTTTGCTTACATTAAAAGAGAATCTTATACTTTTTTTGACAGGAATGCTTGTAGCTTTTATTATAGGAATATTTTTTTATTATTTTGGTAATGGGAAAAGTAGAACTGAGTCAAGAATCCCATTTATACCATGTTTTTTACCTGCAATTATAGGATACATTATATGCATAGTTTAGAGACGGGGATAATAGTAAGTATCGCAAGTTTCTTCTTTTTGAGTTTTTTAACTTTTACATTTTTAAGGGAAACAAATATATCAAATGAGATAATTACTAAACAAAAAGAGGAAAAGAAAAGTTATACTGCTATGGAAAAAAGAGATTATAATCCGGAATTTATAAAAAATGTAATAAAAATAATAGAAGAGGAGGGTATAAAGCGCGATGAATCAGATAATCAATGATATTGATATTAGAGAAGAAAAAAATTTGAAAAATTCAAAAATTTATTTGAAAAATGTTGTTTTTGATAAGGATAGCTATGAGACAAAAATATTGTGTGAAGATAATATAGATGGAGTACTACATTTTCAACTTGCATATGAAAAAAATGATAAATGTCTTGTCTTTGACGTAGGGGATACTATAAGTTTTGAAGAATATCTCTTGAGCAATATATTAAGCAAAAAAGATATATGCGATATCATTATATCGGTAGATGATGTACTTACTTCAATAGAAAACTATCTTATCTCGGAAAATTCAATATCACTAAACCTAAAACTTATTCGTGTATATAAACTTAAGAATCATTTAAAACTTAAGTTTGTCGTCTTGCCAAATAATAATAGTGATTTTGCTTATGAGTTATCTAAATTTCTTATAAAAGTGCTTAGGCATATAGATACTTCAGATAGAGAAGCATTGAGCCTTGCCTATGGTCTTTTTGTAAAAAGCTCAAAAGAAAACTATATGATGAGTGACCTTATGGAGCTTGTAGATATGGTGAAGATTAAGGATGATGTTGCCATCGGTGATTATAATTCGATAGAGCAAAGGCACTATGATGAGATGATGGCTGAAGAGATTGAAGAAGAGATGGCGAATTATTACTATGATTATGATGAGCCTTATGAGAGTTATGAGATAGAGAGAAAAAAAGAAGTACTTGATAATAGAAGTTTTGATGATAAAGGGAGAAGATATAATGACAATATATATATAGATGATGATACAAAAGACTTTTTAGAAGATGAAATATATGAAGATTTTGATAAAGAAGATAAAAAAATTATAAAGTTTAGCAAAAGCGATAAAAAGAGTAGAAAAAGAAAAACACTAAATGCTCATATCAATATAACTTATCTTTGCTTAGTTTTTACACCAGTACTTTTAGTGGTATTGCCAGTGCTTTATTTTTTAATTAATGGACAAAGCATTTTTATGAAAAACATCGTATATATATTGATTTATGAGCTTGCACTTTTTGGGCTTCTCATCACCAATAGAATAAAAGAATATAGGACAAAAAATATATGAAAAAGAATGATATAAAAATACTACTTTATTGTGTAGGCTTATTTTTTGTAATGACCACCAAAACACTGGCGGCAAGTGCATCATCTTATACGTATTCTGCAAGCACTACTGCATCTGGATCGGAAAAAGAGGCTTGCGATGTGATTTATAATCAATTATTTACACTTGATAATGTAAAAGTCAAGTTCACCCAGACTGATGATAAGTATACATTTAAGGTAACAGGCAATAGCTCATACAGTGTGAATAATAGTAATTTTGGAACAGGATGTAAAGTATATCAAAGCCAAAGAATAGTACCTATGCTTTATAAAAAAGAAAACTTTGGCAATGGGCTTAGGGCTTATGAAAGAGATGAAAATCCATATGCTTCATTTTCGGGGTCACTTACTTCGGGTGCTTTTCTTCAGATACTTTCTTCAAGTATATTTAATAATTCTCAAACGATACGATATAAATCTGATGGCTCTTGGAATGCAACCAGTGATTCTTTCAATGAAAATGGAGAAAAAGCATTCATACCTACTGGAGCAAGACCAACTTTTTCTTCTATAAAGAGCAACAAATATCCTTGCATGTGCTCAAATGATTATTGTGTAGGTGCATCAATGGATAATAATAGTTCATATGTTTATTATGAATATACTTCGCCAAGTGCTGAATATGTCGCTAAAATATATTGTATATACAATACAACTATATCTATAGAAAAAAAATATATAGATGACTATAGATATTTATGTTTTGGCGGAGCATTTTTACTTGCTACAAATGTGTATGAAGAATGGCTTCGTTTATCAGTGACTGGTTATTCTATAAGCACCAACACTATAGATCTTAAAGATTATATCAACTGTGAACATGAGTGGTCGCCATTACGATATGATCAAAAAGAGCATATATTAAAATGTGATTATTGCGAATGGGAAAAGAAAGAGTCACATACTTTTGAATATGAGTATGATGGTATAGTTGACAATATGTGTGCATGTACAGAAGTGAAAAAGGTACATTATACTTATACAATTAATGATGACTATATAAGTGAAGAGATAAAGAGTTACAATGTGGGTGATGAATGTCAAGAGATAGTAAGTATAAAGAAGACAGGGTATAACTTTTTATGGTATGAGAAGCATGAACTTCAAGTAGAAAGTAAGGACTTAAAAAATATCGAAGCGAAAATCGCACCAACTAAAAAAGTGTTTGTAGCTACGGTATCATCACTTGATAATATAGCATCAAATTTTTCTACATATTATAAGGCAGTTTATGCACCAATTGAATATACTTTTGTATATAGCACTGCATCAAATGTAGATAAGTATATAAGTGATAAAATATCGTATGATAAAGTTATAGCTCCACAAACATTTCATTATGATGAAAAGGATAATTTGAGAAAGCATATAGATTATGATTATCTTACCTTTAAAGGCTGGTCTTTAACTAATGGTGGAAATGATGTGGTATTTAAAGATGAAGAAGAGATTTTGAATTATACAACGAAAGACAAATCTATATACATATTATACCCTATCTATGAGACTGATAAGTATCAAGTGCTTTACAATACATTATTAGGTGCCTATGATAATGGGTCAAAGCAGACAGGATGTTTTTATGATTTTTATATTGATGAGGGGCTATTAATACCTAAAAATATGGGTTCAAATAAAGTTTTTTCTCACTATGTAGATCTTTATGACAATCATTTTGATACACTTATCGATATAAGGAACTATATTATAAAGAATATTGGTGATACTGATACTTCTATAGTTTTTGCAATTCCAAAGGAAGAAATGTTAAATGATAAAGATACAAGTGTTAGCACTAAAAGTGAGATAAAAGACGAAGTGAGCACAAAAAGTGAAATTAAAGATGAAGTTAGTACAATGAGCGAGATAAAAAATACTGTAAGTACAACGAGTGAAGTTAGAGATGAGGTTAGCACAAAAAGTGAAATAAATAATGATAGCAGTAATTCTGATGGAAAAGATGCAGTAAGTACAACGAGTGAAGTGGATAATAGTGCTTCAAGTCAAGAAAACGAATCTAAAGAAAATGAATC
>DFKY01000004.1 GCA_002374095.1 Lachnospiraceae bacterium UBA3633
AAGATGCCTTCCCTGTGGCTATGCGGTCTTAGCAGATGTTTCCGTCTGTTGTCCCCCTCGGAGGGGCAGGTTACCTATGTATTCCTCACCCGTTCGCCACTGGAATCCGAAGATTTCCGTTCGACTTGCATGTATTAGGCACGCCGCCAGCGTTCATCCTGAGCCAGGATCAAACTCTCTAATTATAAGTTTGATTCGGTCAGAATTGCATCTGACTTACGCTTTTACTATTATCCGTTTTTTACAGTTGTTTTCTCAACTTTTCTTTCTCAAAAAATTTTCGGGTTTCTGTATTTATTTAATTATCATTGTACTATGCAGCTTTCGCCGCACAAAAAACTGCTCAAAGTGCGAGCTTTTCTATAATAGCAAAAAAGAGGTGTTTTGTCAATAAAAACTTAATATTTTTTATTAACAATTTTTACACAAAATTACTCACTTTTTATGGTAATCTTGCAGTATTTTGTAAACTCACACTCAAGCAGGGTTATATCGTCAAATTGCTCTGTTCCTTCCGCAAATTGTGCTACATCTTTACGGACTATTTTCAGCAATTCTTCAGTAGTACAAGCCTTATTTCTGTTCAAAACGCTTATAAGCCGGTCCATCCCGTATTGCTCATTTTGCTTATTGGTTGCCTCAGGGACTCCATCCGTATACAAAAATATCCTGTCGCCAATTGATAGTTTTATCTCATAGACTTTTGCTTTTGTATTTTCAAATGTTGCAAGTGGAAGTGTATGCACATCTTTCACTATTTCATAATCGCCATCCGCCCTCATAACTATAGGGAACTCATGACCAAAATTGGCACATTCAATTAAACCTGTAGATAAGTCAAGTATGCCAACCCAAGCTGTCACAAACATATCTGCATCATTACCTTCGCACAAGACATTATTTACTTTAAAGAGTATATCTGACAATGAGGTATTCGTTGCTGCATAACTTCTTATTGCAGTTTTTGCTCTCATCATAAAAAGTGCCCCTGGTATACCTTTCCCTGATACATCTGCTACAACTAAAGCTAACTTATTGATAGATACAAAGAAGAAATCGTAGAAATCTCCACCTACTTCTTTTGCAGCTTCCATCATAGCATATAAATTGAATTCATCTCTACCTTTAAATGTGAATTGTGTAGGAAGAGCTGACATTTGAATATTTCTTGCAAATTCAAGTTCTTCCTCTATCCTATGCTTGGCTTCTTCAATGTATCCTTTCAATGCGTCCACAGTCTTATTGATACTATCTGATAGTCTCTTAAACTCATATGAATCTTTTACATCTACCACTTCATCAAGTTCACCATTTGTTATCTTAACGAGCGTCTCATTGATACGATTAAGTTTTGAAACAACTATAAGATTAACTATCAACGATATAAGCACATACACTACAGCAAATAAAAGTATAGCTGAAAATGCTGTCTCATATATTTCTATATCTCTAAACCAATATATCTCATGTATAGGAGCGGCAACCAAAAGCAGGGTAACCTTATCTATTCTTTTTACTTTACAAAGTGATTCTACTCCAAAATACTCTCTTGTAAACATATCTCTATTTGCTTGTGCCTTTAAAAACTTCATCTCGACACTTGAAAATGTCTCTCCAGCATGTGCACCTTGCTTGATCATTCCTGTTTCTTCACTATAAATGCAGAAAAAACCATCCGTTCCAACTTTTATTCTATCAGATACTTTTCCAGTACTATTATAATGTATCATTATATTTTCTTCGCTTTGATTAAGTGTATAAATTGCATTTTGACGCGCACTCTCTGTCTGAAGAAAATACACTCCAAGGAAGTTGATTGTGATGAGTACAACCAATATAAAAAAAAGTCTACTTTGGAATTTTCTTGCTATAGGTATATCTTCATCTTTTTTATGCTTAAAGAAATCTGTAAATCCATACTCGTATGTATATATTATTATTGCAGTCAAAGCCATGCCAACTGCAGTAAATGATATCATAGGCAATGAGCATGCATCAACAACCTTAAATGCCATCATCATATCATCACGATGTGTAATAAATATTGCATACATATGAAAGACTTCCATCACAGCTCCAACGAAAAAGCAATATGCAACTGGTATCTTTCTTCCGTTAATCACATATCTTACGCATGCTCCTATAATTCCTGCAAGACAAGTAGATATGCCACACGCAACTCTTGTGTATTCACCAATTCCAAAGTATTCGCCAACTATGTATCGCTCAATTCCTCCAAGGAAGCCTGCTATAAGCCCAGAAATGGGATCAAAAAATATTCCTGCTATAAGTGGTCCCAAATCTCGTACATTCAAAAGCATATTGACATAGTCTATCCCAAGGTGTGTAGAAAGTATCGCACAAGTACCATAAATAAGACCTATCAATACCTTCCCAAAGATAGTCAACTTTTCATGATTGACCCATATCCAAATCATAACGCTAAGCATTACAATGAGAGCCGTAACTGATGCCATTTTTAAAAGCATTATTAACATATACTAAATTATATACTTATTTTATGTAAAGTTCAAATGTTTTTTATGTCTTATTTATCCAATACGAATCATACTACTATTGCAAGACATAAGGACATTATAGCTAACCCGCTCATCATCAACATCTGGTTTAAATAATTTTCCGTTATCTTTAACTATCACTTGAGGGTCATCTAAAAACCTAAGTACACACTCGCCAAATACTTTACCCTTAGGATTCTTTTCTTTTGTCTCATTATATAAAGAAAGAACTATACTATTTATTTCTTTTATTTTTTTCTCTTCTATACCATAACTTATAAGATTATCTGCTATCCAAGAACTGATTCGCTCATATTCTCCGTCTATATATTCAAAAGAATTCATTTTTACTTTTTCAAAGTCTGGATCATCTAACATATATGGAATGTCTTTCGATCCTTTAATGATAAGAACAAAACAATAAAAGATGCATATCGCAAAAATTTGAGATAATAAGAGCCCCCTTCCCATAGCAACTACTCCACCTTGAAGACTAAATGTCACACAAAATAATATAGGGAAAAGTGCCATACGAAATACTACCATCATAACTGACCAAAATGACTTTCCTAAATTTCCATAGTAGTCACTTAGAAATCCTCCTACTGAAGCAGCTATCACGCCGACAGCGCAGAATCTTATACATTTTATCAATTCAGTCTTAAGTACAAAATCTTCAATTCCATAAAGAATTAATATGGTACTTGGTAGCAATAGTATAACAATAGATACTGCCATCCCACTAATTAGACAGGCTGATAAAGACTCCTTAAAAAGTTGCTTCACACCTTCACCATTTTTTTCACCCGAATATGTAGCAATCAAGAAATCTGCTGCCTCAGATGGTCCATTGATAATCTCATATACTTCAACCATAGCGCAAAGCACTGTATTGGCAATTAAATAATCATTACCCCAGAATAATAGAATTGCTTTCGTCAAAGCGACAGATAACATAAACATACATAGACCACCAGTATTATCTTTTAATGATTCTCTTGCCATACTAAAGATATCTCTAAACGAAAACCAAAAACTATATCTATATGTGTTGCTCTTTCTAAAAAAGTGTGCTGAAACAATAAGTAAATAACTGACATAACTTGATAGAGTTCCCAATGCAAGACCTGCCATTCCTATTGACCTTGATAAAATCACCGATACAGCCACGTTAACAACAAATGATATTAAATATCCTGCATGAGAAAGTGCATCATCTCCATCGGAAGCAACCATCTCATCTAGAAATTTTGTCAGTGTCATAAATGGTGGCACTAATATATATATGCGATAATATTCTCTCGCAAGTATTTCAATTTCTTTTGATGTAGCATAGAACTTAAAATAAAACTCTTCCATAGAGTAAAATAAAACTGATTGCAACAAACTTATAACAATAGTTGTAAGAAGACCCAGTGTAAAAAGCTTGTTGGCCCTTTCGTAATCGCCATCACCTCTTGCTACAGCTGAAAGAAATGCACATCCAGAAGCAATAATCATAGAAAAGAAAGTGCCAAACGAAACGAGTGGAAACATAAGTGAAGTTGCTGCCAGTGCTTTCTCTCCCAAGAAATGTCCTGAAACCACACCATCAATCATAGTGAGTGCAATGGAAAATGCTATGCCAATTGAATATTCCACAGCACGCCCTCTATATTCTTTACTTAAAAAGTTTGGTTTAAGAATAGACTTTATGGCATCAATAATATTACCTTTTTCTTCTTTCATCTTTTTTCTTATAGCTATACATACTGCAAGTAGTACCGTTCCAATAAGTGCAATAGAAATACATGCTGAAAAAGTATTATCTCCAAGCGTCCCCATTTCTTCTAATAATTCAGCATTAGTCCAATCTTCAATAATAAATCCAAATAATATTATAGTAGCAGGCGGTGTTGACAAATATAGGACGGAAACATTCACTAATACTTGTATGAAGTTGAAAACTACAATCTCACGAATACCAAATTTATCTTGATCTTTAACTAAATTCCTATAAATCACTCCTATAAGAGCCATTGATGTTGCTTCAAATATTAAAGTAAAACTATACTCTAAACTATGATATGCAAATAAGTCTGTCATCATACCGCCAATGAGCGTTGCTATTCCTCCTACAATCGGTCCACAGATAATAGACCCCACAGCTTCTATGGATTCTCCAAGCCATATAGACTCATCATTTGACAATACAACAGATAAATAATCCATCAAAAAAGATATTGTGGCAACAATTAAAATTTGTATAATGCGTTTGAAAAGTATTCGAGAATATTTTTCCATGCATTTTCTCCTTACGACAAACTAACGCAAACTGCGCCTACTACCATCATTATCAAAACTAAATACTGAATAAAAGTAAGTTTCTCTTTTAGGAAAATACGTGCACCAATCATATCTAAGATTGGGAATACATTCCACAGTATAATCCCCAAAAGTGCATCACTTGATAATGCAAAAATGTAAAACATATCACTAACAATGCCAAAAAGCTGACCTATAAAACGATTTTTCTCTGTCAACGAAAATGGATTGTAGATTTTTCTATTCTTTATAGATATTCCAATCCATACTATAGTAGTTATTATAACTTGAATTAATGCAAGTGCACACATATATTCCATAGAATCAACAATATCATCACCTATTAACACACTGCTTACCATAGACTCTGCTCCATCAAAGAAACCAGCTATTATAGCTATAATGACACCAAGAGCAACAATCCACTTTGATTTATCTGTCTTTTTAAGGTCTTGCTCACTGCTCTTTTCTTCATCATGATTAGGCTTAATATTGGGATAAATTATTGCAGCACTTACGATTAAGATTAAACCAATCATTGTTCTTGGCACAAATAATCTTGCAGAATATTGTGCATTACCAGTTGTCACATGATAAAGAACCAATAGCACTACAAAAAAGAAGCCATCAGTATTTACAAAAGTATTTCTTACAGACACACCTACATATTTGTATGCAAATATTGCAAAAAACAGACATGTGAAATTAAGAATTGGAGACAATACTATAACTGGCTTTGTCAATATAAGTTCATGAGGTGGAAGTGCTGTCTCATCTAAACCAAAAGCAAGTATCAAGCAAAACAAAACAGCATTGAAAATTCCATACCACACAAGTGTCTTTAAAACATCTTCTGTACTATTAGATACTGATTTTTTTTCAAAAAGATCACGCCCGCAGGTCAAGAGCATAGATAATACTGTAAACACTATAGCCATTTTTTGTCTCCTCTACTTCAAATCGCTTTTTCCCCATTCTTTAATTACTAATCTAATTTTCATTTTCTCGCGTCATCAAAACCACAGTTTCCACATGGCTCGATGCGTCCATTTTGATGTCAGATTATCGCGCCTGTCATCGGGAACTTGTCCACGATTTTGTATATTTACAATTCCTGCGCCCTCGGGGATCGTCCGTCAATGGGAACAGGTCTACACCCTACTTCCTACTTTATAATATGCGAACCGGCCAATTCCATACCGTCTCAACCCTGATGCCCTTCTCAATATAGGGAATTGATCTAAAGAATTATGCCGTCTCAACCTATTACGACGATGTACTCCTTTGAGATATCTGTAAACGTCTCATCAACAGATAAAAGCACTTCATCAAGATGCTATAAGAGCTCCCCACCGCCGTGATTGGTAGTGAGGAGTTCTGGTCTGTCCAGTGTTGTTCTGAAAACTATCTACCGATAACTGCCTGATCCAATTTATATCGCAAGAACCAGCCTACACATAACAGTGCTAATCCAAATCCGACGCATATTGCTTTCTTTGTTGTATCCGGAGCATATGCCACACCAAGAATGATTCCTGCTCCTGCGCCGGTCAGAATATCACAGAGCAGTTTTCTTTTGTTTATGCTTTTGTTCACTTCAAATACATCCATGATATTCTCGTCCGCCTGTTCTTTGTAGTTTTCATCCAGCTTCTCACCGCATAGAAGCTCGTTTACCGTGATTCCAAGCTCTTCACAGAGTACCGGGATCGTGTCCAGATCCGGCATGTATCTTCCAGTCTCCCATCTTGAGATGGTCTTGTTGGTCACGCCGACCTTTTCGCCTAACTCTTCCTGCGTCATGTTCTTCTTTTTTCTGTTTTCAGCTATGAACCTTCCGATTTTGTATTGATCCATATCTGCCACCTCCTTATCTGTTGCCAACAAACTACCACAGATAAAGTGTCATGTGTTCCTCACAGATGGCGAATCTGCAACTTTCAAGTGTTATTCGTTTTTTTCTTGGGTGCAGGCAGCTCAACATACATTGCTTCCAATAACTCGCGCAGGAACTCCTTGTTCTCCACATCATCAACGAGGAGCATTTCCTTCGCCCCTTCATAAGGCAATTCCAGCTCTGCATCCGGCATCAGCTTCACTGCCGCCGGAACCGGTTTTACCAGAAGCCTGTCATCATATATTCCGCCAAATACCTTTCCGCGATAATAAAGGATGTATTCGCCCATCATCGCCCGACTGCTGATTTCATCCAATTCTGATAATTGCTCC
>DFKY01000010.1 GCA_002374095.1 Lachnospiraceae bacterium UBA3633
TTATCACAAAAGCCGAGTTCGACTCTATGAAAAATGACTTTCAGTCGCAACTTGACCGTTACAACTCATCCCTTGATAATAAGATTGATGGGGCGATAGCGAGTTATCTTGCGGGTGTTAAAGTCAGTGTCACGCAGGAGCATAATATAATGATGTATGGTGGTGCTAGACTTGGGTTATTGGAAAATTATTATTCGAGACCATATATTGAAGGCCGTGTGGGTGGCGAATTGACAATTAGTTCTTTTGTAACTTATGGTGGTAATGCAGATTGGGTGACTGGAGTGGAATGGGGGGAAGCAGATAAAAATAAGACCATGGCTGTACCCACATACCTTGCCTTGTGCTTCCACCGTCTCTTCGCTTCGTCGGAGCCTTTTGAATATTTGGTTGCTGATTATGCATCGCATGACGGGTCGCTCGTTTTTGACTTGTTTGGTTATTGTAAAGTGTCTGAAAGTTTGAATGCTACTTTATCGTCAAAAAACGGATCAAATGATAATACCGCAGAAGGGGATTATTCGATTGGTTTATGTGAGGGTGTGACCCCAAAGAGATGGAACTTGTTAACGGAACTCTCAAGTAAGAATGGAGCACTCCTTGCCCTTTGTGAAGTTAAGTGCAAAAAGTCAAACTCGAATTATGCTCGTGGTGCGGAACAAGCTCCGCGCCACAATAGACATATCGTGACTTGGGATCTAGCACAATTAACATCTTCGGTCACAAAACAAAATCAATTTGTTTATATTACAAATGTCGCTGGGTCGACCGCCTACAATGGTGTGCGTGTCAGAGACTGGAGTGGTGCCAATAAGACTGCCAGTAGTCTGGAACCGCATACGGCCGCTGAGTTGCTTGACTGGGGATGGCGTTTGCGGGGTACTGTTGGTGGAGAGTCGAACTACCATATAAAATTGCGTACCGCTTCGAACTTTGGCTATGCTTGTGGTTTTGGCGCCTATGATCGTCTAATCGGAAACGGCTATACTGAGGATACGCCTGGATTTGTTCCTGCGTCCCAGCCACACGGTGTGGTCCCTGATTCTGCAGCTTACCAACGTTTGTATAAAGCTGATGTTGGTGATGTCTGCCGTGTGAATAATATGTATTCAAGTGAACTTGCTGATGTTATTAAAGAAAAGTTACAATCTAAAATTATTACTGTAAATTTTGAAGGTACTCAAAGAGACCTTGCCCCACTTTATCTTGGATTACCTATTGTAGATGTGAATGTAGATGATATAGTAGAGTTACACCTTAATTTATTAGATGCTTCAACTTATGATATTGGATTTTATATAGATGGATTTGATAATGTTGCAGTACAGAACTCAAGCTTTGCTAATGCTGGTTGTCAGGTCGATGGTAGTCCAAATAATAGAAAACAAATAACTGGGCCTAATAGTAATGCAATAATTAAAATCAGAATAAATAAAAAAGGAATTTTGTTTTTAAAATATGGCGCTACAGGTACCAACGCCCAAAGCATTCAATTGCCTTTGAAATGTAGTGTAACCACAAATTAATTAAATTAGCTAGGTCCTAGTTATGTGAAATTATAAAAAATATGGTGTCTCATCCTGTTATTTTTTGCTATTTGTTTCCTGGGATGAAATGACTCTTTCTATCAGCTCACTAAAGATTGTATAGAACATGTCCCTTTAATGGACCAAGTTCCAATGGGAAAAATTAGAAATAAGTCTTTTCAATATGGTGAAAAGAAAGATTTGAGAATGCGTGATGGTCTGCCTATAGTTCTTGATTTAATCAATGGTGGAGAACTTCAGGTAGAGTTTGAGTATGAAAGTAATCGTTTAATCGATGCAAAAGGGTCTTTGAATGAAATTATACTTGATGTAAAGAAGAGTTATTTCTATGACACTGTAAATACCAGTGCCAATGACTTTTGGAAATGGACAGTCAATGGTAGTGCGGATAAGACATTTTTTATTTAATTAAATTTGTGCTAAAGAAAAGATATTGATGATGGGATTATTATGAAGTGGTCCTACTCTTTTTAGTGTGATTATGCCTTTTTGAAATAGATTATATATATGTTTAAGATTTCAATATTGACAGATTATATGTAATGATATATAATTACAAAATGAAGGTTAGTGCGGTTATAAGAATTTTAAAAGATAATGGGTGGTACCAAGTTAGACAACGTGGAAGTCATAGGCAATATAAAAATGATAGACTAAAGGGACTTGTCACAATCGCTGGTAAAATGTCAGATGAGATAGACAAAGGAACTTTGAATAGCATTTTTAAGCAAGCAGGCATAAAGAAGGTGTAAATATGGATAATTATTTAATTATTGTTGAAAAGCAAAAAAGAAATTACAGTGCTTATTCCCCAGATGTGCCTGGATGTATATCTACAGGGAAAACTGAAAATGAAGCAAGAAAGAATATGTCAGAAGCATTAAAATTACATATAGAAGGACTAATAGAAGAAAAACTTCCAATTCCTAAAGCAAAGACTTCGTTCTACTATAATTCTGATGATACTGCAAGTGGGGTCATTAATTTTAGGTGTACAAAATCTTTACAAAAAAAGTTAATAGCAATTGCTAAAAAAGAAAATGTTTCTTTGTCGCATATAGTAAATGATGCATTGGTAAAAATGTATGCATAAGTCATAAAATGCTTTAAGTATTGAATAAAAGGAAGTTTATTTATATATTTAATAAAAAGTTCCTATAATACATAGCGGGTTGATTAAACCTGCTATTTTTCTGCAAAATTCGCGATTTTCATAACCCCCTATGAAACCGCCAAAAACCCTCTATCTTTTTAGATGGCTTGGAGGTTGGTACCTGGGAGCGTTCGGCACACTTCACTACAAAGTGTCCGTGCAAGCACGAACACTTAATCGTTTCGTGGCCTCCGCTCTTCAAAAAATGCTAAAAAGAAGCATTTTTTGAGATTGCTAGGGCAGACATAAAGGGTAAAGATTAAGTTTATTATATTAATCTTTGGTCGTTGATATAAGCATATGATAAAAAGCACAAAGATGTTGAAGAGACTAGGAGCTACTTTTTTAGTTGTGCTTATGAGTATAGAATCTTTTGCCGCCGTAGTTGGAGACAATGACGGCGCTGCGTTTATCACAAAAGCCGAGTTCGACTCGATGAAAAATGACTTTCAAAGTCAGCTTGACCGTTACAACTCATCCCTTGATAATAAAATTGATGGGGCGATAGCAGCCTATCTTTCAGGAATCGGCATCCAATCAAAAGTAGAATTAAAAAATCTCGTTGACAATTATCAAGACATGAAATGGGTAAATACTTATAAAGTTTATGGCGTGTGGCGAAAGTGGAGTTCATTTACATCAAAAACAGAAAAGATAACAAATGACTGGTATGTGCCAGAACTGAATGAGAAACGATTGGGTCTACGTGGGGATTCTGGAAATACTACTCTTTACGATTCTTTGTATGTGACCGATGGTTTTGGTGTTCTTGCTTTGGATCTTGCTCCACAACAGCTTCATAATGGCTTGACTATTGGTGCTAGGAACTTGAGCGAAACTCGGAATTATCATGCGCCAACCTTGTACCTGCGGTTTGACAAAGATGTGGCAACAGGTCGCTACTTTTTACAGTCGTCCCCTTATCGAAATGCATACACTTTAATGAATGTTCAATATTTTAATGTCCATAACGCTGTGGGGGCATCAAACTGGTACTTAAATCGAGAGCGTGTTGCGATTTTTGATTTTGATCAGGAACCAGTACTCGAATTCTATGACACTTCTGGCCGGCAAGTATATAATTGTAAATTCTATTGGGAACAAGTGGGATGGCAGAAAACAAGCGGTTGGTCTCGACCAACTTTTGACAATTTTCAATTCCCATATATGTGGCTAGATGACACAGCGT
This sequence comes from Lachnospiraceae bacterium UBA3633, assembly GCA_002374095.1. Lineage (GTDB taxonomy): Bacteria > Bacillota > Clostridia > Lachnospirales > Lachnospiraceae > UBA3633. The sequence continues at coordinate 3,890 of DFKY01000010.1, forward strand.
ATACAAAGAGTGGTGAAGAACGGTGGAAGGAGTTTCAAAATAAGAATCCGAATGGTATGATCTCGTCATCTGTTAATGACATGTGCGATGGTTATTATGAAAGGGGTGTAACTTATCAATTGTTAGATAAAAACACTCAAAGTCAGCAAGATGACTATCTGCATAAAATGATGCTCGGGAAAGATAATGGCACCATTGTCAACGCAGGTTATGCAATTACTACAAATGGATCACAAAGCTTAGATTTTTCTTTGGCAACTGATTCTGTCATTGGTGATTTTAAAGTGTCTAAGGCTAATTTTTCGAATGTCTTATATAAGGACGTTAATAGCCTTTCTGATAAGCGTGCTCAATTTTACTATACGCCAACAGTAACGATTCCTGTATCACTTCAATTACCTGTATGGCCTTCTCTCGCTCTAAAAAGTATTAATTCACGGCACTTTAGTTATGAAAATGCACCTCTAACTTTGGGCCAAGGATTGCCAATAGCTAAAAATATATCGTCAAATGGCTTTCTTCATATAAATGCTACTTATGATACAAAAAGAATTATAAGCACTTATACAAGTAAGGGCATTGCTGTAGATGTGGCTGACCGCACATTTACTGATAATGGAGTAAAGTATTTTGAAGGCTATGATGATGATGTGGATCCAAATCGTACAACTAGTACTTTTAAGTCATTACATAATGTGACTGTAAATAATACAGCAAAAACGCTTAAATTAACCATCCCTGTGAAGAAAGAAGATAATGTCTGGCTTCGTATAGCACCTGATACAACTGATGGCGGTTATTATGCTACACTTAAAGATTTGAAAGTGACTCTTGTATCTCAATAAGAAAAGAGAATAGATCAAAATTATCTAATTTGAAATTGACATTGGTGTCAAATAGTTAATTGTTCTGATATATTAATTTGAATTGAAACGACGGGTCTTTACCCGTCATTTTTAATGTTTTTTACGGATCGCTCTTGATATTTTGTTATATTTCACTATAATTAATTAAGTAAGTATTTTTAAATATAGTTCATAGTATTAACGGATAAATAAAGGACAATCATGGAAAAAATAGTATTAGAGAATAATAAGTTTTTAGTTACGTTAATTCCTCTTGGTGCGACGCTCACATCTTTTTATGTGAAGGCAGCCGATAGAGATCTCGTGCTTGGTTTTGATGATCCTATGATGTATCTTGATAAGAGGTCAGCGTCCATGGGAAAGTCAGTAGGAAGGTGTGCGAACCGGATAGGAAATGCTAGATTTACACTTGATAATGTAGAATACACTTTACTTGCAAATAATGGACCAAATACACTTCATGGTGGTGAAGTTCGATTTGGAGATAGAGAGTGGGATATAAAAGAAAGGTCAGATACAAAAGTTACATTTATCTATGATAGTCCACATATGGAATCTGGTTTTCCAGGAAACCTTAAAGTAACAGCTACATATGAGATAATAGATGATACTCTAATTATTACATATAGTGGGATAAGTGATAGAAACACGATATTTAATATGACTAATCATGCTTATTTTAATTTCGATAAAGAGAAGAGTGACATTTTAAGTCATGAACTTTTAATACCTGCAAAAAGCGTCAATCTAAATGACATTAATGGCATGGCGATGGATAAGACAATAGCTGTCGATGGGACTCCATTTGACTTTACATCTTTTAAAAAGATAGGAGAGAATGTCTCTGCGAATGGCATGGAACTTCGAGAATATTGCAAAAAAGTATATGAAAATATGAATGAAAGTGATATCGTCGGGAAAAATGTGCTTGTAGATAATATAGATACAAATTATCTTTATGAAAATATGAATGAAAAAGTTTTGTGTGAACTTAAAAATGAAGCAATAAAAATGACAGTGTCAAGTGATCTACCTTCAGTTCAGATTTATACTGGAAAGGCTCTTGATGTAGATGGAAGAGAAGGACATTATGGAAGTTATGCAGGAATCGCAATCGAACCACAGTTTTGCCCAAATGCAATCAATTATAATGATTTTATAAAGCCAATACTTAAAGCCAATACACTTGTATCACATACGATAAAGTATAAAGTAGATATTTTATAATGAGGTGCTTATGAATTCAAATGATTTAAAAAAATTTATTAATGGAGATGACTTTGAAAAAATTGTTGCAGATATTTATTGTGGTTTGAAAAAAGAAGACATAGAAGAAGAGAGAGAGAGATACATAAAACTTGTAGATAAAGCGGTATCACTCTATGGTGAAGGTGACTACCATATCATATCATCACCTGGAAGAGTTGAGATAGGTGGTAATCATACAGACCATCAAAAAGGACAAGTCATAGCAGCAAGTATCAACCTTGATAATCTTTGTGTGGTAAAAGCAAGAAGTGATATGAAGGCGAAGTTTTATGATGATGTCTTTGGGATGAATGAGATTGACTTAACTGACCTAACTATACATGAAGATGAAAAAGGAAATACTAAGTCGATAATTAGAGGCATTGCAGCAAGGTATAAGGATTTGTCATATGCCATAGGCGGATTTGAAGCTTGTCAAGATATGAAAGTGCTCGTTGGATCAGGGCTTTCATCAAGTGCTTGTTTTGAGATACTTATCACAGAAATATATAATTATCTATATAATGAAGATAAACTTGGACCAATTGAACGAGCTATCATTTCACAGTGGGTAGAAAATAACTTTTTTGGTAAGCCTTGTGGTCTTATGGATCAGATGGCTATATCTGTAGGAAGTTTTGTACATATAGATTTTTATAATGACAAACCAAAGATACGAAAGAATTCATTTTCTTTTAGTGATTATGGATATAAATTACTTATCGTTAATACAAAAGGAAGCCATGCGGATTTGACAGCTGAATATGCAGCGATACCAGGAGAGATGAAAGAGATAGCAAAGTATTTTGGCGAAGAATACCTATCAAGAGTTGATGAAAATGAGTTTTATAAAAATATAAAAGACATAAGAGATAAAGTTAAAAATGATAGGGCGGTGCTTAGAGCACATCACTTCTTTGAAGAGAATAAAAGAGCGGAAAAGCTTGATAAAGCGCTTAGCGATTATAACATTGAGCGTGTCTTAAACCTTATGAAAGAGTCTGGCGAATCAAGTTATAAGTATCTGCAAAATGTATATGCGGCAAGTGATGTGAAAAATCAGGGAATTGCTCTTGCCCTTGCTCTTTCAGAAAGAGTAATTGAAAATGATGGCATATGCCGTGTTCAAGGTGGTGGATTTGCAGGGACTATTCAAATTGTTGTTGAGAATGAAAAAGTATCAAAGGTTATAGAGAATATAAGTGAGATATTTGGAAAAGATTCTATTATAGTGGCGGAGATAAGGAATTCTGGAACAAAACTGATTGTATAGTTAGAAAAAACATAATGAACGAGCATTTTACAAGGTTTTTCGCTACTTGAAAAAAGTCTTATTTTATAGTATAGTAAAGAAATATGAAGATAGAGAGATTAAATGAAAATTCTATAGCGCTTATCATGGATAATAATGATTTGAAAGATAGAAATATAAAGCTTCAAGATTTGACATATGGATCAGAAAAATCAAGAGAACTTATGGTAGAACTTGCAAATCTTGCAAAAAATGAGCTTGATTTTAGTATTGATACACCAATTGCAGTGGAGGCGATACCACTTAAAGATGGCAATATAAAGCTTATAATTACAAAGATTTATGACCCAGATGAACTTGACGCGAGGTTTTCAAGATTTACACCTATGAAAAATGAGATGATGCCAATAGCAATTATGCAGATTCTTGAATCTACTATAGATAAATTTGAAGATGCACTTAAGATGAGTACGGGTAAAAATCTTAATCAAACTGCTGGTATCAATAAACTTGAGATAAGAAGTGATAAAGATATAGTTTGTATATTTGAGTTTGATGAGATAGATAAGGCAAGTGATGCAGCTAAAAATGTAAGTAACATTGATTATGATAGTATCCTTTATAAAGACGAGAAGAATAATAAGTTTTATTTGGTGCTTAGCATAAAGAGCGGCGCTCCAAAAGATGAGCTTACACTTTTCAATAAAGCTTGCAATACTCTTGCAGAATATGGCAGAAGAAAAGAAGGCCATATCGGTATGAATAAAGCTTATTATGATGAGCACTATAAAGTAATCATAAAAGAAAATGCAATAAAAAAATTAAGTATGTTGTAGGTAGGAGGAAAGATTATGTCAATATCAAAAGATATGCTTATGGGAGAAATTCTCGATAATGATAAAGCAGAAACTATTGCAAGTATACTTATGGCTGAGGGGATGCATTGTGTAGGGTGTCCATCAGCACAGATGGAGTCACTTGAGGAAGCATGTATGGTACATGGGATAGATTGTGACGCAGTAGTTTCTAAAATCAATGCGGCTATATCATAATTATATATAGGAGGTAACATATGGCACACAAAGTATCAGATGAATGCATCAAATGTGGAGCATGTGCAAGTACTTGTCCAGTAGGATGTATTAGCGAAGGCGATAAGAAGTATGAAGTAGATGCTAGTGCATGTGTAGACTGTGGAGCATGTGAAGGTGCATGTCCAACAGGTGCAATTAAACCAGAATAAAGCTAAGCCTTGGGTGCGATCCCAAGGCTTTTTCTTTACAACTTTACTTATTTTTGGTAAAATACTTGTATGAATAATGCGTTTTTTAAAGAAGTTGCAGAATGGGCAAAAATACTTGTCATAGCTTTTTTAGTGGCGTTTTTTGTAAATAATGTAATTATAACGAATTCATATATACCTACACCTTCGATGGAATCGAATTTACCAGTGGGAAGCAGGCTTTTTGGATTTAGACTTACATATAAGTTTACAAAACCCAAAAGAGGGGATGTAGTTATATTTGACTATGGTTTTGAATGTAAAAACTGTAAAGAGATGTATCAAAAAAGTGAAGATGATGTGTGTCCGCATTGCAACACTCCTAATAATCACAATAAGAAAGTTCATTTTATAAAAAGAGTCATAGGTATTCCAGGCGATCATATAGAGATAAAAAATGATTATACAGCAGACACAGAGCTTTTTAAAGCGACAATGTTTGAAGATAAGGATTTCAAAGTTCCATGTGGTCATGTATATATTAATGGTGAAAGATATGATGAAAATTATCTCAATGAGCCTATGATAGTCAATGGTTTCTATAAACCGGTAGATGTGACAATCCCTGAAGATACGTATTATTTACTTGGAGATAATCGCAATAATTCTGAAGATGCAAGATTTTGGAAAAATCCATTTATAAGTATTAAAGATATAGAAGCAAAGGCTTATATAATTTATTGGCCACTTAATTGTGTAGGATTTATAAAATAAACTTAAAAGGAGAGATATGTTGAAGAGCAGTGAATATTCACATGAATATCATCATATATTAAAAGATGATAAGTCGTGTAAAGAAAAAGCATATGAGTTTGCAGAAGGCTATAAGAGTTTTATAAGTGCTGTGAAGACAGAGAGAGAATGCGTAAAATATATTCTTAATAAAGCTACATCATATGTAGAGTTTGACGCTAAAAAAGTAAAAGAATTAAAACCAGGCGATAAGTATTTTATAAATAATAGAGGAAAAGCTATAGTACTTTTGACTATAGGAAAAAAGCCACTTAGTGATGGCGTTAATTTTGTTGTATCGCATATAGATTCTCCAAGACTTGACTTAAAGCCAAATCCACTTTACGAAAGCGATGATATAGGCTTCTTTAAGACACATTACTATGGTGGCATAAAGAAATATCAATGGCCTACGATACCACTTTCCATGCATGGTAGAGTTTATAAAGAAGATGGAAGTTTCGTTGATATAAATTGTGGTGAGAAAGAAGAAGATCCTAAATTTATAATTACAGATCTTTTGCCACATCTTGCAAAAGAACAAGAAGGCAGGACGCTTCGAGAGGGGATAAAAGGCGAAGAGCTTAATATCGTTATTGGAAGCCTTCCTATTCAATCTGAAGATGATGATATAAAGTGTAAAGTTAAAGAAAATACACTGAAGATTTTATATGAGACATACGGGATAAAAGAAAAAGATTTTGCTCGTGCGGAGATAGAGTTTGTGCCAGCATACATGGCATCAGACATAGGGTTTGATAGATCGCTTATTGCGGCATATGGCCAAGATGACAGAGTGTGTGCATATCCAGCACTTATGGCAGAAATTGAAAATGATGCACCAGAACTTACAAGCATCACGGTATTTACTGATAAGGAAGAGATAGGCAGTGAAGGTAATACTGGTATGGTATCAGAGTTTTTATTTGATATAGTAGAAGACTTGTGTGATGTTTCGTGCGTAAAAGCGAGAGATGTGTATAGACATTCTATCTGTCTATCAAGTGATGTAAACTCAGCTTATGATCCAACATTTGCTGATGTGTATGAAAAATTAAATTCATCTTATGTCAATAGAGGAGTTGTCCTTACAAAGTATACAGGACATGCAGGAAAGTCAGGTTCAAATGATGCATCTGCAGAAACTATGGCAAAAGTCATAAAGCTTATGGATGATAGAAAAGTAGTGTGGCAGATAGGCGAGCTTGGCAAAGTTGATATAGGTGGTGGTGGAACTATTGCAAAGTATATGAGTCAGAGAAATGTAGATACTATAGATGTAGGAGTGGCAGTACTATCGATGCATTCACCTTATGAAGTTACATCAAAACTTGATATATATCATACTTATTTAGCATATAAAGCATTTTTGCTTAATAAATAATTCTAAATAATATAATAGGAGCATTTATGAAAAAAGTTATTTTAAGTTTATTGACACTTTTGGTATTTACTACACTTATGGCCTGCGGTAATAAAATTAGCGTAGGAGGAGGAACTTATGAAGAAGATCTAGTTACATCTGGATATTATCTTGATAAGGCAAGTCTTTCAGATGCAACATTTGTAGAGACATTATCTAATATCAAAGAGATAAAGAAGCCTTCTTCACTTGGAAAAGTCACACTACCAGATCTTTCGACCATAGAGCTTACAGTTGCACCGATAGAAGAAGTTACAGAGGCTGATATAGAAGCAGAGCTTGAAAGAGAAAGAGATCAAGAAACTACATATAAGCCTGTGACAGAAAAAAGAAAAGCTAAACTTACTGATAAAGTTATAATTGATTTTAAAGGTTTTGTAGGCGGAAAAGAATTTGAAGGTGGAGAAGCTACTGACTTTGAACTTGTCCTTGGTAGTGGACAATTTATACCAGGATTTGAAGATCAAGTTGTAGGGCACAATGCCGGTTCAAAGTTTAGTATCAATGTGAAATTCCCTGATGATTATAAAGAAGAATTGGCAGGTAAAAATGCACGATTTGATATAACTATCAAGTCTATAGAGGAAGCTACGAAACCAGAAGTAGATAATAATTTTGTTGTGGCTCATACCAAGAAAAATTCATTTAATGTCAATGAGTATAAGGAAGAATTAAAAGAAAGACTTATTAAAGAAAGAGAGTTTATGTACAATGAAAGTATGGTGTTTGAGCTTTCTACACAATTACTTGAGAAAGCAACATTTGAACCTACTGAAGAGGCACTTGCATGGCAATTCTCAGCTATAATGGCTATGTACAATGAGCAAGCACAGCAATCAGGATCAAATCTTGCTACACTTATAGCTTCAAGTGGACAGTCAGTAATGGATGTATACAAACAAATTAAGGAATATGCGCCAGAGGCTATAAAGAGTGAGATGCTTATTGATGAGCTTAAGAAGTCATATAAAGTGAGCGTTACAGATGATGAAGTTAAAGAATGGTTCACGATGCTTGCTGATGCATACAATTATGGAAGTCAATTTAATTATGATGAATATGTGCAGCAGATAGGATTTGATAATCTAAAGAAATCAGTTGAGAGTGAAAAAATTCTTATAGAAGCTGCAAAAAAATGCAAGGTAGTTGAAAAAAAAGAAGAAGAGTAGCAGATGAAAGTATTAATTAAAAATGGTACTATAATAGATCCAGTATACAATATAAAAGACAAACGAGATATACTTATTGAAAATCAAAATGTTGTGAGTATCAAGAAGAAAATTACTGATGAAACTGATTATGTAATAGATGCAAAAGGTATGATAGTTTCACCAGGTTTTGTGGATCTTCATGCTAATTTTTGTGATCCAGGTGCGACGGATAGAGAAGATTTGAAATCTGGCTCATTTGCAGCAGCTAAAGGTGGATATACATATGTAGTTTTGGGCGTTGACAATAGACCAGCACCATCAGAAAGTAATGTCATTGACTATATCAATAAGTATAAAAATATAATGCCTGTCAATATCTATCCATCAGCTGCAGTAACAGTTGATAGACAGGGACTTGAACTTGCGGATATCAATTTTTTATATAATCATGGAGCATTTGCATTTTATGATGGGCTTCGCTCTATAGCGGATAAAAATTTATTAAAGAAAGCTATGGATGTGACGAAGTCAAAAGGGAAATTTATATCTATCTATAGTGAAAAAAGTGATAATGTAAAAGTCAGAGGAATACTTGATGGAGCAATTGCAAAAAAACTCGGCATAAAAGGGGCTACACCAGTTGATGCTGAAGTTGAAGACCTTAAAGACAATATAGCTGTTGCGAGACTTTGTGATGCAGTTATAGATCTTGCATATATTACATCAGAAGAATCCATAGAGGTCGTAAAAGATGCTAAAAAAGAAAAACTTATGGTATATGCAGAAGTTCCGGCACTCAATATTTACTTTAATGATAAAGCGATAGATAAATATGGAGCACTTGCGAAACTGCTTCCGCCATTAAGGGAAGAATCAGATAGAGTGGCACTTTGCAATGCTCTTAAAAAAGATGTCATAGATATAATTTCAAGTAATCATGTGCCTATAGAGAAAAAAGATAAAGAAGGAAAGTACAAGGACGCACAAAGTGGGTCGATAGGACTTGAGACAGTTCTTGGAATTTGCGGTAAAGTTTTGGTTAAAGATGGATACCTTACTTGGAAAGATGTCATAGAAAAGATAAGTGTGAACCCTGCCAAGCTTTTTGGGCTTGATAAGAATGGTGCGGGAATGATTGAGATTGATAAACCAGCCAATCTTACTATATTTGATCCAGAAGAAGAGTGGGAACTTTGTGAAGAAGACATAGTATCAAAATCTCACAATACTCCACTTCTTGGACTTCCACTTAAAGGAAAAGTAAAATATACCATATGCAATGGAAAACTTATATATAAGGATCAACATTTAAGTGAGAGAAAGTAGAAAAAAGCAAAAAACAAATAATTTTAAATTGATAATTGCTATAATTATTTTGGTAGTTATAGCAATTATTTCGTTTAATCTATATGAGAGGTATTCTTTTACACGAGAGCATGTGGATTTGAAGGAGTACATAGGTGCAAGTGGTGATGATGTAGCAATATATCTAAATGATGAATTGCAAAAAACTGGAGAAGATGGAAAACGCTATATGGCAAAAAAAATGTATGAAGCTACCTATCTTCCTTTGTCGTTTGTAAAAGAATATATCAATAATCGTTTTTACTATGCAAGAGATATAAGTAAAATTCTTTTCTGTACTCCATACGAAGTGAAGCAATTCGGAGATACAGATATGCATCAGATGGGAAATGCTCCTTATGTAGTATTTCTTGATGAGCCATATCTACTTGTGGATTATGTAAAAGACTATGCCAATATTCGTTATGATATGTATCTTGATGATGAAGTAAAAAGAGTATATGTATATACCAACTGGGATAGTGAAAATATATCTTATCTAAAAGGTCGTGAATCTGTAAGAGTATCTGGTGGCAATAAAAGTGAAGTGGTCACAGATTTAAGGCGTGGAGAAGAAGTTAAGATTCTTGATACCATGACAAAATGGATTAAAGTGAAAACTGCTGATGGATATATAGGATATATAAGAAAGAGTAAGATCTCAAAGATAGAAGAAAGGATTCCAATAAGCGATTTTACAGAGATGGTGAGAAAAAACAATAGACTTTCTGTAAAACCTTGTATAGGTTTCCATCAAGTATTTTCAGTTTATTCTTCTGCCAATCTTACAAATCTTTTAAGCAATACAGAAGGCATGAATGTCATAGCGCCTACATGGTTTGTCATAAGAAGTGATAAAGGGGCTATTGTCTCTCATGCAAGTGATGCTTATGTACAGTATTGCCACAATAAAGGTCTTAAAGTATGGGCAACGCTCAATAACTTTGATATGGGACATTTTGACGAAGAAAAGATATTCTCAAGCTTTAAAAATAGACAAAATATGATAGAACGAATCATCAAAGATGTGACGGTCAATGAGATAGATGGTATAAATCTTGATATAGAAAATGTGCCTATAAGTGCAGGGGAAGACTATACAGAATTTGTAAGAGAATTATCAATAGAATTAGGAAAGATAGGACGCACTCTTAGTGTAGATACATATGTGCCTTATTCGTTTAATGCTCATTATGATTTGTCAGAATATAATGATTTCTGTGATTATGTGATAGTTATGTGCTATGATGAACATTATTCTGGAAGTAAGGAAGCTGGGTCTGTATCATCAATTGGCTATGTAAGAGATGGTATCAATTTGTCTCTTACAAATGTTGATAACGATAAGTTGATTATCGCATTACCTTTCTACACGAGGATATGGACAACATTATCAAGTGGGCAAGTTACATCAGTTGTTGGTGGGTCGCTTGCAATGGAAAATAATGCAAGAAAGAGAGGTATTACTTTTGCTTTTGATGATGCGACATGCCAAAATTATGGAGGCTTTACAGCTTCAGATGGAAGCCGAGTTGAGTGCTGGCTTGAAGATGAATTAAGTCTTGCATATAAAGTTCAGGAAATAAAAAAATACGATCTTGCAGGGACAGCAGCTTGGAAGCTTACTCAAGAGAGAGATAACTTTTTTAAGATTTTAAATATAAATGAATGATAGTTGACATTGAAAAGATTGTAGATACATTAAAAAGAAACGGGTCGGTAGTTGCTATAAAAACTGATACGGTATATGGACTTGTATGCAATGCCTATGACAAGGATTCGACAGATAAGATATATAAGCTTAAGTCTCGTGAAAAAAAGAAACCACTTTCTCTTTTTGTAAAAGATATAGAAGAAGTAAAAAAGTATGTATCTTCTCATAGCCTTACACAAAAAAATGTCAAAATAATGGAAAAATATTGGCCTGGTGCACTCACTATAATATTTGAAAAAAAAGATGATACTTTTTCGCATTTTACAGAAGGCGTAGGTGGTATCGGGATAAGGATACCTGATGATGAAGTACTAAAAAAGATATTGTCAAGATGTGACTTTCCACTTGCAGAGACTTCTTGCAATCTATCTGGCGAAGAGCCTTATGATGATATAAAAGCTATACGAGAAAAGTTTGATGGAAAAGTTGATTTAATAGTAGATGGTGGAAAAGTCCTTGACAATAGGCCGTCTACTGTCATATCACTTGAAGCGAATGAACTTCTTGTCATTCGAAAGGGAAGTATTGATATAGATGTCTAGTACTATAAAAAAGAGGGATGTAAAGATTGAGATTATAAGGATACTGGCATGTCTACTAGTCGTCTGGTATCATATAAGAGAGTTGCCATGGAAGCAAAATGGTGAACTCAGCGAGACTGCAGTTTTTTTTGAAGCGATTTGTACAGTATGTGTTGTCACATTTTTTTTAATATCTGGTTTTTTTATATATGATAGAAAAGGAACTATAATTGAAAATTGGATTTATCATATAAAGCATTTTTTTAAAAAGATTTTTTTGCCATTTATAATTGTAGTTATTTTGTGTATAGTATTTCATGAATACTTAATTTCTGCGAAGACTTTTAAAGAATGTATAGATGGATTTTCAGTTAAAAATACCATTGCAACACTTTTTGATAGTTTTAAAAGCTTTTCAGCCGATCCGCTACCCGGTACGGCAGCACATCTATGGTATATATATTCTTACTTCAATATCATACTTGTCTATCCCATAAGTGCATTAATATTAAAAAAAACTAAAAAGGCTTTCTCGTATTCTTTGCTACTACTATATACGGTGATAATGATACTCAATGACTATAAGTCTTTTTATGGCGATAGTATATACTATGTTGTATTTGACATTGTCCATAAGCCAGTATACTATAGCATGTGCGGGTATGTGCTTTATAATGAAGTTATAAAGAGAATTATAGCAAGAGAAAAAGACAGTGAAAAAGATAAGGCAAGTATAATAATTGATAAAAGATTATTTTTTGGAGCTTTAATTATATATGCAATTGGCTTCGTGATGCTTTTTAAAACGCAAGTAGCATATTACTATGGAACTAATGCTGGATATGTATATACTTCGTGGCTTAGCCTTTATTCTCTTATACTTTCGTCGGCATTTGTGGTGATTATTTACAATCTAAGAATTGATAAATATTTAAATGATAAGATAGAAAATGCCATCTACTATATATCAGGGAAAACACTTGGCATATATCTTATCCATTATTTACTTATAGTAAAGCTAAATAGTACAGGATTTCAAGCAAGCTTTGCAAGATATAGAATCAATATTGTATTTTACTTTATATATTTTATAGTTTATTCATTCATTATTATTTTATTATCGATGGCAATTTTAGTTGTTATAGAGTTTATGAAAAATAAACTTTTGGGAGGTCTTTATGGCAAAAAGAAAAGGTTATCTTAAATGGGATGAATATTTTATGGGGCTTGCTATACTTGCGAGTATGAGAAGCAAAGACCCAAATACTCAAGTAGGATGCTGTATAGTTGATGAAGACAATAGGATTTTATCACTTGGTTACAATGGCTTCCCTATAGGCTGTAGTGATGATGAGTTCCCATGGGAAAGACAGGCAAAAAGATCTTATGATACAAAGTACAATTATGTATGCCATGCAGAATTAAATGCGATACTTAGCTATAAAGGCACTTCACTTAAAGGAGCAAGAGTGTATGTCAATCAGTTTCCATGCAATGAATGCGCAAAAGCTATAATACAAGCGGGTATCAAATCAATAATATACCTTGATGATAAGTATGCTGATACAGATATGGTTAAGTCATCGAAGAGAATGTTTGATGCGGTAAAGCTTAAATATAAAAAATTCAAATCACTTAATAAAAAGATAACTATAGAACTATGATTTTACGAATAGATGAGTATGACATAAATTATATAGACGAAGGCGAAGGAGAGGTTGTCATCCTTTTGCATGGGTGGGGGTCAAATCTCAAAAGTTTTAATTCGCTTATAGAACTACTCAAAAGTAAATATAGAGTACTGGCGATTGACTATCCAGGCTTTGGTGAAAGCAGTGAGTTAAAGCGAAGTTTCACAATTGATGATTATGCTGATATAGTAGAGAAATTTTTAGTAAAGCTTGGCATAAAAAAAGTGATACTTGTAGGGCACTCTTATGGGGGCAGGATAATACTTAAACTTAATAGTAGGAAAGCCTTGCCATTTGAGATTAAGAAGAATGTGCTTATTGATGCAGCTGGTCTTAAAGATAAAAGAGACTTTAAAACTACATTAAAGATAAAGACATTTAAAACATTAAAAAAGATGGCACACATTTTACCAATAAGCGAAGAAAAAAAAGAAGAGTTGGAAAAGGAACTTAAGAGTAGATTTGGATCAAAAGATTATGCTGATGCAAAGCCGATTATAAGAGAAACACTTGTAAAATCAGTCAATGAAGATTTGACAGATTGCTTAGATGATATGCGTGAGACTCTGCTTATCTGGGGTGATAGAGATATGGTGACACCAATGTGGATGGCAAAAAAGATGGAGAGTACTATAAAAAATGCAGGGCTTGTAGTATTAAGTGGCGGACATTTTTCTTATCTTGATGATCCGTATAAGTTTTCAAAAGTAATAGTATCGTATTTTGGATTGTAGTATGAAAGATTTAATAAAAATTATTAATGAAGAAATCAAGAAGGCATATGTGGCAAATGGTTATGATCCTACATATGCTTATATTTCGGTGTCTGGATTTCCAGATCTTGCAGACTATCAGATAAATACCTGCTTTAATTTGGCAAAAATTCTTAAAAAAAATCCACTTGATGTGGCAAGTGAGATAGCAAGTATTATAAAAGATATATCAATAGATGGGATTAAGGTTTTTGAAAATGTAGAGCCATCAAAACCAGGATTTGTCAATTTAAAGATAAACAATCTATTGTTATCTACATATATGTCAGAAGTGGTTACAGATGAAAAACTTGGCATAGATAAAGTATATATATCTGACAATAATCTTCCAAAGGGCATTTTGCTTGATTATGGTGGAGCAAATGTTGCAAAACCACTTCATGTCGGACATCTTCGTGTAGCAGTTATTGGCGAAGCATTGAAAAGACTTTATAATCGACTTTCTATAAAGACGATAGCAGATGTACATCTCGGCGACTATGGTCTTCAGATGGGGCTTGTTATAGAAGAATTAAAGGATGAAGGAAAACTTCAGGATTTTACTATAAGTGACCTTGAGATAGTGTATCCGAAAGCTTCACTTAGAGCTAAAGGCGATAAGACAAAAGGCATAGAACCAGATATAGAATTTAATAGTAGAGCCCACGAATCTACAAAAAAACTTCAGGATAATATTGAACCAGAATTAAGTATCTGGAAAAAAATATTAGAGATAAGTATAGAAGATCTAAAAAAGAGATATGCAGAGCTCAATGTATCATTTGACTATTACTATGGCGAATCTACAGTAAAAGATATAATGGGACCTATGGTTGATGATTTTATTAAAAGTGGTATAGCGTATGAATCTGATGGCGCATATGTAATAGATGTAAAAGAAGATACTGATAAGAAAGAAATGCCACCTTGTATAGTGAGAAAATCTGATGGTGCTGTATTATATGCTACATCAGATCTCGCTACTATAAAGTTCAGAGAAGAAAACTTTGATGTAGATGAATATGTCTATGTAGTCGATAAAAGACAAAGTCTACATCTTGAACAATGCTTTAGAGCTGCAAAGATTGCAGGGCTTGTAAAAGGTGATAAGAAGCTTATGCATGTGGCTGTTGGTACCATGAATGGCCCAGATGGAAAGCCTTTTAAATCAAGAGATGGTGGAGTGGTAAAGCTTGAGACACTTATCAATGAGGCGAAAGAAAAAGCTAAAGTGGCATTGAAAGAAAATGATAGAAGTATAGATGAAAGTGACATAGAGAAGATTGCTAAAATTATAGCTATTGCAGCACTTAAGTATGGAGATCTTTCTAATAGCCCAACACGAGATTATAATTTTAGTATAGACAAGTTTTTGTCATTTCAAGGGAATACTGGACCATATATATTATATACACTGGTGAGAATTAAATCTATCTATGAGAAGATGTCTTTGGGAAATGTAAGTACAAAGAAAGATGTAGTGGTAAGGAGTATTCAGAGCGGGAAAGTTTCATTTGACTCAGTGATTCATAAGCTGCTACTTAAAGCAATCAGATATAAAGATATACTTTTAGAAGCATATAAAAGCTATGATCCAAGCGTCATATGCAAATACATATATGAATTATCCAATGACTTTAATTCTTTCTACCACGAGCATAGTATTATAAATGAGTCTGACAGCGAAAAAAAATCATTTTATATATTTATACTCGACATAGTAGATAAAATAGTTAGAGATGCATTGTCGATACTTGCGATAGATGTGCCAGATAGGATGTAAGATTAAGTGATTATCATAATAGGGCGGTTTCTCGCCCTATTTTTGTGCAAAATTCGCATTTTTCATAACCCCCTATGAAATCGCTAAAAACCCTCTATCTTTTCAAATGGCTTGGAGATTGGTACCAGGCGCTGTCGACGGATTATGCTATTGTTCAATGTAAATATGCATATTTGTAAGGCAAGAGCTGTTTTTCGAGCTTGGTCCTCGGAAGCAGAACTACTAATGACCTAGTATTTTGCTAAAAGCAGGAGCAAAAAAGCGGAGCGTTCGAGCTCGCATTGTAGGGGCGAGCGCCCGAGCGGAGCGACAAAGTGCCCTTGGGGTGCATTGCGAGCCCTTAAATATGCTCGCTCTCTTATCCGGTGACTTTTTTGCTCCTAACGCAAAATTCTATGTCATAAGAAGTTCTAAGCTTCCTGCGGAACCTCTCAAACAGCTCTTGCTTACAGAAAAGATAATTGCATTAGTACAATATGCAGTTAGTGTGAACGAGCAATGTACCAACTAAACTATTGCAAAAGTGCTGTGCTCCAAAGGTCGTAACAACATTACATGAAAAAAGCAAGTAGATTGATTAAGAGATATATAGCACTTTTATTAGTGCTTCTTTTTAGTATAGAGAGTTTCGCCGCCGTAGTTGGAGACAACGACGGAGCTGCGTTTATCACAAAGGCCGAGTTCGACTCTATGAAAAATGATTTTCAATCGCAACTTGACCGCTACAACTCATCCCTTGACAATAAGATTGATGGTGCGATAGCGAATTATCTCTCGGGAGTTACAACTGCGAAAAAAACGGATATAAAGCCTGGTGTTGAAAAATATGATGAAATCAGGTGGATGCATGGACCGTATAACTTTTTGACGACACGACATTATACGAACTTCCAAAAAAATGGTAGTGTGGATGGTTATTCAGATAATACTGGCTGGCAGATTATAGAAATGGATAATCGGCGTCAGTCTGCAGCCGATATGTCCCTTTGGTTTTTCGATAACATGTCCGCACGTACAGGTGAATTGGTCGTTGCGGGAAGGCTTAATTGGGTCGGCCCACATGATAATCGATGGGGTTATGGGACATTTCCTGCTCAGCGCCTCGATTCTAACTATAATAAAAGTAAGCGTGCACCATCACTCTATGTTCAAGCAACAATTGGTGACGACGGATGCTGGACTTTGAAAACGAATGAAAAAGTAATTGTCGGTGAATTGGGCGTAAAAGATGAGATACATGCATTTCCTCATTGGCCGGAGCCTGACACTTCTGGTTCGAATACTGCGGAGAGCTTGGGTGATAATCGCCGCTTTACCTTGTCTAGTGCGTTAGATGATTCGACTGCCGCTCTCTCTTTTACAAATGGTGCGAAAGGACAGGATGATTTTATTGAATATACGATTGGTGATATTTATACTTCAACTAATGGTACAGATCGTTTGGGTGCATTCACACTTCATTCAAAGGTCCGCTTAAAAGATAATCCAGCATTATTCTTAACAAGTCACACAGAAGTACTATATAAAAAATATGCCGATGGAGCCGCTGCTGATAATTGGCGAACTGGTCTGAGCCTCAACGTTGCTCCTGAGGACCCGTCGTCAATTGGAAATAAATCATATTATCCCACTGTTGATAGTGCAAGGTATCATCAGCATCTTTGGGAGACACAGCAACAATATGAAAAAGATAATGTGAACTTATATTATGCGTTTTTTGGTTCAGATATAAACACAAATGTTAATATTGCCCCTCATGTAAAGCATCTTGCCGACTATGACTATTTAGATCTCTCAAAAAGTGAAAATAGTATTACTTTGGAAGCAGAACCATCGGGACTTGGGCTCTCTGCCGTCCATCCACATCTAGGGAGAACCTCGTATGGTTCGAGTGTGCCTAAGCGCTTGCATGCTGTGGAGTTTGGTGCCGGTTCTACCATCGATAATGTTAATCTCACAATTCCATTATTCTATCGTGCAACATGGAGTGAAATTAAAACAGACGCTTTTAAAAATAGATTTGATAAACAACCGCTCGCAAAAGGTGCTGGTTTGCCTATATTGGTTGATGCAGAAAATGCTGGAACAGTTACATTATCTTTTAACTATGAAGAAGATTCTAATACTGATTCATCGGTTGTGCGTTGTACACCTGATCAGAAAATTAAGACATATTTTAAGACGAAGAATTTTCTTGATAAAGATGGCAAGTATTGGTCTGGCTGGACCAATTTAAATGCATCAGGGTCTGGTGTAAATCTAAATGGTACTGAATGGACTGGAGGCGAGGTGAAAATTACAATAGATGTGAAAAAAGGCGATAGTATCTGGATGCGTATTGACCCACTTACAGAAGATGGTGTATATTGTACCATGTCTAATTATAAATGTAATTTAACAGTAGAGTAGTGATTGAATTAAAATAAATGATTTGTTGGTGAAAAAAATTAGAAAATGTTTTAGGTTTGATTCTTATTCCTAAGATTTTATTCACACAATGTATTGACTGGCACTACGAAGATGCCATCTTTACGTTTGTAAAGAGGACCTACAGCAGTAATGATCATCAAAAACTTAGGGGAACTTTCGTTACTTTTATTTTCAAGTTTATTTTTCAATAAAGTTAGATGTCGAGCTGCTTCGTCTATTTGCTCTTCTCCGCCAAGCTTTATTTCTGCCAATGCATAGTTGCCATTATTAAGTTTTAAGACAGCATCACATTCAAGGCCAGCATTATCACGATAGTGTAAGATGCTGGCTTTTTGTTTGCTCAAATATATTTTAAGTTCATGTATGACAAAATCTTCAAATATAAAACCAAATGTTTTTAAATCATTTAGTAAATCATTTGGATATATGGATAGGGCAGCACAAGCAATAGACGTATCTACAAAATGCTTTATGGAAGTTGATCTTATGGAAGTCTTTGATCGTATATTGGGATTCCAAGCATCAATGTTATCTATTAAATACAAATCTTTAAGTGCTTGCTCATATTTAATAAATGTTTTAATATCTATAGTTCTTCCTATGTGTTCTGAAATATCAGCAATGATTTTTGTATTAGAAGCTTCTGTAGATATATTTCTTGCATAGCTTTTGAGTAGCGCTCTTATTATGTCAGTTTTTAAAGTTTTGAATCTTTCATTTTCACTATATTCAAAATTAAATAGACCATTATAATAGTTATGTGTGATTTCTATACCATCTTCAAGTTCCACTGCTTTTACTGATAGTGGCCAACCACCTCTACATATAAGTTTTGCTATAAAAGTTAAATCTATATCAGAATTAAAGTCAGATATATTTAAATCGTTGTTTGAAAAAGCTTCACTAATGGAAAATAGTTTTTTTGATTCCAGAGTCTCTGATAGAGACATTGTATTCATAATTATTTTAGTAATTCTTCCAGCTCCACTATGATATATTTCACGAGTGTTTCCTGGTGTGACACTACCAGTTAGGATATATTTTCCAAAAATGTATTCTTTATCTAAATCATTTTTGATTTGGTTCCATATGTCTGGGACAGTTTGCCATTCGTCTATTAATCTTGGGAAATCACCATATAGTACACTTTTTGGATTTAATTTTGTGTATTCTATAATTTGCTTTGTGTTCAATGAAACGCTGCTATTTGCAAATTTTGTGCATGTTGTAGTTTTGCCACAAAATTTTGGGCCTTCAATAAGTACTGCACCAGATGTTTTGAGAACATCTTTGATGATGCTTTCTATATTTCGTGTATAATTCATTTGATTCTCCTTTTATGTAAATGTCCCGCTAATAAGCCAATTTTAACATAAAATCCCAAATAATTCAATATGAAATTCCCAAAAAATTCACTATTGCTGACCCCCCTATCTTTTGAGAATGCATGGAGGTTGGTACCTGCCGCGTTTGGTCGTAAGATATACATTTATGAAAAAGAGCACAAGAATGGTAAAAAAGTTGCTTGCCTTATTTTTGATTGTGCTCATAAGTATAGAAAGTTTTGGGGCGGTTGTCGGCGACAATGATGGAATGGCTTTTGTGACTAAAGTTGAATTTGAAGCACTTAAAGATAATTTTGATAGTCAAATTGATAATTATGAAGCATCTATAGACCGTAAGATTGATGGTGCGATTGCATCATATTTAGCTGGGATACGACTTAACACAAAAGAAACGCTAACTAATATATATGAAAATTTAGGCGGAGAAAAAATAAGATTTGGCTCTCCAAATATAACACCTACTACAAAACCAGTAACTGGCTACGCACTTTTTTTTGAAAATGGTGATAAATATGGAGTGTCGGTGACTTACATCGGTGGTGGGAATTATGCTATCCGGGATCCTAAGGAAGCAAGATGGACTAACAATGGTGGTCAAGTTTTAGGTAAAGTTTTAATATATAAAGAAGAAAATAACAAAAATAATCGTTTTTTGGATTGTTATAGAGAAACTGTTGTGCAGGCTTGTTATGCTGGGGGTTGGTGGACTGGTGGTTCTACGGTTAGAAAATGTACAGTTTCATTTCCGCTTGGTCAGGGTTCTAAAGATTTGGGTATGGCTATCACGGACCAAAGCGTTTATTCTGTAGACTTTCAACAGGCTGTGTATCGGGAATATAAACCAGTCCAAATTGATTTAACTAATTGGACAGCTGCTTGGGATGTTGATGGCTCTGCAGACAAAGTATTTATTTCAGAAGAAAATTACAAACATGTGAGCGAACTGCAATCTAATTTAGGAACACGGACTACAGCAGATGGTGGGACTATATATAATGGAAAAGCGACTACGGATGGTTCCAAACATGACGAGACAGATGTAACTTTCACAAATATCCGAATAAATAATTGGAAAATCGATGATAATCAAAAATATGAGTCGCTTACTCCTGGCTTTTATTATCGCTCTCAATATGACAATAGTTTATTTGGTGGGGTACAATTTTTTGAGACAAATGATAGTGGAAAAGTTAAAATAGACAATTTAAAATTTATGAGATCAACAAGTGGGAATGTATATTTTGCCATTAGTACTTCTCCATTTGCTAATCAAGAAAATCTTGTTGGTAATGTTCGTTTTGATTCTATAACAGGGGCTACATTAGATGATGAAGCATCAAATCGTTACCGTGCAATTTCTGGTTCATTAGTGACTATTGAATTTGACATAGATAAAGACAAAACATATTATATTAAATGTCAGCCTGCAACATCAAAAACTTCAAGTAATGATGTTTATTGTGGCATAGCAAATGGCACAACAATTGAAGCAATGTACGAGTAATAATGAGGGAATGTATGAAATATACAAATAAAATATTATCTAATTTGTTAAAAGTGTTTTTATTTATAATTCTTTTATCTGTGGAGGTTACTGCCAGTGTTGTGAGCGATAATGATGGCAGTGCTTTTATTACAAAAGGAGAATTTGATTCATTAAAAAACAATTTTCAAATACAAATTGATAGATATAATAAAAATATAGATAGTTTGATAGATGTGGCGATATCAAGTTATTTGACAGGTGTTAAAGCCGAGCGCCATATAAAATTGACCAATATATACGATATTTTAGGTGGGGATAATATAAAATTTGGACTACCTGATATATCACCGACAGTAGAACCAAACACTGGTGCAGTATTTTTTTTCGAAAATGGAGATAGATATGGTGTAGGAATATTGATGGCACCAGGGAGTGGTGAGTCAAGGCGGGGAGTAATGAATCCAATGTATCAATGGTGGAATGATTATGAACCATCACATTTTAGGTTAGGAAAGTTTATAAAATATATTAATGACAGTGGAAAAAAGTTTTTACAAACATATGAAGTAGGTGCTATACAAGCAGTATTTTCTGGTGGCTGGTGGACAGGTGCGACTTCTGTTCAAGAATCTGTTATAAATCAACCATTTGGTAATGGTGCGCAAAAGTTAAACGTTCCAATTACTGTCGGAAGTTATTATAAGTGTGACTATTATAATTCTATATATAGAGAAAGAAAAGATGTTGATTTGGATTTAAGCAATTGGACTTCAGCTTATGACATATCTACAACTGACGATAAAGTATTCATATCAACTACTAATTATGAAAATGTTGATGTATTGCAAGAAAGTTGGTCAGATATTACTGCAAGTGGACCATTTTATAATGGAAATACACCAGCAGATGGAAGTAGTCATGATGAAGGTGATTGTACTATTATAGGAATAAATCTTTACAATTGGACTGTTGATAAAAATCAACAATATGATTTATTGACGCCAGGTTTTTATTATAGAAAGCAATATAGTAATTCGCTATATGGAGGGGTGCAGTTTTTTAAAGCCACTAAAAAAGGGAAAGTGAAAGTTGACACTTTAAAGTTTACGAGGTCTTCGCCAGGCATAGTATATTTTGCTATAAAAAGTTCACCATTTGATAATTTGGAGACACTAAAAGGTGATGTAAAATTTGATAAAATAGAAGGTTGCACAGTTGATAGTTCTTCGGATAATAGGTATAGTGCAACTTCAGGTGATACAGTCAAGTTAGAATTTGAAGTAGAAGAAGGCAAAACATATTTCATAAAATGTCAACCATCTACAACTAAAAGTGCAAGTAATACATTGTATTGTGGAATAGATAATGGTGCAACTATTGAACTTACATATGAGTAGAAAGTTATATTGTAAAAGCAATGAACTGAATTGCTTGTATAATAAAAAGATAATTGTTAGATATAAGAAATAGGTATATTCATAGCATTATCAGTTATATGAATTGGCTTATCGTAGAAACTAATGATGGCACCTTCGCCAATTTTTACATTAGTAAATTTATTTAATACAGAAAAACTTTTTATGTCGTCCTTACTTGGGTCGGCATGTTTTTTTATCTCTATTGGATATAAAGTCTTATTCTTTTCTATAATCAAATCAATTTCTTTCATATCTTTGTCGCGATAAAAATATAAGCGAGGTTCATTGTTTAAGGAATTATAAAAACTTTTTAATATTTCCGATATGACATAGTTTTCAAGAATATGCCCAGCCATCGGACCATTTTTTAGTGTAATACTATCTTCCCAACCAAGTAAATGACATAAAAGCCCAGTATCCATAAAATATACTTTAGGAGTCTTGACAAGTCTTGATGATAAGTTATTTGAATAAGGTCTAAGTAAGTAAATGATATTTGAAGCTTCAAGTATAGATAAATAGTGCTCCGCAGTATGAACATTTATTTTTAAATCACTGGCAATGCGAGATATGTTTAACAAATTTGATACTTGAGATGCAAGAAGTTGCATGAAATTGTGAAAAGTTAATAGATTCCCAATTTGTGACAAATCTCTTACATCTCTATCTAAATATTCTGAAATATAGTTTTGCCAAAATATTTTTTGATTATAATCTTTATTTACAAAAAGTTCTGGAGACCCACCGCGGAGTATTTCATCCCATATATCATCATAAGATATATTTATTTTACCATGTTTTTTTATATATTTTTCTGTAGGATAAAATTCATCATAAAAATTTAGTTTGTATTTTTCTCTTTGTGATAAGCCATACAATTTAATTATGCCAAGGCGTCCCGCAAGAGAGTCAGATACGTTTTTCATTAATAAAAATGATTGACTGCCAGATAAATAGCATTGCGATTTTTTATTGGTGTTATCAATTTGCAATTTTAAAGGTAAAAAAACTTCTGGTGCTCTTTGAACTTCGTCAAGTATAAGTGGAAGAGAATGATTTTTGAAAAATAGATTAGGGGTGTTAATTATTTCACTTCGTAAAGTTGGATCATCAAAATTCAATAATTCTATATCTGGCTTGTGGTTAATCAAAAAAGTCGTTTTGCCAGATTGTCTTGGACCAGTAATTAGAATTGCTTTATACATTTTTTCCAATGTCTTTATTGAGTTTTCGATGTGCCTTTTGATATACATAGTTTAATCCATCATCTGCATATTGTTTTAGTATTTTTTTGAATTGTTAGATATATCGTCTATTTTGCACTATAAGTGCATAATTTACTATAACAAATTTAGCCCCCTATGTCAACCCCCTATCTTTTGAAAATGCTTGGAGGTTGGTACCAGGGAGCGTTCGGCACACTTCACTACAAAGTGTCCGTGCAAGCACGAACACTTAATCGTTTCGTGGCCTCCGCTCTTCAAAAAATGCTAAAAAGAAGCATTTTTTGAGATTGCTAGGGTAGACATAAGGGGTAAAGATTAAGTTTATTATATTTATGCATGCTTAAAAAATCTTGTTTTTGCGACCTATTTTCGAAGTGATGGTGCAAGCATAATGAGTATAACTAATCTTTGGTCGTTGATATAAATATATGAGAAAAAGCACAAAGATGTTAAAGAGACTAGGAGCTACTTTTTTAGTTGTGCTTATGAGTATAGAATCTTTCGCCGCCGTAGTCGGAGACAATGACGGTGCTGCGTTTATCACAAAAGCCGAGTTCGACTCAATGAAAAATGACTTTCAGTCACAACTTGACCGCTACAACTCATCCCTTGATAATAAGATTGATGGGGCGATAGCGAGCTATCTTGCGGGCGTTGGCATAGAAAAGCGAACCCTGATTAAGAATGCAATAAGTAATTATGCATTGCTTAGGTTCTATAATGATTTTAAATTTTGGGGGAGAGTTTGGAAAATAGACACTTCACGGAACAAAACTGTTGGTGACTTAAAGTGGAATGATTTACAAGTACCGCGGTCGTCAAGAGGCTCCCGTGGTGGCGTGGTAGGATTGACATGGGTTGATCATGTGGTTAACGCCGGATGGAACCCTGGCACTGATGTCGTACAAATAGAAATGCGATATAGTAACCCAACCAATTCAGATTGGATGACCACTGGTGGTAAAGACCATGTTATAATGCCGCATGAAACATTTCAGTTGAAAAAAAATGATAATAACGAATGGTATGTTTATCAATGGAGAAATGACGACTCATCGAATCGCTACTGGAATATTGCTTGTAAGCCGGTTAATAGGGGATATGTAAGTGAACGTGTTCTGAATATCTACTCAGATAACTCTGAGTCTCAACTTGGCAAAATACATGTCGCTCTTGGTGATGCGACCGGATATATTATCAATCTTACGATGACCGGATATGGTACTACAAATCACGCAAATGATAAGCACGATATAGATTTTAATATGAAACCTAAAGCTTCCGATATATTTGCTGGTATGCATCAAATTTATTCGACTAATACCTGGACAAGTGAATCTGTTTCTGGGATTGCTACCTTAGGCGCAAATAACAGTGTAACGATTGATAAAGAGCTTGCTGCTGTTGTCCCATATGACTGGGGTGTTGTCGATGTGATGCTGAAGTATGGTTCTTTCCCTTGGGATGTTACGAAGCAATTTGAAGCCTGGAAATATGATGAAAATGACAATGTAGATTATTCGGATGTTACAGAGTATAACCCCGCAAACCTGACGATCGAAATGGTAACTTTGGCTCATGGTCCTCTTACAGATTGGGGTTATTCTACTAGCAGTCAACCTTTTGCAAATAACATTGAGCAGCCCACCGGCACATTTTCGCTTCCAATTGCACCAATTTATAAGTTAAAAGACTCTGCAAGCGGCACTTTCGTAAGACCTGATAAGAGCCTACTGAAATATTGTGACGGGTTGCAATTGGTGGATGGTTTAATTGATAATGGCACGATAGAGATAAACTTTAAAATTAATGGTTTCAACAGTAAAACTGGTGCCGCTAATACTTCCGATACTTGTAAAATATATATTGGTAATACAAAGCTAGACAATAATGCAACTTTCTTGAAAGGAACTATTATGAATGGTGGTACGGTTCTTTATCAAGATCGAGCTATTAATGGATTAGAGCTTGATTATGGAAAGACTTATAAAATTACTATTGAAAACTACAAAATCAATGATAAAGACAATGGTGATGATCTATATTTGAGGTTAATTCCGAAAGATTTGGAGTCTTATTGCCAGCTTGATACTAATAGTCTATCAACTTATTTAATAACTAATTAAACAAGAGAAAAGCACATAATCTTAAACCCTTGATTTTTTCTTTTTAAGTGGTATAATTATTTTATAATTAAATAGATGAATTTCATTAGATAAGGAATTTCTAATTCTCTGGTGAGAGTCGTGGTTCGGGTTCGATTCCTGAAAGTTCCGATTAGGTATCTTATGTCAAATGCTAAAAAGATATATATTTCTTTTTATTTGCTAGTGAGATTCTTTTGATGTGCTAAAGAATCTTTTTTATTTGCAGATTTATACATAAGATACTTTATATGAAATTATCTATAAAAAAGGTATAACCTTTAAATTTAGGAGGATTTATGAAAACAAAAATTAATCCACTTATTATAGTCACAGGACTTGTAATAGGTGTCGCAGCTGTGCTTCTTACAAAATTTGGTAATCCAAAAAATATGGGATTCTGTATCGCATGTTTCATAAGAGACATAGCTGGAACTACAAAACTTCACTCTGCTCCTGTAGTGCAGTATTTAAGACCTGAGATAGTAGGTATAGTTCTTGGTTCTGCTATCATGGCATTTGTATCAGGCGAGTGGAGAGCTAAAGCTGGATCAAGCCCTGCTATAAGATTTATTTTAGGATTTATGGTTATGGTTGGCGCTCTCATTTTCCTTGGTTGCCCACTTCGTATGGTTATAAGAATGGGTGGCGGAGACTTAAATGCATTTGTTGGTCTTGCAGGATTCGTCGTTGGTATACTTATTGGTGTGGTATTTCTCAAAAAAGGATTTGGTCTTAAGAGAAATTATGATACGGCAAATCTTGATGGCTTAGTTCTTCCAGTTGTACTTATAATTCTTTTCGTACTTTTCTTTATGGCATGGCCAGCTCTTTCTCAATATGTATCAGATGTAAAAGCAGGAGTAGAAGACGCAAAGAATACTACAGCATTTGCAATATCTACATCAGGCCCAGGATCAATGCATGCACCATTATTTATGGCACTCGCTGTAGGACTTATAGTTGGTGTCCTTGCACAGAAGGCTCGTATATGTATGGTTGGTGGTCTTCGTGATGTGATTCTTTTTAAGAATTTCAATCTCTTACTTGGATTTGTAGCTATATTTGTAGCAGTACTTGTAGGAAATGTAGTACTTGGTAATTTCACAGGATTTTCTACACAGAGTCAACCAATAGCACATTCAAGTCAAGTATGGAATTTCCTTGGTATGGTTATAGTAGGTTGGGGATCTTGCTTACTTGGTGGTTGTCCACTTCGTCAACTTATACTTGCAGGTGAAGGAAATGCTGACTCAGCTATCACAGTAATTGGTATGCTTGTAGGAGCTGCATTTGCTCACAACTTTGCACTTGCTGGTGGCGCTGATCCAGGTATGGTAGATGGAGCATATAAAGTATTTTCATTAAGTGCAAATGGAAAGCTTGCAGCTATATGTTGTCTTATAGCACTTCTTATCATCTCATGCACAAATCTTAAAGCAGAGGAAAATTAATATGGTAGACGCAAGAGGATTCTCTTGTCCAAAACCAGTTATGATGGTTGATGAAGAGATTAAGAAAAACAATCCAAGTGAACTTGTAGTTTTGGTGGACAATAGGACAGCTGAAAATAATGTCAGTAATCATGCAGAGTCACTTGGATATAAAGTAACACATGAAAAAGAAGGGAGAGACTTTAAGCTAACTTTAAGTAAGTAGGAATGGATTTTTAAGTTAGTTTTTACATACTTAAGGTAATACAAAGAAAAAAATATATGATATACTTAGATAATGCAGCGACAACTTTAATAAAGCCAGATTCTGTGATTGAGGCAGTAGTTAGTGCGATGAAGACTCAAGGGAACGCTTCTCGTGGTGCACACGGAGCGACTCTTACTGCATCACGTACTGTATATGATGCAAGAGTTAAGATTGCAAAGTTTTTTAACTTTGACAAGCCATCAAATGTAGTATTTACATGCAATTCTACAGAAGCACTTAATATCGTGATAAGTGGTCTTATAAATGATGGGGATCATGTAGTTTCTACAGATACAGAGCATAACTCAGTCCTTAGGCCTTTATATCACTTAAGAGATACAAAGAATATTGATTTACAATTTGTAAAAGCTAATGAAAAAGGAATACTTTGCATTAGTGATTTTGAAAAGATCATCAGTAAAAAAACTAAAGTAGTTGTAGTAAATCATATTTCTAATCTCACAGGCAATGTAAATGACATAAAAAAAATCTCAGATATAGCGCATGATGCTGGGGCAGTGCTTATAGTTGATGGCTCTCAATCAGCTGGCACGATGAATGTCGATGTGAAAGCTCTTGGGATAGATGTGTATTGCTTTACTGGGCATAAGGGGCTTTTCGGACCACAAGGTACAGGTGGGCTTCTTGTAAGAGATGGTATAGAGATAGAACCTTTTAAAAGAGGTGGCTCTGGTGTACAGACATATAATGAAGACCAACCAAAAGAATATCCTACGAGACTTGAAGCAGGAACTCTTAATTCTCATGGCATAGCAGGACTTTCAGCAGCTATTGATTTTATTAGTGAGGTAGGGGTTATTAATATTCATAAAAAAGAAGTTGAGCTCACAAAATATTTTTATGACGCTGTGATGAAAATTGATGGTGTGAAAGTCTATGGAGACTTTTCTGATTTTGATAACCATGCAGCGATTGTATCACTCAATGTAAAAGACTATGATTCTGGTGAAGTGGCGGATGCTTTATCAAATGATTATGGTATAGCGACGAGATCTGGTGCACATTGTGTTCCTCGCTTACATATTGCACTTGGAACAAAAAATCAAGGTGCAGTTAGATTTAGTTTTTCATATTTTACAACATATGAAGAGCTTGATGTAGCAATTGGTGCTTTAAAAGAGATAGCAAGTTAGATGATTCAAAAATGGATCCGAAAGTATTTTTGCATCCTTTAAAATTAAAAAATAAAGGAGAAAAAAATTATGGCAGACAGACATGAGATGTGGAGAAATCTTGGGATGGATATAGAGCAACATGATGTGCTCTGCTCAGTCCTTCCTGGCGCAGTAGGTGACGTATTTATGTCACAAAAGAATAGACCAAAGGGAATGGATTTTTGGGATATGGTTGTAGCTGATGTCCACGGAATTCGTCCAGCAGAATTAATTGAAGAGCAAAAGAAAGGAAGAAAAGTATTTGGTACATTTTGCGTATATGTGCCAGATGAAGTAGTTATAGCATGTAATGGTATAGTTACAGGACTTTGCGGCGGTTCACAGTTTTGGGTACCAGCTGGTGAAGCAGTACTTCCTAAAAATACATGCCCACTTATAAAAGCATCTGTAGGAGCAAGACTTGGTAAGACATGCCCATTCTTTAGAATAGCTGATATGTATGTAGGAGAGACAACTTGCGATGGCAAGAAAAAAGCTTATGAGATACTTGGTGAAGATGTGCCTATGTACGTTATGGACGTGCCTCAGATGAAGAGACCTGAAGATATAGAGAGATGGGCACATGAGATATCACTTTTTGCTAAGAAAGTAGAAGAGTTTACAGGAGTTAAACTTACTGTAGAAAACTTAAAGAAGGCTATTCATATCATCAATGAAAAAAGAAAAGCAATGCAAAGAGTATATAATGCAAGAAAGAATAAAGTTCTTCCTATCTCTGGTAGAGATAGTTTACTTATGACGCAGATCTCTTTCTTTGATGATCCAGAGAGATGTGCAACTATGTGCAATAAACTTGCGGATGAGTTGGAGCAAAGAGTAAAAGATGGTGTGTCAGTAGTTGATGCTGGCACAAAGAGAATACTCGTCACAGGTACACCACTTGCTATACCAAACTGGAAACTTCACAACGTTATAGAGACTACTGGCGCGGCAGTTGTATGTGAAGAGATGTGTACAGGTACAAGATATATTGAAAATCTTGTAGATGAAAATATAAATACTCTTGAAGAAGGATTTATGGCACTTGCAAAACGTTATATGAAGACTAATTGTGCTTGCTTTACTCCAAATACAGGTCGTATCGATGACATAAAGAGAATGGTAAAAGAGTACAATGTCGATGGAGTAATAGATTGTAGCCTTAAGTTCTGCTGTCTCTATGATACAGAGAAATATTCTGTGGCAAGAGCTCTGAAAGAAGCAAATATTCCAGTACTTCAACTTGAGACAGATTATGAAGATGCTGATGCAGAGCAATTAAGAACTCGTATTGGTGCATTTGTTGAAATGTTAAATAAATAATTTGTTGATTTATGATTAGTAGAGGTATATGAATATGCCTCTACTAATTATTTATGTTAAGATGGATAATTCTGATTTTCATTATTTTATAATTTTTGATACTTATGAAGATGCTATGGCTATGCATGATGCACTTGATAAAGCATCTATAGAAAATAAGATATCACCAGCACCACTTGATCTTGTTGAAGGAGTTTGCTGTGGAGTGTCGCTTATGATTATGCCAGATGATAAAGAAAAGCTTGATGAGTTTTTGAAAAATAATAATGATAAAAACCTTAAATATGAAAAAATAGTAAAAGCTGAAAGAAAATTTAAACCTAACAGAGATAGGTATTGCTAATAGTTTAGTTTAAAAAAAATGGATCCAAAAGTTGTTTTGCATCCTTTAAATAAATTCACAAAGTTTGTGAAAAATTAATTTTAGGAGGTTATGTATTATGGATTTTAAACCAAGAGTTACTGAAGTTGATTTACACAAAGTTCAGATGGATGCTGAACAAGCTTATAAGGATGGATTTTTCTGTTGTGAAGCAGTACTTGAGACGATTATGAAAAATTTTGATTTGGATGTGCCACATGAACTTATTCGTATGACATCAGCTATGTCAATAGGTGCAGGTAGATCAGGTTGTCTTTGCGGTGCTGTAAATGGTGGGATCGCTGCACTTGGACTATTATTTGGTCGTGATGAAAAGAGAGGACCAAAGGACCCAGAAGTTAATAAATGCATGGGATTTTCTAAAGAACTTAGAGATTGGTTTGAGGCTAATAATGGCAAGAAAGCTACTTGCTGTCGTGTATTAACAAGAGAGTTTAATATGGCAGAAGGTGAACACAAAAAACAATGTATTTATTATACAGGACTTTGCGCTTGGAAAGTTGCAGAGATAGTTGCAAGAGAGTGTGGAATTAAGACTATAAATCCAAATGTAACACTTAAGACAAGGGAGGAATTATATGCTGCTTAAAAAAACACCACTCCCATTTTGTGGGGTAGCATTAGGACTTGCAGCACTTGGAAATCTTTTGTCAACATATTCAAATGGTGCAATAATTAAAAATGTATGTGGAACAATAGCTGCTCTTATACTTATATGGTTATTTATTAAGTTCGTAAGTAATTTTAAAGCATTTACTGAGGAACTTAAGAATCCGGTTATGGGAAGCATTATTGGAACTTATTGCATGGCACTTATGATACTTGGTGGTTATAAGTGGCCAAATGAAACAATTGGCAAAGTGATTTGGTTTGTGGGACTTATCTTGCATATAATTTTAATAATTTACTTTACAAAAGAATTTGTATTTAAATTTGGTATAAAAAAAGTGTTTACTAGTTGGTACATTGTATATGTAGGAATAGTTGCAATGAATATTAATTGTGCTGATTTTGGCATGCAAGAATTTGGTAAAATAGTATTTTGGTTCGGATTTGCTGCATGTATTGTGTTATTAGTGCTTGTAACATATAGATATTTAATTATAAAAGATTTTATGCCACCTGTTATACCATTATTTTGTATTTATACAGCACCAGTTTCACTTTGTCTTGCAGGATATATGAATACATTTAATCCTCCAGAGCCAAGTTTAATTTACTTCATGCTTATACTTTCACTTCTAATTTATGTGATAGTGCTTATCAATATTCCAAAATTTTTGGCTATGCCATTTTATCCAAGCTACGCAGCATTTACGTTCCCAATGGTTATAAGTGCTATTGCTGTAAAACTTACAACTGCAAAGTTTTTGACTAGTGCTAATCCAGATCTTGCAGGTATAACTAAAATGATATTTACTGCACAGACATGGATTGCAGCTATATTAGTTGTATATACACTTGTAAGATATATTATGTTTATTATGATTGTAGAAGAAGCGAATAAGTAGGAGGGTATATGAAACCAGTAATAGATAGAACATTTTGTATTGGCTGTGGTCGCTGTGTAAATGTATGTCCAGAAGTTTTTAGATGGGAACCTGTAATTTTGGCAAAGGCAGAAGTTTATGCTGATGTTACAGAAGCAACTAAAAATAAAGTTGAAAATGCAGTGAAAGTTTGTCAGACACAGGCTATAACTATAGAGTAAGGTGAATAGGATTATATGGTGTCATAGCCATATAATCTTTTGAAAGGAGACTATATACATCTTTGAACGATTTTATATTAAAAAACATTTCATTTTCATATCCCAATTCAGATAAGTTAGTACTTGATAATATAAGTACAAATATAAATAATGGTGAATTTGTGTGTGTCCTTGGAAAATCTGGATGTGGGAAAAGCACCTTACTTAAACTTTTTGCAGGACTCAATATTCCAAGTAAAGGTGAGTTGTTATTTGAAGATAATATAATAAAATCAGCAAGTCTTGATAGGGGAGTAGTATTCCAAGACTATGGGTTATTCCCTTGGATGACTGCTGGTGAAAATATTATGCTCGCTTTAAAGCAAAGATATAGAAATAGAAATGTGAATGAACTAAAAGAAATTGCTATTGATTCACTTAAGCAAGTAGGACTTGATGATAAAGTCTATAATACTTTACCAAAATATTTATCTGGTGGTATGCAACAAAGAGTTGCGATTGCACAGGTTTTAAGTGTTAATCCAAAAGTTTTTCTTATGGATGAGCCATTTGGTGCTCTTGATGCAGTCACAAGGGCAAAACTTCAAGATTTGATTTTGGAACTTTGGAATAAAAATGAAGTTAAAAAGACAGTAATATTTATAACTCATGATGTTGATGAAGCAATATATCTTGCAAATAGAATAATAGTGCTCGGACAATCACCAAGTAAAATAATATATGATAAAAAAATTAGCCTAAATGAAAAAACAAGCAGAGAAAACTTGTATACTGATGAAAAAATGATGCTGTTTAGGAATGAATTAATACAAATTATCAATAAAGATATAAATGAAAAGACATTGATGTAAGATTATAAGCATAAAATGCATATAATAATAAAAATGAGGAGGAATATAATCAACAATACATAAGTTGATTATGCTAAAAAGATATGAAAAAGTTATTATTCGTAAGTATTTGCTTAGCAATGCTTACAACTGCATGTGGTAGTAAGACAACACCAGTTGCAGAGAAACCAGTTGAAACAACAGTTGTTACTGAAACAACAGTTGCTACTGAAACAAAAAAGGAAAATACAGTAGTTCGCTGGAACTATGGTTCAAGTGGAAATGTACTTGTAACTATTGCAGAAGAAAAAGGCTATTTTGATGAAGTTGGTATAACTATTGAACCAGTTGCAGCCACAGCAGTTTTAAATGCACTTGGACTTTTATCAGCAAATCAAGTTGATATAGTTTCAAATGCCGGAACAAGTAATCCACTTCAACAAATAGCAGCAGGAAATGATTTTACTATATTTGGTGGACATATGGTAAATGGTGCTATGCC
The DNA here is from genome assembly GCA_002374095.1 of Lachnospiraceae bacterium UBA3633. GTDB lineage: Bacteria > Bacillota > Clostridia > Lachnospirales > Lachnospiraceae > UBA3633. Next base: position 37,323 of record DFKY01000010.1, read on the forward strand.
AGTAGTAGCAAAAAAAGGAACAGAGTGGAAGGGTGTAGAAAGTTTAGTTGGAGAAAAAGTTGCTATAAATCCAAGTTACTTTGCATTCCCAGGTGCACTTATGGAAAAAGGTTATGAAGACCCACTTCATCAAGTAGAATGGGTTACCTTTGGTACCTATGATGATGCACTTGCTGCTGTACAAAGAGGAGAAGTTAAGTATGCTCTTATGGGAACAGAAAAGAATTATCCATTATCACAAATGGATGATATAGAGATAGTATCATGGCATAGTGAAGTTATGCCAAACTATAGTTGTTGCCGTATGGAGTGCCAAACAAGTTATCTTAAAGAAAATCCTGATGTTATAAAGAGAATTATAAAAGCACTTCTTAGAGCACAAAGTTATTATGAAACCCATAAAGATGAAGCAATCACACTTCATGCTGCAAAGATTAATGCCGAGCCTGAATTCGTGGCTGCATATATGAACAATGAACATTATCTTGTATCAGTAGACCCACTTAGAAATCAAGTAAAGAGGGCTTGGGGAATCCTTGACAAAACTGGATTTTTAGATGCAAACGCAAAAAACATCAATATTGATGAACATATAAATACCTCAATATATGAGGAAGCACTTAAAGAAGCAAAATCTGAATATGGTTCAGAGAATCCAAGTTTTTACGAAAAGATGGAAAAGTTTTTTAATGAAAATGACAGATAAGATTTTTTCATAAAAGAGATTTCTTATGAAATCTCAACTCCAAAAAATGTTGGTTAAGGTATAAGGCAAGTCCTTATACCTCGGTCAACAGATTTGATAAAAAATTAATTAATGGAAGATAAAGCAAATGAACAAAGTTAGAAACAATGTAATCAAATATAGTATTACAGTTTTTATATTTTTGTTATTGATATTTATTTATTATTATACAACTGAAAATAATATTGCCAATCCATATTTTTTTCCAAAAATTAGTAAGATAATGAAAGCATTTAATGATAGTAAAGACCAGATGTTAGAAAATCTTATTGCTTCTTTTAAACTTGTAATTCCATCAATATTTGTTTCATTGATAGTTGGCATAGGAATAGGAACAATTATGGGACTTAATGAGTGGGTTAGAGATTCGCTACATCCTATTATTTATGCATTTTCAGTAATACCTTCAATTTTGTTATCGCCATTTGTATTGTTTTTATCACCAAATATCACTATAGCATCAATAATTCTTATAGTATACAATACTTTATGGGCAACTCTTTTTGCAACTATTACTGGGATAATGACTATTGATAAAAGATACCTTGATAAGTCAAAAACATTACAATTAAATGGTTTTAAAAAGTTTTTTAGAGTTATTCTTCCTGCCGCAAGTCCATCAATAGTGGCTGGATTTATTAATTCTTTAAGAAGTACCTTTGTTATGCTTGTCTTTGCAGAAATGTATGGTGCACAAAGTGGTATGGGTTATTTTGTACGTATAAACTCTGAATATGGATTATATGACAAAGTGTGGTGTGGCTTTATATTTTTAGTGATTGTACTTGTTATAGTTATGCAATTATTTGAATTATTAAAAAAATATATTTTAAGATGGACAATGTAGATTCTTTGATATGATTAATTTTGATAAGATAATTGATAGAAGTAATAGAGGCGCAAGAAAAATTGATTATCCACTTTCTTTAGGTGAGAGTATTGATACAATAAAGATGTGGATTGCAGATATGGATTTTGAGACAGCACCTTGTGTTAAAGATGCACTGAAAGATTTGATTGATTATGGTGTGTTTGGTTATACAGATTTTGATAATAAATATTTTGATTCAGTAATAAATTGGTTTCATAAAAGATATAGTTTTGAAGTGAAAAGGGATGAGATAGTTAGAACTCCTGGTGTAATATTTGCACTTGCTATGGCAGTAAAAGCATTTTCAAAAAAGAATGAAAGTATACTTGTATTCAATCCAGAGTATGTCGCATTTAGAGAAGTAACATATCTTAATGAAAGAAATATAATAGAATCAAATTTAAAATTAGAAAATAATAAATATTATATAGATTATGATGATGTAGAGAAAAAGATTAAAGAAAATAATGTCAAGATACTTATGTTTTGTAGCCCATTTAATCCATGTGGAAGAGTGTGGGATAAAGAAGAACTAATCAAATTAGCAAAAATATGTGTTGATAATAATGTTATAATAGTTAGTGATGAAATACATATGGACTTTGTCTGGGGAGAAAATAAACATATTGTATTTTTAGATGCATTAAAAGATAATAAGGAATTATATGAAAAAGCAAAAAAATTAACAATAATAAATACATCGGCAAGTAAAACATTTAACTTGGCAGGTTTGCAAGTTGCAAATACGATAATTAAAGACACTGCTTTAAAAGAAAAACTTGAATCTGAAATTGGGAAAACAGGTTATCATAGAATTTCGCAACCTGCCCAAGTTGCACTTATGGCTGCATATACTGAAGAGGGCTATTCTTGGGTATGCGAATTAAAAGAATATATTTATAATAATATATTATTTGTAAAAGATTATATTAAGAAAAATATTCCTAAAATTAATGTTATTGAAACTGAAGGAACTTATCTTATGTGGCTTGATTTTAGGGGATATGGTTTGAATGATGATGAATTACAAAAGAAACTTATAAATGAAGCAAAAGTTCATCTTGATAACGGGCTAAAGTTTGGCTCACTTGGGAATGGATTTATGAGAATGAATATTGCTACGAGTAGAAAAAATATTGAGCAAGCACTAATTAGAATAAAAAATATTTTTAAGTAATAATATAATTGTGAAATGAGTATTTATGCCTGAAACTTTATCATTACCAAAAAGATTTGAAGAGTTTACTGATGCCAGAAAAAATGGTTTCTTAAAAGCAAAAGAATTATCCTGATTGATATAAAATCAATTATATCATGAGCATAAATAAGCTGATTAATAAAATTTATTAAAATTTTAATTTATAAAATATTGTTAGATTAAAGAAGGAAAAAAATTATGAGACCAGTTATAGGAATAACACCAATGTTTGATACAGATAACAATATGGTATGGTTACATCCAGGATATTTTGGTGGTGTTGTTGAAGCAGGTGGTGATCCAGTGATGACACCTTGGACACTTGATAAGGATACATTAATTGAATGCGTAAATAAATGTGATGGAATTTTATTTTCAGCAGGGCATGATGTACTTCCTGAATTATATGGTGAGAAGCAACTTAATGATTCTGTCATCACACTTCGTATGAAAGATGAGATGGAAAAAATAGTTCTTGATGAGGCATTAAAACAAAATAAAGCAATTTTTGGTATATGCCGTGGTGAACAATTTATGAATGCTGGAATGGGAGGTACTCTTTATCAAGATCTTGCAACACAACATCCATCAGATACAAATCATAGACAAAAGCCTCCTTATGATGAACCAGTGCATAAGGTCACTATACTTAAAGATACCCCACTTTATGAGCTTGCAGGAGTTGAAACTTTACCTGTAAATAGCACTCATCATCAAGCGGTAAAGGATCTTGGACCTACACTTAAGGCTATGGCTATATCAGAAGATGATCTTATAGAAGCATTTTATGATATAACTCGTAAGTTTGTCTGGGGCGTGCAATGGCATCCAGAATATGATTATGAAAAGAGTGAAGTAAGCAGAAAAATATTTAAGAAATTTGTAGATGCTTGCAAATAAATCTGTGAAAGTTTAATAAATAGATAAAGTAGCGACAAGCTAAATCGTAGGGGCGAGTATAAACAATTGTAGGGGCGAGTACAAACAATCGTAGGGGCGAGTACAAATAATCGTAGGGGCGAGTATAAACAATCGTAGGGGCGAGCACTGCGAGCCCGTTATAGGAGATACATGAATAATTATATAGGAATTGATATAGGCTCTACAAATTCCAAGATAGCTGTTCTTGATGAAAATGAAAACTTAATAAAAACTTATGTGAGCTCTACTGGGTTTAGTAGTAAAGATACAGCAAAAAAGCTTATGGATGAAGCTCTGTCAAGTGGCATAGATAGAAAAGATGCCAAAGTAGTAGCTACAGGATATGGTAGGGTATCTGTAGATGACTCTGATAAGACTGTGACAGAGATAACTTGTCATGCAAAAGGTGCAGTATACCTTTTTAAGAATAAAAATCTTGTAATCATAGACATCGGCGGACAGGATACTAAGATTATAGAAGTTGAAGATGGCAATGTGAAAGATTTTATAATGAATGATAAGTGTTCTGCTGGTACAGGCAGGTTTCTTGATGTGATGGCGAGGACGATGGAGCTTGATATACCTAAGCTCTGCGAGCTTGCAAAAACTGGTGGTGGAGTTACGATTAGTTCTCTTTGCACTGTATTTGCCGAATCTGAGATAATAAGTCTTATAGGTAGATCTGAAAAGAAAGAAAATATAGCAAACGCTGTCGTCATGTCTATAGTTCAAAAAGTAGCAAGTCAGACAAAAAAAGTGAGTTTGGTAGGAAAACAAGTATGCCTAACGGGTGGACTTTGTGATATGGATTTTATATTAGATGCACTTTCAAAATCATTTGGAGTGAAAGTAGTAAGCGATAAAAATGCAAGATTTGCTGGAGCAATTGGTGCAGCACTTTATGCGAAAGGATTAAAATAGTAAGAACGAATGAGTGTTAATGAATTGCCAAAAAAATTTGAAGAATTTGGAGAAGCAAGGCGACTTGGCTTTTTGAAAGCAAAAGAACATAAAGATAAAGGTGGAAGACTTGCTGGTATCTTTTGCACATTTACACCGCTTGAGATATTTGATGCTGCGGGGATAGTTCCTGTATCACTTTGTGGGACAAGTGAAGAGACTATACCAGATGCCGAAGTAAATCTACCTAAGAACTTATGCCCATTGATAAAATCAAGTTATGGCTTTGCAGTATCTGATAAATGCCCTTATACATATTTTTCAGATATCATAGTTGGCGAGACAACTTGTGATGGTAAGAAGAAAATGTATGAACTACTATCAGAATTAAAAGATACATATATACTTCACTTGCCTCAAGGCATAGACAGACCATATGTACTTGATATGTGGGAATCAGAGATACGTCTTCTCAAAGAAAAATTTGAAAAGAAATTTGGTATAACTATAACTGATGATGATGTGAGAGCAGCATGCGTAAAAAGAAATAAAGAGAGACTTTTGAAAGTTAAAATGTTTGAACTCAGCAAGTCAATACCACCTAAAAATTATTATAAGGGTATCCATAAAGTTGTTGATAGTTTGAATTTTACTTTTGACCTTGATGAGACAATGAAAAACATTAAAAAAATGCATGATGATATAGAAGAGAATTATAAAATAAATGGTAGCCCAGTAAAACTTACAGATAAAAGGATTATGATTTCAGGATGCCCTATATCAGGAGTTGCTGATAAGACTATTGGTGTCGTAGAAGATAATGGTGGTGTAGTTGTAGTGATGGATAGTTGTAGCGGTATAAAACCTGCAAGAAATCTTGTAGATGTAGAAGCACCAAATATTTACCGTGCTATTGCAGAGAGATACATAAAGATAGGGTGTGCTGTGATGACCCCAAATGAAAATCGAATGACAATGATAAAAGAACTTGTAGATGAATACAAAGTCGAAGGAATCATTGATGTAGTGCTTCAGTCTTGCCATCCTTTCAGTGTAGAGAGATATCAAGTTAAAAAGCTTTCGGAAGACTTGGGGGTACCTTATATGTCTATTGAGACGGATTATTCTACATCAGATGTTGGTCAGCTTACTACAAGAATACAGGCATTTATTGAGATGTTATAATATACAAGGAGGAATATATTATGGTAAAAGTTAATGGAATGGGAAAAACTTGTCCGATACCACTTATCGAGACAAAAAAAGCGGTAAAAGCGCTTACATCACCTGATACTGTAGAAGTTATGGTAGATAACAATATGGCTGTGAAAAATATCACACGTTTTGCAACTGATAGTGGTTACAAAATTACTACAGACAAAATAAGCGATAAGGAGTATAAGCTTACTATTGAAGTTGCTGAAATTAAATCTGAAGAAGAGAAGAAGATGGATGAATCATGTGCTGCGTGTGGAGCTACAGATAATACTGGCAATATAGTTGTCGCTATTGGATCAGAAAAGATGGGATGTGGAGATGAGAAACTTGGAAAGAATCTTATGAAAGCATTTATATTTTCACTTTCACAAGCTGAGGTTCATCCAAAAACAATACTTTTCTTTAATGGTGGTGCACATCTTACTTGTGAAGGTTCACTTTCGCTTGAAGACTTAAGTAACCTTCAAGAACTTGGGACAAAGATATATACTTGCGGTACATGTCTTGATTTTTATGGCTTAAAGGAAAAACTTAAAGTTGGTGAAGTTACCAATATGTACGATATAGTTTCTACTATGGAAAATGCAAGTCTTGTCATAAGACCATAATATGATTAAAAAAAAGTTATCACTCATAATTTCATTTAATAAGACAGTTGATGCTATGGCATTTGAAGAATACTGTCTAAAACACAATGTTAATGGAAGGCTTATCCCACTTCCTAAAGAGATTTCTGCGGGATGTGGTTTGGCGTGGAAGTGTGAAGTAGATGAGAAAGCTATAATAGAAAAAGCTTTATCGGAAGCCTCTATCAATTATGATAAAATGAGCGAAATATTTATATAGAATATAAGAAAAGGGCCTTATGCCCTTTTCTTTTTTTATTATTTTCTTGCATAAAACTTTATTTTATGTTAATATCATAAAGTTGTACCCCTATAGCCAAATGGTAAGGCAACGGTCTCTGACTCCGTCATCTTAAGGTTCGAATCCTTATAGGGGTGTAGTAAAAGGTATAAGGAGTTTTTATGAATATAGCAAAAGTTATATCAAAGGAACTTGCAGTTCTTGAAAAACAAGTTGATGCAGCCATAAAATTATTGGATGAAGGGTCTACAGTACCCTTCATTTCTCGTTATAGGAAAGAAGTGACAGGAGGTCTTAATGATGAGCAGCTTCGGACGCTTTATGAGAGACTGGTCTATCTTAGGGAACTTGATGAGAGAAAAGAGACAATTCTTGCATCAATTGATGAACAAGGAAAACTTACAAAAGAATTAAAAAAGCAAATTGATGAAGCGATGACCATGGTATCTCTTGAAGATTTATATAGACCATATAAGCCTAAGAAAAAAACTCGCGCAAGTGTGGCAAAAGCTAAAGGGCTTGAACCGCTTGCTGAAACTATTTGGAATCAAAAAGCAAAACAAAAGATAGAAACTTATGCAAAGAAATATATAGATAAAGAAAAAGGTGTAGAAACCATAGAAGATGCTATTGAAGGAGCTCTTGATATAATTGCAGAGATGGTATCAGATGTAGCAGATTATAGGACATGGATAAGAGAATACACTATATCGACAGGGCTTGTACATTCTGAAGCAAAAGATGCGGAAGTAAAGTCTAATTATGAGATATATTATAATTATACTGAAGGAGTTGCTAAAATCCCTCCACATAGGATTCTTGCAATCAATCGTGGTGAAAATGAAAAAGTTTTAAAAGTTAAGATAGAAGTAAATAGGGATGATATCATAAAGTATTTAAGTGAACAGATAATAAAGGAAGATAATAAGTTTACAAATGAATACCTTGTGAAAGCAATAGAAGATTCTTATGATAGGCTTATAGCACCATCTATTGAAAATGAAGTGCGAGGCATACTTACTGACAGAGCGGAAGATACATCTATGGATGTATTTTCGAAGAATCTCACACAAATTCTTATGCAGGCTCCTATAGAAGGAAAAGTTGTACTTGGATGGGATCCAGCATTTAGAACTGGTTGTAAGCTTGCAGTATGTGATGCTACTGGCAAAGTACTTGCCACAACTGTCATATATCCTACAGAGCCTACTACACCAGAAAAGATGGAAGCATCAAGAAAGACATTGAAAAAGCTGATTGATGATTATGGTGTAGATATAATATCTGTAGGAAATGGTACTGCATCAAGAGAATCAGAGATGTTTATAGTTGACTTCTTGAAGAGAGAGAAGTTAAAAAAAGTAAAATATGTCATTGTAAATGAAGCTGGAGCATCAGTATATAGTGCAAGTGCACTTGCTACAGAAGAGTTTCCAAAATTTGATGTAGGGCAACGTTCAGCTGCATCTATTGCAAGGCGTCTGCAAGACCCACTTGCTGAACTTGTGAAGATAGATCCAAAAAGCATTGGTGTTGGTCAATATCAACATGATATGAATCAAAAAAGACTAAGTAACACACTTACTGGAGTAGTAGAAACTTGTGTCAACAAAGTAGGGGTTGACTTGAATACCGCATCATATTCACTTCTTTCATATGTCTCTGGTATCAATAAAAACATAGCAAAAAATATTGTATCATATAGAGAAAAGAAAGGAAGATTTAATAATAGAAAAGAACTTTTGAGTGTAGATAAGCTTGGGGCAAAGGCATATGAACAATCGGCAGGATTCCTTCGCATAACTGGTGGTGATGAGCCACTTGATAGGACTGGGGTACATCCTGAATCTTATGAAGCAACCAATAAATTATTAAAGGACTTAAAGTTTTCAAAAAAAGATTTGGTTAGTGGCAATTTTGATGGTCTTTCATCTATGATTAATGATTATGATGCAGTAGCAAAGAAACTAAAAATCGGAGCAGAGACATTAAAAGATATAGTACTTGAACTTGAAAAACCAGGTCGTGACCCGAGAGAAGATGCTCCAAAGCCAATACTTCGATCTGATGTCTTGAGCATGGAAGACTTAAAAGAAGGAATGATACTTAAAGGGACAGTTAGAAATTGTATAGATTTTGGAGTATTTGTAGATATAGGAGTGCATCAAGATGGCTTGGTGCATATATCGCAAATTGCTGATAGGTACATAAAACATCCTTTAGAGGCTGTGTCAATAGGAGATGTAGTAGATGTGAAAGTGCTATCTGTGGATCTTGAAAAGAAGCGAATATCACTAACTATGAAGATAGATAGTGGAGATAGTAAATGATTAAAAAAAAGGACTTGTATGAGTCCTTTTTTAGTTATGTATATGAGTATTGATAAATATTTTATTTGATGGTAAAATATAAGTGTTATTTTTTCGAAAAAATAACGCTATCTAAGTATCTAATTTATGAGGTGTATATATGAAACTTATAAAGACAGAAGATGCAGTAGGGACAATATTATGCCATGATCTCACTCAGATTATACCTGGCGAATATAAAGGAGCGAGATTTAAAAAAGGACATATTATAAAAGAAGAAGATATAAGCGTGCTTTTGTCAATGGGAAAAAAGCATCTATATGTATATGAAGACGATAAAAGTTTTCTTCATGAAAATGATGCTGCAAAAGTTCTTAAGTCTTTCTGCCAAAATGATTACATGAAAGAAAGTGAGATAAAGGAAGGAAAGATAGAGCTTACATCAACTATAGATGGATGTCTGATTGTAGATAGAGAAAGACTGAAACTTATAAACCAAGAAGACGAGATGATGATAGCTACTATAAAAGATGGTGATGTGAAAAGTGGCGATAGAATTGCAGGTATGAGAGTTATACCACTTGTTATAAAGAAGGAAAAGCTGGAAAAAGCAAAAAAACTTGTAGGTGATACTCCACTTCTAAAAATATATCCATATGTGATTAAAAGTTTTGGAATGGTCGTGACAGGGTCTGAAGTATATAATCATATTATTGAAGATAAGTTTTCGGGTGTGGTTGAGAAAAAGCTTGAGGCATATAATGTAAAACTTGTAAAAAAGATATATTGTGATGACAATAAAGATATGATAGTTGATGCTATAAAGGAGCTGAAAAGACTTCAAGTAGATATGATATGTTGTACTGGTGGCATGTCAGTAGACCCTGACGACATGACCCCACAAGCCATAAAAGAATCAGGAGCAAATGTCATAAGCTATGGTTCGCCGCTTCTTCCTGGAGCAATGTTTATGGTAGGATACTTTGAAGATAGTACACCAATCCTTGGGCTTCCAGGATGCGTCATGTATGCTGCAAGGACAGTGTTTGATGTGGTGCTTCCAAAGATTCTTGCAAGAGTCAAGTGGACAAAAGAAGAACTTGCTGAACTTGGTTATGGAGGACTTTGTCAAAATTGCAAAGTTTGCCACTACCCAAATTGTACTTTTGGAAAATAAATTAAAAGGAGAATTGATTATGAAAAAGTTTTTAAGTATTGTAATAGCTATAACTTTATGTGTAGGGTTAATTTCTTGCAAAAGCGTAAAAAATGATGTAAAAGATGAAAAAGTAGAACTTATAGTATTTGCAGCGGCATCAATGACGGAAACTTTAAGTGAGATAAAGATTATGTATGAAAAAGAACATAGAGATGTGTCTATTATATATAATTTTGATTCATCAGGAACTTTGCTTAAGCAGATTCTTGCAGGAGCAGAGTGTGATGTATTTATATCAGCGGCAGAGAAACAGATGAATTCACTTGATATAACATGTGATGAATCAGCAAATAAAGATAGAAATGACTTCGTGCTTTCTGATACAAGAATAAATCTTTTGGAAAACAAAGTAGCCCTTGCCGTACCTGATGGCAATCCAAAAGGTATAAAATCATTTGATGACATCTTGACAGATAAACTTTCACTTCTTGCCATAGGAAATGCAGATGTGCCTGTAGGTGCATATACTTTAGAGATACTTGAAAGTCTTGGAAAGCCTGTAACTGAATTTGAAAAAGAAGGAAAAGTCACATACGGCTCCAATGTCAAAGAAGTGACAACTCAAGTAAAAGAAGGTCTTGCAGATGCTGGGATTATCTATGCTACAGATGCATTTTCTGCTGGTCTTGAGATAGTCGACCTTGCGGATGCAACTATGTGTAGGCAAGTTATATATCCAGCAGCGGTACTTAATATTTCGAAAAATATAGACGTGGCAAAAGAATATCTTGACTATCTAAGGAGTGATGCTGCAATGAGTGTTTTTGAAAAAGTAGGTTTTACAAGGGCAGAGTAGATATGGATTTATTTCCATTATATAATTCATTAAGAGTTGCATTTATATCCACTGTGATAATTTTTTTTCTTGGGATATTTTTAGCATATTATATAGCAAAGCTTCCAAGAGTTTTAAAAGGTATACTTGATGTGGTACTCACACTTCCTTTAGTCTTGCCTCCGACAGTTGTAGGATATATACTTCTTATGTTTCTTGGACCAAAAAGACCATTTGGCGAGTATATGCTTGAAACTTTCAATGTAAAAATGATTATGACATGGTGGTCTGCAATATTTGCTGCAACAACTGTAGCATTTCCACTTATGTATAGGACAGCTCGCGGTGCTTTTGAAGCTTTTGATGAAGAGCTTGCATATGCAGGAAAGACTCTTGGTTTAAGCAATGCATTTATATTCTGGCGAATTAGGATACCTTATTGTAAAAAAGGACTTATAGCAGGTGCTGTACTTTCTTTTGCTCGAGCACTTGGCGAATATGGAGCCACTTCTATGATTGCAGGTTATACTCCAGGTAAGACTGCGACCATATCTACAACCGTGTATCAATTGTGGAGAATCAATGACGAAAATCTTGCATTGATATGGGTTATGATAAATATATGTATATCTGCAATAGTGTTATTAACTATAAATATTGTTGAAAATAAAAAAACATAAATATAAAAATCAATAGTATGCTAAAAGTAAATATAAAGAAAAAACTTGATAGATATGAATTGAATGTAGCTTTTGAATGCGAAAAAAATATCATTGGACTTCTTGGTGCATCGGCTACAGGGAAATCAATGATACTTAAGTGTATTGCTGGGATAGAAAGACTTGACGATGGATATATTATACTTGATGATAAAGTGCTATACGATAGTGACAAAGGTATCAACTTGACTCCACAAAATAGAAGAGTGGGATACCTTTTTCAAAGCTTTGCACTTTTTCCACAGATGACAGTAGAAGAGAATGTAAAAGTTTCTGTAAGTAAAAAATATAGAAGTGATAGCGAAAAAAATAAAAAAGTGAAAGAAACTTTAGATATGCTTAAACTTTCAGACATTGGAAATGAATACCCACGTGAGATATCAGGGGGAGAAAGACAAAGAGTAGCACTTGCAAGAATTATAGTGAATGAGCCAGACTTTTTACTACTTGATGAACCTTTTTCTTCGCTTGATGCACATTTAAGATGGTCACTTGCAAATGAATTAAAAAGTATTGTAAAAAAGTTTTCAAATGGGGTGATTTTTGTATCACATGATATAAGAGAAATTGAATTTTTATGTGATGATGTGATGGTTATATCAAATGGTAAGATAGTTGAATCTGGACCAGTTAATGAAGTGATTTTAAATGCAAAGTCCGATGAGACAAAAAAACTTATCTATAATTTTTGGAAGTAAAGTTAATGCTGAATATTAATTAATTTTGGCGATAAGCTTGCAGATTTTATTGCCGAGTTTACTAAACTTTTCTTCGTATTCTGTCATGATGTTGTCTTTGCATAAAGCACTATCACTATGGAGATCATAGGTTTTTGATAAAATCTTAAAATTAGATTTTGTTATCTCTTCAAGTGAAAAATTAAATAAATCAATATTATCCGTTTTGAATTCTATAAGAGCCCCTGGCTTTAAGAGTTTTTCGTATATTTTTAAGAAATTTATATGCATGAGTCGCCTTGATTCATGCCTTTTTTTTGGCCAGGGATCAGAAAAATTGAGATATATCTTATCTATAGAGTGAGGCGGAAATACCTCGCCTAATTTTATGATATCGATACACATAAATCTAAGATTTGGCTCTGTGAGCGAATTCTTACAGTTTTGCAATTCGGCGGGATTGATAGTGCTATTTAATCTATCTATTGCTTTCAAAATTATTGTGGCAGATTTCTCAACGCCTATATAATTAATATTTGGATTATTGTGAGCAAGATTAGAGATAAATCTACCTTTGCCCATGCCAAGTTCTAAGTGGACTGGATTATCATTTTTGAAAATGGCATGAGGCTCACATAGCTCGCCTGTACGAACTTGTGAATGCTCATCTTTATCGTAGCCGCGAGCTGTGCGAGTGGCAATAAGATTATCATTATGCTCTGTATATCGGATTACCATATCGTAATCATATATATTCATCTCTGCATTTTTTTTGTGTCTTAATCTCATAGTGTCGCAATCTTACTATTGTAAGTCTTCTTAAATAAATGAAGTACAACAAGAAATGCTGCAAATTCTGATATAAGGAAACAGTACCATACACCATTTACACCAAAGAACATAGAAAGTATATATGCTGATGGTAAGAGAAATACGATTTGCCTTATGACAGATGCGATGAGACTATACACTTCTTTTTTTGTTGCTTGCATGACAGAGCTTAGTATTATGTTGAAGCTCACAAGTGGATAATGTATAGCTATAACTTTGAAAGCGTATGATCCAACTTTCATCATGTTATCACTTGCATTAAAGAGTTTTAGTAAAAATTCTGCTCCAAAGAATACAAAGAAGCCACCAACTATCATAATTGCAAATGCAGCTATAAGAGCAACTTTTATAACTTTTGTAATTCTTTTTTTATTGTGTGATCCAAAGTTGTATGAAACTATTGGCACCATGCCATTATTCAGACCAAAGATTGGCATAAGCACAAAGCTTTGCACTTTGTAGTAAGAGCCAAGAACTGCTACAGCCGACTCGTATTTTGTCAGTATTGCATTTAGACCAAGAATAGTGAAAGAGCCTATGGCTTGCATGACTATTGATGGTATGCCGATTATATATATGTTGATAATTTTTTTGATATCAAGTTTTAGTGAAAAGAAATTGAGCTTTAAATCACTATTGGTATATTTATTTAAGAAGTATCCAACTACAGTACCGAAGTATTGCCCAGCGACTGTTGCTATTGCTGCGCCTTTTACTCCCATCGCAGGAAAACCAAAAAGACCAAATATCAGTATTGGGTCAAAGATAATATTGAATATAGCACCTGAAAGTTGGGTTATCATGGAGCTTACTGATTTTCCTGTAGCTTGCATCATCTTTTCATAAGTTGTCTCTACATAAAAACCAGTAGAAAATATCATAATTATTGATAGGTATGTGATGCCGTCTCTTCTTATATCAGGATCACTAGTCATAAGATAAAAGAAATCATCTGCAAATAAATATCCAAGAATTGCTGAAATTACAAAATAAACTATAGATAGAAAGAGCCCGTGTCTCGCATAGTCATTGGCATTTTCAAAGTTTTTCTCACCAAGTGATCGTGATATGAGTGCCGTTACACCTACGCTTGTACCTATATTTAGCGAAACCATAAGAAATTGTACAGGATAGGCAAGAGATAGTGCAGATAGGGCGGCTTCTGAAATCTGTGCTACAAAGATGCTATCTACAAGGTTATAAAGTGCGAGCATAAACATAGATATCATCATAGGGATAGACATCTTAAAGAGTAGCTCTAAAACTGGCATAGTACCGAGTTTATGGTCTACTGGGTCATCTACAAGTTTTCCTTCAAAATTAAGCGTTTTAGCCATTTGTCACCTCAAAAAAATAATCTTTATTATTATAGATGAAAAGTCTTTATTTTTCAATTAAAACTTTTGAAAAAATTACTCTGAGCCATTGTTAAAATAAGATATTTTTTGTATAATATCTACGATGAAAAGGCATTTGACAAAAAGACTTATATTAAGCATATTGATTTTTGTTATTTGTATAGGCCTTACTATTTTAATAATATTGATGAATGTAAAACCCAAGGTACTGGCAAAATCATTAATGGCAATTGATAAAATTTATATCATCTTGGGAATGTTTTTTATGTTACTGTATTCGCTTATTGAAGCGGTAAGTATAAAAATGCTACTAAGCCGTATGCATATTAGGAAACCATTATTTAGCTGTATGAAATATGCTATTATTGGTTTCTTTTTTAGTGGTGTTACTCCATCATCAAGTGGCGGACAGTCAATGCAGATGGTGTATATGAGAAATGATGACATACAGTATTCTGATAGTTCATTTACTTTACTGGTTCTGTTATTTTGCTATCAGATAGTTATAGGCATATATGGTACGATAGGATATATTGTAAATTTCAATGAGATTCAGAGTATATTTCAGTCATTAAATGTCTGGTTTTTTATTGCGATTATGATTGATTTAGCAATTGTATTTTTTGTGGGAACGCTTATCTTCAAATGGCAACTTGCAGAAAGGATTATGCACTTTATAAAAAGAGTTTGTTATATGATTAATTCAAAGCTCGGTGATAGAATTAATGATAGAATAAATGCATTTGTAGATAGATATAGAAATTCATCAGAACATATCAATAAAGATAAAAGAATTGTATTTAGAATTTTGGGTAATACTTTTATTCAATATATACTACTATATAGCATCCCATTTTTTGTCTACAAGGGTCTTGGGAATAGTGGTTTCCCATACATACAGATGCTTATGCTACAAGCAGTTTTATATATTGGTTGTGGTTTTGTACCTGTACCAGGTGCACTTGCTGTCACCGAAAGCTTATTTATACTGATATTTAGTAATTATTTTTCTCGTGATGATATAGGAAATGCTGTAATTATAAGTAGGGCAATTAGCTTATATTTACCAGTTATTTTTTATGGAATATTGTCTGCTTGGTGGATGAAATCTTTGCCTTTTGAGGGGAAAAATAAAGTAGAAAATAACAATTAGCACTCACCTCTTGACAGTGCTAACAATTTGTGTTATAATTCTGATAGTTGAAGTAGGGTTCATGTAACTCGCCAGCACAATGTATGGGCGAGCTCTGTGATCCCCTATAATAACAATGAATTAATACACTTGAATGGAGGTGACGATTATGCAAATAGATAGATTTACAAAGAAATCGGTTGAAGCTATTCAAAATATGGAAAAGATTGCTATGAATAATGGCAATTCTGAATTTAAAGAAGCCCATCTTCTGAAAGCTCTTCTTGATATTGATGATAGTCTCATTAAAAATCTGCTTGATAAAATGGGAGTGAATATTGCCAAGCTTAAGGATTCTATTGATAGTGAAGTAGATAAACTTCCTAAGGCGTCTGGAAGCATTCAATATCATTATTCAAATGAGCTTAATCAAGTTATGATAAATGCTGAAGATATAGCCAAAGGCATGAAAGATGAGTATGTATCAGTAGAGCATCTTTTTATAAATCTTTTTAACTATCCAGATTCTACAATCAAAAATATCTTTAGAGAATACCATATTGAAAAAGAAGCATTCTTGAAAGCACTTTCTGAAGTCCGTGGCAACCAAAATGTGACATCGGATAATCCAGAGGCAACTTATGATGTGCTAAATAAATATGGATATGACCTTGTAGAGAGAGCTCGTGATAGAAAGCTTGAGCCAGTTATAGGTAGAGATAGTGAGATAAGAAATGCAATAATGATACTTTCAAGAAAGACAAAAAATAACCCAGTGCTTATAGGCGAGCCTGGCGTTGGAAAGACTGCTGTAGTAGAGGGACTTGCGGAGCGAATAGTAAGAGGAGATGTCCCTACTCAACTAAAAAATAAAAAACTATTTTCACTTGATATGGCATCACTTGTAGCCGGAGCAAAGTATAGAGGCGAATTTGAAGAGAGACTTAAGTCAGTACTTTCTGAAGTTAAAAAATCAGACGGACAGATAATCTTATTTATTGATGAGCTTCATACCATAGTAGGCGCAGGTGGGTCAGAAGGAGCTATCGATGCAGGTAATATCTTAAAGCCAATGCTTGCGAGAGGAGAACTTCACTGCATAGGTGCTACAACTCTTGATGAGTATAGAAAATATATAGAAAAAGATAAGGCACTTGAGAGAAGATTTCAGCCTGTGCAGATAAATGAGCCATCAGTTGAAGACACTATATCTATACTTCGTGGCGTAAAAGATAGGTATGAGACATTTCACGGAGTTAAGATAACGGATGGAGCACTTGTTGCTGCAGCAGAAATGTCTAATCGTTATATAAGTGACAGATTTTTGCCTGATAAGGCGATAGACCTTGTAGATGAATCATGCGCTATGATAAAGACAGAGCTTGATTCTATGCCACAAGACTTGGATGCAATGCGTCGAAAAATAATGCAACTTGAGATAGAGGAGCTTGCACTCAAGAAAGAAGAAGATAAGCTTTCAAAAGAAAGACTTGCCAATATTGAAAAAGAAGTTGCAGAGCTTAAAGATGAATACAATGTGAAGGTTAGCAAGTGGAATAGTGAAAAAGAAGTAGTTGATAGTGTAAAAGTATTAAATGAAAGACTTGAAGATCTTAATAAGCAGATTGAAAAAGCAGAAAATGATGCTAATCTTGAACTCGCATCAAAACTTAAGTATCAAGATAAACCAGAGCTTTTAAAAGAAATTGAAAAAAAAGAAAATAAGATTAAAGAAAAAGAGCTAACTTTGGTTCATAATCGTGTTACAGAAGAAGAGATAGCTAAAGTTATAAGTAAGTGGACAGGAATCCCAGTATCAAAGCTTACGAGTACCGAGAGAGAAAAAACTTTACATCTTGCCGATTCACTAAAGAAACGAGTTATTGGGCAGGACAATGCTATAGAAAAGGTAGCCAATAGTATCATACGTAGTAAAGCAGGCATCAAAGATCCAAAGAAGCCTATAGGGTCATTCTTATTCCTTGGACCTACAGGTGTAGGAAAAACTGAACTTGCAAAATCACTTGCATACAATCTCTTTGATGATGAAAATATGATTATAAGAATTGATATGTCTGAATACATGGAGAAGCATGCAGTATCAAAACTTATAGGCTCACCTCCAGGATATGTAGGATATGATGAAGGCGGACAACTTACGGAAAAAGTTCGTAGGAAACCATACTCAGTAATACTTTTTGATGAGATAGAGAAAGCTCATCCAGATGTCTACAACATTTTACTTCAAGTGCTTGATGATGGTCGGATAACTGATTCAAAAGGTGTTACTGTTGATTTTAAAAATACTATAATCATTATGACATCAAATATTGGCTCACAGATTCTTCTTGAAGGTGTGTCAAGCCCGATAGGATTTGCAACAAATGATAAGACTAAAATAAAACTTGATGCAGGCGCTACGCTCGATTTGAAAGTAGGCGGTAAAAAGAAAAAGAATAGTTCGTCTCTTATAGAATCTAAAGTGATGGATGAACTTAAAAATAATTTTAGACCAGAATTTTTGAATCGTCTTGATGAGATAATTATGTTTAGTCCATTATCTGAAGAAAATATTGATAAGATAGTAGACCTTATCATGACAGATTTAAATAAGAGATTAGCTGAAAAGCAGATTAAGGTAGAACTTACAGACACAGCTAAAAAGTATGTCATCGACAATGGCTATGATGAAAACTTTGGCGCAAGACCATTAAAGCGTTTTATACAAAATTCAGTAGAAAATATCATAGCAAAAGCGATAGTTGACGGCACGGCAAAAGAAGGGGATGTACTTAAGCTTGATGTGAAAAATGATGAGTTAGTGCTCGCATAATTTGCTAATATTTATCTGATAGAAAAGCAACAGAAAGTGAAAGGAGAGATTATTATGAGAGACGAATATGATTTTTCTGATGGCGTGGTTAAGAACTATTCTGATAAAATGACAAGAGAAGAAAAATTAAAGGCTTTTATTGAGTGTTTCATTGCTGTTGAAAAAGTTAGTAAAGAAGAATTGAAAAAAGAGGTTGATGCACTTTTAGTGTAAGAAGCTATGATACATGCATGCTTTTTTAAGAAATAATTCTTTTATTAAACAATTTGGGCTAGTATTATTTGGGGCGGGTGACCGCCCTTTTTTAATTTTATATTGAATTTTTGAAATATATTTGATAAGATATAAGTGCGAGAAAGTGTTATTATTTGTTGTGTTCTATACGAAACCCATTTTTATCACATGGTAAAAGTGCGGGCTTGTTTATTTTCGTATAGAATAAATAACACTTGTCTCGCAGCAAGGGCTCGCAATTTTCGCTCGTGGGCTCTTGCCTGCGAGTTTTTATTTTGCAAAAATGATTATAAAGAGGAGGGGATATTTATGAAAGTAAAAAAAGTAATTGCACTATTACTTGCTGTGAGCATGGTTTTAAGCATGACGTTTTCAAGTTTTGCAGAAAGTGATATTACAAAAGTAGATGAGACAGCTACAAAAATTGAAGCTGACACTGAAAGCGAAACTAATAATGGAAATGAAACTTATAATATGATTGCTGATGATTCAAAGAAAAGGATTAAGAGATTAGAAGGCGACAATAAAGATGCTATAATCGGTGAAAAAAATGCAAATGATAGTAAGGCAGACAGTGAAGAATCAATTGAGAAAGAGCAAGATGATATTAACAATCCAATGTACAACGAGAACAAGAGAACTATTGCCACATTGAGTGAAATAAAAGAAAAGTTTTTAGGTACTGGGGATTCTAACTTTAAGTACATTATTAGATATGACTGGAATGTGCCAAATGGTTCAAATATAAGTAATGCTAATTTTGAATTTACTTATCCAGGGACAAATGATCAAACAGCTTTTTATAACTCAACTTGGGAAACAAATGATTATTACTTTGTTGAATGGAAGGCTGACAAACAAATACTGTACTTAGATCAAGATTTTAAAGATAGAATAGATCGGTATATTGAGTTGACAAATGAAGACGTGAAAACAATTGAAAGACATCAGATCAAGCAACAATTGAATAATAAAAAATACATACAAGGATTAAGCGAAAAAAAAGAAATTCCTGATGGCCCAAATTATCCCCCGTTTGATTTTTTCGGATTGTACATGGGAAATGAAAATCCGTATCTTCCTATGGAAGATAGATATGAACATTATTTTAATGTTGTAGAAGAAATTCTTGGAGTAACAAAAGAAAATACGGAGTTGATTAAGTGGTTCAATAAGTATTATGATGCAAGTACAAACTCAATTACAATAAATTTAAAAGGTGTTTGGAAGCGAAAGAATCTTCGTGAACTTACGATAAATATTGATCCTAATCTTCCTGATGGAACGATTATAGATGATGAAAACTGGCATAGTACAGAGATTGATCAAAACACTAGGAGCATAACATCATATTTTGATGTGGATAATAATACTATAGATTGGACATATCATTTTCCTACTGATAATAATCATATGATGGATATTTCGGATTTTTTGCATGCGTGGAGTGATTTTCGTATTAAATTTGAAAATGGAGATGAAAGTCCGTATAGATGGGCTGGGTATGATTATGATCAAAAATCACCTATTAGTAATATTTGGGATGATCCATATTATGAAGACTATGTTGGAGCATCAAATAAATTATTGCTATCAAAGTTTAGTAATAACTCAATAACTTTGTATGCTGTATGGAACAAAAATGTTCATTTTAACTATATGATTGTATTTAAAGATGATAATAAGTATTTATATCCATCACAATTCTTAAATATTGGTGATAAAGTTGCAACACCATCAAGTCCAACTAAAGTAAATAAAACTTTTGAAGGATGGTATTATAAAAATGCAGAAAATGTTGAAGTTAAATGGGACTTTAACCATGAATTGGCTGATGACGAAGGTTCTACTGAAATAACATTATATACGAAATGGAAGAATAATCCATCACCAAGTAATGGATATAACCCAAGTTATGGTGGCCCTAGTGGTGGTAGTGGCGGTAATGGTGGTGGTGGAGGCGGTGGCATTATATCAACGCAAGGCGCTGGAGGCTCAGGGCCAAATAGTGCCCCTGCAACTAGAAAAGTTGCAGCTAAAAAGATGACAGTTAAAGGTGTCATGAAAACTGAAAGCGTAAGCTGGGCATATGACCCAACATCAAATAAATGGAAACTTAATCTTAAAGATGTTGCTGGAAGTGCAGTTCCACTTGCAGATGGATTTTTCTCAATCAGCAACACAGCAAACCAAAATGTGACGGATACATATTATTTTGATGAAGCAGGGAATATGGTTACAGGCTGGATTCAAACTGGAGACAATAAATGGTATTTCTTTGAAAATGCAATGACCGCTGATGAAGGAAAGATGCAACATGGTTGGAAACAGGTAGGTGGGGCGTGGTATTATTTTGGACAGGATGGAGCAATGCTACAAGGGTCTACAACTCCAGATGGCTATAATGTGGATGCTGATGGTAAGTGGGTTTCAAACACAACTACAGCATAGATTACAAAATATAAAGAAATATTATAAAAAGTATTTCACTAAATAAAAGATTATTAGATAGGGATAATGACGAAAAATCAAGCATTATCCCTATTTTTATTACTTTTATAATTTGACATAAAAATGAACCTATACTATAATTAGTGTATGGGGGACATGTATATATACAATATAATAGTGGCAAAAGCCAGTAGGTGTTTTAGTGGCACTTTGGCTTTTTTTATTTGTTGAAAGAATACTATTTATTTGAAGCATATATTGTTATAAAGTTAAGATAAAGGAGTAAATATGTTTACATCGGATTTCAAGTGGAAAAAAAATACAATGCCCAAGTCAAAAGACTTAAATCTTCCTATCATGAGTTTAAGTGAGGTGGAGAAGGCAAAAACTTTTCATAAGAGCTTCCCACAGTATAAAGAGACGCCTCTTGTAGACCTTAAAGAGATGGCTAAGTTTCTTAAAATTGGTAGAGTGTCGGTGAAAGACGAGTCATATCGCTTTGGTTTAAATGCTTTTAAAGTGCTTGGCGGATCTTATGCTATAGGAAGACATATAGCTGAAGAATTACATAAAGATATAAGTGAAGTGAATTATGATTATCTCACAAGTGAAGAGCTTATAAAAGATCTTGGAAATGTAGTTACATTTTTCTCTGCTACGGATGGAAATCATGGTAAGGGTGTAGCGTGGGCGGCAAATAAACTTCATCAAAAATGTGTCATCTATATGCCAAAAGGTTCTACAGTTAGACGGCTCCGCGCAATACAAGATGAAAATGCGATAGCAACGATAGAAGAGTTTAACTATGATGATTGTGTAAGAAAGGCGGCCGCAGAATCTGCGAAGATACCTCATAGTGTAGTTATACAGGATACAGCATGGGAAGGATATGAAAAGATACCAGCGTGGATTATGCAAGGCTATGGAACTATGGCATCAGAAGCATGTGATGAGTACAATGAAAGACCTACACATGTATTTGTGCAAGCAGGAGTTGGATCGCTTGCAGGAGGTGTTGTAGGATACTTTGCAAATAAATATAAAGACAATCCGCCTAAGTTTATAGTAGTTGAGACATCAGTTGCAGATTGCTTATATAAGGGCGCTGTGAAAAATACAGGAGAGCCAGAAAAAGTTGGTGGTGATATGGATAGCATTATGGCAGGGCTTTGCTGTGGCGAGCCAAATATCACGAGCTGGGATATATTAAGAAATCATGCCACATGCTTTATATCAGCAGAAGACAATGTGACACGTCTTGGCATGCGTATGCTTGCGGCTCCGATAAAAGGCGACACGCCGATTACATCTGGAGAGTCTGGTGCTGTGCCATTTGGAGCACTTGTATCAATTATGAAAGACCCTAAGTATGCTGCACTTAAAGAAGAGTTAGATCTCAATGAGAATTCAAAAGTTCTATTATTTTCTACAGAGGGAAATACAGATCCAGAACGTTATGAAAATATAGTTTGGGGCGGTAAAGAAAGATAATTGCAAGGCAAGTTGTTAAAGATAAAATATAAAATTAATTATAAAAAAGAGAGGTATCAATATGGTTTATAAGTGTAAAATATGTGGACACAAGTATGATGAAAAAGTAGAAGGGACAAAATTTGCAGATTTGCCTGATGATTGGAAGTGCCCAATTTGTGGTGTAGGGAAAGACATGTTTGAAGTTGATGGTGAATAATAAAATGTAGGAGTTGAGTATTATGAGTAAGTTAACGAAAGAACAATTAATGGAGATTAAAGAAAAAGCAAAAAATTATCAAAAGGATATGGTTTCATTTCTTAGAAACATAGTAAAGTATCCTGGCGAATCTTGCAAGGAAAAAGAGCACGTGCAGGTAATAGAGAGCGAGATGAAAAAAGTAGGCTTCGATGAAGTGCATATAGACAAGATGGGAAATGTCTATGGCTTCATGGGAAAAGGCGACAGAATATTTGCTTTTGATGCACATATTGATACAGTTGGCATTGGCAATCGTGACAATTGGAATTTTGATCCATATGAAGGCTATGAGGATGATGAGACGATAGGTGGTAGAGGAGTTTCAGACCAACTTGGCGGTATCGTATCATCAGTATACGGTGCAAAGATCATGAAAGAGATGAATCTGATTCCATCAGATGTAAAGATAATGGTTGTAGGCACTGTGCAAGAAGAGGACTGTGACGGACTCTGCTGGCAATACATTATAAAAGAAGACAAGATTGTCCCTGAATTTGTAGTATCTACAGAGCCTACTGATGGTGGTATATATAGAGGACATCGTGGCCGTATGGAGATACGAGTAGATGTAAAAGGTATCTCATGTCATGGATCTGCTCCAGAGAGAGGTGACAATGCAATATATAAGATGGCAGATATCTTGGAAGAAGTTCGTGCGTTAAATGAAAATGATACAAATGGAGAAATAAAAGGTTTAGTTAAGATGCTTGATCCAAAGTACAATAAGGATGCCGAAGCTGCAAATTTCCTTGGCAAAGGCACGATAACTGTTTCGCAGATTGGATATACATCTCCAAGTAGGTGTGCAGTTGCTGATGGATGTTGGGTATCTCTTGATAGAAGAATGACTGCGGGTGAAACATTTGAATCATGTCTTGAAGAGATAAGAAATCTTCCAGCATGTAAAAAATATGCTAAAGATGTAAAAGTTACTATGTATGATTATGATTCAGCATCATATACAGGACTTGTATATCCTATAGAGTGTTACTTCCCTACTTGGTGGCTTGAACCATCTCATCCACTTTGCAAATCTATGGTTGAAACCTATAATAGTCTTTTTGAGACAGACAAGAGAATTGGAAGTAAGAGTACTATAGAGATGAGAGAGAAGAGACCTTTACTTGACAAGTGGACATTTTCTACTAATGGTGTGACGATAAAAGGAAGAAATGGTGTAGATTGCATCGGCTTTGGACCAGGAGCTGAAAGTCAAGCTCATGCACCAAATGAAATTACTTGGAAGCAAGATCTTGTGACATGTGCTGCTATGTATGCGGCACTTCCTATTACTCATGCAAATAATACTGATAAGTAACTGCAATAATTAAATACACAATACTGATTTGCAATTCACTTCAAAAACACGTCGCAGAACCCACATTTTATTTGCAAGCGCTGGCTCGGTCTCGCTAAGAACTTTGCAAACTCGCTAACGCTCAGACAGTGCTAAAGTTCTAAAGCTCAACCGTCGCCATCGTTGCATAAAATGGGAGCCTGCTCCAAGTGTTTTTATAAGCGAATTGCAAATAAGATAAAATATAAAATTAAGGAGTATAATCATGGATTTTAACAGAGCAATAGAAAGCTTATCGAAGCTAAATTTTAAAAATATGTATGAAGGAGATTTCTTCCTAACTTGGGACAAGACTGATGATGAGATAAAAGCAGTATGGGAAGTTGCGGATGCACTTCGTGCACTTCGTGAAAGAAACATATCTACAAAAGTATTTGATTCTGGTCTTGGTATATCACTTTTTAGAGATAATTCTACAAGGACAAGATTCTCTTTTGCATCAGCCTGCAATCTTCTTGGTCTTGAAGTTCAAGATCTTGATGAAGGAAAGTCTCAGATTGCTCATGGTGAGACAGTTCGTGAGACAGCCAATATGATTTCATTTATGGCAGACGTCATAGGTATAAGAGATGATATGTATATAGGAAAAGGTCATACTTATCAAAAAGCAGTTGTTGATGCTGTAACTGAAGGATATAAGGCAGGAGTACTTGAGCAAAAACCAACTCTTGTAAACCTCCAATGTGACATAGACCATCCTACACAATGTATGGCAGATGCTCTTCATGTAATTCATGAGTTTGGCGGTATAGAAAATCTTAAAGGCAAAAAGATAGCTATGACTTGGGCATATAGTCCATCATATGGGAAGCCTCTATCTGTACCACAAGGCGTCATTGGGCTTTTCACAAGGCTTGGTATGGAAGTAACACTTGCTCATCCGGAAGGATATGAAGTGATGCCAGAAGTTGAAGAAGTCGCTCGTAAGAATGCAGCTGCTACTGGTGGTAAGTTCACAAAAACAAATGACATGAAAGAAGCATTTAAGGATGCTGATATAGTATATCCAAAATCATGGGCACCATTTAAGGCAATGGAGAAGAGAACGGATCTCTATGGAAAAGGTGACATGGATGGTATAAAAGCACTTGAAAAAGAACTTCTTGCAGAAAATGCAAAGCATACTGATTGGGCATGCACAGAAGATATGATGAAACTTACTAAAGATGGAAAAGCACTTTATCTTCACTGTCTCCCAGCAGATATTACAGGTGTATCATGTAAGACAGGTGAAGTAGATGCATCAGTTTTTGATAGATATAGAGAACCACTTTATAAAGAAGCAAGTTTTAAACCATATGTTATAGCTGCCATGATATTCCTTGCAAAATTTAAAGACCCAATAGCAACACTTAAAGCACTTGAAAAAGATGCAAAGGTAAGAGTGCACGCATAATAATAAGCTTGATTAATCCTATAATTAAGGAGCTAAAGATGAATTATATAGGAAAGAGTAATTTAAGAGTTGATGCCTATGGCAAAGTGACTGGTAAAGCAAAATATACTGCTGACCTTGCACCAAAGGATAGTTTGATTGCAAAAGTTTTACATTCTACGATTGCAAATGGTGAAGTAATAAGTATGGATGTAAGTGCGGCAAAAAAAGTTCCTGGTGTGGTTGGAGTATTTACATGCTTTGATGTGCCAGATGTAGAGTTTCCAACAGCGGGGCATCCTTGGTCTACTGATCCAAAGCATCAAGATATAGCTGATAAAAAACTTTTGAATCAAAGGGTTAGATTTTATGGAGATGACATCGCTGCAGTAGTTGCTGAAAATGATGTAGCTGCAAGTCAAGCTTTAAAATTGATAAAAGTAGAATATAAAGAATATCCAGTACATACTGATGCTCGCTCTATGTTAAATGATAAGGATGCGATGGCTCTTCATCCTAACTGGCGAAAAGACAATGTGATAGCACATACATCTTTTAAATCAAGTGATGATTTTGATTATGATAAAGCAAAGCTTAAAGCAATAGAAGAATATGGCGAAGAGAATCTAATTGAAGTTGTAAAGAATGTAAAAACTCCAAGGATTTCTCATTGCCACATAGAGCTTCCTGTATCATATGCGTATGTAGATAGCAATGGCAAAGTGACTGTGGTTGCATCAACACAGCTTCCACATATTTGTCGTCGTGTAGTAGCACAGGCTCTAAATATTCCTTGGGGAAAAGTCCGCGTGATAAAACCATACATAGGTGGTGGTTTTGGCAATAAACAAGACATGTTGTACGAGCCACTTAATGCATGGTTAAGTGTCAAGTGTGGAGGGAAACCTGTAATTCTTGAGATACCAAGAGAAGATACTATGATAGGCACAAGGACTCGTCATCCGATGGATGGAGATGTAAGAGGGCTTGCCACAAAAGATGGAAAGCTTTTATGCAGAGAACTAAAAAATTATAGTACTAATGGTGGCTATGCAGCACATGGACACTCAATAACTGCAAAGTGTGCAGGTATATTTCAAAATCTATATAAGAATCCTTTAGGCGTTAATTCGGAAGCATGGACAGTATGGACAAATGCTCCGACTTCAGCTGCGATGCGTGCTTATGGTGTGCCACAAGCTGTATCATTTGCGGAGACGCTTACAGATGATATATGCTTTAAAGGCGGATTTGATCCACTCAAATTTAGACTTGATAATCTTTGTGATGAAAATCTTGTCGCTGGTGGAGTGAAGTTTTATACATATGGTTTGAAAAAATGTCTTGAGATAGGGGCGGAAAAGATTGATTGGTATAAAAAAAGAGAAGCATATAAAAATCAGATTGGACCTATAAGAAAAGGAGTTGGCATATGCTCATTTATCTATCAGACAGCGGTTGCTCCTATAGCACTTGAGACGGCATCTGTCCGCATGATACTCAATCAAGATGGATCTATGCAATTATCACTTGGCGCTACTGAAATAGGTCAAGGAGCTGATACCGTATTTACACAAATAGCTGCTGAATCAACAGGCATAAGCCCTGATAAAGTATATGTAATATCTACACAAGATACTGATGTGACTCCATTTGATACTGGTGCATATGGCTCAAGACAAACATATGTGACTGGCAATGCAATAAAAGAGTGTGGATTATTACTTAAGAAAAAGATATGTGAGTATGCACTTTTGATGGAAGATGAAGATGGTATAAAAGGAAAGAAATTAGAAGACCTTGATGTGTCAGATAATTATGTGATAGATAAGAATACTATGGAAAAATTAATTCCACTTGATAAACTTTCTACTACAGCATTTTATTCTTTTACACACAATCAGCATATAACTGCTGAGAAGACGACTGACATAACTACCAATACATTTGCATCAGGTTGTACATTCGTTGACTTAGAAGTAGATATGCCACTTGGCATCATCAATATAAAGGATATAATAAGTGTCCATGATTCAGGCACAATTATTAATCCAGCTCTTGCTACAGCACAAGTACATGGTGGTATGTCAATGAGTCTTGGATATGGAATGAGTGAAGAACTTATCCTTGATCCAGTGACAGGGAAAGCATACAACAATAATATGCTTGATTATAAAATACCTACAGCTATGGATTCTCCAGACTTTAAAGTTGAATTTGTAGTGATGAAAGATCCAACTGGAGGCTATGGCAATAAAGCACTTGGTGAGCCACCTACAGTTGCACCAGCAGTTGCAGTAAGAAATGCAGTGTTAAATGCCACAGGAATTGGTTTTAATGAGTTTCCACTTACTGCTGAGCGGTTAGTGCATGAGTTTAAGGCAAAAGGTTTAATATAAAGATTGCGGGTGAACCCAAGAGGAGCATATATGTTTGATATAAGTTTTTTATACGAAGCAAAAGATGTAAAAGATGCCATAAAAAAATTAGTAGAAAATGAAAATTCAGAGATTGTAAGTGGTGGCACAGATGTACTTATTCGTGTACGTGAAGGCAAAGATGCAGGGATGGGACTTGTGTCAATTCACAATATCTCGGAGCTAAAAGGAGTTAGCATTGAAAATGATGGCACTATAGTTATTGGTGCAGGTACATCATTTCATGATATAACAAATGATGACATAATAAAAAAATATATACCATCGCTTGCTGAAGCTGTAGATACTATTGGTGGACCACAGATAAGAGAAACTGGTACAATTGGCGGAAATATTTGTAATGGTGCAACATCTGCTGATTCTGCTTCAACTATGGTAGCACTTGATGCTTGTATAGTACTTGAAGGACCAGAAGGTGAAAGGATAGTTGATATAAAGGACTTTTATACAGGCCCAGGGAAAACTGTTCGTGACAGATGTGAAGTGTGCAAGTGTTTTAAAATTAAAAAAGAAAACTATGAAAACTATTTTGGATATTATTTTAAATATGGTAAAAGGAAATCTCTTGAGATAGCTACACTTGGTTGCTCTGTACTTGTGAAGCTGAATGCAACAAAGGATGCTATAGATGATGTAAAGATTGCTTATGGAGTTGCAGCTCCTACTCCAAGTAGAGCAGTAAGCGCTGAAGAGTATGTGAGAGGTAAAAAACTTGTTGATAAGAATCTACTTGATACATTTGCTGACAAAGCACTTTCTGATATGAAACCAAGAAATAGCTGGAGAGCAAGTAAAGAGTTTAGAGAGCAGCTTATAAAAGAGATGGCAAAGCGTTCTCTTGTAAACTCTATAAGAAGAGCAGGAGGTAAGATAGAATATTATGTCTAAGAAGATAATTACTTTACATGTCAATGGAAAAGATAGAGAAGTGATGATAGATGAGAGAGAGTCTTTATATGAGACTCTAAGAAATGAATTAAATCTCACTTCTGTAAAAAAAGGTTGTGAAGTTGGTGAATGTGGCGCTTGCTCTGTGCTTTTAAATGGAAGATGTGTAGACAGTTGCATATATCTTACTATGTGGGCGGTAGGCAAAGACATCGTAACTGTTGAAGGACTTCGTGATGAAGAAAATGATGATATAACTGATGTGCAGAAAGAGTTTATAAAAGAGGCGGCTGTGCAATGTGGCTTTTGTACTCCAGGGTTTATATTAAAGGCAGTAGAGATCGTAGGACATAATAAGCCATATACAAGAGATGAGATTAAGAAATTAATCACTGGTAATCTTTGCAGATGCACTGGATATATGAATATAGTTACAGCAATTGAACATGCCATAAAGCACAATATGGATAAACTTGGCGTACCATATGAAGTGATGCCATCTACTACATCATTTGATGTGCCTGAAGATGAAAAAGATAAGATGCTTGAAAGTTTGCTTGCCATGCAGAATAATGATGTGACAAAAATATAGGAGGAGAGTATGATCTTAGTTTATAATGGAAGAGTTGTTACAAGAGATGAAAAAAATCCACTTATAAATAGTGGCGCAGTAGCGATTGAAGGAAATAAGATCGTTGAAGTTGGAGATAGCAGTACTCTTAAATCGAAGTATGGAAATGCAGAACTTATAGATGCTAAAGGTGCAGTAGTTATGCCAGCATTTATAAATATGCATGAGCATATTTATTCAGCTCTTGCACGTGGGCTAAATATTAAAGGATATTCGGCCACAGATTTCTTGACTATTCTTGATGGCATGTGGTGGACTCTTGATAGAAATCTTGATAATGAGTTCACTAAACTTTCTGCCATACAAACTTATATTGAATCTGTTAAAAATGGTTGCACAACTACATTTGACCATCATGCTTCATTTGGTGAGATTGATGGCTCTCTTGATGCTATAGAAGAAGCGGCAAGGCTACTTGGAGTAAGGTCATGTCTTTGCTATGAGATTTCTGATAGAGATGGCATGGATAAATCAAAGAAATCAGTTCTTGAAAACTCTCGTTTTATTAAAAAGACACTTAAGAATAATGATGGTTTTATAAAAGCAATGTGTGGTATGCATGCTCAATTCACTATATCAGATGGGACATTTGAATTTGCAAGATCAGAGACACCAAAAGAAGTAGGATTTCATATTCATGTAGCTGAAGGTATAGAAGATCTTCATGATTGCCTAAAAAAACATGGTAAGAGAATAGTTGATAGACTTGATGATTTTGGTATACTTGGACCAAAATCGCTTCTTGCGCATTGCATATATGTAAATAGCCATGAGATGGATAGAATAAAAGAAACTGATACGATGGTTGTGCATAATCCAGAATCAAATATGGGCAATGCTTGTGGTTGTCCGCCAACTATGGAGATGGTTCATAGAGGGATACTTACAGGACTTGGTACAGATGGTTATACTCATGACATGATAGAATCATATAAGGTTGCCAATATCCTACATAAGCATCATCTTTGCACAGGTACTGCAGCTTGGACAGAAGTACCGCAGATGCTTTTCGAAAATAACGCAAAGATGGCAAATCGATATTTTGATATACCACTTGGGAAATTAAAAGAAGGTTATGCGGCTGATGTTATAGTTACAGATTATTATCCACACACTCCTATGGATGAAACTAATATAAATGGAAACATTTTGTTTGGGATGTGTGGTCGTTCGGTTGTCACAACCATTGGTAATGGCAAAGTTCTTATGAAAGATAGAGTGCTTACTATGCTTGACGAAGAAAAGATGCTTTCTGATATTGCTGAAAAGACAAAAAAGCTATGGGACAGAATTAATAAATAATGATATAAATTAAAAAGATGATTTGATAAATATATTCAACTATTAAAGCGGGAAAAGAATAATTTAAAAGTTAAATTAAGATAGCAAAGAAGCAATTTTTTGATATGACAGAATTTGAAGAAAAAGTATATTTAGAAGTTAAAAAGATACCAAAAGGGAAAGTTGATACTTACAAAGGAATTGCAATTAGAATAGGTTATCCAAATGCCGCAAGAGCGGTAGGAAATGCATTACATAAGAACCCTAGCCAGAAAAATATACCTTGTCATAGAGTAGTAAATAGTAAAGGGGAATGCTCTGGTAGTTTCGCCTTTGGAGGCAAAGGCGCACAGGAAAAACTTCTTAAAAAAGAAGGAATAGAATTTAAAAATTGTAGGGTTGTATTTGTATAATTATTAAAGCATAAAGGAGAGTGATATGTTTACTATTGACGAAATTAAAAATAGAGCAATCCCTATAGTGAAGAAATATAATGTTATTTCGCTAAGTTTATTTGGTTCATATGCTAGAAATGAACAAGATGAAAATAGTGATATAGATTTTTTGATTGATGCAAGTGGGGAAATGGGGCTTTTTGAGTATGTGGGGCTTTATCAGGAACTTGAGAAAGAATTTGGCTGCCATATTGATGTTGTGACAAGCGGAATAGAAGATAAAGAGTTTTTGCGTGAAATTGGAAAAGATAAGAAGGTTCTATATGCGGCATAATAATAAAAACAAAGTTATAGTAAAAAAAATGATTAAGTATTGTGACAAAATACTTGAGATTAAAGATAAAGAAAATTTGACAAAAGAAAAATATATGCATAGCGATGTTATCCAGCTTGCCATTGATATGTGTATATTCCAACTTACAGAATTATCATTACATTTAGATGATGATTTTAGAATTAAGCATTTGGATATACCATGGGCTCAAATTAAAGGAATGAGAAACATTCATGCTCATGAGTATGATAAAATTGATAGAAACATTATTTGGAATACTATTGATAATGATATTAAAGATTTAATGAATAAATTGCAAAAGATTTTGTAGATAAGAATAAATTTTGGAGGTGCAGTATGAGTGAAATCATGAAGAGCATGCCATTTAAGAATCTGATGGAATGGATTGTGAATGAAGAAAAAAACAGCAATTCAATTTTCGGTGTAAAAAAGTTTTATAAAGCAGATGTTAAAAAAGGTTTTAATATCTATAAAGAGCATGTGGAGACTCCGATAGGACCAGCAGCTGGACCAAACTCACAACTTGCACAAAATATAATCGCTTCATATATAGCTGGCGCAAGATTTTTTGAACTTAAAACTGTGCAAGAGATGACCGGTGCTGATATGGTGAAAGCTGTTAATAAACCATGCATAAAGGCGGATGATGAGTGTTACAACTGTGAGTGGTCAACAGAACTTTATATGGATGAAGCAATCATGGAGTATATCAAAGCATGGGTTATACTTCATTTTATAGCAAAAGAATATGGCTTGGGAAGTACTGATGGATTTGTATTTAATATGTCTGTCGGATATAACCTTGATGATATAAAAAAGAAAGATACGGATAAGTTTATAGAATGCATGAAAGATGCTGGGAAGCACCCTATCTTCAATGAGTGCATAGAATATCTGAAGGCTCATGTGCAAGAATACAAAAACTTTACACTTGATGACATTGAGAATATACCAAGAGCAGTGTGTCACTCTGTGACAGAGTCAACTCTACATGGTTGCCCACCAGCAGAGATAGAAAGAATTGCAAGCTATCTTATGGAAGAAAAAGGTCTTAATACATTTATAAAGTGCAACCCTACACTTCTTGGATACGAAAGAGCAAGAAAGATACTTGATGACATGGGATATAGTTATATAGCATTTACTGATTCGCATTTTCTTACTGATCTTCAATGGGATGATGCTGTGGCTATGCTTAATAGACTCATGAAAAAAGCAGAAGAGCTTAATCTTACTTTTGGTGTAAAGCTCACCAATACTTTCCCTGTTGATGTAACACGAGATGAGTTGCCATCACAAGAAATGTATATGTCTGGAAAATCACTTTTTGCACTTTCAATCAAAGTAGCAGAGATGCTTGCATCTGAATTTAATGGTCAACTTAAAATAGCATATTCTGGTGGTGCAGATTATTTCAATATTGATAAATTAATAGATAGTGGCATATGGCCTGTGACAGTTGCGACAACTGTGCTTAAGCCAGGTGGATACGATAGATTTTATCAGATGGCAGAAAAAATTATGAGAGACATAAATGGTATGGTCTCTTTTGATGGAGTGAAAGTAGACAAAGTAAAGAAACTTTCTGAAGACTCTAAATCTGACAAGCATCTGACAAAGAAGTCTCAAAGATTTAAACAAAAAAAGATTAAAATGAAAAATCCACTTATAGATTGCTTTATGGCACCTTGCTCAAATACATGTCCTATAAACCAAGATATTTCACTTTATAATCATTATGTAAAAAATAACGAATTTGAAAAGGCACTTGAAGTAATTTATAGAACAAATCCACTTCCTTTTATGACGGGAAATATCTGCGCTCACCCTTGTACTACAGCGTGCATGAGAAATCATTATGAGGATGGTATAGATATAAGAGGCAATAAGTTATGTGCTGCAAGAGGCGCTTTTGATGAAGTAATTAAAAAAATAAAACAAGCTCCAAGCAATGGCAAGACGGTGGCTGTAGTTGGAGCTGGGCCTGGTGGTATTGCAGTTTCGACATTCTTATCAAAAAATGGATATGCTGTGACAGTTTATGATAAAGAAAAGAAAGCTGGTGGAACAGTATCAAATATTATCCCACACTTTAGGATTCCTATGGAAGAAATTGATAAAGATGTAGAATATGCAAAAGCTTGGGGTGTGAAATTTGAACTTGGAGTAGAGATACAAAGTGTCAAAGAATTAAAAGAAAAGTTTGACTATGTCATCATTGCTATTGGCGCGCATAAGGAAAGAAAAGCAGGCTTTGATGGTGATGATAAATGCATTAATGCTCACAAGTTTTTAAAAGATTTTAATGAAAAAGATGGAAAGCTTAATATTGGGAAAAATGTAGCAGTTATTGGAGCGGGTAATACAGCGATGGATACTGTCCGTGCAGCAAAAAGGACAAGTGGTGTAGAAAATGTATATCTTGTATATAGAAGAAATATGTTAAATGCTCCAGCTGATGAAGATGAGATAGAACTTGCGAAGGCTGATGGAGTTTTGTTTAAAGAATTACATTATCCAATAAGTTTAGCGGATGGTGTATTAAAATGTAAATTGTGTAAACTTGGACCAATTGGTTCTGATGGCAGAAATTCTGTTGAGACAACTGATGACCAAGTTGAAATTAAAGTTGACACTGTAATTGCATCAGTTGGTGAAAGCGTTGATGGTGAGTTTTATAGGAAAAATGGAATTGAAGTAAATGATAAAGGTCTTCCAGTGCTTAGTGGTACTATGGAGACAAATATTAAAGATGTATATGCAATAGGTGATGGAGCACTTGGAGCGTCAATTATTGTGAAAGCTATAGCTAATGCAAAAATAGTATCAGCAGCAATTAGCGGCAAGGGTTTTTCTGGCAATGAATTGCCAAATGAAAAAGTTGATGATATATATAATAACCGAGCAATACTTAAAGATCGAGTGGAGATAAGTGCTAATAATGTAGGGGCGAGCACGAATGATGCAACTAGATGCTTACACTGCAACAAAGTTTGCGAAACTTGCAACGAGGTGTGCCCTAATCGCGCAAATGTCCATATTGTCTTGAAAGATGGTAGCCATCAGATTGTGCATGTAGATAGCATGTGCAATGAATGCGGAAACTGTGCGACATTTTGTCCATATGAAAGTCGTCCTTATAAAGATAAATTCACATTATTCTTTGATGAGAACGCTATGAATGACTCTACAAATGATGGATTTTATTATAAAGATGATTCTACATCAGTTGTACGAATTGATGGCAACACTTTTCAATATAAACTTGGAACAAATGATGAAAAGCTTGGAAAACTTGCAGAAGTAATAGATATTTTAAAAGAAAAGCATGGATATATGATTTTTTAATGCACATATAAACAATAATTAAGTATTGCTGTATAGTTTATTATTTACAATATAAAATTTTACCAATTAGATTTAGTTTAAGAAAGGAGTTAGTATAATAAATATGAAGTTTGTAAAAAATTACTATTTATTATACACAGTGTTATGAAAAAAATTTTTATTAAAAGGATTTTTAATTTAATACTTTTGATTGGATTTGTTTTAGTATCAATTATTTCATGTACTAAAAAAACGCCAAATGCTGAAGAAATTGTAAAAGAATATCTCAAAAAAGAATTGCAACCTGTTGATATTAAGAGCGCAGACATATTTACTGAACTTGTGAAAACATTAAAATCTGCTGAAAAGAGCAAGTCAAATACGAAAGTTGACTTAGAGATACCATTTGAATTAGGCTCAGTAGTCAATACTGATAATGAGAGTGATGATAAAAGTAATAACAAAAATGGCAGCAAAAATGACAGCAAAAACAACAATAATACTGAAAATAAAAATACAAATGCAATAACTGGAAGTGATAAACTAAACGGAAAGATAATTGTAAGTGCAGATATTGAGTTTACAAATATGGGATATATTGAAGGATATAAAACATTTGCTCCACATTATCTATATAAGGTTATATGTGATTATAAACTTAGTGTTGGTGGGTCATTTGCTCCAATGGGCATGGGATTTGATGGGCGATTGCAGAGTTATTTAAAACTTGAAGAAGATTTAAATACACTTAGCGTGTATTATAAACTTAATGATTATGATTCTAATTGGTATGAGTATATTATTGGTAATGTCAAAGAAGCGTTAGTTGCTATGCCAGATTTAATCAAAAGTAGAGATGAGATTATAAAAGATAATGAAGATAGAAAAAATAGTCAAGATGATAAAGAAAGACAAGAATATATTAAAGAAAAATCATTAGAATATTATGATCATATTGTTTCTAATGCAATTAGTACTGCAACAATCACAAATTCCATCTTGGAAATTCCAGAATTAAATATAAAAGATGCTTATGAAATTAGTTATACAATGAATTGTTTTGATGACAAAGCTATAGAGATGCTTAAAGATATTATAAACAAAAATATGGAAAAAAATGGACAAAATGACGATGGCAATGAAGAGTTTATGAAAGGCTTTGATAAAGTCTGCAATCAACTTGTGAATAAATTTATTGTAAATGGAACAATTGATATAGTTGATGGTAAAAAGTCAAAATATAGTCTTGGAGATTATTCAGTTATAAAAGAAACCATAGATTGTACAAATATTAAAATTGATTATTCTGATGAAAATGTAATGTTTAATATGGGCTTTGATAAAGGAGAACTTGAGACAACACACTATAATGATTTTGAGACTGAGTATATACCTGATAATGTTTTGCAAGATTCCCTTGTTGTTGACCAAATTGATTTAAATGAAACATTATCATCAGTTGGGAAAAGTTTATAGCCTATATTAAATTAACTATTTTATATTCATTTAAATTTAATTAGAGAGTAGAAATGGCAAAATTTTTTGTAAATGGAAAAGAATATGAGTTAGCTGACGATAAGAAAGTTATGGGCTTTCTCCGTGATGACTTAAAATTATTGTCAGTTAAAGACGGATGCAGTGAAGGAGCGTGTGGAGCATGTACAGTACTTGCTGATGGCATTCCTATTAAAGTGTGCGTGCAGACTGCTAAAAGAATGGATGGTAAGCATATCTTAACTGTTGAAGGGTTAAGCGATCGAGAAAAAGATGTATTTAAATATGCATTTGGAAAAGCAGGTGCTGTACAATGCGGTTTTTGCATACCTGGTATGGTTATGTGTGCTAAAGCATTGATTGATAAGAATAATAATCCAACTCGAATAGAATGTGCTGATGCTATAAAAAATAATTATTGTAGATGTACAGGCTATAAAAAGATTATTGATGCGATTATCCTTGCGGCAAAAGTATTTAGAGAAAACCTAGATGTCACAACTGAAGCTAAAGTGATGGCTCTAGGCGAAAGTGATATACGAGTTGATGCGCCAGACAAGATAATGGGTACCGCAAAGTATGCGGATGACATATATCTTGATAATATGATTTATGGGTCTTGCGTAAGGTCTATTTATCCAAGAGCGTGTGTTAAAAAGATTGATATAGAAGAAGCAAAAAAACTTGAAGGGGTAGTGGGTATTTTAACTGCAAAAGATTTGCCAGGAAAAATGACAGGACATCTTAAAAAAGATTGGTTTGCTCTTATTGATGTTGGAGATATCACTCACTCACTTGGGGATGCAATTGTTGCAGTATATGCAAAGAACAAAGAAACTTTAGAGAGAGCAAAAGCACTCGTGAAAATTGATTATGAAGTGCTTCCAGCAGTATTTGATAGATATGAGGCTCTAAAAGCTGATGCACCGATAGTTCATGAAGAAGAAGATGTAAAGACAAATGTACTTGTAAAGAAACATATAAAACGTGGCAATCCAGACGCAGCAATAGAAAATGCAAAGTATAAAGTCACAAGGACATATAAAACGCCATGGACTGAGCACGCATTTCTTGAACCAGAGTGTGCAGTAGCAATGCCGCTTCATGATGGCAGTGTTATGATATATTCATCAGATCAAAGCGTATATGATACAAGACGCGAGTGTAGTAATATTACAGGACTTCCTGAAGAAAAAATCATAGTTGAAAACTCATATGTTGGTGGAGCGTTTGGTGGAAAAGAAGATATGACTATACAACCACTTACATGTGTTGCAGCGATGAAATTTGGAGTACCTGTTAAGATGAAGCTTACGCGTGCGGAAAGCATGCAACTTCATCCAAAACGTCATCCTATGGATGTAACGATGACAACTGCATGTGACGAAAACGGAATACTTGTCGGTATGAAATGTGATGTTGTATCAGATACAGGATGCTATGCTTCACTTGGAGGACCTGTGCTTGAAAGGGCATGTACTCATGCTGCTGGACCTTATAATTATCAAAATATAGAAATTAATGGGACAGCAGTTTATACCAATAATCCTCCTGCTGGTGCATTTCGTGGATTTGGTGTGACACAGACTTGTTTTGCTACAGAGATGAATATAAA
This sequence comes from Lachnospiraceae bacterium UBA3633, assembly GCA_002374095.1. Lineage (GTDB taxonomy): Bacteria > Bacillota > Clostridia > Lachnospirales > Lachnospiraceae > UBA3633. The sequence continues at coordinate 75,469 of DFKY01000010.1, forward strand.
TCTTCTTGCTGATATGGTAGGAATTGATTATTATGAGATAAGAAGAAGAAATGCAATAAAACCTGGAGATGTGCTTCCAAATGGTCAGATTGCTGATGAAAGTACTGGACTTATAGAGACACTTGAAGCGGTAAAAGATTATTATTATAGTGATAAGTATGTAGGTATTGCTTGTGCTATGAAAAATGCTGGAGTGGGTGTAGGACTTCCTGATTATGGACGCTGCAAGATTGTCATTAAAGATGGGAATGTAGAGATACATGCTGGTGCATCAGAAAATGGACAAGGAATAGGACAGGTACTAATTCAGACAGTAAGCAATGAACTTAAAATTTCTACAGATAAGATTTTATGGAAAAATTCTAATAGTGGAACAGATCCGGATAGCGGTTGTAGTTCGGGCAGTCGGCATACTCTTATAACAGGTGAAGCATGTCTTCGCGCAACTAAAAAATTAAAGAAAGATTATGATGCGAATGGATGCGATTTAAGTATGTTAAATGGAAAAGAATATGTAGCAGAATTTTTTGAACCAACTGATAAATTGGGTGCAGATAAAGAATTTCCAGTATCACATATTGGGTATGGGTTTGCGACACAACTTTGTATCTTAAATGATGATGGAACTATAAAGGAATTAATAGGTGCTCATGAAGTTGGGAAAGCAATCAATAAACTAGGTGTAGAAGGACAGATTGAAGGTGGTATGGTTATGAGCATGGGCTATGCTCTCACAGAAGACTTAAAAGTGATAGATGGAAAAGTAAATGCGAAGTATGGTACATATGGACTTTTAAGAGCAAATAGAGTCCCAAAGCTTACATCAATTGTAGTAGAAAAAGCTGGTATGAAATTTGCAAATGGTGCCATAGGCTGCGGTGAGATTACAGCAATACCAACCGCACCTGCTATAGCACTTGCATATTATAGAAAGGATAAGGAGTTTAGGACAGAATTACCGCTTGCGAATACTCCTTATTCAAGAAAGTGATTTAAGAGGTTTAGTTTTATATGTTGAATTTGTTATTGATTACATGGGCCTTATTTGCAGGCCTGCTTATGACAAGAGTTACTAATATATTTAAGTTACCGGATGTTACAGCATATCTTATAGTAGGAGTTATCATAGGACCATCAGTACTCGGAAAACTTGGTATTGATGGTATAGGATTCGTAAACTTTGAAGAAGTAGAAAGTCTTTCCATTATATCAGATGTTGCTCTTGGATTTATTGCATTTGCGATTGGAAGTGAATTCAAATTAAGTGAGATAAAACATATTGGAAAACAAGCTGTCGTGATAGGAGTGTTTCAAGCGACGGTGGCAACAATATTTGTAGATATAGCATTACTCATCATGCACATGATTATGCCAGAAGTCGTGACAGTGCCAATGGCGATAACGCTTGGAGCTATTGCGGCAGCTACAGCACCAGCAGCGACTTTGATGGTTATAAAACAATATAAAGCGAAAGGTCCTGTTACAGATATACTTTTACCTGTTGTTGCACTTGATGATGCAGTGGGACTTATGATTTTTGCAGTATCATTTGGCGTAGCCACATCAATGATAAATGGTGACACAAATGTTTTAAATTTGATAGTAGAGCCTATTATAGAGATATTAGTATCACTTTTACTTGGAAGTATCGTGGCACTTATACTTACATTTCTTGAAAATTATTTTCACTCTAATTCCAATAGATTGATACTTATTATTGGGTCAATAATCTTGACTGTTGCAATTGCAAAAATAAGTTTTAGCTTTGGAAGATTTTCAGGATCGTTTTCTCCACTTCTTGTATGTATGATGCTTGGGACTGTTTTTTGTAATATATGTCCACTTTCAGATGATCTTATGGAGAGAGCAAGTAGGTGGTCGCAACCGATACTTGTACTTTTCTTCGTACTTAGTGGTGCAGAACTTGATTTATCGGTATTTAACAATCCTGTAGTTATATTAGTTGGTATAGTATATGTGTTGGCTCGTTCTTTTGGTAAGTACTTTGGAGCACGGATTAGTGCAACTATGACTCATAGCATTGATGTGGTAAAGAAATATCTTGGTTTCACTTTACTTCCGCAAGCTGGAGTTGCGCTTGGCATGAGTGCTATTGTAGCAAAAACACTTGGTGAAAATGGTACACTAATTAGAAATATCACACTTTTCGGAGTTTTAATATATGAATTTTTTGGTCCTACACTTACAAAGTATGCTCTTATTAAGGCAGGCGACATAGTAGACAAACCAAAAGAGATCATCGACCGCCGAAAGAACAAATTAAAAGCACTATGAATAAATTATTATTGAAAAATGGAATAGTGGTTAGCGGGAAAAAGCATTTTGTTTCTGATGTCTTGGTTGAAGGCGAAAAGATTAAAAAGGTTGCTAAGAATATTAAGACTTTGGGAACAGAAGTGCAAGTTATTGATTGTAGTGGTAAGTACATATTTCCTGGTTTTATAGATGGACATACCCATTTTGATTTGTCAGTGGCAGGGACAACAACGATAGATGATTTTAAGTCAGGAACTAAAGCGGCAATTTCTGGTGGAACTACGACAATCATTGATTATGGGACTCAATATAAAGGCGAAACGCTAAAAAAAGCACTTAAGAATTGGCTTGATAATGCGAATGATGGTGTAAGCTGTGACTTCGGAGTACATATGTCGATTTCTGATTTAAATGATAATGTGAAATCAGAAATTAAGGAAATGATAAGAGATGGAGTGACTTCTTTTAAACTTTATACTACTTATGACATAAAACTTGATGATGATGATTTATTTTCAGCTATGAAAGAGATAGGCAAGTATGATGGTATAGTAGGAGTTCACTGCGAAAATGATGGTATCATAAAAGAATTAAGAAGCAAAATAAAAGGTGATAATAATAAAAAAGTTTTGTCTCATGCATTGACGCGTCCAGCCATAGCAGAAGCAGATTGCGTAAATAGACTTGCATATATGTCACATGAGACGGGCACAGCATTTCTTGCTGTGCATGTGACATGTAAAGAAGCGTTAGATGAAGTAAAGAGTGCAAAAGAAAAAGGGTATAGAGTCTATGGAGAGACTTGCCCTCAATATCTTACATTTGATGATAGTGTATATAATGATAGATTTGAAGAAGCAAGTAAATATGTATGTGCGCCACCTATTAGGAAAAAGAAAGATGTAAAGGCATTGTGGGATGGAATTATAGATGGGACTATCGACATAGTATCTACTGATCATTGCTCATTTACTAAAAAACAAAAAGCTCTTGGCAAAAATGATTTTAGAAAGATACCAGGTGGACTTAATTTAGTAGAATATAGAGGAATATATCTTTTTGATGCATATATTAGAAAAAAAATAACAATAGAGAGAATGTGTGAACTTTTATCTGAAAATCCTTCAAAACTTTTTGGACTTTGGGATAGAAAAGGATATATAAAGGAAGGCTATGATGCAGATTTTGTCATTATAGATCCTAAAAAAAGCACAACACTTTCTATTGATAGTCAGGTTTCTAAATCAGATTATTGTGTATTTGAAGGAAAAAAACTAAATGGAAAGATTGAAAAAGTATTTCTTCGCGGTGTACAGGTGGTAGATGAAAATAAAAACATTATCGAAAATGTAGGAAAGTTTTTAAAGCGGCGATTGTATAGAGAGATATGATAATAAGCGACCAAGTCGCATTATTATAAAAAATAAAAAATGGAGGACTGTATGGAAAACTTTTTTAAACTTAAGGAACACAAGACTACAGTTAAGACAGAAGTACTTGCTGGTATTACTACATTCATGGCAATGGCTTATATCCTTGCTGTAAACCCAAGCATCTTATCAGCTTCTGGTATGGATTGGGGAGCAGTTTTTTCTGCAACAGCACTTTCGTCAGCAGTGGCTACACTTTGTATGGGACTTATCGCTAATATGCCATTTGCACTTTCTGCAGGTATGGGACTTAATGCATTTTTTACTTATACTGTAGTTTTTGGTATGGGAGCAAGCTGGCAATTTGCACTCGCAGCAGTATTTACAGAAGGTCTCATTTTCTTGTTACTATCAGTTATCAATGTGCGTGAAGCTATGTTTAATGCCATACCTCTTTCGCTTAAAACAGGCGTTTCAGCAGGTATAGGACTTTTTATTACTATCATCGCTCTTATCAATGCTCATATTTTGCAGGATAATGCAAGTACTCTTGTACAACTCATTCCTTTCCATCAAGCAATGGATGGAGAGTATAATGTACTTGATCTTCAGGTTTGTTCTGCTGTTCTTTGTTTAGTCGGAGTTATTGTTACAGCATTTTTGATGTACAAAAAAGTAAATGGAAGTATTCTTTTTGGCATGATTATCACTTGGCTTCTTGGAATCATATGTCAACTTATAGGAGTTTACAGACCAAATCCTGATGCAGGATTTTATTCTGTGATACCATCAGGTATAGTTTCTATGCCAGCATCTCTTGCACCTACATTTGGAAAGTTTACTGAAGGATTTGCAGAGATTAGTACAAAAGGTGTGATGAACTTTATAGTTGTGATGGTTTCTTTCCTCTTCGTAGATATATTTGATACTTTAGGAACACTTATTGGATGTGCTAAGGCAGGCGATATGCTCAATAAAGAAGGACGCTTGCATAATGTAAAATATGCATTGCTTTCTGATGCTATAGGTACTACATTTGGTGCTGCTGCCGGTACATCTACAGTTACTACATTTGTAGAGTCAGCATCTGGTGTACAAGTAGGTGGTAGGACAGGACTTACTGCTATTGTTACAGCGATTCTTTTCTTACTTGCTATGTTTTTATGGCCAATATTCTCTGTAATACCATCATTTGCAACTGCGCCAGCTCTTATAATGGTAGGTTTCCTTATGATGAAAAATGTAGCTGATGTACCATGGGATGATGTCACAGAATCTTTACCAGCATTTTTATCAATAGTGGCTATGCCATTTTTCTATAGTATATCTGAAGGTATAGCTTTTGGAGTTATATCATATGTAGTTGTAAATATGATTACTGGAAATAGCAAAAAAGTTACGCCTACTTTATTCGTGATAGCAGTACTTTTCGTTCTGAAATATATACTTGTATAATATTAAAAAATGATCTAAAAATAGTATAACTTTTGTAGGTGCCATATGATCAAAAATAAAGAAGTGAATTATAATATATTAAATAAGCGAGTTCGAGTAGCGATGGGGCTATTAAAAGCTGATCTTGTCCTTAAAAATGCAAGATATGTAAATGTTTTTACAGAAGCACTTGAAAAAGGTGATATTGCAATCGCGGATGGATATATAGTGGGGATTGGAACATATAGCGGAAAAGTAGAGCTAGATTGTAAGAATAAAATCATATCCCCAGCACTTCTTGATGGTCATGTGCATCTTGAATCATCAATGGTGAGCCCTAAATGCTTTAGGGATCTTACTGTCCCACATGGTACATGTGCTGTGATAGTTGATCCGCATGAGATAGCAAATGTTGCAGGGGTAGATGGCATAAATTATATATATGAGATGACTAAAGACTTGGATCTTTATGTAGGTATCATGATACCATCTTGTGTGCCATCTACACCACTTGATGAGGCAGGAGCTACACTCAAAAGTAAAGATATAAGACCACTATATGATAGAGATAGGATTTTAGGACTTGCTGAGATGATGAATGCTTATGGCGTGACACATGGCGATAGAGAATGTTTAACAAAAATAGCTGATGCATTGTCACTTTCAATGCAAGTGGATGGGCATGCACCAGATCTAAATGGTAATGCTCTTAATGCATATTTATCAACCAATATAAGTACTGATCATGAGTGCTCAAATATTAGAGAAGCGATAGATAAATTAAAAAAAGGTCAGTGGATAGAAATAAGAGAGGGCACAGCGTGCAAAGATTTGGCTGCACTTATTGATTTATTTAAAGCTCCATATCATGATAGATGTATGCTTGCAACTGATGACAATCATCCTGATACTATAGTAGAAGAAGGTCATATAGATAAGATAGTAAGAAAAGCGATAAAACTTGGAGCTGACCCTATAAAGGCTATCAAGATGGGAAGCTTAAATACTGCGTTGCATTATGGTCTTAAAGATTTTGGGGCTATAGGGGTAGGGTACCTTGCGAATTTTATAATACTTGATGATTTAAAGACATTTAAGATAGATTCAGTTTATCTTAATGGTAAAAAAGTTGCAAAAAATTATAAACCTATAAAGATGTACTCAAGCAGTCACAATACTTTAGATAAAAAGAAATACAGTAAAGTTTATAATTCATTTAACATGAAAGAAGTTAAAGCGAGTGACTTTAATATAAAGAAAAAAGGGAAAAAACTTCGTGCTATTGAACTTGTACCAGAAGGAGTATTGTCAAGCGAAGCAGTGTATGATATAAAAACATATGACAATTTACCATATGGTGTAGATATATCGAGAGATATAGCAAAGATTGCAGTAGTGGAGCGACATAAATGCACAGGACATATAGGACTTGGTTTTATAAACGGATTTAAAATTAAAAAAGGCGCTATTGCATCAAGTATAGGACATGACTCGCATAATATTATAGTAGTAGGTGTAAATGATAGCGATATGGCTCTTGCAGTCAATACTATAAAAAATAATAATGGTGGCCTTGCGATAGTTGACAATGGAAAAGTACTTGGAGAATTAAAGCTTGAGGTAGCAGGACTCATGACAGAAAAGAAATCAGACTATGTGATAAAAAATCTAAATAATCTAAAAGATATAGCTTACAATAGATTTGGGATGAATAGGATATATGATCCATTTATGACACTTGCTTTCATGCAACTACCAGTTATACCAATACTTAAAATCATACCTAAAGGACTTGTCAATGTAAAGAATCAAAAAATAGTAGAAGCAATATATTAAAAAAGGAGAATATAATATGTTTAAACAAATTGTTACAAAAGATGCACCAGCAGCTATAGGACCATATAGTCAAGGGATAGCTGTAGGTAATGTATTTTATGCTTCAGGTGCTATACCTGTAGATCCAGTTAGTGGTGAGATAAAGGGCTCAAGCATTGAAGAGCAAGCAGAGCAATCAATGAAAAATGTCGGAGCACTTCTTAAGGCAAATGGCATGGACTATGCAAATGTAGTTAAGACTACTTGCTTTCTTGCTGATATGAATGATTTTGCAAAGTTCAATGAAGTATATGCAAAGTATTTTAATGTTGATCCAAAACCAGCAAGAAGTTGTGTAGCTGTAAAGACTATACCAAAAGGATGTCTTTGCGAAGTGGAAGTATTAGCTATAAAAGAATAATTGCGTAGAGGATTTGCTATGGATTTTGCTTTAAAGGGAGATATACTATATTCAAAAAGTCTGAATGTCGTTTCTGAAAATGCTAAATCATATCTTGTATGCGTTGATGGGAAATGCGAAGGAGTTTTCAAAAAACTTCCAAGCAAGTATAAAGGAATCAAAGTATATGATTATAGTGGTAATCTTATAATACCTGGGCTTGTTGATATGCATTTACATGCTCCACAGTATATGTTTATAGGTTTACATATGGATCTTGAACTTATAGATTGGCTTAATACATATACTTTTCCAACTGAAGCAAGATATAAAGATATAAGATTTGCTAAAAAGGCATATGACATTTTTGTCAATGATCTTACACATTCGCCAACAACAAGATTCTCTATGTTTGCAACTATACATAATGCTGCAACCTTATATCTTGTAGACAAGCTTGATAAGCTTGGGTTTAAGGGCTATGTTGGCAAAGTCAATATGGATAGAAATAGTCCAAAATATCTGATAGAGAAGACAGATACTTCTATTAAAGATACCATAAAGTATATAGAGCAAGTAAAGAAATATAAAAATATCAAACCCATCATTACTCCAAGATTTATACCAAGCTGCTCTGATAAACTTATGGAAAAATTATCTGATATAGTTAAAAGATATGACTTGCCAGTGCAATCACATCTTTCAGAAAATCGCTCAGAGATTGAGTGGGTAAAGAAACTTATGCCAAGTGTTAAAAGCTATGAAGAGGCATATGACAGATTTGATATGCTTGGAAATGTAACCCCGACCATCATGGCACATTATGTATGGCCAGATGATAAAGGCATAGAGCTTATGAAAAATAGAAATGTCTGGGTGGCGCATTCTCCATCATCCAATAGAAATCTTTCTTCTGGCATAGCACCTGTAGGAAGATTTTTAAGAGAAAAGATTAAAGTTGGACTTGCTACAGATGTGGCTGGAGGTTCTTATCTGTCGATGTTTAGAGCGATGGAAGATGCTATCACAACTTCTAAAATCCGTAGATGCTTATATGACCCTCTGTACTATAATGTGACAATTGAACAGGCATTATATCTTGCTACTATTAGTGGTGGAGAATTTTTTGGAAAAGTAGGAAGTTTTGATAAAGGGTATGAGTTTGATGCGGTAGTTATAGATGAGAAAAGTATCCCTACAGTACTTATGAAAGAATTAACTGTCATAGAGCGTTTTGAACGATTTGTATATAGAGCGAAGAATAAGGTAAAAGCAAAATTCATTGCAGGTAAAAAGATAGTGTAGGATATGAAGATATTAAGCATAATTGCTCAAAAGCCGAGTGACACAGGAAGTGGTGTGTACTTAAAAGAATTGATTAATTCTTTTTATGGCAAAGGTATTGATCAAGAAATAATTTGTGCCACATATGAAGATGACGAGCTTCATAATACTGATAAAGTTAGATATGACAATGTAATCTTCGACACAAAATCTTTGCCGATAAAGATTGCAGGCATGTCTGATGTAATGCCATATCCTACTATAAAATATAGTGACCTTGCGAGAGACTCATACAAACTTAAACTTTGGAAAGAGGCATTTTTAAAGGAATTTGAAGAAGTATATAAAAGATTTAAGCCTAATATTATAATATGTCATCATTTATATTTGCTTACAGCGCTTGTTGTAAGCAATTATTATGATAGTGGTTTTTCAAAAATGAAAGCCACTCGTATATACGGGATATGCCATAATACGGATCTTAGACAATATAGACAGACAGATTTAGAGAGAGATTTTATAAAAAGCAATATCAAAAAGCTTGATAAAGTTTTTGCACCAAGTGCCGAGCATGCAAAAATAGCGAGTGAAATATACGATATACCTTTTGATGACATAAAAGTAATAGGGATAGGATATAACGATAAGATATTTTATGATATGGGTTTAAGAGATACTATAGATTCCTATAAAAAGATACTCTATGTAGGAAAAGTATCAAAGAAAAAAGGAGTTTTGAGCCTTATAAAAGCAGTAAATAAATTAGAAGATAGCGATATAAGCCTTGATATAGTGGGTGGTGCTGGAAATCAAGAAGAATATGCAGAAATTATCGTAGAGAGCAAAAAATCAAAATCTACTATTAATTTTAGAGGCGCTATGTCACAGGTTGATCTTTCAAAAGAATATAATACACATGACACGTTTGTACTACCTTCTTTTTCTGAAGGTATACCCATAGTTCCTATTGAAGCTTTAGCGACAGGAGCGAAAGTTGTAGTAAGCAATCTTCCTGGAGTAAAGGAGTTTTATCAAAGCCACATAAGTGGAGCGAAGATGTGTTTTGTGGATTTGCCAAAGCTTTCTAATGTAGATGATGCAAGTAGTGAAGAATTGGCTTTATATGAAGATAGACTTTCAAAAGCATTGAAAGATTGTATAGAAGATAAAAAGAGATATAAAGTAAAAGTAAAAGATATTTCATGGGAAAATATTGCCACAAGTATTCTTAATTAAAATAAAGGAGCGATTGGTATGAGTAAGGCAGATGTGATTTTTGTAAATATGTGTAGAGACATAATTGATAATGGAGTAGACACAAAAGGCGAGAAGGTGCGTCCCCACTGGGAAGATGGAACGCCTGCTTACACTATAAAAAAGTTTGGAGTATGCAATCGCTATGATTTGCGAGATGAGTTTCCTGCAATTACGCTTAGACCTACTGGACTTAAAAGCGCATTTGATGAGCTTTTGTGGATATGGCAAAAAAAGTCCAATGATATAAGAGATCTAGGTTCGCATATCTGGGATGAGTGGGCTGGAGAAGATCACACTATAGGTAAAGCTTATGGGTACCAACTTTCAGTAAAGCATATCTATAAAGAAGGCGAGTTTGACCAAGTAGATAGAGTAATATATGACCTTAAAAATAATCCTTATTCAAGAAGAATTATGACCAATATCTATGTGCATCAAGATCTTCATGAGATGAATTTGTATCCGTGCGCATATTCTATGACATTTAATGTGACAAAAGATAAAGAAGGAAGACTCATATTAAATGGTTTACTTAATCAAAGATCAAGTGATGTACTTGTGGCAAATAATTGGAATGTGTGTCAGTATGCCATACTTCTTATGATGCTTGCAAGAGAATGTGATATGATTCCAGGAGAACTTGTACATATGATTGCCGATTGTCATATATATGATAGACATATACCTATAGTTGAAGAGATGCTTAAGAGACCGCAGTATCCTGCTCCTAAAGTATCATTAAATCCTGATAAAAAGCGTTTTTATGATTTTGTTAAAGATGACCTTATTATAGAAGACTATCAAAAAAATGAACAAATTAAAAATATACCTGTAGCAATCTAGAATGAAAAACATAGAAAAGATTAAAAGCATAATTGTTATACTTTGTTTTGCAGTAACGATAGCATTTCCGTACTATGCTCGATTTTTGAATTATGATAATGAACTAATTGGTGCGGAAGAAAAGATAGAGTTTAGCTTTGATAAGATTGATGATTATATAATGCAAAACTTTCCGGGTAGGGCATTAGTTATAAATTTTAAAAATAAATTTTTATATGAGACTTTTGGTATATCGCCAAATGAAACTATAGTAAATGTTGATGATAATCTATTTGCTTCTGAGACGCTTAACTATTATTATCATGGCTTATATAGTGTGACAGAGAAGTATGTAAAAGAACTTGTTGAAAAATTTAAGAAACTTAATGATTTTTGTAAAAAAAATGGAAAAAAAGTACTGATTTTGCTTACACCTACTAAACCACGATTTTATGGAGGACCACTTCCGCTTGTAGATAATATAATACTTAAGTATCAAGATAAATCCATATCAAATGATATAAGAAGTTATGATTTATTAAAAAATGAGTTAAAAAAGACAGACATATACTGTTTTGATTTTATAGAAACTATAGAGCGAGATAGATATAAATATTTAAGTGGAGATGTGCCGCTTTTTTATAAAGGCGCACTTCATTGGTCAAATTATAAAGGAAACATTGCATCACTTGAATTACATGATTATATGCGTAGTGTCATGGGGATTAAAGTTCCGCATATAAAAGTTGAAGCTTCAAAATCTGAAGTTGCAATGATGCCAGATTCTGACTTATTTGATACACTTAATCTTGGGATTAAATCAAAAGATAGATACTACAATGTAAGTAATATTATAGATGAGTATGAAAGTGATGAGCTAAACTATACTATAAGAGGCGGAAGCTTCATGACTGGACTTGTACTTATACCTATTACAGCTGGATATAGAAATAACTGCGTGCTTATGAGCAATAAGATAGCGTTTTTTGATAATTACAAAAAACATATAACTTTTGATTCTTATGATGAACTTGATGAAAAGATAGGACTTGTAGATCATATAAAAAATACTGATGTTTTCATATTTGAAATACATGAAGTCAATGTATATAATGCTACTTTTGGATTTATTGATTATGTCTTAGATCATCTGGAGGGGGTATAGTATGGTATTTTCTTCTCCGGTTTTTTTATTTTTCTTTTTGCCACTTTGCATAATTACTTATATAGCTATATCATTTCTTAAAAATATAAGAGCACTGAATATTTGTCTGCTTATCTTTTCTATTATTTTTTATGCATATGGGAGTTTTGATTTTTTACCTATACTTTTTGCATCAATAATTATTAATTACTATTTATCATGTCTTTATAGTAATACTTCTGATATAAATATTAGAAAAAAGTATTTTATAGTAGCGATAATATTCAATATACTTTTGCTTTTTATCTATAAATATCTGAATCTTTTTTCAAGAGTGATTCTTGGAGATGGCAATGGAACTAGTATAAAACTTCCGATTGGCATATCGTTTTATACATTTCAAGTTCTCTCTTATCATATTGATGTGTATCGGAATACAGTTAAAAAAAGTGAAAATCTCATAGACTTTGCACTTTTTACTATGCTTTTCCCGCAACTTATAGCAGGCCCTATAGTTAGATATATAAGTATCAGCGATAGATTAAAGGAAAGAACGGTTACGCTTCAAAAGTTTTCACATGGTATCTTAAGATTCATGGTGGGATTTGCAAAAAAAATATTACTTGCTAATATGCTTGGAAGAGTTGCAGATCTTTCTTTTGAAGGAATGCATACTTATACTTTAGGTTTTTTCATGTCTCTTTTTGCTATAATATGCTATGCAATTCAGATATATCTTGATTTCTCTGCATATTCGGATATGGCGATAGGCATAGGAGAAATATTTGGGTTTGATTTTCCGGAAAATTTCAATCTGCCGTTTTTGTCAAAAAGCCTTACAGAGTTTTGGAGAAGATGGCACATAACTCTTTCATCATTTTTTAGTGACTATGTATATAAACCACTTGGAGGAAGCAAAAAAGCAATCTATAGAACTTGCATTAATATTGCTATAGTATTTGCACTATCTGGCTTTTGGCATGGTGCAAATTTTAATTTTTTGTTATGGGGACTCTATAATGCACTTTTTCTCATAATAGAGAGACTTATAGTTACTAAAACAAAGTTTAAATTTGAAAACCCATTATTTATAATCTATACCTGCCTTATATGGATAGTTGGGATGGTTATTTTTAGATTTGAGAATTTTAATGATTTTTTAATATATATAAATGGCTTATTAAATGCACCAGTATTTGATGCAAGCACGAGACAGCTATTGCAGCTGATATTTACGCCATATTTTGTATTGATATTTATTATATCGATATTGTATTTAACCCCATTTTTTGATAAAATATATAACGCTCTTTCAAAACGATATTTTGGGTTTATTGTTATAGATTTAGTCGTTGTTACATCATTTGCATATGCTATAGTAGAGATGTTGACTACGGGATTTAACCCATTTATATATTTTAGATTTTGAGAAAACGCTAATCAAAGTTTAGTCATATAACAGGAGCTTTTATGGGAGTATATGAAGAATTAAAAGAAAGAGGACTTGTTGCACAAGTTACTAATGAAGAAGAGATAAGAAAACTTGTGAATGAAGGAAAGGCTGTCTTTTATATTGGCTTTGATCCGACAGCAGATTCACTTCATGTAGGTCACTTTATGGCACTTTGCCTTATGAAAAGACTGCAAGAAGCTGGAAACCGTCCAATAGCACTTGTTGGTGGTGGTACTGGCATGATTGGTGATCCATCTGGAAGGACAGATCTTAGAAAAGTCTTAACTATTGAAGATATAGATCATAATTGTGAGTGTTTTAAAAAGCAAATGTCTCGTTTTATAGATTTTGGAGAAGGAAAGGCAATAATGGTTAATAATGCTGATTGGCTTCGAAATCTCAACTATGTAGAGTTTTTAAGAGACATAGGACCACACTTTTCAGTTAATCGAATGCTTACGGCAGAGTGTTATAAGCTTCGTATGGAGCAAGGACTTACATTTTTAGAGTTTAACTATATGATAATGCAAGCTTTTGACTTTTATTCTCTTTACCAAAAGTATGGTTGTAATATGCAATTTGGCGGTGATGATCAATGGTCCAATATGCTTGCAGGTACAGAACTTATAAGAAGAAAGCTTGGAAAAGATGCTCATGCTTTGACTATCAATCTTCTCACGAAATCAGACGGTACGAAGATGGGAAAGACATCAGGTGGTGCTGTGTGGCTTGATAAAGAAAAAACAAAACCATATGACTTCTATCAGTATTGGAGAAATGTCGATGATAGTGATGTTATAAAGTGCATCAAAATGCTTACATTTTTACCACTTGACCAGATTAAAGAGATGGAAGGCTGGACTGGTTCGAAGTTAAATGAAGCGAAGTCTATACTTGCATACGAACTTACAAAGCTTGTGCATGGAGAGGATGAAGCGAATAAGTGTGATGCTGCAGCAAAGGCAATATTTAGCGGAGACATGAGTGCAAAAGATATGCCAAAGCTTTTACTTAAAGAAGAAGACACAAGTGATGGTACTATCGATATAGTAAAGGCGCTTGTATTGTCAAAATTATGCACATCAAATGGTGATGCACGCAGAAACATAGAACAAGGCGGAGTTTTCGTTGATGAAGCAAAAGTCACAGATATAAAGATGACGCTTGATAAAGCGAAGCTTAAAGATGGTGGAGTCGTCGTAAGAAAGGGTAAGAAGAATTTCATAAAAGTATTATTAAGTGTTATACTTCTACTGATTCTTTCTACTGATATGTGCTTTGCTACATCATCTGAAATTGAGAGTACTAAAGTGATAACACCAATGGACAATGGACCAGATATAATAGCAAGTGTTGTGGATTCTGACTTTGTTGTGTCAAGTGCAGTTATAGATCCTGAGACAAAAGGCAATATAGAGACATATATAGTAAAAGATAATAGCAAGATTACTTTTTATATTGCCAATGCAAATATTGATCCACATACTACGAGTCTTCAAAATTATTATTATAGGACAATCAACAACAAAAATGTTAAGATAAGATGCAGAGATTTTTTATATAATAGTAATGAGAATCTAAACATAGTTCCAAGTAGTGCTTTCGCAAACCTTAAGGCAAGCAATGTGATAGATGGATGTCTATTTATATACCAGATAGATTATAAGACTATGTCAGAGAATGGACTTGAAGATAAGAGTAAAAAATTTGCCTTTAAGATAGTGTCAGAAAAAGAGTATGATATGTATCATGACATTGAAAATAAGAAACATGAAGATAAAAATGGAGAGATTAAAAGACCAAGAAAGGTAGACAATTAGGAGGAAAAGATATGTCAGAAAGTAGTGTAGAAAAAAAGCAGATTTCCAAAGAAGGTCTCGAAAAGTATATCGAAGAACTTAACTTTTTGAAGGGAGAAAAGCGGACAGAAATAGCAGAAAAAATCAAAGAAGCAAGGGAGCAGGGCGATCTTTCAGAGAATGCCGAATATGATGCTGCAAAAAATGAGCAAAGAGACATAGAACTCAGGATTGAAGAGATAGAAAATATCATAAAAAATGCTGAAGTTGTAGAAAAATCTGATCTTAAAAAAGGAACTATTGGTGTAGGAAGTCATGTGAAACTTCTCTATATAAAAGAAAATGATGAAGTAGAATATGATATAGTTGGTGCAAGCGAGGCTGATAGTTTAAATGGGAAGATTTCCAATGAATCACCACTTGGGAAAGAACTTTTTGGAAAGAAAAAGGGTGATGTGATAGAAGTACAACTTACACGTGGAAAATTAAAAGTAGAGATTCTAAAAGTGTCGTAAACCAACCAAGTTAAAAGAACTTTGCAATGGCACTTGCATTTGTAGGGGCGAGCACTGCGAGCCTGAAAGGAAATTATGTCAGAAGAAGTAAGAGAAGTAAAAGAACAAACGACTGAAGATATAAATAAGCTGGAGAAAGCAAAACTTGATAAGTTTAATGAGATGCTTGCAGAAGGCAAGAATCCATTTTTGATTACAAAGTATGATGTGACTAATCATAGCATGGATATAAAAGATAACTTTACTGAGTACGAAGGTAAGACAGTGTCTCTTGCTGGAAGACTTATGCTTAAAAGAGTGATGGGTAAAGCATCATTTGCCAATATACAAGATAGAGATGGAAATATCCAGTTCTATGTAGCGAGAGATGAAGTCGGAGAAGACTCATATAAGGACTTTAAAAAGTTTGATATTGGAGATATAGTAGGTGTAAAAGGTTTTGTATTTAAGACACAGACTGGTGAGATATCTATTCATGCGAAAGAGATAGTACTTCTTTCTAAATCACTTGGAGTACTGCCAGAAAAATTTCATGGTTTCCAAGATAGAGATTTACGATATAGACAAAGGTATATAGACCTTATAATGAATCCAGAAGTAAAGAAGACTTTTATCATGAGATCAAAGATTATCAAGGAAATAAGAAATTTCCTTGATGCTCGTGACTTTATTGAGGTTGAAACTCCTATGCTTGTCGAAAATGCGGGAGGAGCTAATGCAAGACCATTTGAGACGCATTTCAATGCTCTTGAAGAAGACAGAAAGCTTCGCATATCACTTGAACTTTACTTAAAAAGGCTTATAGTTGGAGGACTTGAGAGAGTATATGAGATTGGCAGAGTCTTTAGAAATGAAGGAACTGACACAAAGCATAACCCAGAGTTTACACTTATGGAACTTTATCAGGCTTATACTGATTATGAAGGCATGATGGAACTTACAGAGTCAATGTTTAAGCATATTGCTAAAAATGTAGTTGGCACACTAAAGCTTCCTTATGGAGATAATGTAATAGATTTTGAGAAACCTTTTAATAAAATCTCAATGATGGATGCGGTTAAAAAGTATAGTGGAGTAGATTTTGCTACTATAAAAGATGATGATGAGGCAAAAAGTATTGCAAAAGAAAAAGGCGTAGAATTTATGCCATATCATACAAAGGGCGATATACTCAATCTTTTCTTTGATGAATTTGTAGAGAAAGAACTTATACAACCTACATTTGTCATAGACCATCCAATCGAAGTGTCACCGCTTACTAAAAAGAAACCAAGCGACCCTACACTTACAGAAAGATTTGAGCTTTATATCAATGGCTATGAGATGGCAAATGCTTATTCAGAGCTTAATGACCCAATAGATCAGAGAGAGAGATTTGTTGCACAAGAAAAACTTCGTGCACTTGGCGACGAAGAAGCAAATAGCATAGATGAAGATTTTCTAAATGCTCTTAAAATTGGCATGCCTCCAACAGGTGGCATAGGATATGGTATAGATAGGCTTGTGATGCTTATGACCAATTCGCAGGCGATAAGGGATGTATTACTTTTCCCTACACTTAAATCACTTGACCAGAAAGATGAGTAAAATCAATACAATTTAATAAAAATTACTGGATTTACACTCGATTTACACTCGAAAATAAAAAAATAAACAATAGAAAGGCTAACAAAAAACCAGTAGATAGTTTGACTACTGGTTTTATTTAAAAAATATGACTAATATAGAATTATATGAATATTCAAAAAAGCATTTAGAAGATAAATTTGATAATTTTTATGTAAAAAATATAATTGTTATTCCTGAGAGTTCAAATGAAAATAATATTTTGACACAGAATAATAATGAATTAATTCAATTAATATCTACTTTTAATACATTAAGAAAGTTAAATAAAGATATTGATGAAGAAGTTGTAGATAAAATTGTATATGAAATTATTAGCATATTAGATACGACAAAAGGCATAAATTATTCATCATTCGTACAATATTTTATGGTTAGAAATTCAACATATAGTTTGTATCAAGGGTTAAAGCAAGAAGATAAATTTGATTTTATATATGATATGCTTATGTCTTATTGTACGAATAGGCATGAAATGTATTTATCACATGGATATAGCAATATTGTATTGCAAGTACTAGCTGATAACTACTCACATAAGAGAAATGGAAAAACAGGAATAAAAAAAGTATTGAGTTTAATGAAGCCATTAAGTTTGACACAAACAAAATCATTAAAGAAAGTTTTAAATGACGACAATTTTATATTTTTGCCTGATGGAAAAAAACCAATGTTTGATAAATTTTTGCTAAGTCACAATATTGAAATGAAATCAAGAGAAAATGAACATGAAAAAATTCCAGACATAGTATTTAATTATAAAGGACAGTATTATATTTGTGAATTGAAAATGATGAAACATTTAGGCGGTGGGCAAAATAAACAAACAGTTGAATTTGCTAATTTTATAAGGTATCAAGAAAAGAATCCAAATATTCATTATATTACTTTTTTAGATGGTGTTTTATATAATAAAGTATTATTTGATAATAGTCCAGCTATAAACACTTTGAGAAATGATATTATAAATTGTTTAACTCAAAATGCTCAAAATTATTTTTTAAATACATTCAGTTTTATAAAGTTTATAGATAATTTAATTAATGAAGGATAATATAATAAAAAAGAAAAAAGTATTAGGGCAATATTTTACAAAGGCAGATTTGTGGTTAAAAAAGCAAGTTGTTAATTTTATTGCACAATCCGATTGTACTATAGCATATGACCCATTTGCAGGCAATGGGGATATTTTAAGTGCTGTAAGCAATATTGGAAATATTAAAAAAATCAAAGGATTAGATATTGATAAAAAACTTGGCTGGGATTATAATGATTCACTGATTGATATTCCATATATTAAAAACTCAATAATAATAACCAATCCTCCTTATATATCTAATTACTCGGCTAGTAGAAAAAAAATTGGCAAAACATTAAAAAAATATTTTGATAATTCTATTTATGATGATG
The DNA here is from genome assembly GCA_002374095.1 of Lachnospiraceae bacterium UBA3633. Taxonomy (GTDB): domain Bacteria; phylum Bacillota; class Clostridia; order Lachnospirales; family Lachnospiraceae; genus UBA3633. Next base: position 94,075 of record DFKY01000010.1, read on the forward strand.
TTTATTTAATAGCTTTAGACAAAATGATTGAAAAACATAAATACGTAGTAGCTATTATTCCAGAAACATTTATTAATTCAAATTATAAAAACAAATTTTTATTAGATTCAATTACTATTTTGGAAGAAAACCCATTTGATGATACTGAAAATCCTGTTATAGTCGCTTGTTTTGATAAAGAATTTAAAGATATACATGATGTAAAAGTATATAAGAATGAAAAATATATAAATACTTTGGGTAATATTGATGATATGAGATTATTTCCTAAAAATAATGTGAAGTGTTCTTTTAATAATATAAATGGTTGGCTGGGTGTTAGATGTGTGGATACAACGAATCCAAATGATATGTTAAGATTTGATTTTAAAGAAAATATTAATTATGATTGGGATAATGGCATTAAGGTTAGTTCAAGATTATTAACACTAATTGATTTGGATATCAAAAAAGGCAAAAGACAATATTTTATTGATTGTTGTAATAATACTTTAAATGAAATAAGAGAAAAAACACAAGATATTATTTTAAGCCCGTTCAAGGGAAATATGAAAAATGGTCGTAGGCGTAGAAGATTAGATTTTATGACTTGCAGAGCAATAATAGAACAAGCATATTTAAAAATCAACTAGAAAGAGTAACTGTTTACTCTTTTTTGTTTTTCCATATAGCTTTAATTTTAGCTGCTGCTTTCATTTTTTTATCATAATCATCATCTGAATTATTGTATAATGTAGAATCAAAAACATCACATATTTGTAAATAGATTTGGGAATGTACAACATCAAGGAACATTAAATAAAGCCATTCGCAGAATCACTAGAGATTGTAATAGCAAGTTATTAGATAAGCCAAATTGTAAAGAATGTGAGTTTTTACCAAGATTTAGCTGTCATACTCTTAGACACACTTTTACAACAAGACTTTGTGAATCTGGAATTAATATTAAGGTTATTCAATCAGTACTTGGACATAGTGATGTATCTACAACTTTAGATATTTATGCAGATGTCACAAAAGATTTAAAGAAAAGTGAGATGTGTTCATTTGATGATTTTATCAAAACAAAATCACTATTAAATAATGAACAATAATATCTTTATTCTGAGAGGTTATTATGGCTGTAATAAAAGAAGATTTGTTAAAATCTGTTTCGCCAATTGGTATTAAAGATAATACTAATAAAATTTGTTGGTGTGCCACATGTTTTTTTGTTGCTAGTGAAAATATAAAAATTGATATTTATAATTTGCCATTTCTTGTAACAAATAGGCATGTAATAAAGAATCAGAGAACTATTGTAATTAGAACAAAAAGTAAGGGCAAAACTGATTATTCGGATTGTGAAATAAGTTTATATGATGGTGATAAACCATTATATTTTGTTCATGATTGTAGTGATGTTGATTTAGTTGTATTGCCATTGCCAATTGAATTTTTAAAAATTGAATATGATTTCTCGTGTTATGATATAGACTCGTTTTCTTTATCGACAGAGGAATTATTACAACAAGGAGGGTCAATTGGTACTTTTATTAGTATGTTAGGATATCCACTGGGATTAGTTAATAATGAATCTCAAACACCTATTTGCAGGTTGGGTTGTATTGCAAGAATTGATAAAACTGAAATTCAAAAAGACCATTGTTATATAATTGATATTCAAAATTTTCCTGGAAATTCTGGAAGCCCAGTATTGGTTAGACCTGAGTTAAGTTATTTGGTAGGAACAAAAAATATTATGCAAACTAATTTAATAGGTGTTGTTTATGGGTATATACCTTATAGTGTTCAATTGCTTAATCTTCAAAGCAATCAAGTTGAAGAAATAAGGTCAGAAAATAGTGGCTTGGCAAAAGTGATTCCAGTAGAATACATAAGGGATATTATATACTCTCATTATCCAATTAAAAAATAGGATTTACACATATCTTACACTCGATTTACACTCAAATACTTACAAATTGTGCTAAAATATGTTATAATATGACAAGTAATAAAAATTAAATGTATTGAAAAATAAAGGAATGAAAGGTTATGAAACTTTTTGAAATATTGCTTAGATTGTTCCTTACACTTAAATCACTTGACCAGAAAGATGAGTAAAATCAATATTGATAAGTGATAATAAAAAAGCTATTGAGTTAAATCTTGATAGCTTTTTTGAATTTTACTGAAAATGTAGTATAATAATAGTATGTGAGGTGCGATATATGTTAGCATTAATACAGATGATTTTGGCGCTTATAATACTTGGACCTATATATAGGAAGTTTATAAAATGTGAGACGACAAACTCTATAAGTAAAAAGCAAGCGATTGTGCCAGTTATACTTGGTATAGTTTCGGTTGTGATATTATTTGCATTTACAATTGGTGAGGCGGTTTTATTTAGGTTAGTAGGGATAAGCAAGGATAATATAACTAATCCTGCCTTAAAAGCACTTTTCGCAGCATTCACTGTTGCAGGATTTACTGAAGAAATTTCAAAACTCATTATGATGCTCATATCTTTTAAAGCATTTAAACCTAAAAATGTGTATGAGTACATTCTTATTGGCTTTGGCGTTAGTATGGGATTCACATTATTTGAAGAATTTCTATATGGCGCAGGGCTTACATCACTTTTTAGAATTCCTACTATGGCAATCCATGTAGTTTTTGCTTTGATTATGTCAAAGAATATAGGATTAGCAAAGCATAAAAAAGTTGTGGGAGATAGTGGCACTTTACCATTATATTTAAAAGCAATAATAATTCCTATAGCGTTACATACAATCTATGATGCGGCTACTGGATTTAATCCTGCATTTGCAGAAGGGGTAGATGAAGTTGTAGTTGGCATTGGAGTTTTAGTTGCATTCATAGTTGAAGTAGCTGCTACAATAATACAGATAGTATATATAGTACGGACAGGAAAAAATGCAGGAAAATATTCATCTATGCAGACAGTTTCTGTATAGAAGAAGTGAGTAAGAAGCATTGGTTTTAGGAATGCGTTGATGATATATAAGTTATCTATGAAAAAAAGTATGGCAAAATATATAATATTTACTATGTTCGCTGTTTTTATGACTGCGTTTTTTTCTTATGCGAGTACTGGTCTTACATCAGAAGGCATTTTGATGCCGCAGGGTGAGTCATACTGTAAGCATCTTGTGGTTATTGACGCTGGCCATCAAGCACATGGCAATAGTGAAATGGAGCCTATAGGACCTGGCGCAAGAGAAAAAAAAGCAAAAGTTTCAACGGGTACTTATGGTGCATTAAGCAGATTAAATGAATATGAATTGACACTTACTGTATCTTTAAAACTTAAAAAAGAACTTGAAAAACGTGGTTATAAAGTAGGGATGGTTAGAACTACTCATGATGTAAATATAAGTAATAGCGAGAGAGCAGCAATTGCAAATGATGCAAATGCGGATGCTTTTATAAGAATTCATGCAAATTCATCAAGTGATGTATCGGCAAATGGTGCTATGACAATATGCCAGACGAAGTGGAATCGTTACAATGGTCATTTGTATAGTGAAAGTAGAGCTTTATCAGAAGCGGTTTTAGATAATTTAGTTTTATCTACAGGTTGCAAAAAGCAATATGTATGGGAGACTGACACGATGAGTGGCATAAATTGGTGCCAAGTACCAACTACTATTGTAGAGATGGGCTATATGTCTAATCCTATAGAAGATATAAATATGGCACGAGAAGATTATCAAAAAAAGATAGTCGTAGGAATAGCAGACGGACTTGATAAATATTTTGAAAATATGGATTCGATAAAGTAATATATCTTATGGATTTTTCTACATTGAAAAAGGATCTTGTAAGTATAGATGTAGGGAGCGAAAAACACATCCCTGACTATGCTTTTTCTTCGTTTTATAATCTGACTAAGGTTTCTTTACCTGATACAGTTGAAAGTATTGGACGCAGTGCATTTCAAAATTGCCAAAGCTTAAAAGAAGTAAAACTTCCAGATTTACTTACCGAGATACCCAATAATCTATTTTTAAATTGTAGAAAATTAGAAAAAGTAATCTTTCCTTCAAAACTTTTAAAGATTGGCGACCAAGCATTTTTTGGCACAGGGTTAAAATCAATAGTTATACCAGAAAGCGTTGTAACTATAGGCAATAGTGCATTTACTGGAATAACAGAGTTTTCTATAAGAGATGGCTTTAATTATCAAGTAAACAAGTATAATATTTTTAATTGGTTAAGTGAACCTATCTATGATAGAGAAGCCGACGGCAAAATTCCTGAGACTTATACATTTATAAAAAATGTAGTAGTCAGTGTATATGATGATGTTGAAAAATATGTAAAATTCAAATTTTTGATACCATTCAACGACAAATTTGACTTCTTTTCAATATCACACGAGATATTTATAAATAACCGCCTGGATCTTGGGCTTCTTGATAGACAATTTCAGATGATACGTGATTTTGAAAATAAGATCAATTATGTATATTATAGAATCCTGTACCCATATAAGCTTACGGATGATAATAAAAAACTTTTTGAACGATTTATAGTTGCAAATGCTAAAAATGTGGCAGAGAAATTTATATTAAAAGATGAAGTAGATCCAATTATAAAGCTTATGCCATTAAATCTTATAAATGATAGCAACATTGACATGCTTATTGATTTCGCGAATAAAAATAGAAAGTTTAATGTGCTTTCTTATCTTATGAATTATAAAAATGAGCACTACAGTGAACGATATAAAATATAAAAAAGTAACAGATCTTGCAGAAAATCTCATTTCGCAAGTTAAAGCAGAAGCACTTGTATCACTTCGATTTCTTGATGTGGCACTTTATAAACATAAAGTGAAGTTTGATTTTAATGCTACGATATACACTGATGGTGAGTACATAATAGTTAATCCTTATCACATATTTAATCTATATAAAAGCGACAACAATTTACTTCTTCGTGCATATCTCCATGTGGTGCTACACTGTATATTCTTTCACCTTTTCGTTGATAAAAAAGTTGATGAGAAGCTTTGGAATCTCGCCACAGACATATCGGTTGAAAATATAATAAATGAATTTAAAATGCCTACATTGATACAAGATGCAGACAATCCAGAAATCATTGAAATTAATAAGATAAAACAAAAAGTAAAAAGCATGACAGCTGAAAGAATATATGATTATCTTGTTAAAACTGACATTACTGATTTTGAAATAGAAAGGCTTAGCAAGATTTTTTTAATTGATGATCATGCAAAATGGTATGAAGATGAGAGAAAAATAAGCGATATAGAGAATAAAAAAAGCACAGATAATAAAAATGCTAAAAATGACAATAAACTTGATGATGATGAAGTGGAAGGCGCAGAACATAAAGAGCGGACAAAAGATAATGACAAAAGTAAAAATGATGATAATAGATATGATGATATAAAAAAAGACAAAGAAAAAAATGAAGATGATGAGGAAAAGGGAGAAGAAGCTTCTAATGTAGATGGGGATAAGAATAAAGCTACTACAGGTGATGATGAGAACCCCGATGCTGATTCTACAGAAAAAAGTGATATCAATGAAGATAGCTTAAACGAAGCTGAAAAGGCTGGTGGTGAGAACGTAGATGAAGAAGTCAATGCTAAAAATATTGATGAAAATTTAAAAGGCGATGAATTTAAATCTATTAGAGAAAGTTTAGAGTCAAGTTTTAATGATGGTAAAGAAAAAAAAGAAGTTGAAGGCTCAAAAAATCGCGATGATACATATTCTTCTACAAATAGTAATGTAAAAAAGACTAAAAGTGATAACGAAAAAAAATCATCATATAATGATTGGAAAAGAATTAGTGAACGAATTAAAGAAGACCTTTTGATGTTTGAGAATATGTGGGGTAGTAAAACTCATACTATAAGGCAGTATATAGAATATGTAAATGAAGAAAAATATGACTATGAAGAGTTTCTTAGTAAGTTTGCTGTGATGAGCGAAAATATAGAGTTAAATGATGATGAATTTGATAATGTATACTATACATTTGGGCTAAATATGTATAAGAACATACCACTTGTAGAGCCACTTGAATATAAAGAGTCAGAAAGAATAAAAGACTTTGTAGTGGCCATAGATGTAAGTGGCTCTGTGAAAGGCGAGCTTGTTGAGAAATTTTTGAAAAAGACATATACTATACTAACAAGTAGAAATAATTATTTTAATAAAGTAAATATCCATATTGTGCTTTGTGATGCGGAAATTAAAGATATATATAAGATAAGAAGCTTAACCGACCTTAAAGACATCATGAGAAGTATCACTTTATCGGGCTTTGGAGGTACTGATTTTAGGCCAGTATTTGATTATGTTGATACTCTTGTAAGTAGTGGTGAATTTAAAAATCTTAAAGGACTGATATATTTTACGGATGGTCTTGGAGAATACCCTAAAAAACCTACTACTTATGATACTGCATTTGTATTTATAAAGGACCAGTATGAAAGAGATAGGAAAAAGATAAGTGTCCCACCATGGGCTATAAAACTTATCTTGGAGGATGTGAGATGAATATAAAAGAAGCAAAAGAACAAATTAAAAATACAATGATTGCTTACTTTAGCAAGGATGAATTTGGCAATTACATTATACCTATAGAAAAGCAACGTCCAATCTTTATGATTGGTGCTCCAGGTATAGGTAAGACTGCCATCATGAAACAAATTGCAGAAGAGCTTAATGTAGGTCTAGTATCATATTCTATGACACACCATACCAGACAAAGTGCACTTGGACTTCCTATAATAAAGAAAAAAGTATATGAAGGCGTAGAGTATGATATATCAAGGTACTCTATGAGCGAGATAATTGCATCAACATATGATTTGATGGAGGATACTGGATATAAAGAAGGGATACTTTTCCTTGATGAGATAAATTGTGTGTCAGAAACACTTGCGCCTTCTATGCTTCAATTTCTTCAATATAAAATATTTGGTCAGCATAGACTTCCAGATGGATGGATTGTCGTAACTGCTGGAAATCCACCTGAATATAATAAATCAGTGCGAGAGTATGATATAGTGACTCTTGATAGGCTTAAGGTACTAAATGTTGAACCTGATTTTAATGTGTGGAAAGAGTATGCTCTTAATCATAATATTCATGGTAGTATACTTAGCTTCCTTGAAATCAAAAAAGATTTATTCTATATTGTTGAATCGACTGCAGAAGGGAAGAATTATGTAACGGCTCGAGGTTGGGAAGATTTATCAAAGATGATTAGTATATATGAAGAAAAAGGTATAGAAGTAAGTGAGACGCTTATATCACAGTATCTGCACCATAAAAATGTAGCTAAAGAATATGCTGTGTATTATGATTTATATAATAAGTACAAGTCAGATTATAAAGTGATAGATATAATAAATGGCATAGTAGATAATGATATAAAAGAAAGAGCAAAAAATGCGAAGTTTGATGAGAGAATATCAATACTTGGACTATTTATAGATAACCTAAGTCAAAGCATGACTGAAGTTATGGATAGAGAAGTATGCCTTGAAGAATATATAAAAATATTGAAATACATAAAAGCAGAGCTTACTGGTGATTTTTCAAGTATTATAGAAGAAGAAAAGAAAAATGTCAGTAAGATTAATGATGATAATACAGTAAATGATAATGAACTTGACCTTTTAGCGTCAAGAGTAGAAGTCAACGAAAATAATTCGCAGCTTAAAGTAAGAGCAAAAAATGATGTAAAAAATGATAATGCGTACAAAAAACTCGATTTTCGTGAATCTCTTACAAAACATATAGGCGAAGAAAAAGAAAAACTAAAAAGACTTACAATCAGCAATGCTATTACAGAAGACGATAGAAAAAAAATGAATTGGTCTATCAATCAGCTTATGAAATTACTTGAAGAACTGGATAAGATGAGTGATGTAAGTGGTGACAAAGCCTATGAAATCATAAAAAAAGATTATGATATGCTTATTGAGAGGCATAAAGTAAATATAGGTACTGTAAAGTCTCATATAGAAAATGTATTTAGTTTTGTTGAAAGTACATATGGAGATGGGCAGGAGATGGTCATACTTGTAGCAGAATTAACTACGAGATATAATGCTGCAAGATTTATAAGTACATTTGGATCAGATTCTTACTTTAAGCACAATAAAGAGATACTTTTTTACGAAAGAAAGAAAGATCTTATAAAAAAGATAGATGAAACGATAGATCTAAAATAAGGACTGAATATTTATTGTGCAATTGTTTTTATCAAACGGAAAGTCATTATTGTATATTTAATTAGATATTGGCATTTGCAAAAAAGTATAATATTTGATATGATATATATAGAAAAGTAATTATAATATTAATATATAAGGAGGTATGTTATGAGATTTTTTAAGTGTGAAGTTTGTGGAAAGATAATTGCGGCAGTTAATACGAAACCATGTCCTACTATGTGTTGCGGTAAAGAAATGGTAGAAATGGTGCCAAATACTGTAGATGCAGCAAAAGAAAAACATGTACCAGTATGTAAGGTTAACGGAAATATTGTAGAAGTTGTAGTTGGAGAAGTTGCTCATCCTATGACAGAAGAGCATCAGATTGATTGGATAGCTATAGAGACTGAGACGGGAAATCAAAGAAAAGTGCTTAAAGCAGGTGCAGAGCCTAAAGCTACATTTGCACTTGTTGATGGTGACAAATTGAAAGCTGCATATGCATATTGCAATCTTCACGGACTTTGGAAAGCATAATGCAAAATAAAATATTTAAAAAAATACTATTGGTAATATTGCCATTTACATTGTTTTTTATGCTTTTTTCCTGTGCTCCTAAAGAAGGTGATAAGAAAACTATAAAATTTGGTAAGCAAGATGGGGTATCTCTTGAATGGGAGATTTTGAGAGAAGATTATATGGAAAGAGTTCTACTTTGCAAAAATGTAGTTGATGCAATTCCGTATAATACTGGCGAAGCAGGTCTTGAATGGCAAGATACTACTTTATATGACTATCTCAATTCTGATTTTGTCAATGAACATTTTGATGAAAAAGAGCGAGAAGCGCTTCTTCCAATTAATGACAATGATGATGGCGTGGTGACGATGCTTTCAACTGATAATCTTATCGATATGTATGAAACAATATGCATTGGTGACTATGAGTATTATAATGCAGACACATTTAATGCCAATGTCGATATCGTAGCAAAGCCACTTGATAGAGCGCTTCAAAATGAAGTTGAGATATATGACAATGAGGTCTTTGCAGAGATAATGCATCAAGATAAGATTGATGAACGCTATGAATTTGCAAATGGTTGTGTATCCTACTGGCTTTTAGATAGAGACGAAGAATCTCAACTTATATATTATGTAATGCCTACAGGGTATGTGTCTACTATTGAAGAAAATAGGGAGTACATAGGCGTTAGGCCAGTTATAAGAATTAAAAGATAAGGATACTTGACAATATCTTTAAAAAGAAGTATACTATTAGCACTCAAGTGATACGAGTGCTATTTTATTTATGAGGTAAAGTATGGCAGAAAAAAGAGATTATTATGAAGTGCTTGGAGTTTCAAAATCTGCAAGTGCTGATGAAATAAAAAAAGCATATAGGGCTCTTGCTAAAAAATATCATCCAGATGCTAATCCGGGTGATAAAGTGGCAGAAGCGAAATTTAAAGAAGCATCTGAAGCATATGCAGTATTATCTGACCCAGATAAGAAAAAAGCTTATGATACCTATGGCCATGCAGCATTTGATCCAAATTCTGCAGCAGGTGCGGCATCAGGCTTTGGCGGGTTTGACTTTGGGTCTATGGATTTTTCAGATATATTTTCTGATCTATTTGGTGATGCATTTGGCGGAGGCTTTGGTGGCTTTTCGTCATTTGGTGGTGGTAGAAGATCAAATCGTCCAAGACAAGGTGAGAGCCTAAGGACAAGAGTTTCTATCACATTTGATGAAGCGATGAAAGGGACTACAAAACAGATAACAGTCCCATATCTTGAAGAATGTTCATCTTGCCACGGAAGTGGAGCTAAAGCTGGTACAAGTCCAGTGACATGTGATAGGTGTGGTGGAAGGGGCCAAGTTACAGTTCAGCAGAGAACGCCATTTGGTATCATGCAATCAGTTTCTACATGTCCAGAGTGTAATGGTACTGGTAAGGTAATAAAAGAAAAATGTAGTAGTTGCAATGGTACTGGATATAATAGAGTCAATAAATCATTTGAAGTAAATATTCCAGCAGGTATAGATAATGGCCAGTCAGTAAGACTTACGGGAAAAGGGAATCCAGGTGAAAATGGTGGCGTGAGAGGTGATCTTTTTGTAGCTGTTACTGTAGCACAACATCCTATACTTAAGAGACAAGGTGTAAATATATATTCTACAGTAGCGATAGATTATCCTACAGCAGTACTTGGCGGTGAAGTGAAAGTTAAAACTTCTGATGGAGATGTGATGCTTAAGATAAAACCTGGCACTCAGAGTGACACAAAGATGAGGCTTAAAGGAAAAGGAGTTCCACTTCTTCGTGATCCTAAAGCTCGTGGGGATCAATATGTCACAATAGTTGTAAATGTACCGACAAATCTAAATAAAGAGCAAAAAGAAGCTCTTGAAAATTATAAAAAAACATTAGATCAATAAACATAGAAAGGAGACGATTATGTTCAAGGAAATTGGTAAAAAAATTAAAGGACTTGCAAAGATTTTATTTGTACTTGGAATTATAATCAGCGTAATATGCGGTATAGTAAGCTGTACAGGAATAGTTGGCACAGCTACTATAGCTGATGCACCAGAGCCTGCAGCTCTTATTATAGGAATTATTGCATTTTTGATAGTATTACTTATAGGAATTCTTATATCATACTTATCAGTACTTTTCACATATGCTTTCGGAGAACTCGTTGATAAAGTAGATGAGATTGAGAAAAAGATAGGCACAAATAAAAATGTAGAAGAAAAATAAAACTTGTGATATAATACATATAATCTTAGGAGGTGCCATATGAAACTTATGTATATTATAGTACGACAAGACAATGAGTCTGATGTAGTAAGTGCACTAATTAGTCAAAATTATAGAATTACAAAGCTTGCAACTTCGGGTGGTTTTTTAAGAAGAGGTAATACTACACTTTTTAGCTGTGTAGAAGACGATGCTGTAGATAAAGCTATAGAGATAGTGCATAATGAATGTGGCAAGAGACAAAGCATACAAGTAGATATGCCAGTTAATCTTCCATCGACAGCAATTAATTATACGACACTTCCTACTACCATAGAAGTTGGTGGTGCTACTATTATAGTAACAGATGTATCAAGGTTTGAAAAGTTTTAACTTGTGATAATCAAATTCGCATAAAAAAAACCAGTGCATGATCACTGGTTTTTTATTGCGTGGATAACAACAATTAAACTTTTGTTTTTGCAGCGCCTTTCCATATAAGTCCGATAACGACTCCTATGATAGTAGGTACTACCCAACCGAGTCCAAGACTATAAAATGGGAAGAAACGATTGCCGAACATCTGCGCAGTGCTGATGAAGTTTTCTGATATGAGTCCAACTGGAAATGCTCCTATAAAATCAAAAACTGCAGCGATCATGTTAAATATTGTAGCCATGACGAACACTTTCTTATCATATCCGAAGAATTTGCCAAAAAGTGTGAGTAGGATTATGCTAATCGTGAGTGGGTATAAGAACATAAGCACAGGCACAGCATATGTAATTATAGCATCAAGACCAAAGTTTGATACTACAAACGAAAATACTGTAAATACTATAGCCCAAGTTTTTTCGCTTATAAAATTTGGAAACATCTTATAAAACATTTCAGAGCAACTTATAACGAGAGAAAGTGCAGTTTTTAAGCAAGCGAGAGTAACTGTAGCAAGTAAGAAATATATACCAAATCTTCCGAAGTAATTGTGAGTAATTTCTGATAAAGCTATACCACCATTAGATGAGACTTCAAATTTTCCCATGCTCATAGTTCCCATAAGTGTAGTGAGCACATAGATGAGTGCCATAAGGACACAACCGATAATACCTGCTTTTATTGTGTTGATTGCTACATCTGTCTCATTTTTTATTCCTAAGTCTCTTACAACTCTTATAACTGTAATGCCGAAAGCAAGAGATGCGATGGCATCCATAGTTCCGTAGCCTTCAAGGAAACCTTTAAAGAAAGAGTTCGACATGTAAGCAGTATCTGGTGTGACTGAATCTATAGTGCCAAGTGGATTGGCAAATGAAATTACAATTAGTATTGTAAGGAATATTAGAAATATTGGGTTGATGTATTGTCCAACCCATTTCATGATACCACTTGGACGAAGAGCGAAGAAAAGTACTATCGCAAAAAATATAAAAGTAAATATAAGTCGGGGAACTACTTCTGATCCATCAATGAGTGGGAGCATACCAATAGTAAATGAAGTTGATGCACATCTTGGGATAGCAAAAAATGGACCAATGGTTAGATATAGAGCTATAGTTAAAAAGTATTTGTATTTTTCTCCAACTAATGATGCAAGATCAAAAAGACTATCTTTTTGGCTGATGCCAAGACATGCAACACCAAGTAGTGGTATTCCTACACCTGTGAGTACAAAACCCATTATAGCAGACCAGACATTTGATCCTGCAAGTTGTCCCATATGGACAGGGAATATAAGATTGCCTGCTCCAAAAAACATACCGAAAAGCATACTGCCGACAAGTATACTTTCTTTAAATGTCAGAGATTTTTTCATAGCTTCCCCCTTGGAAATTTTATTATATGAATTTTATTATAAATTTATTTAATTTTCAACATCTTTAGGCAATAGAGATATAGGGTTATAACTGATATACGAGTTAGATGTAGTCTTTAAAGTGTTTTATGATATATTCTTTTAATTCACTTACAGCTTTTGTCTTATAACCATTTTTCCATTCAATGATTATAAATCTTTTGCAGTTTGGGTTATGAATTTTTATAATTTTTATTTTGTCGTTTGGAACTATTTCTTTCCAGGTGATTGAAGGAATAATTGCAAAACCAAGTCCAGTCTTTATATATTCTTTTATGACATATGGTGAATTGTTTTCAAAACAAAACTTTGGTTTGAATCCAGCAAGCATACAGTAATAATCATTAATTTCTCTCAAATCTTTATTCTTGGAAAGCGATATAAGGTTTTCATTTGCGATTTCGGACAGGTCAATTGATGATTTTTTTGCAAGTTTATGATTTTTTGGCACAGAGAGAAGAAGGTGTTCTTCAAGCAGGTCTTTTTTATCTTTATCAGCAATATAAGAAGTATCTGACCTTATGATTATGTCGAAGTCCTTTTTACGTTCTATGTACTCTGTCTTATCAAGCTGTGTGACACGTAAATTTATGTTTTTATTATTTGTCTGATAATCTACAAGAAGTTTTCTCATTTGTGATGATGCAGAATTGACAAGAATTGATACAGTATTATTGGCTTCACCTTTTAAATCATTAATTTCTGATTTGATATATTTTAGCTCATCAAGAATACTTGATGTGTGCTTAAATAATGCCTCGCCATATGGACTTAATGCAACATTTCTACCTTTTTTCACAAATAAGTCGACTCCAAGCTCTGTCTCAAGATTTTTTATAGTCCTTGAGAGGGCTGGTTGTGACACATTAAGGTTTTCTGCTGCTTTTGTAAAATGGGATGTATTTGCAACTTCGTTAAAATATGTTATTTCTGTAAGATTCATTATAATACCTCATAAGGGATAGTTATAAGTTCTTTTTTTTACATTATAATTAATATAAAAGTTAATGTCAATAATATATAACAATTTAGTTATAAAATTATACAAATAATGAATATTTTTTTTATTGATTATATGTGCTATAATGTAAGAAAAAATATAGATTTACTTAAGGGTACTATGGAAAATGTCCAATATATGTTTTCCGATTATGGTACTAACCTAAATCTTAAATATTTCATTTTGAGGGAGTTCCTATGGAGTGGAATAAGAATAAGAAAAAGAAAGAAGAAAGATTAAATTCTGTAAGTTCTTTTTTGGATGGTAAAGTAATAAAGACTAATGATATCGTCGAGGTTCTTAATCGTGTGATAAGACCAGGCGATAATTTAATTTTGGAGGGAGATAATCAGAAGCAAGCATCATTTCTTGCAAAAGCTATGACTAAAGTTGATGTGCAGTCTGTGCATGATATACATCTGATTATACCTTCTATATCAAGAGATGAGCACCTTGATCTTTTTGATAAAGGTATAGCATCTCTTATTAATTTTGCATTTGCAGGGACGCAGAGTCTTCGTCTAAGTTCGATGATGAATAGTGGCGTATGTAAAGTTGGAGCGATACATACATACTTTGAACTCTACGCAAGACTTTTTGTAGATCTCATACCAAATGTTGCACTCGTTGCAGCAGATGCAGCAGATAGAAATGGCAACCTATATACTGGTGCAAATACAGAAGAGACACCAACACTTGTAGAAGCTACTGCATTTAAGGATGGTATAGTTATAGCTCAGGTCAATAAGATAGTTGATAAAGTTCCAAGAGTTGACATACCTGGTGATTGGGTTGATATGATAGTTGAAGCAGATGAGCCATTTCCTATGGAGCCACTTTTCACAAGAGAACCAGACAAGATAAAAGATCATCATATACTTGAAGCAATGATGATTATAAAGGGAATATATGAGAAGCATCAAGTTATATCTTTAAATCATGGTATAGGATACAATGGTGGTGCTATAGAACTTATACTTCCAACTTATGGAGAAGAACTTGGACTTAAAGGAAAGATATGTAAGAACTGGGTTCTCAACCCTCATCCAACTCTTATACCAGCAATTGAAGCTGGGTGGGTTGAGTCGGTCTATGCATTTGGCGGTGAGACAGGTATGAGTAGATATACAGCTGCACGTCCTGACATCTTTTTTACAGGTAGTGATGGTGTCATGAGATCCAATCGTCCTCTTGCACAACTTGCAGGACTTTATGCTATGGATTTATTCCTTGGTGCTACACTTCAACTTGATTACTTTGGTAACTCATCAACAGTTACAGGTAATCGTGTATCTGGCTTTGGTGGCGCTCCAAATATGGGACATGATTCAGGAGGAAGACGTCATGCAACTCCTGCATGGGCAGCGATGAAAGACGAAAGTCGCCCACTTCGTGGAGGAAGAAAACTTGTGGTGCAGATTGTATCTACAAGTTATAAAAATAAAGAAGGAAAAGTGATACCTTGTATAGTAGAAGAACTTGATGCAGTGAGAGTTGGGAAAGAGACGGGCATGCCGATAACTCCAGTTATGATTTACGGAGAAGATGTGACGCATGTAGTGACTGAGCAAGGTATAGCCTATACATATATGGCTAAAACTAATGAAGAGAGACGAGAGATGATTGCGGCAGTATCAAGAGGCATACCAGTAGAAAGTTATTGTAGTGATAAGAGAAGAGAAGAACTTATAAATGAAGGAAAGATTGCATTTCCAGAAACACTTGGTATAGATAGAGCTAGAGCAAATAAAGAATTGCTTGCTGCTAAAAGTCTTGAAGAGATAAGAGAGATATCTGGTGGACTTTATGATATACCAGAGAAATTTTTAAAGAAATAATATAATTGAAGGGCGAGTATTGTATACTCGTATAGAAAAGGAGGAGAATTAGATGTCACGAAAGTTAACAGAGCTTAATGAGCTAAAACTAAAACTTCGTAGTGGCGGTGGTGAAAAAGCCGTGGAAAAGCAACATAGTCTTGGCAAGATGACTGCAAGGGAACGTCTTGAGAAACTTTTTGATGCTGGGACATTTGTTGAGACTGGACTTTTTGTAAAACACAGATGCACTAATTTTGGTATGGATAAAAAAGAAAGTCCAGCAGAAGGAGTTGTGACTGGCTTTGGACAAATCAATGGTAGACTTACATATGCAGCAGCTCAAGATTTTACAGTAATAGGTGGATCTCTCGGTGAGATGCATGCTGATAAGATAGTAAAGTGTCAAGAAGCTGCTATGAAGGTAGGGGCACCTATGATTTGTATCAATGATTCAGGTGGTGCTCGTATACAAGAAGGTGTAGATGCACTTTCAGGTTATGGAAGAATTTTTTATAACAATACTTTGGCATCAGGAGTCATCCCACAGATTTCAGTTATTATGGGACCTTGTGCAGGTGGTGCTGTATATAGTCCTGCTATAACTGATTTTATATTTATGGTAGAAAATACAAGTCAGATGTTTATAACAGGTCCGCAAGTTATAAAGACAGTTACTGGCGAAGATGTGACAGCTGAAGCTCTTGGCGGAGCGATGACTCACAATTCTATATCGGGTGTAGCACATTTTCATGCAGCAGATGAGAATGCTTGTATAGAACAGATAAGAACTTTGCTTTCATATCTTCCACAAAATAATATGGAGAAAGCAGAAACTTTTGCATGTAGTGATGACTTAAATAGATTAAGCCCTGAACTCAATGATATAGTTCCAGAAAATCCCAATAAAGCTTATGAGATGAAAGATGTCATAAGAGCAGTAGCGGATGACAATGTATTTTTTGAGACTCAAAGTGAGTATGCAAAAAATATCATTACAGGTTTCATACGTCTTGCAGGTAAGTCTATAGGAATCATAGCAAGTGAACCAAAAGCTATGGCAGGATGTCTTGACATCAATGCATCAGATAAAGCAGCAAGATTCATAAGAACTTGTGACTGCTTCAATATCCCTATACTTACATTTGAAGATGTGCCAGGATTTTTGCCTGGAACTCAACAAGAGCATGGTGGCATCATAAGACATGGAGCAAAGATGCTTTTTGCTTATAGCGAAGCATCTGTCCCTATGGTTACTGTCATAACTCGTAAAGCATATGGAGGAGCATATATTGGTATGTGCTCAAAACATCTTGGAGCTGATATAGTGTATGCTTGGCCAGAAGCACAGATTGCAGTTATGGGTGCAGAGGGCGCGGCCAATATAATTTTTGCAAAAGACATAAAAGCATCAGAAAATCCTCAAGAAGAAAGAGCAAAAAAGATTGCAGAATATGACAATATGATGATGAACCCATATGTAGCAGCAAGTCGTGGTTATGTAGATGATGTCATAGAACCTGCAACTACAAGAAAGATGCTTATAGCTGCATTTAACTCTTTAGAGACTAAAGTAGTTCGCAAAGCCAATAAGAAGCATGGCAATATTCCATTGTAACACTGTGACACAGGAAAGGAGAGAATAGATGGGATTATTTTTAGCAATGTATGGCAATAAAGTAAACATTGAAGAAGCTCTTTTTATATCAGCATTTGCCATGATAGTAGTTTTCTTGGTGCTTCTTATCATATCATATCTGATTGATATCACAGCATTTTTTATAAATGGACCTAAGAAAAAAGTTGAAAAAAAGTTAGAAAACATAGAAAAGAAAGCTTGTGATGTGAAAAGTGTATCAAAAGATAAAGAAAGTGATCTGGTAGTTGTGATAGCAGGAGCTATTGCAGCATATCTTGGTACATCAGCAGATAATGTAGTTATAAAAAGTATAAGAAGGATACCTCAGAGTGATACACCTTGGACAGAGAGAGGTCTCTTATCTCAGATAAAACCATAGTGACACATCTAATATAATTATAGGAGGAAATATTTATGAAAAAGTTTAATATAAAAGTTGATGGAGTAATGCATGAAGTTGAAGTAGAGGAAGTTGGAGGATCAATGGTAGCCGCAGCAAGTTATGTAGCACCTGCACCAAAAGCAGCACCAGTGGCACCGGCAGCGCCTGTAGCATCTTCTGCACCAAAAGCTAAAGCTGGATCTGGCTCAGTTGTAGCACCGCTTCAAGGTACAGTTCAGACTATAAAAGTAAAAGTAGGCGATACTGTAAATGCAGGTGATGTAGTTGCTGTTATAGAAGCAATGAAGATGGAAAATGATATACCAGCTGTTGCAAGTGGAAAAGTTACACAAGTTTATGTAAGCAATGGCGCAAAAGTAGCTGCTGGAGATGTATTACTTGATATAGCATAGTGAGTGTAGAAGGGCATATGTCCACATATATAATAATGGGAGTTAATATATGCAAGTATTATTTTTAACAAATGTTATCGTAGAGACACTTCGTACTTTCTGGGAAAGTACTGGTTTCTATGATTTTTTTAATCCTATAATGAAGCCTGGTGTACTTCTTCCATTTGGTAATCTTATAATGATTGGTATAGCTTGCGTACTTCTATATCTTGCTATTGCGAAAGAATATGAGCCATATCTACTTATATCTATTGCGTTTGGTATGCTACTTGTCAATCTTCCTCTTGCAGGACTTATGGATGCACCAGTATTAAGAGAAGTATCGTCAGCACTTGGAGCAGTAGACCAAGGTGCACTTAAATTTTTTGCCGATAAACTGAATATAAATATCGCTGAGACAAAAGGTGGTCTTCTTTACTACCTTTTTCAAGGCATAGACCTTGGCATATATCCGCCACTTATTTTCTTATGTATAGGAGCAGGTACAGACTTCGGTCCACTCATTGCCAATCCTCGTTCGCTTCTTCTTGGAGCAGCAGCACAGTTTGGTATATTTTTCACATTTATTGGAGCGATATTTCTTGGATTCACAGGACCTGAAGCAGCATCAATTGGTATAATCGGTGGAGCAGATGGACCTACAGCACTTTATCTTACATCAAAGCTTGCACCACAACTTTTAGGATCTATAGCAGTAGCTGCTTATTCATATATGGCACTTGTACCTATGATACAACCACCAATAATAAAACTACTTACCACAGAGAAAGAGCGTGTCATAAAGATGGAGCAACTTAGAGAAGTATCACAGACGGAAAAAATAATATTTCCTATCGTGGTTACTATTTTCTGTTGTCTACTTCTTCCATCAGCAGCATCACTAATTGGTATGCTTATGCTTGGCAATCTCTTGAAAGAATCAGGAAGAGTACCACTACTTGTAAAATGTATACAAGATTCTCTTATGTATATAGTATCAATATTTTTAGGTGTCACTGTAGGTGCTAAAGCATCAGCAGAGCATTTTCTTACACCAGATACTCTTAAAATAATAGTACTTGGACTTATAGCATTTTCTATAGGTACAGCAGGTGGAGTGCTTATAGGTAAGATTATGTGCGTAGCAACTGGCGGAAAGATAAATCCTATGATTGGTGCAGCTGGTGTGTCTGCAGTCCCTATGGCAGCTCGTGTAGTTCAAAAGGAAGGGGTCAAGTATAATCCTACTAATTTCTTACTTATGCATGCAATGGGACCAAATGTTGCAGGAGTTATCGGATCAGCAGTTGCAGCAGGAATGTTATTATTGTTTTTTCAATAATTAAAGTATTTGTATAGTGCTCTAATTCTATATACTTAATTATTATAAAATAAGTTTCATGGTGGAGTGCAATATGTATAATGTTGAAGAACTAACGATAGAAAAATTTCATAATGATTTAAAAGAAGGATTGACCACTTGCAAAGAAGTAATGGAAGCTTATATAGATAGGATTAACACTTATGATAAGCAAAACGATAAAATCAATGCGATAATTTTGATTAATAAAGATGCTATAAAAGAAGCTGAAGACTGTGACAAAAAGATAAGAGAAGATAAAAGTATCATAGATAGATTGCCACTTTTTGGTTGTCCACTTTTAGTAAAAGATAATTTTGAGACATATGATATGCCAACTACAGCAGGATCTAAGACGCTTGAAGGTTTTATGACTCATAAAGATGCATTTGTAGTTGATAAACTAAGAAGTGCTGGAGCAATCATAATAGCTAAGACAAATCTTCATGAATTTGCAGTATGGGGAGAAAATGTATCATCTATTCTTGGACAGACATATAATCCTTATGATCATACAAGATCCAGTGGTGGATCATCTGGTGGTACAGGAGCAGGACTTGCAGCTAACTTTGGTCTAATTGGTATAGGGACTGATACTATCAATTCTGTAAGAAGCCCAAGCTCAGCCAATAGTCTTTGTGGCATAAGACCAACTATAGGTCTTGTAAGTCGTATGGGTATAGTACCATATTCGCTTACACAAGATACGGCAGGGGCACTTGCAAGAACTGTGACAGACGCAGTTAAGACTTTTAACATGATGGTAGGAGCTGATCCAGAAGATCAAGTTACAGTTGATTCTGCAAAGTATGCAAAAGATGATTATAGAAAATTCTTAAAAGCTACAGGATTAAAAGGAAAGAAGATAGGGATACTTAGAAGCTTTATGGGTACAAAAGATGTCCATAAAGAAGTCAATAGGTGTATGGAAGATTGCTTTATGATCTTGAAAGATAATGGAGTGACACTTATTGATATAGAAGAAAAGTATGATATAGGGCATCTTGTAAATGATATAAGTCTTCATCTGTGGGACTTCAAATATGAACTTGAAAAGTATTTGAAAGAGCATAATTGTAAGTACCAGACTTTTGACGAGCTTATAAATTCTGGACTTTGTACTCCGGATATTATTGTAAATCTGGAAGATGCCAATAAAATAGATATTCATTCGGATGCTTACAAAGAAAGAGCAAAGAAAAGACTTTCGCTTATAGAAGAAGTAAAAGCTCTTTATAAAAAGTATTCAATTGATGCGATTGTTTATCCACATCAGCAACAACTGGTATGTAAGGTTGGCAAAACTCAGGCAGAGCGTAATGGAGCTATAGGATCAGTTACTGGATTCCCTGCAATAGTTGTACCAGGTGGATTTTCTACTCCAGATGAAAATGCTCCAATAGGTGTGCCAGTGGGTTTAGAGATACTAGGACTACCATTTACAGAAGATATACTTATAGAGATTGCATATGGATTTGAACAGGCAAGTAAAAAAAGAAAAAAACCAATACTTGGACACAATAATTAATCAAATGTAACTTAGTTCACATGAGAGGGTAAAGATTATAAACCCTAAAAAATAAATGTAGGAGGGAATATGGTAAAAGCACAAATTACACCCGGTGCATACTATGATTCAGTATCACTTATGATTATATCTAATGCAGTAAAAAAGATACCAGGTGTTACTGAAGCACTTGTAGGCATGGGCACAGATCTTAATCGTGAGTTAAATAGAAATAACCCTAATCTTAACTCACCAGAGGTAGAAAAAACTACTCCAAATGATTTCTTTGTCGCAGCAAATGTAAGTGACGAAAAAGTGTGGGAAGAAGTTCTCGCCAAAGTTGATGAAAAGCTTAATGAAAAAAAAGAAGATGCAGCATCAAATTATTATCCAGCAACTCTTGAAGGAGCATTAAAAGTTCAGCCTAATACCAATATGGCTGTGATATCTGTTCCTGGGAAAGGAGGCCATGCTTATAATGTTGCAAAAGATTGTCTAAAGCATTATATCAATGTTATGTTATTTTCTGATAATGTAACGATTGAAGAAGAGTATGAATTAAAATCGGAAGCAGTAAAACGTGGTCTTCTTGTTATGGGACCAGATTGTGGAACTGCAATAGTTAACCATGTACCTCTTGCATTTGCAAATGTTGTTCGTCCTGGAGATATAGGTATGGTTTGTGCATCAGGAACAGGTACTCAAGAAGTTTCTTCTATCATAGATTCACTTGGAGGAGGGGTTTCACAAGTACTTGGTACAGGTGGGCGAGATCTTAAAAAAGATATAGGTGGTATAATGTTCAAGCATGCTTTGGAGGCTTTAATTGCTGATAAAGAAACTAAGGTTATAGTTCTTGTATCAAAGCCACCTTATCCACCAGTTCAGACAGAAGTTTTAAAGATGGCAAAAGCCGGTGGAAAACCAACAGTAGTATGCTTTATTGGTGGTGATCCAAAAGAAGTTGAGTCAATGGGACTTGTACCTGCTGTATCACTTGAAGATGCTGCAAGAAAAGCTGTTGCTTTATCAAAAGGAGAGCAACCTCATACATTTGATGGATTTGACATGAGCCCAGCAGAGATTGATGCTTTGGTAAATGAAGCAACTAAAAATTTGAAATCAACTCAGAAATATATGAGAGCCCTTTACACCGGTGGTACACTTTGTGATGAGTCTATGAAATATCTACTTCCAACTTGCAAGAGAATATATTCTAATATACCTCTTCAAGATAACGATAAACTTGAAAATAAAGATGTAAGCTTTGAACATACAGCTCTTGACTTTGGAGATGATGAGTTTACAGTAGGTCGTCCTCATCCAATGATTGATCCATCACTTAGGGCAGAGAGAGTTTTGAAAGAAGCAAAAGATGATACTTGTGCTGTGATTTTAGTTGATTGTGTTATAGGGTATGGTTCACATGAAGATCCTGCAGCTGATCTTTCTGATGCAATTAAGAAAGGAAAGAAAGAAGCTTTAGATGCAGGTCGTGATGTCATAGTTGTAGCATCTGTATGTGGAACTGAAGGAGATCCTCAAGGCTTAAGTAAAACTCGTGAGACACTTAAAAATGCTGGTGCAATTGTTATGCCAACTAATGCTCAAGCATGTAGACTTGTAAAGAAAATAATAGAGAAAGTAGCATAAAATTATAGGGTCAAGCCCGATAGGAGAAGATTATGGAAAATAAAGTCAATACACTTTTTACAAAAAAGATTCAGATTGTGAATTTTGGTATAAAAAGTTTTTATGATGATAACAAAAAGCAAGGCGTCCCTTCGGTACATGTTGATTGGAAACCTGTAGCTGGAGGCAATAAAGAACTTGCAAGTATTCTTGATGATTTATTGTAGTACTATAAAGGGTAAAGGCGAAAGTTACCCTATGATAAATAAATCTAATTAAAGGAGAATAAAATTATGGCTATCACAAAAGAAGAAATTAATGCTGCGAATGCGGAAGCGTTAAAAATTATTTTAAGTGCTAAACCTACTCTTATTGGTATGGGCACTGCTGGTGAAGATATTCCTGGTATGACTCCTACAACTATACTTCACTCAGGCCCTCCAGTAGACTGGGAGCATATGTCAGGTCCTCAAAAAGGAGCTGTAATAGGTGCTCTTATGTACGAAGGTCTTGCAAAAGATGATAAGGAAGCAGAGAATCTTGCAGCATCAGGCAAGATTACATTTGATCCTTGCCACCACCATGCTGCTGTAGGACCTATGGCTGGTATAGTATCATATCATATGCCAGTATTTATAGTGGAAAACAAAGAGTATGGCAATAAAGCATATTGCACTTTCAATGAAGGTCTTGGAAAAGTTTTGAGATTTGGTGCTTACCAACCAGAGGTTATTGATAGACTTAAATGGCTTGAGAAGGAGCTTTACCCTATCGTTAAAGAAGCTCTTGCTATAACTGGCGATATAGATCTTAAAGCTATGATATCAGAAGTTCTTCAGATGGGTGATGATGGACATAATAGAAATAAAGCAGGCACATCACTTCTTTTCAGAAAACTTGCTCCAGCTATTGTACAAACTCATTTTACAGAAGAGCAAAAAGTAAAAGCGCTTAAGTTTATAGATAGCAACGATCACTTCTTCCTTAATCTTACTATGCCAGCAGCAAAGTGTACTATGGATGCTACATTCTGTGATGTAAATCCAAAGACAAAAGGCTCTACAATCGTTGCCACTATGGCACGTAATGGTTATGAATTTGGTATAAGAGTAGCAGGACTTGGACAAAAGAAATGGTTCACAGGCCCAGCAGAGATAGTTGAAGGTCTTTACTTCCCAGGATTCACAGCGGAAGATGCTAATCCAGATGTTGGTGATTCTTGTATCACAGAGACTTGTGGCATCGGAGGATTTTGTATGGGTGCTGCACCAGCTATTGTACAATTCGTTGGTGGTACTCCAGAAGATGCTCTTAATTATAGTAGACAAATGTATGAAATTACAGAAGGAGAAGGAACTACATATAAGATTCCTGCTCTCAATTTCCGTGGCTCAGCAACAGGAATTGATATAAGAAAGGTTATAAAGACTCAGATAAGACCAGTTATCAATACTGGTGTGGCAGCAAAGAAACCTGGTGTTGGTCAAGTTGGTGCTGGTATCGTACACCCACCTATGAAGTGCTTTGAAGATGCACTTAAAGATTTTAAGGAAACATATATGGGCTAATAAGTAAGCCCCAATCAAATTATAGGAGGAATAGATTTATGAAATGGGATCAAATTAAAATGTATGATTTAACAATTGGTACAGGTGTTACTACTCCACCATGGCCTACATATCAACCACTTAGAGTAGAATACTTTAAGAGACTTTCTTCAAATGGTGCTAATGGACAAATTATTCACACAAGTAATCACGTAGGTACTCACCTTGATGGACCAAGACACTTTGATACAGCTGGCGGAGATATAGCAAGTCTTCCACTTGACAAACTTTGCCATCCAGGAGTAGTTGTAGATCTTTCTGATGAATTTGGAGAAGAAGATTTTTCTATCTATAGTGAGAAAGATATTGAAAAAAGAGTTGAAGTAAAAGATGGAGATATACTTATAATTAATACTGGTTATCATAAGTATGGTTGGGAAGAGCCTCTCGCAGATGAACAACGTTACATGGTTCGTCACCCAGGTCCAGCTCTTTCATTTGTAGAGTGGTGCCACAACAAACATATACGCTGGATTGGTGTAGATTGTGGATCAGCAGATCATCCAATGAATACAAAAATCCGTGATTGGTGTCCTATGGATGCAAAGAAGTGTGATGACTACATGAAGAAAAAATATGGAAAATCACTCAATGAAATATATCCATGGCCAGAACAATATCAAGCAATGCACATACAGATGTTCCCTAAGAAATATGGTGAGATAATTCATGCTGAGTGTGTAGGCGGAGAAATTGATAAAGTATCTAATAAGAGACTTGTTATCGGATGTTTCCCTTGGAAGGGTGTTGACATCGAGTCTGCATTTACTCGTATAGTAGCATTTGATGGATTTGAAGGCGTATAAAATATAAGGAGGATGTCATGAGAGAATTTGAATATGTTGCGCCAAAGACAGTCAAGGAAGTAATTAATTTACTTGCATCTTATAAGGAAAAAGCAACAGTTCTTGCTGGTGGCACCGATGTAGTAGTTCGTCTTCGTGATGAAATTATAGAGCCTGAGTTCGTTGTAGATATAAAACATGTAGATGAACTTAAAGGAATAAAATTTGATAAGAGCTCTGGACTTTTTGTAGGTGCACTTGCCACTATGCATGAGATAGAAAATGATAAAAATGTAAAAGAGTTCTATCCGTATTATGCAGATGCTTGCGGGCATGTTGGTTCAAAACAAGTGAGAAATAAAGCAACATCTGTAGGTAATCTTTGCACTGCGTCACCACTTGGTGATAGCTTGACACCTATGTTTTGCCTTGATGCTATAGTAGTGATAGAAGGCCCAAAAGGTAAGAGAGAGGTACCAGTTCGTGAATTCATAACATTTGTAAGGAAGACTGTGCTTGAAAGAGATGAGCTTGTCCTTGGTATCAAGATGCCATATATTGAAGGCTTAAAAGGTATCTATACAAAAAATGCAAGAAGACACGAAGTAGATCTTTCTAATATTGTAGCAACTATTTGTAAAGTAAATGATGAGTATAGGATAGCTTATGGCTCTGTAGCACCTACTCCAATAAGACTTGTGAAGACTGAAGAGTTCCTAAAAGGCAAAAAAATTGATGATAAAGTTATAGAAGAAGCAGAAAATATTCTTGAATCAGAGATATCGCCTATTTCAGATCTTCGTGCTACAAAAGAATATAGAATTTCAGTATCAAAATCAATATTGAAAAATAGCCTTAAGGCACTAAATAATTAGAAGGGGGGGGATAATATGAAAAAAATAGATATAAAATTTATTCTTAATGGTGAACCAGTAGAACTTACTGTAGCACCTAATCATACAGCCCTTCGTGTCATAAGAGAACAACTTGATTTGACTGGTGCTAAAGAAGGCTGTGGAGCAGGAGAGTGTGGAGCATGTACGATAATAGTAGATGGACTTGCAGTTAATTCATGTCTTATGCTTGCACCAGAACTTGATGGGAAAAATGTGCTTACGGTTGAAGGGCTAGCACATGATGGAAAACTTACAGATGTACAGCAAGCTTTTATAGATCATGTAGCACTTCAATGTGGATATTGTACTCCAGGATTTATAATGTCTACTACGGCATTTCTTGAAGAAAATAAAAAACCTACGCGTGAGGAAATAGAGATCGCACTTTCTGGAAATTTATGTAGGTGTACTGGCTATAAGAGAATTATAGAGGCAGTTGAGGATGTAGTAGCAAAAAGAGGAGGTAAATAAGTATGACAATAGATGGTAAATATACAGCGATAGGTAAATATCTCCCAAGGGTAGATGGTGTGGCTAAAGTTACAGGTGCAGCAAAGTATGCTGGTGATATTAATATGCCACGTATGCTTTATGCTGATGTAGTGAGAAGTCCATATCCACACGCAAAGATTTTAAAAATTGATACAAGCGAAGCAGAAAAGCTTCCAGGAGTAAAAAATGTTATAACTGGTGACTACTATGCAAAAAAAGGTGGACTTTATCTTGCAGATAAAAACTTCCTTGCACATAAAACTGCAAAGTATAGAGGCGAAGCGGTTGTAGCAGTTTGTGCTGAGACACCTGAGATTGCACATGCTGCTTGTAAACTTGTAAAAGTTGACTACGAAGAGTTGCCTGCAGTTTTAGGACCACTTGAAGCTATGAAACCTGATGCACCACTTGTGCATCCAGATCTTGGTTCATATCGTGTAGTACCTATATTTCATCCTGTGCCAGGAACCAATATATCACATAAGCATTTCCTTAAGAAAGGTGATACAGAGGAAGCATTTAAAAAGTGCGATAAGATAGTTGAGCATGAGTATTATGTGCCTCATGTGCAACACTGTCCTATAGAGCCACATACTGCTACGGTAAAGTTTGACGCAAGTGGCAACCTTACTGTGTGGGCATCTTGCCAGTCGCCATATGCTGTCAGAAATGCACTTTCTGATTCATTTGATATACCGCTCAATAAGATTCAGATTATATCAGAGTTTGTTGGTGGCGGATTTGGAGCAAAAGCAGGTACGACTATAGAAGGAATCATCATACCGCTTGCAAAGATGAATGTAGGTCGTCCAGTTAAGTTTACTTATACACGTGAAGAAGAGTTCCGTGACGCATATGTGCGTCAAGGCATGCTTGCAAGAATTAAGACTGGTGTAAGAAAAGATGGCAAGATTCTTGCTGTAGAAAATAACTTTTATTGGGATGGCGGAGCATATAATGAATATGGTGTCAACATTGCTAAAGCTGCAGGATTTGCAGGTACTGGCCCATACAACATTGACAATGTAACTACTAATTCATATTGCTTATATACCAATCATCCAGTAGGAGGACCATACAGAGGTTTTGGTATGTGCGAGATACACTTCTGCATAGAACAAAACCTTGATGTAGTAGCCAATGAACTTGGTATATCTCCTGTGGAGATAAGAAGAATAAATGGTCTTCGTCCAGGAGATAAGACAGGCATGGGAGAAGTGATGCAAGTGTCAGGTTATCAGCCATGTCTTGAGACTATACTCAAAGAACTTAAATATGATCCAACACCAAGAAAGGTTGGCGATCATAAGATAAGGTGCATGGGTATAGCAGCAGGTTGGAAATCACCATCTCAACCTACAGATGCAGGTTCATCAGCTATAGTAAGAATGAATGAAGATGGGACATTCTTTGTGCATACAAGTGCGGAAGAGATTGGACAAGGATCAAACACAGCTCTCACCCAGATAGCAGCAGAAGTTTTAAATGTAAATCCTGATAGAATCACTCTTAAATCAGGAGATACAAATATGAATCCTTATGAGTGGCAGACAGTTGCAAGTAGAACTACATACTGTGCAGGAAACGCAGTAAAACTTGCTGCAGAAGATTTAAGAAATAAAATTTTTAATCTTGCACAGATGAAACTTGGTTATCCAGCAAGAGATATGTATCTTGAAAGAGATGACGAAAATAATTGTACATGGGTAGTTGCAAGCAAGTATCATAAAGACATAAGAGCAGATATAAAGACATTTTCACTTGGTATGCCACTTGAAGATGGATCTGGAATCGGCGGACCAGCTATAGGTGTCGGGACATTTACTCTCCCAAATAATATGGCATATAATGCTGCCGATAGTCAATCAGAAAAAGGTGTAGCATTCTGGACTATAGGTGTTACTGGAGTGGAGATTGAAGTTGATACAGAGACTGGTCATGTAAAAGTACTTCAGATGTTATCTTGTTTTGACCCAGGTAAAGTTATCAATACAGAACTTTATGCAGCTCAAGTTGAAGGTGGTATGATTCAATCACTTGGTACAGCACTTTATGAAGCTATGATTCTTAAAGATGGCAAACTTATGAATGGTTCATTCCTTGATTATAAAATCCCTACTGCATATGAGCTTCCAGATAGACTTGAATCATTTGTATGTGAATTCGCTGAAGAGACTGGACCTTTTGGAGCTCGTGGTATAGGAGAGCCTGCGATGGTTCCTGGTGCTCCAGCCATAGCAAATGCCATAGCAAATGCTATAGGTACAAGATTTGATCGTATGCCTATAACGCCTGATATGGTGCTTGAAGCTATTAACAATAAGAAATCATAGTTATTGTATATACAAACATTTTGTAGTATAATTAGTTTATAAGTAGGATATATTAGAAGATTATAAATCTTTAGTATATCTATGAGTTTATCAATTTATAGCGGTCGTCGCTTAAAAACGAGGAGGAGATTATATGGCAGCAATAGAGAATGGCATTTATGATGCTAGGAAACAACTTGGTTTACCCCAATCAATTATCCTTGGTATTCAACATGTTTTCGCTATGTTTGGTGCTACAGTTCTTGTTCCGCTTCTTACAGGACTTAATGTATCCGTTACACTTTTCTGTGCAGGTATTGCAACACTTTGGTTCCACTTTATAACTAAAGGTAAAGTACCTGTATTCCTTGGATCTTCATTTGCATTCCTTGGTGCATTTGCATCTATAGCTAATGGTGATCCAGAACTTCTTCCTTATGCAACAGGCGGTATAATGTGTGCAGGTCTTGTGTATGTAGTTTTAGCAGCACTCATATATGCACTTGGTGCAAAAAGAGTTATGACTTTATTCCCACCAGTTGTGACAGGACCAATTATAGTGCTTATTGGTCTTATACTTGCTCCTTCAGCACTTAACAATTGCTTAAGTGGGTCACTTGCAAATCCAGGTCAACCAAGATGGATTATATCAGTTATAGCTATTCTTGTTATAATTATATGTAACATCTTTGGTAAGGGCATGGTTAAGATACTTCCTATACTTATAAGTATAATTGTATCTTACCTTGTAGCATTTGCACTTGGATGGACAAAACCACTTTCATTTAGTGGTATAGTAGCACTTCCACCTTTCCATATGCCAAAATTTGAGGCTGGTGCAATCGTTACATGTGTAGTTGTAGCTCTTGCAGCTATCATCGAGCACGTAGGTGATGTAGCAGCTATTGGAGCAACTTGTGGAAAGAACTTTATAAAAGATCCAGGACTTACTCGTACACTTCTTGGTGATGGTATAGGAACATCTATAGCAGGATTCCTTGGTGGCCCTGCCAATACAACTTATTCAGAGAACACTGGTGTTGTAGCACTTACTGGTGTATATGATCCATTTGTTCTTAGAGTAGCAGCAGTAGTAGCTATCATACTTTCTGTAATTCCTGCAGTTGATGGTTTCATCAATACTATACCTGATGAAGTTATCGGAGGTATCTCATTTGTTCTTTATGGTATGATTTCTGCTATCGGTCTTCGTACTTTAGTAGAGCATAAAGTTGATTTTGCTAATCAGAGAAATGTAATTATAGCAGCTATTATCATGGTATCAGGTCTTGCATTTAATTCATCACCTGCTCAATTCCAGTTTGGTGAAGTTACACTTTCATTTGGTGGTCTTGCATGTGCAGCAGTACTTGGTATAATACTTAATGCTATACTTCCTGGAAAAGATTACGAATTTGAAGATTAATACTATGATTTGCATTTATTAGTTATATCTGGGGTGGGATTCCACCCCAGTATTGTTTTAGAGGTGTATTGTATGTTTAAAAGAGTTATTTTATCATTTTGTTTATGTTCAGCATTTGCTTTTTCGTGCGTTTATGCAGCGTCAAATAGTTCACCTACAATCATTAGAATTGATGAAATAGATGAAGATAACTTTGATGAATATGGTAATGAAAAGGGCTATGAATATTATAATGATTATTCAGATATGCCACAAAATATAACTTATAGTAAAAAAGAAAAAAATAATAATCCAGATAATAGCTTAAAAATTAATTTTAAAGCTCCGAATGTAAAAAATGCCACATACAATCTTGGCAAAAATAGTGGCACTATCAAGTGTGATGGTGTGACATATAGTTTAAGCAAAAGAAATGATGAGGGCAATTATGAGAGGGTGATTATAGGTGGAAGAGCATATAAGCTCACTGATGGTTTGATAACATCAAGAGAAAATGTGGATTATTATTATAATAATAAAGCATATAGTATAGATGCAGTAGGTAATTTTTATGCATATAAGCATGTATGGGTTGAAGATACTATACATGATAATGTATATGGTGATTGGCAAGAGACTAATGAGCTACTATTAAAATATGAGATACCATTTAATACGCTTTGGAAAAATAGACCACTTTCTGAAGAAGAGATGGAAGATTATCTCAACGGTCCAGGGTATAACATAAATATGAATGATAACTTGGGACAAAATGGTGATGTCAATGTGATTGGTTCGACGAGAGAAATAGAAGTTACTGATGAGGAATCAATTGTATCTGGTAAACCTAAATCATTAAACGATACACTAAATCCTATGAATGCAAAATCTACAAAAAAACAAAAGACAAAATAATATCTTGATTATACGAGACAATGGCTGATTGTAAATCAGCCATTTTTATTGGTTTATTTTAAATAAAAATTGATAGGAAAAGATGAGTGATTGTATAATAGTTTATTATATTAATTGGCAATAGCCATTTTTAAGCATATGTTGAAAAAGAATATAATATATGATATACTAAAAATGCGAGAAAAGTCATATTATGTTTTAACTATAACGAGACACATTGATAAAATGTGGGCTTATAATTTATATCGTTATAGTTATGATATGACTTGTCTCGCAACAAGGAGTCCACTTTTACTCGTGGCTCCGGCTGCGAGTTTTTTTATTTGTTTTTTGCATTAATAAGTTTGTGCATGAAAAATTCTTAAATAATAATTAAAGAGAGGAATATCATGAAAGTTTGCGATGTAATAAAATGGGAAAATATGGGGGATACATTTATATATAAATTCCCTGAAGAAGATTTTAATACGATGTCTCAGCTTATAGTAAATGAGTCACAAGAGGCAATATTTTTCAATGGTGGAGAAGCACTTGACACATTTGGGGCAGGAAGACATACATTGAAGACGCAAAACTTACCTATTCTTACTAAACTTATGACACTTGCAACTGATGGGGTATCTCCGTTTCATTGTCAAATATATTACATAAATAAAACAGAACAGATGGCGATTAAGTGGGGGACAGATAGCCAGATACAATATACTGATCCTGAATATGGATTTCCGCTATCAATAGGTGTATCAGGTGAGATGGCGCTTAAAGTAAGTAATGGAAAAAAACTTTTAATGAAGCTTGTGGGAACAGCAAATGAGTTTAATAAAGATAATCTAACTACGACATTTAGAGCATTTTTAATGTCAAAAGTTAAGCCTTATATTGCACGGTTTATGGTAAATAACAAGATAAGTATTTTTGATGTAGATGCACATATAGATGAATTCTCGGAAGACTTAAAAAAATCACTTGACTCAGATTTTGATGATTATGGATTAGAACTTGTAAGATTTTTTGTGACAAATGTAGTAAAACCTGAAAGTGATGCTCAATATAATAAATTTAAAGAATTACATTTCAGATCGTTTGCTGATATAAAAGAAGCGACGTTAGAAAAGCAAGTTACTAAAATTAAAGCTGAAGCAGCAGCTGATAAGATGGTTATAGAATCTGCTGCGATGGCTCAAAAGCGAGCACAAGAGGGATATACATATCAACAAGAGAAAAGTTATGATGTTGCAAAAGAAATGGCTAAAAATGAAGCTACAGGGCAATATACTAATATGGGAGTTGGGATAGGAATGATGGCAGGAGTAGGTGGCACTATGGCTGGTGTCATGGGGAATGCACTCAATAGTGCAGTTGGAGGTGCTACTCCACCACCATTACCAAATGCAGTTTATCATATCGCTCTTGCTGGTGGACAAACACAACAACAAGATATAAACACAATTAAAAATGGTATTGCAAATGGAATGATAACTAAAGAAACATTACTATGGAAAGCAGGGATGGCGAACTGGGCTAAAGCAGCAGAAATACCTGAAATAATGTCATTATTTGGAAATAATGGTATGACACCACCACCAATACCAACAGGAAACTAAGGAGTGAAAATTATGAAGAATATAAAAAAAACATATTTAATATTTTGGATATCATTATTGGCAATAACTTTAATACTATTTTTTACATTGCCATCTATATGCTTATTTTATGATATTGATTCATTGAATTCTTTGATTGATAAGGCTGGCACTTTAAGCGGAATTAGTGTTGGAGGCTTTTCAATAACAAAATTACCAACTCTTATGAAATCATTTTATGGAGTATATGTCCCTAATGACTTTCCTAATAACAATATGCCAGTAAAAATATGGGCGACATTTATATTTATACTTATAATGTATATAGAAAATATTGTAATTGTTAATAAAACACTTGATAAAATAAAAAAAGATGACGATGCATTTTTTAATGTCCCAATTATTTTGCAAAGTGTAATAATAATGATTGTAACTACATTTATATCGTTATTATGTGTAATAAATAACAATATTTATTATGTATTAGTGATAGTGGTTTATATTATAGTGTTTATTGTATCATTATTAGTTTTTTTTAGTGTAAATACAGTAAAAGAGCATATAGAAAGTGTTGATAAAGAGAATAAAGGCAAAAAGAAATTTATTGATGATTTGAAAATTAATGTTGAAATATTATTAAACAATATAAATGATAAAAATTCAACAATCATGTTAAATAAATTGTTAGAAGAGATAAAGTATTCAGTATCAGTTTCTAATGATAGAACAGCGGAAATTGAATCAAAGATTTTATCTGAGATATCCAATTTAAAACAGAAAATCGAAACAGACAGTAATGTTAATGTTGAAAGTGAGATAGATAAATTGCTAAAGCTATTGAATGAAAGAAATATTTTAGCAAAGAGATAGGAGGGCATATGGCAGTATTTAAATGTAAACTATGTGGTGGGACTATAGAACCGAGGGATGGTGGCATAGGAATTTGTGATAGTTGTGGCACAAAACAGACAGTGCCAAATGTTAATGATGAGAAAAAGATGAATTTGCTTGATAGAGCGAATCATTTTCGTATGCAAAATGATTTTGATAAAGCAATGGCAATATATGAACAGATTTTAGATGAAGATACTACTGATAGCGATGTGTATTATTCTATTGCATTGTGCAGATATGGCATAACATATGTTGATGATCCTAAAAGCAAAAGGAAAATACCTACAATTAATAGAATGCAGAACAAACAGTTTTCAGAAGACGCAGATTTTAAAATGGCAATAAAGTATGCAAAACCAGAACAGGAGAAGCTTTATAGTAATGAAGGAGCATATATAGACAAGGTTCAGCAAGGCATAATGGATATAACAAAAAATGAAAAACCATATGATGTATTTATATGTTATAAAGAAACTGATGATAATGGTGAAAGAACTCATGATTCAGTTCTTGCTAATGATTTATATTATGGGCTTACTAATGAAGGATTTAAGGTATTTTTTGCAAGAATTACATTAGAGGGTAAGCTTGGTACGGCATATGAGCCATATATATTTAGTGCTTTAAATAGCAGTAAAGTAATGGTAGTTCTTGGAACTAAGAAAGAATATTTTAATGCGGTATGGGTAAAGAATGAGTGGAGTAGATTTTTAACATTTATTAATAATGGTGAAAAGAAAACATTAATACCAGCATATAAAGATATGGATCCATATGACCTTCCTGATGAATTTGCAAATCTCCAAGCTCAAGATATGTCTAAACTTGGATTTATGCAAGATTTGATAAGAGGAATTAAAAAGATTATTGGAAATACGAGTGAGGAAGGTAAAGGAATAGCAATGGGAGGCAATGAAAAGGTTGAAGCATTGCTAAAAAGAGTTAAAATATTTTTAAGTGAAGGTGATTTTCAAAAAGCTGATGAATATTGCGAGAAAGCACTTGATGTTGATGCAGAAGAACCTGAAATATATTTTTATAAGCTAATGGTAGAAACAAAGTGTAAGAATGAAACAGATTTAATTAAATATAGAGTCAAACCGCTTGATTCATATAATAGTTATATCAAGGCAATGAAATATAGTAGTGACAAGCAAAAAGAAAAACTAAATAATTTAATAAATGAGAATATATATTATAATGCAAATGTATTATTTGGATTAGAAGATTATGGCCAGGCTTTGCAATTGTTTGAAAAGAATATTAATTTTAAAGATAGTAATGATAAGATAGAAGCATGTAAAGAAAGATTGTATAATAAAGGCATTCATTCAATGGAAAGTAGTTTATATGATAATGCTATAAAAATCTTTAATGAGATAATAGAATATAAAGATTCAAGAAATAAAATCGAAGAATGTTATGAAAAGATTGCTTATGGTAAATATTCTGAAGCATGTATGAAGATGCAAGCTAATAAATATATGGATGCTATAAAAATCTTTAATGAGATAATAGAATATAAAGATTCAAAAAATAAAATTGAAGAATGTAATTATAATAAAAATAAGAAGTTATACGAAAACGGGTTGAATGAGTTAAAAAATAAAAACTATGCAGCTGCATTAAATTGTTTTTATTTAATACCCAATTTTCAAAATTTTCAAAATAGCGCAGAAATCATTAAACTTTGCACAGATTCTATTAAAGAAGAAAAGTATAAAATAGCACGCAGTTTGTTTGCTAGCTCAAATTACAATAGAGCACTTCTAGAGTTCAAAGAAATACTTGATTATAAAGATTCTAAAATACTTTGTATTAAATGTATTGAAAAAGTAGGGAAGATTAATGAATATTCAGATTTTTACAATGGTTTAAAATCACAAGTGAAAGAAGAGAACAAAACTAAAAATGCTGAGAGAATTGAAAAAGCAAAAGAAATAGCTGGCAAGGTTAGCAATTTATTTAATAAGATAAAATCAAATAATAAAGGAGATGTATGATTATGAAATGTCCATATTGTGGAGAAGAAAACCCAGTTGGTGAAGAAATATGTGGTTCATGTGGAGAGAGAATATATATACAACATGAAAAGAATAATGAATTAATTGAAAAAGCTATAAAAGCTGATAATGAATTTAAATTTAAAAAGGCTGAAAAATCTAGAGAGCGTTCGGGA
This sequence comes from Lachnospiraceae bacterium UBA3633, assembly GCA_002374095.1. Taxonomy (GTDB): domain Bacteria; phylum Bacillota; class Clostridia; order Lachnospirales; family Lachnospiraceae; genus UBA3633. Next base: position 129,682 of record DFKY01000010.1, read on the forward strand.
AAAATTATAGGTTGCATAACACCTATTGTTTTAAATGTTTTAATACCAATAGGGTTGTTTGCATCAAGTTTGTACAGTTGTAATAGATGTAGTATATATGGAGTTGGAATTGGAGAAAGTATCGGCACGGGTTTCTTGCTTCTTATTGTTTTAGTTGTTTATATTTGGGCAAGATTTACTTTTTTTAATTAAATTTTAGAAAATTTATTCAATGTTTGAAGAAAAATAATAAAAACAATAAATTATTGTTAGTGGTATGGTTTGCTATCTTGATTATACGAGACAATGGCTGATTGTAAATCAGCCATTTTTATTGTATAATATGTGTTGCAATATTTATAACAAAAATAGCATCGAGAAATTGAGATGCGAGGAGTTAAAATGAAATTAAGTTTAAGGATTATACTGCAAAATGCAGTATATACTGCGCTTTATGTGGCGCTTTGCTTTGTTTTTGCACCTATTAGTTTTTCTATGGTGCAGGTAAGAATTGCAGAAGCACTTTGCATTATGCCTATATTTGACCAGTTTGCAATTATATCGGTATCAATTGGTTGCTTTTTGTCAAATCTATTAATGGGAAATGTTGTTGACGCTATATTTGGGACAATGGCTACATTTATAGGATTACTTTTAATTAAGTACATAAAAAATAAGAATTTTTTTGTAAAGATGCTACCTACAATTGTATCCAACATGATTATAATACCTTTTGTGCTAAAATATGCATATGGAATGGTTGAAGTCCCTATAGCAATATCTGCTATATATATAGGAATAGGAGAAGTCATAGCGGTATATGTGCTTGGATTTTTACTTTATAAAGCACTACAAAAACTAAATATAGACTTTGCATATAAGATTGATAAAAGTAAGCAAAGAAAAAAGGAAGAGTTTTAAGATATGAATAAAGAACAAAAAATCATGATATCTCGAATTACGATATCTATATTACTTTTTGCTTTGACAAAAATTTTTCATTTCGAAGATAATAATAGTCTTGTTTTACTTATAATTGCATACCTGATAGCTGGTTATGATGTGCTTAAAAATGCATGTTTAACACTTTTTACGCATTTCTCTCTTGATGAAACTATACTTATGTCGATAGCTACTATAGGTGCATTTATTATTAGAGAAAATTCTGAAGCTGTATTTGTAATGATATTTTATCAGATTGGAGAGCTCTTTCAAGACTTCTCATATGATAGAAGCAAAGACAGCATAGTGAATCTTGTAGATCTTATGCCTGACATGGCCAATGTCTATAAAGATGGGAAGATAACAAAAGTAAATCCAGAAAATGTATCGCTTGGTGACACTTTGGTTGTTGGCCCATATGAAAAAGTGCCACTTGATGGAAAGATTATAGAAGGTAGTACGACACTCAATACATCATTACTTACAGGCGAAAGTATACCGAGATATGTGACTATTGGTGATAGTGTAGCAAGCGGACTCATCAATAACGACAAGGTTATAAAGATAGAAGTGACAAAGGTCTATGAAGACTCTACAGCACGTAAGATTGTAAATCTTATAGAAAATGCAACTGAAAAAAAATCAAAGTCAGAGAACTTCATCACATCTTTTGCAAAAATATATACACCAATTGTCTGTCTTATTGCACTCCTTACATTTATAATACCACTAGCGGTCGAGTTTTTTGGTAAAGGCACTTATGCGAATTTATTTGATTATGGATATAGGGCACTTACAATACTTGTCATAAGTTGTCCATGTGCTATCCTTATAAGTGTACCGCTTGCATTTTTTTCTGGACTTGGATCAGCAAGTCGACTTGGCATACTTATAAAAGGATCTAATTTTATAGAAACTTTATCAAAAATAAAAGTGATAGCATTTGACAAAACTGGAACAATGACTAAAGGTGTATTTGAAGTTGTTGGCATACACCATTGTAAAATGAATGAAGAAGAACTTGTACGTTATGTTGCTAATCTTGAATACTTTTCTAATCACCCAATAGCAAAAAGCATTCTTAGATATTATGGAAAAGAGATAAATGTTGATGATGTAGCAGATGTAAAAGAAATGGGTGGGAGAGGACTTAGCGGAAAGGTTGACGGTAAAAATGTCCTTGTAGGCAATGACAAATTGATGGTAGATAGTGGTATTGATTATATCAAGTGCAGAGATACTGGGACAATTGTACATGTAGCAATTGATGGTGTCTATGAAGGACATATACTTATTGACGATATTATAAAAGAAAATGCAAAACTTGCGGTAGGGGAACTTAAAAATCTCCATATTAAAAAGAGTATTATGCTGACAGGAGACAATAATGATTTAGCTGAAAGCGTAGCTAAAAAAATCGGTATAGATGAGTATAAGGCAGAGCTTTTGCCAGAGGGAAAACTTGAAGTTGTAGAAAAAATGATTTTAGATGATAAACTTTTATTTGTTGGAGATGGCATAAATGATGCACCATGTATCACAAGATCCGATGTGGGAGTTGCTATGGGTAGCATAGGCTCAGATAGTGCGATAGATCTTGCTGATGTAGTTATCATGGATGATGATATTATAAAAGTCCCTATGATGATATCTTTAAGCAAAAAGACAATGCTTGTCGTATATGAAAATATTGTTATGTCAATAGGAGTAAAAGTACTAGTTCTCATACTTTCAATATTAGGGATATCTAATATGTGGCTTGCTGTGTTTTCTGATGTAGGGATTATGATTATAGCAGTATTAAATAGTATAAGAATGCTATATGCATATAGGTCAATAAAAAAAAGATATGCTTGATTATTTAATTCTTTACATATACATAGTATAATAATTATATGCTTAAAAGACAGGAAGAACAAAATTACAAAATTAAACTTTCGTTCATCTATATAATATTTGGTACAATTGGTGTTGTAACTCATTTTATACCACTGAATTCTGCAGCAATTGTGTTTTATAGGGCAATCTTGGGATCGGCGTTTTTGATTGTATCTACACTTATATCTGGTGATAGTATATCACTAAAATCAATTGTTGATAATCTTTTAATTCTTATTTGTACAGGCTTTTTCATGGGACTCAATTGGGCACTTCAGTTTGAAGCATTTAATGTATCATCTGTTGCTATAGGCACTGTCTGTTATAATACGATGCCTATATTTTTGGTAATCATTGCGTCGTTTATATTCAAAGAAAAACTTAATCTTAAGACAATACTCTGCATAATACTAGCAAGTATTGGTGTAGTATTTGTGTCAAATGTTATATACACAGGCATAAGTTCAAAAGAAGTACTTGGATGCATATATGGTACACTTGGAGCTATATTTTATGCACTTATACTTATTTTCAATAGATATTTGTCAAACATTAGTACAAAGGATAAAGTGATATTTCAGTTTATGTTTTCTGCGATTATAATGTTTGTATATACAACTTTTGTAGCAAAAAATGGTCTATTATTTGATAAAGATATTAGTACAAAAGAATTATTTATAGGTATTGTATGTATAGTTTTACTTGGAATATTTCATACAGGTTTTTGCTATGTACACTATTTTGATGCAGTATCAAATCTTAAAGCGAGTATTGTGGCAATACTCACTTATATAGATCCAGTAGTGGCTTTACTTCTTTCATATTTTGTATTAAAGGAAAAGATGAACACTATCCAAATTATTGGAGTGATACTTATATTTGCATCTACAATAATAAATGAATTTATAAAATCGCCAAAAGAAGATCAAGAGTTGGCGTAAAGGAGTATGATGAATATAGTGATAACAGCACCATCTGGTAAGATGGGAAAACTTGTGGTAAGGGAAGCATTAAAAAGAAAAGATGATTTTACCATTGTAGGTGCAGTGGGCAATCCGTCGAGAGATTATATAGGAAAAGACATAAGCGTGGCAGCAAAATCTGATTATGTAGGCGCAAATATCTATGCGAATATTGAAGAAATTATAGATAAATGTGATGGCGTTATAGACTTTTCTACTACAGAATTATCTATGAAAGTTGTTGAAGCGGCGGCAAAATACGGTAAGCCTCTTGTGCTTGGAACTACAGGATTTACTGAAGAAGAAGAGAATAAGATAAAAGCTGCAAGTAAAATGACAGCTATAAGTGAGTCTCACAATACATCACTTTCTGTCAATCTCATATATAAAATTGTAGAGATGTTGACTAAAACAATTGGTAAAGAGTCGGACATAGATATAATTGATTATCATGACAATAAAAAGCTTGATGCTCCATCGGGCACAGGTAAAGTAATAGGTAAGATTGTAGCTGATAGTCTTGGGGTTAGTTTTGATGATAAAGCAAAATTTGGAAGAGTTGGGAAAGGCATAAGAGGTGATAATGAGATTACCTTTCACTCTGTAAGATCTGGCAATATCTCTTCGTCTCATACTGTAATTTTCGGAATGGACGGAGAAAGGATAGAGCTTACTCATCATTCGTATGACTTTGGAACTTTTGCTAAAGGTGCTCTTACATGTATGCTTTATCTTAAAGATAAAAAAAGTGGAATGTATGATTCCATAAAATGTTTTGGGCTTGATGATTAGAGATGATATCTGATAAAGAAAAAGGAAAACTCATAGTAAGAGAACTTATTAAAAGATATGGTAGAGAAATCCCACTCTATCTTAATTACCATAAAAGAAAACCTTATGAATTCCTTTTTGCTGTGATTATGTCGGCACAGTGTACGGATATAAGAGTTAATCTCGTGACTAAAGAGTTATATAAGAAGTATGATACTTTACATAAATTTGCAAATGCAAATGTAAAGTCACTTGAACATGACATCCATCCTGTGGGATTTTACCATAATAAAGCAAAAAACATAAAAGAGTGTGCGATAAAACTTATTACAGACTTTGATGGCAAAGTGCCAAATGACTTTGAAAAGCTTTTATCTCTTCCAGGGGTTGGAAGAAAGACTGCATCAGTAGTAATATCACATCTATATGGTATACCGGCTATGGCTGTAGATACGCATGTGGCTCGTATATCAAAACTTGTTTTTAAGTTAAATTTGAAAAAAGTAGAAGAGATAGAAGAGTTTTTGAAAAAGACGATAGATAAAAAATATTGGGAGTTGTGGAATACTCATATAATAGCTCTTGGGCGCGAGATATGTATAGCACGAAAACCCAAATGTACGATATGTCCTATATACAAATATTGTAAGAAATAAAAAAAGAGATGGCCTATAAAGCCATCTCAAGTATTTCTATAAACTCTTTTTTGTGAAGCGGTATATAATGACCAAAAGTACTTGTGTCATTATTTGTAGCTCTCATAGCCATCTCTTCAAAATGATCTTTTCCAATACCAAATTCTGTAAGAGTAGTTTTCAAATTAAGTTTCTTAAAGAATTCTTTTAATTTTTCTGCAAGGAGAAGTGCCATTTCTTTTTCACTATGTCCGTTATAATCAATATCAAATAATAGATTTGCAAGATCCGCCATTTTCTTTGGAAGCCTTTCTGCCATATATTTTATATATGCAATTAGGACTACAGCCATGCCTTCGCCGTGTGTTATATTGTATTGACCGCTTAATTCGTGCTCAATCCTATGAGATGCCCAGTCGGTCTGACGACCAAGATCAAGCCACCCGTTATGTGCGATAGTGGCAAGGAGCTGTATTTCTGAACGGGCTGCAAAGTTTTGAGGATCATCTACTACGATAACAGAATTCTTTATAAGTGCTTTCATGGCACCTACAATTAAGTAATCTGTCACATCGGTATTTTCGGTAGTTGTAAAGTATCTTTCAAGCAAGTGCGACATGATGTCGGCACATCCTGCTGATGTCTGGTTTGCTGGAAGAGTAAGAGTATAGCTTGGATCAAGGATGGCAAATTTTGGAATAAGCATATCATCCTCATAGCCTTTTTTATATAATCCGTTGTTTATTATTGTAGCACTTGATGATTCTGATCCACTTGCTGGAATAGTGCTTATTGCGCCAATTGACACTGCGCTTTTTGGAGTAGCTTTTCCCTCGAAGAAATCCCATACATCACCATCATATGGTATACCTATAGCAATTGATTTCGCTGTATCAATAGGACTTCCCCCTCCCACAGCAATTATAAAATCAGTTTTTTCTTTGCGACCGAGACTAATTAGTTCTCTTACTAATTCAATCTTTGGATTAGCTACTACTTGGTCACAGTGCACAAAATGAATATTATTTTTATCACAGGCATTTTTTATTTCATCAAGTATTCCAAGTCGTGCTGCTGATTTTCCACTAACCATCATCACAGAGTGGACATCTAATTCTTTCAAAATCGATTCAACTTTTTTGATTGAGTCTTTTCCGAAAATTAATCTTGTGGGATTCTTATAATCAAAGCTAATCATAAAACACCTCCTAAGTTGAATATATTTATTGATAATAACATTCTATATTGATTGATTTTAAATTATCTTGCCATACTTTTGTAGGCGCTTCGTCAGTAATGATAGAGTCTATAACACTTAAACTTGAGATTACATAGTTGGCTGTATCATCAAATTTTGTATGATCACAAAGTAAAATGTGATACTTGGATTGTTCGATAAAAAGTTTTCTGATTTGACATTCATTACTACTATTGTCAAGTAGACCATTTGCAAAGTTTATCGCTGATGGGCTTATGAAAGATTTGTCGGCAGAATAGTTTCTGATAGTTTCTGTGGTGTCATAACCTACAAATGAACATGCCCTTGGTCTGTAGTTTCCGCCAAGACCTATAAGCTTTACATTTTCACATGTGCTATCACAAAAATTTTTAAATATGAGTAGCGAATTGGTTATTATTGTTACATGTAAATCTAAATTTATAATATTTTTTGCAAGTGTCACACATGTAGTGCTACTGTCTATGAATATTGTGTCATTTTCATTTATATATTTTTTTATTGCAATATCAGAAATTTTTTGTTTTTCTTTTGGCAGCAATATTTCTTTTATCTTTACTGGCACTCCTTTATCTGTGTCAAGTGGAAGATAAGCACCGCCATGAACCCTTATAAGTCTATTCTTTTTCTCTAATTTAGTAAGATCTCGCCTTATGGTTTCTTCAGAGCATTTTAATTTGGCAGACATTTCAGATATTAATATGCTGCCACTGATTTTTAGCTCACTTTCTATATATTTTTGTCTTTCGAGCGCTAACATTATATGAATAGTATCATAAATGTGCCAAAATGTCAAAAAACAACAAAATACCACAAAAAAGTGCTAAAATGTAGCTAAAATTGTTGATTTTTGTTTGATTTTGTTATAAAATAATACCATAGATTTGTGTATTGTTAGATACACAATAATTTTAGGAGGAAAAGATGAACGAGAAAAAAGGTAGTTTTTTAGGTCTATTACCAGTACTTGTTTTCTTGATTGTTTACTTTGCAGTAGGTATTGGAACTGGAGCATTTGATCAAAGTTTACCACTTATGATGGGTATTTTTCTTGCATCAATCATTTCACTTGCATTACCAAATCCAAATGGTGAAAAGAAGACACTTACAGAAAAAATTGTAATGTTCTGTAAAGGTGGCGGAGATGATACACTTATACTTATGGTTCTCATCTACATGCTTGCTGGTGCATTTTATTCAATTTCTATAGCAACGGGTGCTCGTGAAGCTATGGGACAACTTGGTGTTGCATTACTTCCACCAAGACTTATTTTACCAGCTATATTTTTAGTAAGTATGGCATTCAGCTTTTCAATGGGTACATCAATGGGTACTGTAAATACAGTTATGACATTTGCAACTGCTTTTGCTCCACTCATTAGTATCGGCAATGAGACTACAAAGCTTGCTATCATATGCGGTATCGTAGTTGGTGGTGCAATGTTTGGTGACAACCTTTCATTTATATCTGATACAACTATCGCTGCTACTTCAACTCAAGAAGTATCTATGAGATCTAAGTTTGAGCAAAATATCCTTATGTGTCTCCCAGCAGTTATTATCACATTTATAGCACTTGCTTTCATACCTATAACTGTGCCAGAAGCTACTACACTTGCTGGTATTAACTGGATAGTATTACTTCCATTCTTACTTATTATTGTATTATCACTTGTAGGTATGCATGTTCTTCCTGCAATGACTATTTCTATAGCAGTTGCTGGTGTTATCGGCGTTGCTATTGGTAAGTTTCCACTTCTTCATACTGGAGATACTGCAGGTGTATTTGAAGTTATCCATGAAGGTATGATGTGGATGCAAGATATGGCAGTTATTGCTATATTTATCGGTGGAATATGTGCTATGATGGATTATCTTGGTGGTATACAATGGCTTATCGATACTCTTGCTAAAAACGTTAAGACTTCAAAGGGCTGCGAACTTGCTCTTGCTTTCCTTGCATTTATAGTTGATGTAGCTACTACTAATAATACTGTATCAATCATCGCTATAGGACCTATTGCAAGAGACCTTGCAGATAAGTTTGGCGTAGCAAGAGAGAGAGTTGCATCAATACTTGATATCTTCTCATCTGTAGGTAATGGTATATCTCCTCATGCAGGACAATTACTTGCAGCTGGATCACTTGCTGGTATATCACCTGCATCAATAGTTGTATGGTGCTGGTATCCAATACTTATGGGTATATCAAGCCTTATATTTATATTACTTGGTATAGCTGTACCAGCTAAGAAGAAAGCATAAAATAATTAAATCGTTGTGATATATTTCACAGCATAATTTTAAGATTTCCACAGCGATTGATTTGCTGTGGAAATTTTGTTTATGGGGGAACATAATGAAACTTTATATAAGAACAAAATATACAGAAGATAAGATAGAAGAGCTTAAAAAGTATTTTGATGAGATAGTCTATGAACCATGGACAGACACAGGCGAAAGATACTATGAAGACGAGATGCTTGAAAAGCTTCTTGAAGTAAAGCCAGATGCTATAGTCACAGAACTTGATAGAATTACAGAAAAGGTCTTATCGGGATATGAAGGACTTAAGTTTATAGGAGATTGCCGTGCTACTCCTGCAAATATAGAAATTGAAGCATGCAATAAACATAAAGTGCCAGTACTTTGCACTCCAGGCAGAAATTCTCAAGCTGTGGCAGAGATGGTTGTAGGACTACTTCTCACACAGATGAGACATATAATTCCATCAACTAAGTGGGTTCAAGACGGGAAGTGGGTTAAAGGCACTACGCCATATTATACTTGGATGGGTAATGAGCTCTATGGAAAAGAAGTAGGATTTGTTGGCATGGGTGCAATCGCAAAAATAGTAGCAAATATTTTAGAAGCATTTGGATGCAAGATTTCTTTCTATGATCCAATGCTTGAAAGTTTTAAAGATTATAAGAAAAAAGATCTTGATTCTATATTTAGAGATTCTGATATAGTGACAATTCATGTACCTGTAATAGATAGCACACACAAGATGATAAAGAAATCACACTTTGATCTTATGAAACCTACTGCTATTTTTGTCAATGTATCAAGGACTTGGATGGTTGAGATGGATGCATTTTATGATACTATGAAAAATAAAAAGATAGCAGCAGCTATAACTGATGTACTTGATGAAGAACCACCAACAGAAGAGGCACTTAAGATTGGAAAGCTTCCAAATGTACTTCTTACACCACATATATGCGGGGCTACATATGAAGTTGCTAATCATCAGACAGATATAATCAATGACAGGATTATCAAGTTCTTAGAAAAGAAAGATATTGATAAGATAGTATATAATAAAGAGGCACTACAATAATACTTATAACTATATAGTTAATTGATTATTATAGTAGTGAATTTGAAAGGATTATTATGGAACGAAATTATTTAATAGTAGATATAGGCACAGGTAACTCAAGAGTTGCGCTTGTTACATCTTCTGGTAAAATAATTGATATGGATTCGTTTGAAAATGTATACTTAAGAGATAATCTTTATGATGATGCTCAATACTTTGTCCCAGAAGATTGGAGAAAGAGAATATTTGATGGATGCAGAAAAGTTATAAATGCCCATAAGGATCTTAAGATTTCTGGAATATCTGCATCTGGTGCAAGAGAAACTATTGTATGCTATGATGAAAATGGGAAAGATTTTTTGGGACTTCCAAATATTGATAATCGTGGTGCAAAGTGGATGGATGAGATCCCTGAAAAGTCATATGTATATGAAAAGACAGGTAGATGGTGTACTGAAGACTTCCCTGCAGCAAAACTTATGGGATATAGAAAGATGCATAAAGATGATTTTGCAAGAATCAAAAAGTTTACGAGTCTCTCTGAATGGGTTGGAGAGATGTTTACTGGGAATATTGTTATAGAACCATCTATGGCTTGTGAAACTCAGCTTTATGATATAGACGATATGAAGTGGTCTGAAAAGATTGCAGGCTTTTTCAAGATTCCTTTAGATACTTGTCCAGAAGTAAAATGTGCAGGCGAAAGCATAGGAAAGATAAAAAAGAGTATAAGTGACGAATTTGGAATTGATAGTGATGCAGAGTTTATAATTGGAGGAGCAGATACACAACTTGCTGCAAAGGCAATGAATGTGAAAGTTGGCGATATCTGTATAGTCTCTGGTACTACATCACCAGTTGTGACAATTCTTGACCATAAGTATTATGATGAAAAAGAAAGATGTTGGACGGATTTGAATCTTGGTGGTAAGACTTATCAAGTAGAAACTAACCCAGGTGTCACAGGCAATAACTTCCAGAGATTTAAGAAAGTTATGTTCCCTAATACATCTTATCCTGAAATTGATGAGATACTCGCTAAGAAAACAGGTTTTGTCTGTACAGCTACTTTCTCATCACTTAATTTTACACAGAGAAAATCACTTAAAAAAGGTGGCTTCGTGATGAGAGCTCCATTCCCACAAAATATGGATATTGGAGATTTTGCACTTGCGGTACTTTCTGATGTCGCATGCTCAATCTATGTGCAGTATAATAATTTGAAAGAAATGATACCTAATTCAAATGATTATATTTTAGGTTGTGGTGGCGGATTTAAACAAAAATATCTCTGCCATGCTATAGCAGATCTCACTGGAAAAGAACTTAGGATGTATGAAGGTTTCGATCAAGCGACTGTTCTTGGGTGCGTAAAGCTTTGCAATGAATTCTTTGGTATAGACAATAGAGAAAGCACAAGCGAACCGCTCATCTATGAACCAGCTGGTAACCCTGATTCACTCATTGAGAGATATTTCCAGGAGTGGAGAGTAAATCGCAATATTTTAAATCCATAATTAATTAATTTATAAAATGTTTTAGATGTAAAGGAGATATTATGTACGAGAAAGAGAAAATTGAAATTGTAGAATATGGTAAAAAATTGATTACTGATAGACTTACTACAGGAACAAGTGGCAACATAAGTATCTATGACCCAGAAAAGAAACTTATGCTTATAAGCCCATCTGGTATAGGATATTTTGATACAAAGCCAGAAGATATAGTTGTGATGGACCTTGATGGCAATGTAGTTGAAGGCGATAAGAAGCCATCATCAGAGCATGGACTTCACGCTGCTATGTATAAGTCAAAGCCAAAAGCAAGAGCAACAGTTCATACTCACTCAATGTATTGCACAGTATTGTCTGTCCTTGGAGAGCCAATAAGAGCAGCTCACTATGTAGTTGCAGATGCTGGAGTGACATGTGTACCATGCGCAAAATATGAGACATATGGAACTATGGAGCTTGCAAATGCGGCTGTAAAAGCAATGGGAGAGTCTGATGCAGTATTACTTGCTAATCATGGTATGGTAGCAGTAGGCAAATCACTAAAAAGTGCATATGGACTTGCTGCAGGCATGGAGTATTGTGCTGAAGTGTACTATAGGGCACTTTGCACCAATAAAACTCCAAATATCTTATCTGATGATGAGATGAGAAAAGTTATAGAAAAGTTTAAAGGATATGGACAAGTAAAGACAAAAGCATAATTTAAGAGCTTTTAGATAATATGATTTCATAATTATTATAAGGGTGACAATTTGTCATCCTTATTTTTTTGGTAATCTTTTGAAAAATAGATAGAGTATGGTATAATAGATTTGTTATGAAAAGACTATTCAAAAGACAAAGAGTACAAGAAGATAATCAAATAAGCATGGAAGAAGTCAAGAAACTTTTTCAAGATAATGAGACTGAGTCTAATATCTTGATAGCAAAAATTGATCTAATTTTTGCTGTACTTATGTTTGCCTATTTAATGCTACTTACTTTTGGATTTTTTGGAAAAGAGAATTTTCGATTTTCGCAGATTCCTATACTCTCATTTGTTGTTTTAGTTAATTTAATCAATAGTATTATAACGTTTAGATTAAAAGGTAATGGTGAACATCTAAAATATTTAAGTTTATTTTCTTTGTCACTAAGTATCTCGCTTTGCAATTTGCTTTTTTCATATGTTGTAATAATTATCATTATACTTCCTGTAGTTCTTTCATCAAGATACTTTTTGAAATGGTTTACGAGAATTGTTGCTACTGTGTCAGGACTCTTATGGATTATAAGTACATATATTGGAGAATATTTTAATTTTGCTTGGGTTGATTTGAATTATTATGAATTGCCAGTAGGGACTATAATTAAAGTTATACCACCGGATTTATATGCATCTATTACTGCAAATGGCATAGATCTTGAATCAAGACTGAGCAATATGTCAAATAGAGTTATTATCAATCTTTCATTTTTTATAATAGTATCTATAATAAGCGTTGGCCTTGCTGAGTGTGGACGAAGACTTATTTATCGTATGGCGAGAGAGCGGATAGACAAGATGCGACTATCTACAGAACTAAATATAGCATCTAAGATTCAGCTTGATATGCTTCCAAATAGTTATGCATTGAAGCCAATCAAGTCAGAATTTGATTTATCTGCTTCAATGTCTCCTGCAAAAGAGGTCGGCGGAGACTTTTATGACTTCTTTTATGTTGGTGAAAACCATATAGCACTTGTTATGGCTGATGTATCTGGCAAAGGTATCCCGGCAGCACTTTTTATGGCAACAGCAAAAACTGTCATTAAAAGTATAACGTTAAATAGTAAATCGTTATCTACATCTAAAATTTTAAGTAGAGCCAATAATACACTTTGCGAAGGTAATGAAGAAAGTTTTTTTGTGACTGTATGGATGGCTATAATAGATGTAAGAGATGGACGAGGAATTGCGACTAATGCGGGCCATGAAAATCCAATACTAAGAAGAAGTGGCAAAGAATTTGAACTTGTAAAGTATAAACATTCTATGGCACTTGGTGTATTTGCTGATGTTACTTTTGAAGAGCATGAATTCAAACTAGAAAAAGGTGATGCATTAATCGTCTATACTGATGGTGTGCCTGAAGCTATTAATAAAGAAAATGAGCAATTTGGCGAAGAAAGGATGATAGAATCGCTAAATTTATCTGCTTCTAAAAATAATACTACACAAAATACTATAGAGAACCTGAAAGCCGCAACTGTGAAATTTGCTGATGGGGCAGAGCAGTCAGATGATATAACCATACTTTGTTATGAACAGAAGGCTTAAATGGCTCTTGACTTGATAGTATAAAAGTGATATATTTATAAGGCTAAAAATTTATGGTCGGAAACCATAAGAAAGAGGTGAATTATGGCAAAAGCTGGTATACATCCAAAATATCAAGAGTGTAAGGTGACATGCAACTGTGGCAATGAATTTACTACAAGAAGCACTAAACCAAGTATACACGTAGAAATTTGTTCAAAGTGTCATCCATTCTACACAGGACAACAGAAAGCTACAGCAGCACGTGGTAGAATAGAGAGATTCAATAAGAAGTTTGGATTGAGTTAATAAAAATAAGGGCGAGTGTAAACCGCCCTTAATTTTTTATTGTGTATGAGAAAAAATTGTAAAAAAATTTATAGTGGCATAGGTGGTCAAGCTGTCCTTGAAGGCATCATGATGAAAAATAAATCAGAGTATGCAGTGGCAGTTAGAAAACCGGATGGGGAAATTGTAGTAAAAAAAGATACCTATACGATGCTACAAGAGAAGTATAAAATATTATCTATCCCTTTTGTCAGGGGGATATTTTCTATGGTTGATTCGTTAATTCTTGGGACAAAAACACTTGAATACTCTGCATCATTTATTGATGATGTAGAAAGCGAAAGTGAGAGTAAGATTGATAAGTGGTTAAATGATCATCTAAATGAAAAGACCATGGGGATAGTAATGGGCATCACTACAGTAATAAGCGTATTTGTTGCACTATTTGTTTTTGCTGCAGTTCCAGCAGGCATAGGTTCTTTAATTAAAAAGATATTTAGTATAAAAGGTAATTTTTTGATAGCATTTGTAGAAGGTATCACGCGTATATTTATTTTCATAGTCTATATAAAACTTATCTCAAGGATGGATGAGATAAAAAGGACTTTTGAATATCATGGATCAGAACATAAATGCATAAACTGTATAGAAAATGGATGGGACTTAAATGTAGAGAATGTCATGAAGGCAAGTAAAGAACATAAAAGATGTGGGACATCATTTCTTGTATATGTGATGATGATATCTATATTCTTATTTATGTTTATTAATCCGCCAACACTTAAACTTAAATTTTTATCAAGGGTAATACTTATACCAGTTGTGGCAGGGATTTCTTATGAAGTACTTCGACTTATGGGCAGATTTGACAATAAACTTGTAGACATAATCTCAAGACCTGGTATGTGGATGCAAGGGCTTACCACACATGAACCAGATGAAAAAGAAGTGGAAGTAGCTATAAAAGCTGTTGAGGCAGTATTTGATTGGAAAAAGTTTAAGCGTGAAAACTTTGGGGTTACATAGTCTATGAATGTCTACGATTTTGATGGAACCATATATAAAGATGATTCTACAAGGGATTTTTATTATTTTTTACTTAAAAACTATACGAGAGTCATAAAGTATCTTCCGAGTTTTATTCTTGATGCTATAAAATATAAACTGGATGTGGTTACAAAAACTCATATGAAGGAGACATTTTATCGGTTTTTAAATAGCTTTGGTGATGGAGAGATAGAAACTATAGTAGAAAGATTTTGGGACACACACAGAAAAAAGATTTATGACTGGTATTATAAAGTAAAAAAACTTGATGATGTAATTATAAGCGCAAGCCCAAGATACATACTTGAACCTATATGCAAAGAACTTAATGTACACCTTATATGTTCTGAAGTTGATGTGCGAAATGGCAATTATATAGGTGAAAATTGTTATGGAGAAGAGAAAGTAAGAAGATTTTATAAAGAATACCCGGATGGAGTTATAGATGAATTTTACTCTGATTCGAAATCGGATGAACCTCTTGCGAAGATCTCAAAAACTCCACATATAGTTGACAAAAATGGAAATATAAAAGATTGGAAATTTTGATATTGGGATATAGGAAAGATGAAACTTAGAGATATTTTAAATGAAGGAAAAGAAATACTTGAAAAATGTAAAATAGAAGATGGAAAACATGATGCTGAAAGTATCTTACTTAACCTTCTTGATATAGATATGGCAAGCTTTCTCAATATGTGTGATGATGAACTTGAAGATAGATATGACAAAAGATCTATCAGTAAACTTATTACAGACTTTGATGATATGATAGAAGCAAGAAGCAAACATTTTCCACTTCAATACATACTTGGAGAGACATATTTTTGTGGGATGAGATTTCTTGTAAATGATAATGTACTTATACCAAGGCAGGATACAGAAGTGCTTGTAGAAAAGGTGCTATATGATAATCCTGATAAAAACAAATATATACTTGATATGTGTACTGGGTCAGGATGCATAGCAATATCATTATCAAATCTTGGTGGATATAAAGTAATAGTTGGGACTGATATATCTGATGATGCTATAAGAGTGGCAAGTAATAATGCAAGAGATCTAGTATCTGATCCGGATTTTGAGGATGAGATGCTAAAGAAAATTTATTTTTTACAAAGCGACCTTTTTGACAACTTTGGCAAGATTAAAGATGAACTTGGGATTGCAAAGTTTGATATAATCACTGCCAATCCGCCATACATAAGGAGAAAAGATATAAAAACTTTGCAAGATGAAATAAAGAAATTTGAGCCAATGATTGCTCTTGATGGAGATGAAGATGGACTTAAGTTTTATAGAGAGATAGCCGATGAAGCATATAATTATCTTGCGAGTGATGGAAAAATATACCTTGAGATAGGGTATGATCAAGCGAAAGATGTCAAAGAGATTTTTTCAAAAAAAGGTTATACCCATATAGAGACAGTAAAAGATTTGGGAGGAAATGATAGAGTTATTATATTTAAGTATTGATTTTATGATATAATAATTCTTGTATATTTTATGGCAAGTAGTAAATTAACAAGTTTATACAAACATTATGAAGAGATAATGCAAGAGCTTAGCTCTGATGTAGTGGCTCGCGATATTGATAGATATACGCGACTCATGAAAGAACAAAATGAGCTTATGCCGATAATCAATGCTTATAAAGCTTATATGGCTGCGGAAAAGCTTGAGGCGGATTCTCTCAATATCATAAATAGCGAATCAGACGAAGAGATACTTGCTATGGCAAGAGAGGATCTTGCTAATGCAAAAAAGGAAAAAGAGAGACTTGACAATGAGATAAAGATACTTCTTATACCAAAAGATCCTATGGATGATAAAAATATAATCGTTGAGATAAGACAAGGAGCTGGTGGTGATGAGGCTGCACTTTTTGCAGCTGAAATATATAGGATGTATATGGGATATATTGATAGCATGGGCTGGAAAGCAGAGCTTATGTCCGTAAGCGAAAATGGTCTTGGCGGATTTAAGGAAGTTATATTTATGGTCAAAGGTCAAGGAGCTTACTCTAAGTTTAAATACGAGTCAGGTGTCCATAGAGTGCAGAGAGTACCTGTCACAGAGAGCAGCGGACGAATCCACACTTCAACTATCACTGTTGCTGTTATGCCAGAAGTTGATGAAGTAGATGTAGAAATTAATCCTGCAGATGTCGAGATGGAAGTGTATAGGTCAAGTGGAGCTGGTGGACAACATATCAATAAGACATCATCAGCAGTTAGACTAATCCATAAACCTACAGGTATAGTTGTGGCATGCCAAGAAGAAAGATCACAATTTCAAAATCGTGACAAAGCTATGGCTATGCTTCGCGCTAAACTTTATGATATAGAACAAGAAAAGCAACATAGTAAATATGCAAGTGATAAAAAAAGTCAGATAGGTACAGGCGATAGGTCAGAGAAGATAAGAACTTATAATTTTCCACAAGGGCGTGTCACTGATCATAGGATAGGATTAAGTCTTTATAATATTGACGACATTATGAAAGGTAATATCAATGAATTAATAGAGACAATCATTGCTGAAGATAGAGCACTAAAACTATCTGCGATGGAAAAGGAGTAAATATGTCATACGTAAATGAAGTCTATGAAAAGGTTTTAAGAGAAAACCCTGGTGAACCAGAGTTTCACCAAGCTGTAAAAGAAGTATTTACAACTATTGAACCAGCTGTAACGAAAAATGAAAAGCTTTATAAAGATGCAGGTCTACTTGAGAGGATTGTTGAGCCAGAGAGAATAATTAGTTTTAGAGTTCCTTGGACTGATGACAGTGGCAAAGTTCAAGTCAATAAAGGTTATAGGATACAATTTAACTCTGCTATAGGTCCATATAAAGGCGGCATACGTCTTCACCCAAGTGTAAATCAAGGAATACTTAAGTTCCTTGGATTTGAGCAGATATTTAAAAATTCTCTTACTGGTCTTCCTATGGGTGGTGCCAAAGGTGGATCTAACTTTGACCCAAAAGGAAAATCTGATAATGAAGTTATGAGATTTTGCCAAAGTTTTATGAGTGAATTATATAGATACATTGGTAAAGATACTGATGTACCTGCTGGTGATATAGGAACTGGCGCAAGAGAGATAGGATATTTCTTTGGAGAGTATAAAAAACTTACTGGACTTTATGAAGGAGTTCTGACAGGTAAAGGTCTAACTTATGGAGGGTCTCTTACAAGGACAGAAGCGACTGGTTTTGGTGTTGTATATATGGCTGATGAGATATTAAAAGGAGTGAATGACAGTCTTGCTGGAAAAATTGTAGCAGTGAGTGGATCTGGAAATGTCGCAATATATGCGGTAAAGAAATTTGAAGAACTTGGTGCTAAAGTTGTGACAATGTCTGATTCAAATGGATATATATATGATTCAAATGGTATCAATGTAGATGTAGTAAAAGAAATTAAAGAAGTAAGACGCGGCCGTATAAAAGAATATGTAGACCAAGTAAAGACAGCAAAGTACATAGAAGGAAAGAGACCTTGGGGCGAAAAAGCTGACATAGCTGCACCTTGCGCTACTCAAAATGAGATGAATGGTGACGAAGCGAAAACTCTTGTTTCAAATGGAGTAAAGCTTGTGGTTGAGGGTGCCAATATGCCGCTTGATCTTAATGCTATAAAAGTTATGCAAGATGCGGGAGTTCTCTACATGCCAGGTAAAGCTGCAAATGCTGGTGGAGTATCAGTATCAGGGCTTGAAATGTCTCAAAATTCTATAAGACTATCTTGGACATTTGAAGAAGTGGACAACAGACTAAAAGACATAATGAAAAATATATATAGACAGGTTACTGAGACAGCAAGCGAATATGGCAATAAAAATGACTTTGTGATGGGAGCTAATATAGCAGGCTTTAAGAAAGTTGCAACTGCCATGCTTGCACAAGGTATATGCTAAAGGCTATTTTAGAGATAATCATTAGAGTGACCACTTTGGTGGTCATTTTTATTTTAAAAAAAGTAACATTTTTACAGATTTTATGTGAGTTTTGCCACTTTCTATAGCTTGTAAAATTGCTATAAATAGTATATAATTATAGCATTGAATAAAATGCTTAGAAAATGTCTAAAAAGAGCATTTGCTTTTTTGGTGTGTGTCTCTTTTTTAGTAGTAAATCCTAATCTAAGTCGCTTTAGTGTGTATTTTACATATGCACTGCCTAGTTCAGTTATGATAAAAGGGACGCAGGTTAATATACGAAGTGGACCTGGGACTAATTATAGCATACTTGGGACCTTGCCACTTGGTTATAAACTTACGCCAACAAGCAGCTTAGATGATTCATCTGGCAATGGCAAGACATGGTATAGATTTGCTTATAATAATCAGAATGCATATGTCAGGTCTGATTTTACTAAAGAAATGTCTACATATGTTTATGATGCTAATTTTGAAGCAGAGCTTACTATGAAAGGCTTTCCAGAGTCTTATAAGGATGGGCTCAGAGATTTACATGCCAATTACCCTCTTTGGACATTTAATTTGCATAAGATAGATCTTGATTTTAATTATGTACTTGATAATGAGCTTATAGGTACAAGGACGCTTGTCAATAGTTTATCTATATCATCCTACAAATCAAGTGATGATGGAAAATATGATTATACTACATCAACTTGGCCTACATTTGATGGTGGGGCATGGGTTGCAGCGAGTAGAGAACTTACAGCAGCCTACCTTGACCCACGTAATTTCCTATATACACCTTATGTGTTTCAATTTGAACATCAGACATTCAATGCAGGAATCCAAACTCTTGCAGGAGTGATGGAAATGGTAAAAGGAACATTTCTTGATGCAACTATTGATACTGAAGGGATAGGCTTTTCTAATGTAGATATGGGCAATGTGATGCCTGGCAGTGTAATACCGATACTACCAAGTGATGATACGAATATAATTTATCCAGGTAGTGAGATAACCCCGTATGACCCCAATACCCCCGTTGTGCCTATGATTATGAATGATACACGGGTTACTGCTTTTACTAATACTTATATACCAAATATTGAAAGTTTAGGACCTGCAGCAGTAATTGGTAATAATTCATATAATACAAGTAATTCATATAACTATAGCAATATAGGTGCAGATAATTCATATAATTTTACATATTTACCTAAAGGTACACATACTTATGCAGAGCTTATATATGATGCATGTAGACAGGTAAATGTCAATCCATATGTCATAGTATCAATGATTTTACAAGAACAAGGAGTAAATGGATCTGGCTCTGTATCAGGTACAAACACAAAGTTCCCAGGATTTTATAACTATGGCAATATTAATGCTTATGCAGCTGATGGATATACGGCAATTGAAAATGGATTAAAATATGCAAGTACAGCTGGTTCATACAATAGACCATGGAATACAAAAGAAAAAGGTATATATGGACTTTGTGATTTTTACGCCAATAGCTATGTGAGACTTGGGCAGGATACTTTTTATCTAAAGAAGTGGAATGTACAAGGTGAAAATATGTTTAAGCATCAGTACATGACCAATGCACTTGGAGCTGCAGCAGAAGGTCAGATACTTGGTAGCGCATATGATGAAGCACTTTTGCAGATGCCACATGAGTTCAAAATTCCATATTATAACAACATGCCAGAAACAAGAGTAAATATACCTACTGGAGATGGCAGTCCAAATAATAAATTAAAAAATCTCTATGTGGCTAGTTATATCCTTACACCAACGTTTAATCCAAATGTAAGTGACTATTCGATAATAATTGATTCAAATGTATCACAAGTCTTAATAGGCGCAGAGGCTTATGATAGTAAAGCAGCGATTGGTGGGATAGGCAACATATTTACAGTAACATCATACACGACAGCGATAATATATTGTGTGGCAGAAAATGGATCTATAAGACAATACAATATCCACATATATAAGAAAGGCGTAGAAAATGTGCAGCAGGTAGATACTACAAGTGCTACAGTCCCTATAATTTTTGGGTCGAGCACTGATAATATAAATGCAGTACAAAATCAAAGAATAGAAAATATTGGACCTGGAATGGCTGTAGAAGCCCTTACGCCAATTGACATACAAATTGGAGTAGGTCCTAACTAATGAGGAGATAAAAAATGAAAAGAGTAAATGTACTAAAGCATTTTGTAGCAGCAATTGTGTTTATTATGGTGTATGCGGTTGCAGCATTCGCCGGAACTGCTGTCATACAATTTGGAGATCCTACTGTAAAAAGAGATGAGACATTTAGTGTAGCATGTAAGGTAAAGTCTACTGATGTGAGACTAAAGACTGCTGATATTACTATCCAGTATGATCCACAGATGATTGAATTTATAGAAGGTACCAATGCAGAAGGAGGCGCTGGAACTATCAGGCTTAATGGCACTGGAGTAGGTAGAGGGTCTGGAACTCAAACTTTAGAATTCCAACTTAAGTTTAAAGCATCCTATGCTGGAAATACTGGACTTTCAGTCGTTGATCAAGAAGTAATGGATACTACAGATAATCTTGTCAACGTTACAAAATTTGGCACATCAGCTATAAAAATTAATCCTGTCAATACGCAATCAACGGATGCTAATCTTATTACATTAGAGTTTTCTCCAGGTGAACTTGATAGAGCATTTGACCCAAGCGTTACATCATACAATGTGGAAGTCAACTCTGATGTAGACTCACTTACAATATCTGCGACACCTGAAGATAGAGATGCAAAAGTGGCAATAACTGGCAATGAAAATTTTGCTGTTGGAATGAATAGAGTAACTATAGATGTCACAGCACCAGACAATGTCACAGTGAAACAATACGTCTTAAATGTCACAAAACTTGAGACAGGTGTCACAAGTGGAGATACAACTATAACAAGTGGACAAAGGCTTACATCAAATCCATACACTATAACTATTATGATGAAACCTGATGAAGTACCTATACCAAGTGGATATAAGAAACTGTCAGGAGAGTTTGGTGGCAATACCATAGAGGCTTATGGACCAACAGATACTATAGAAGGGGATACACCTGAAGTATTCTTGATATATGGTATGAATCAAGAAGGAGTGATGGACTTCTACAGATATGATAGAAGAAATGGAGATAATACTCTACAAAGATATGTAGCAGAAGCAAATGCAGGAAATTATGAAATATTACTTTCTGAGTATAATGCTCTTGGCACAGAATACAATAATGCAGCAAAAAGACTCAACATCATCTTCCCAGCAGCTATAGTTCTTGTAGTACTTGTAGTAATACTCATTATCATACTTATAGTAGTACTTGTTAGAAATGGTTCAGGAAAAGATAGCAAGAAAAATAAATATGATAATTATGATGATGACGATGATGATGATGACTATTTCAATTCAGTTCGACCAAGAAGAGTAAATGCTACTCTTGAAAAAAATGAGGAAGGTTCTCATAGTGAAGAAAGAAAATTATCTTCAGAACTAAGAAATGATGCAGCGAAACCTGCTGATGATATAGACGACATTGATGATGATAGCACTGATGATATAGAAGATTTGGGATAATAAAATGGAATTTACAAAAATAACTAAAAAAGTTTTAAATATTGCACTTGAAGAATCTGTCAAATTTAACCATTCGTATGTCGGGACTGAACATATCTTACTTGGCTTACTTGTTGAGAAGTCAAGTATAGCTCATTCACTCCTTGTCGTGCATGGTATAGATGAGATAACTGTCAGAAAGATGATCGAGCAAAATATTGATTCAGGCAAAGAAATACTTACGATTGAAGCAAATGGTTACTCTCCATCAGCAAAAAGGATACTTAAAAGAGCAGAAGAAGAGGCAAATGAACTTCATACAGATAAAGTAGGTACTGAACATATACTTATAGCTATACTTAAGGATCAAGATTGCCTTGCTACACGGATACTGAATACTATAAAAGGCACAGGCATCAAAAAGATGTATATTGACCTTATCAATGCAATTGGTGCAAGTGATAATTCTCTAAATATAAAAAAGAATGATCCATTATCTACAACACCAGTACTTGATGCCTTTTCAAAAGACCTTACTGACTATGCAAGACACGATCTTATCGATCCGGTGATTGGCCGTGAACAAGAAATAAATCGTGTCATACAGATACTATCTCGTAGAACTAAAAATAACCCATGTCTTGTCGGGGAACCTGGTGTTGGAAAGACTTCAATTGCAGAAGGTTTAAGCAACATGGTTGTAAGTGGGAAAGTACCAGAAAACTTAAAAGATGCAAGAGTTGTGATGCTTGACATAAGTGGTATGGTTGCTGGAACTAAGTATAGGGGCGAATTTGAAGAGCGAATAAAAAGAATTATAGAAGAATTATCAGCCAATAAAAATATTATACTCTTTATAGATGAGATACATACGATTATAGGTGCTGGTGGCGCTGAAGGAGCACTTGACGCCGCCAATATCTTAAAACCTGCACTTGCTCGTGGCGAGATACAAGTGATTGGTGCTACAACTATGGATGAATACAGAAAGCATATAGAAAAGGATGCGGCACTTGAGAGAAGATTCCAGACTGTAGAAGTTGTGGAACCAAGTGAAGAAGAATCTATAGAGATACTAAAAGGCTTAAGAAAGAGATATGAATCATTTCATAAGGTCACCATATCTGATAAAGCAATAGTAGCAGCAGTAAAGCTTAGCACTCGCTATATCCCAGATAGAAATTTACCAGATAAGGCTATAGATCTTGTAGATGAAGCATGTAGCAAACTAAAAATAAAATCATTTGATCTTCCTGAAGAGATAAAAGAGCTTGAGAAAGAAATTAAGACTCTCGAAGCAGAAAAAGAAAAGCTAATATCTAAAGATATGATAGAAGAAGCTTCAGAAGTTAAAAAGAAACAAGCAAGCAAAAAGTATAAGTATGAAGTCATGCTTACAGACCTTGAAGAGAAAAGAAAGAAAAATGAACTTACTATTACTGAAGATGACATAGCTGATGTAGTATCAAGTTGGACAAAGATACCTGTAAAAAAACTTACTGAAGATGAAAATGAAAAGTTGATGCATCTTGAAGAAGTACTGCACAAAAAAGTTATAGGTCAAGATGACGCTATAAATATCGTATCAAAAGCTATAAGAAGAAATCGTGTAGGCATAAAAGACCCTAATCGTCCTATAGGTACATTTTTGTTTCTTGGACCAACTGGTGTAGGAAAGACAGAACTTTGCAAAGCTATAAGCGACTCGCTTTTTGGGTCTGACAAGAATCTCATAAGGATAGATATGTCAGAATACATGGAGAAGTATACTGTATCTAAACTTATTGGTTCGCCTCCAGGATATGTAGGACATGATGAAGGTGGACAGCTTACAGAAAAGATACGAAGAAACCCATATTCTGTGGTTCTTTTTGATGAGATTGAAAAAGCTGATCAAGATATATTCAATGTACTACTACAAGTACTTGATGAAGGTCACATGACTGACTCAATGGGGAGAAAGGTAAGCTTTAAGAATTCAATTATTATTATGACATCAAATGTCGGAGCAAATCGAATAATTGATACAAATAAACCTGGTTTTGGGCTTGCTGAAAAGAACGCAGAAAATGAATATAAAGAAATGAAAAACAATGTCCTTATGGAAGTTAAAAAGATATTTAGGCCAGAGTTTATCAATCGTATCGATGATATAATTGTATTTAGAAAACTTTCTCGTGAAGAAGCAAGTAAGATACTAGAACTCAATCTTCGTGATATAAAAAATAGAACGAAAGAAAACTTGAATATTGATATAAAGCTTGATAAAGCAGCAAAAGAACTGATACTCAATGAAGGATTTAAAGAAGAATACGGAGCAAGAGAACTAAAAAGAACTATAACCTCAATGCTTACTGATTTGATAGCTGAAGAAAAGCTTAAAGGTAATATCCATAGTGGCGATAGTATAACTATAATTGCTAAAGACAATAAACTTGAGATAAAAAATGTAGATGAGTAAGAAAACAACAAAAACAAGTTTCTTTTGTAAAGAATGTGGCTATGAATCTGCAAAATGGCTTGGTCAATGTCCGAATTGTAAATCATGGAATGCTTTTGTTGAAGATGAAAGTCTTGAAAGCATAGCTTCAAATTCGGTAATAGGAAGTCTTGATATAGGAGCGAAAGATATTGAAGCTTTAAGTCTTGATGATATAGAAGTTTTAAATGAAGAAAGATTAAAAACTGGAATTGATGAATTTGACAATTTACTTGGTGGAGGTATAGTAAGAGGTTCGATAACTCTTATGGGAGGTTCGCCTGGTATTGGGAAATCGACATTACTTTTACAAGTTGCAAAAGTGCTTGGCGATAAAGGCATAGATGTATTGTATGTATCAGGGGAAGAAAGTCTTTCACAGATAAAACTTAGAGCTAATCGGATAGGAAATTTTTCAAAGAATGTAAAATTTATATCAGAAACCAATCTTGACGTAGTGCTTAAAAGTATTATAAAGACAAGGCCTGGTTTTGTAGTTATAGATTCTATACAGACTATGGCTATGAATGTAGATGACAAAGTGCCTGGCTCTATCACACAAGTTAGACTTTGCACACAAAATATCTTTAGAGTGTGTAAAGAATATAATATATCTGCATTTATAGTAGGACATATTACAAAAGAAGGGACGGTGGCTGGACCAAAGCTACTGGAACACATAGTTGATACTGTGCTTTATTTTGAAGATGATAGGGCGAGTAATCTTCGGATTCTTAGGTGTGATAAGAATAGATTTGGGACATCAGATGCACTTGCCGTCTTTGAGATGACAGGTAGTGGACTAAGTGAGGTTGTGAACCCTTCAAAAATATTTATAGATAGTAGACAAAATGACGCTACAGGAGTAACTACGACATGTATAGTTGAAGCTGGACGACCAATTCTTCTTGAAGTTCAGGCACTTGTGACAAAATCAAATTTTGGTATACCGAGAAGAAATATTAATGGTGGAGACATCAATAGACTCAATCTTCTTATAGCAATACTTGAAAAAAGGATGAATATACCACTTTTTCAGTATGACATCTATGTCAATATCACAGGTGGATTTAAGATAAAAGATACATCAGTAGACCTTGCTATAATAATGGCGATACTATCATCTTATAAGGATAAAAAGCTTGGGACTGATTGTATATATTGTGGTGAGATAGGGCTTTCTGGAGAAGTAAGAAGTATAAAAAATGTGAATGTTAGAGTTAAAGAGTCAATAAAACTTGGATACAAAAGAATATTTTTGCCAAAAATAAGTGTTGATAGTCTTGATGATTCAATATATAAAGAATACAAGGATGTAGAGATTAAAGGCGTAAAAGATGTAGTTAACTAACATGATTTCATATAAGACAAAATTTCATCTAAAAGTATGTAGTATATGTATAACTTTACTTATTATTGTGATGCCATTAATGTTTCCTACAAAATGCTTTTCTGCAATTAAACTTGATAAAAATAGTAAAGAATCATTTGGAAATCAATCAAGTAAAAGTGCAGAGAGGGAACTTTTGGATCAAGTAAACAGCAATAATTATACTTATGAAACTACGACGACAAGAAGAGCTGTAAAAGAGACGACTAAAGCAAGAGAGACGACTGTCAGAAGATTTGTGCCACAGGATAATGGTATAAAAGCACCTACTATGAAATCAGGAGTAGTTATAAGCGAAAAAAGTATAGCACCTCCTGAAATACATAGTCCACAACCAACATCTAA
This sequence comes from Lachnospiraceae bacterium UBA3633, assembly GCA_002374095.1. Classification (GTDB taxonomy): domain Bacteria; phylum Bacillota; class Clostridia; order Lachnospirales; family Lachnospiraceae; genus UBA3633. The sequence continues at coordinate 156,277 of DFKY01000010.1, forward strand.
AAAGACAACACCTCTACCAATAGAATCAGCTTCAACACAAAAATCAAGTATGGGGAAGATAGTTGTATCAGGTAGTATGGGTATAAAAGAAAATACTACATGGCATGACGAGTATGTAGCACCGAGCGCAGTAAGTAAAAGTGTTAATTTTGGAGAAGAACTTATAGAACCAACTGCTGATAAAAGTGTAACGCATACCTCTGAAAATATTGATGAGATAGATTTCGCAAGTCCTCAAGGTGGTGAGACTGCAAAACAAATATTGAAAGTAAAATCAAGTCAGAAAAAATTTGTAAGTTTTCGTGACGAGAGTGAAGAAGGATCAGATAATCTTGAAAAATCTGATACAAAACCACACGGTACACAACTTTCTCATGATAGAAACGTACTTCATAAAGAGCTTTATGATAAAAAGAATGTAATTGCTGCAGGTGGAGGCGGTGGACTTGGAGAAGGCGGTGGGGCTATAGAACAAAAAGATTATGGGAACGGCGGTACTGCTATGTCTATAGTTGATTATATATCAAGTATGCCTGCTGTGGTAGATGTTGATACAGTTACAAGCGAGGAGACTGGCAATGATCTTGTAGAAGAAACTTTTGGTAAAGCTGAAGAAAAGGGAGAGTTCTACAAGGAAAATACTGGAAATCATGCGGGCAAGAAGATTTTTGAGATAGATAGAAATGGCGATATAGGAATTGACGAAAGTATCCCTATAAGTATAACTGATAATCGCTGGATTATGGGGCTTTCAATCTTTTTGACATTTGTTTTAGGGGCATTTACATTTTTTGTAAATCCAATAAGTAGATATAAAAAACATAATTATTTTTAAATAAACCTTTGAGACACAATGAATTAAAGGTTTTGATATGAGGTGTATATGGTTGAAGTTACTAATAGTAGCGTAACGAGCAACATAATGCGACATGTTGTCACAGTGCTTGATGGGCCAGTAAAAGTTGTGCTTATAGCATTACTTATTATATCGCTTGTCATGGTAGGTGGACTTATAGCAGAGTATTTTCAAAGGAAATATATCAATGTAAAGGCTGTGAGTGTAATTGATGCTATAAAAAAAGGAGTAAATGACCCAGCAACTATTATAAAAAATAGTAGCTTGCTTCTTGATCAGAAAAGACTTCTTCTTGAACTTACAGTCCATAGGGCTTTGTCTCCGGAAATGAAAGAAAATTTCGCGGCTTCACTGATTGATAATTACAACCAAAATCTTGATTTTACTATAAGAAAATCTGATTTAATTATAAAACTTGGACCAACTTTTGGATTACTTGGGACACTGATACCACTTGGACCAGGAATTATAGCACTTGCGTCAGGAGATACGATGACGCTGTCTAATTCATTGCTTGCAGCTTTTGATACTACGGTAATAGGACTTGTATCGGCATCAATATGTACCATCATATCGCTTATAAGAAGAAGGTGGTATTCAAAAGATAGAGTTATGCTTACACTTATTATGGAAGCAGTACTTGAATCTGAAAAGAAAAATGGTGGTAAATAGATATGAAGAGATCACTAACAATAGACAATAGTTTTGATACTGATGGCGGTATTAGCCCGATGGAAGGAACAGCCAATATGGCTGATGCAATGCTTGTGCTTGCTGTTGGTATCATGCTTGCACTTGTTATCAATTGGAAAATAGAAATCAATTCTTCTACAACAAATAATTCAGGTGAGAAAGTGGATGATAGTGTGATGGAAGAATATGAATTCGATGATTCAAATCAAAACACCGAAGTGTCTATAGATGATGTAGAGAGTAATTATGTAAAATCAGGAACAGTATATACAGATACAGTTACTGGAAAGACTTATGTGATAATTGATTAAAAAAAATACAGCCTCTTGGCTGTACTTAGTTAAGACATCTTGTCAACTTTTTTTTGTAAGCGACTTACTTTTCTGGCAGCATTGTTCTTATGGAATACACCTTTACTTGCCGCCATATCAATAGCCTTTGTAGCATCAATTAGCATTTTTTTAGCATCATCCTTTTTGCCGCTTTTTACTAGTGCATCAATATTTTTAGTATACATCTTGATTTGTGATTTTTTAACCTTATTACGTTCTGTCTTAGTTTTTGTGACTTTGATGCGCTTTTTAGCACTTTTGATATTTGCCATATCACACTCCTAATATAATAAACTCATGAAACAAGACACGGATTATTTCACGATATAAATGATACAAAAAAAAAGAGGAAAAGTCAAGGTATGAAAGTGAATGTAAAACTGATTGTTAGAGGAGCGCTTTATGTAGCATTATTTGTGATACTCAGTATCTACGGCACGATTAATTTGCAAAATTTAAAGATTACTGTTCAAAACTTTCCTATATATGTGGCAGCAATCACTCTTGGTGCTATACCTGGTGCACTTGTAGGATTTACAGGAATGTTTGTGAATCAACTTTTGACATATGGTTTTACTGCCACGACACTTTTCTGGGTATTACCTCAGACAATTCTTGGAGCAGTATGCGGATATATATTTGAAAAGAATCTTGTGAAAATTAATGATACACAGAAGTTTTTTGTCTGCATATTAGTTTTACAACTTATGGTCACGATACTTAATACTTTAATTTATGCTCTTGATGCTTTTATATATGGATATTTTAATTATCTTATAATCTTTGGGCCAATTGTTATAAAGATTATGATATCTATACTTACTGGGATTGTATTTTCAATATTACTTCCTATCGTAGTAAAAATTGAAAAAAAAATACATTGACCCCATGATAAATCATAAAATCAATGTAAGTCGGGGTGACAGGACTCGAACTTGCGACCCCCTGGTCCCAAACCAGGTGCTCTAGCCAAACTGAGCTACACCCCGAAACCTAAACTATCATAACACATAATTATAAAAAAGTCAAATATATAGGAGACTAAAATGAACAAAAAATCGGTAATTTTATTTATACTTTTTGTGGCGATAACGTCGGTTTATATGTATTTTTATGATACTGTATATGATTTTGTAAGAGACTTATATAACCAAAACATAAATAATACCGATTATCTTTATGGTGAAGCAGTTGGTGAAAAAGGTAAGATTTCACTAAAAATAAGGGTTGATAATTCTAAAACCATAAAAGAAGTTATAGTTTTAGAACATTCGGATAGTGATATAGCAATCAATGCACTTCAGAAGTTGATTACTAATTCTCTTGACAAGCAGTATTATAGTGAGATTGATACTGTGAGTGGCGCTACAGATACGAGTAGTACGTATATATCAATTATAAAAGATTTGCTTGGCGAGCCCATTGAATATGTAGATGAAACTAAAGAAGAGAGAGTGTCTATAGATGATCCAGACTTAGGCATTGCACTTGATCGAATAGTTGTAAATCCAGGTGGACTTAAATCTGGAATAGGTGGATATGTATACAATAGATTCCAAGATGCAGATTATGATCACAATGGAGTGCTTTCCACCAATGAATACATCTGTGCTGTGTTGCTTGATGAAGAAAATAATATAATTGATGTAACTTTTGACCATATACCAAGCAATATCAATTTTGATATGTATGGAAGTGTGCCAACAGGTGGAGCTAAAGCTTATACTTTTATATCTGACAAGTCAAAAATTGACTTTAATGGAATTATCAATGATGGGAATTCTATTGATGTGTATGCTTTTGAAAAACAAATTATTGATCTTAAAAATATGAAATCAATAAATTATGCATATGGCAATATTAAAGCTTATGCACCATACCTTGAAGCACTTTCCAATGCAATTGATAATTCAAGATTTATTGGAGCTGATTATGGAGATAGACTTGGTGTATCTGTGAGCAAAATATTAAAAAAGAGAGATATAAAAGATGCTACATCTACAAGTGACGGCAAAGTGGATTTTACATCAAGTTATTGCATGATAACGAGCGATAAAGATGGCAAAATAAGTTCATGTATGTTTGACAATGTTGCCAACCGAGTAGTACTTACAAATACTGGACAAATACTTGGTAGCCGTGAGAAAGAAATATTTACATTAAATGAGCTTTCTGATACATCAAAATACACAAGAATAGACCTTTCAAAGTTTAACTTAAAACTTGAATACAATGTGCTTGGAGACTATATAAGAGGAAAGACTGTTGACGACATGCTTTCTTATATATCACTTTATACGGATGATCGTGGCATGGCACTTGACGAATATTCTTTTAGGGACTTAAAAGATATAGATTTCGTCGAAATTATAGATTTACTCAGCAAAGCCTATATTGACTCTATAGCTATAGTTGCCAAGTAAAAAACTTGACAACACCCAACTTATATGTTATCATAATAAAGCACTTTAAGTGCTTTTTTTATGGAAGATATTTTCAAAAAATCTATACTATATGATCTTTATGGTGGACTTTTGTCAAGAAATCAGAAAGTAGTATATGAATACCATGTGCTTGATGATTTATCTTTTTCTGAGATAGGAGAAGAACTGAAAATTTCGAGACAGGCAGCATATGATCTATATAAGCTTGCTGATAAAAAACTTAAAGATATTGATTCAAAACTTTTACTGAGTGAGAGACTAAAAGATATAGAGAAGCTTGCGACTTCCATAAAGAAGAAAACTAAAGATCGGACGATTATTAATTTATCTGATAAAATAATCAAAAATGTTTTAAAAGGAGGAAATAACTAAATGGCAGTAAAAATTCGTCTAAAAAAACTTGGACACACTCACAATGCATTTTATAGAGTGGTGGTTGCTGATTCGCATTATCCAAGAGATGGTAGATTTATCGAGGAGATAGGTTACTACAATCCTTATAAAGAACCATCAGAGATTAAAATCAATGCTGATGCTTGCAAGAAATGGTTACAAAATGGTGCTAAACCTACAGAGACTGTTGGGAAACTCTTGAAGGCTTCAGGAATCTCTATCTAAGGAGATTTATATGAAAGACATTTTAGAATACATAGTTAAGACACTTGTAAGGAATAAAGACAAAGTATCCATAACAGAAGAAAAAGATGGCAATTTTATAAGATACATTGTTGAAGTAGACCGTGATGATTTTGGCAAGGTTATAGGACATGAAGGAAAGATAGCAAAAGATATCCGCACTATCATGGGCGCTATAGCAACTATGAAAGAAGTAAAAGTTGTGATTGACATTCGATGAAGAAGTATTTTAGAATTGGCGAAATTATATCACTTCATGGCATAAAAGGCGAAGTGAAAGTGTATCCGATGACTGATGACATGAAGAGGTTTGATAAGCTTGATAGTTTTTATATACTTGACTCTATAGATGCGGATGATGCTGATTTTGTAGATGGGATTCTTTATAAAAAAGAAAATGTGAAGTACTTAAGAAACACAGTAGTACTAAAGATTAAAGGCTTTGACACTATAGATGATGCGAGAAAACTTATAAAGAAAAACATCTATGTGAGTAGAGAAAATGCTATAGCACTTGCGAAGAGTGAGTATTATACTCTAGATCTTATAGGATGTACAGCATATCATGACAATGAAAGACTTGGGGAAATAGTAGATGTGCTTAAAACCAAGGCTCATGATATACTAAGTGTTTCATGTAGTGGGAAGGAAATGCTTGTACCATTTGTTGATGAGTATATAGAGTCAGTCGATGTAAAAGAAGGCGTAGTTAAAATTCGGTTAGTAGAAGGTTTGGTTTGAAAATACATATTATGACGCTTTTCCCCAATATGTTTGAGAATTACTTAAAAGAAAGTCTTATAGGGAAGGCAATTGATAAAAAAATATTAAGTATTGATATCGTAAACATAAGAGACTATGCATTAGGTAAGGCAAAAAGCGTAGATGACTATGTATATGGTGGCGGATCTGGTATGCTTATGCAAGTCAAACCAATTGTTGATTGCTATAGGGATATAGTAAAAGATAGGAAAGTTCCTACATATTACTTATCTCCAAGAGGAAAACTTTTTGATCAAAGTAGTGCCGTGAGTATGGCAAAATTTGAAGAGATAGTCTTTATATGTGGGCACTATGAAGGAATTGATGAAAGAGCAATCATACTTACTGGAGCAAAGGAAATATCAATAGGCGACTTTGTCCTTACTGGTGGTGAGCTTCCTTGCATGGTTGTAATTGATACTATGGCAAGATTTGTGGATGGAGTTTTGTCAAATTCTGAATCGGTAACTGATGAATCATTTAGTAATTTTTTACTTGAGTACCCACAGTATTCAAGACCAAGTGATTTTGAAGGGTATAAAGTTCCTGAGATACTTTTGAGCGGCGATCACAAAAAAGTAGAAGAGTGGAGAAAAGAAAAATCACTCGAGATCACTAAAGCAAATAGACCTGATTTATACGAAAAATATATTGAAAATAATTAGTTTGGAGGATATTATGAATTCTATTATCAGAGCAATTGAAGATGAGACACTCAGAAAAGAAAAACTATCTTTTAATGTAGGAGATAGTGTAAAAGTTCACAACTTAATTCGTGAAGGCGAGAAAGAAAGAGTGCAGATTTATGAAGGAGTTGTGCTTAAGATTCAGGGTGGTGGCAATAGAGAGACATTTACAGTACGTAAGAATTCAAATGGTGTAGGTGTTGAGAAAACTTTCCCTGTAAATAGTCCTATGGTTGTAAAGGTTGAAGTTGTGCGTAAAGGAAAGGCAAGACGTGCAAAGCTTAACTACTTAAGAGATAGGATAGGTAAAGCTGCAAAAGTTAAAGAGCATATTGAAGAGACAGTAGAGGCATAGTTGAATACCAATATTCTTATTAAATTTTGTCAGACGATTGCTGCTACTGTATTTGCGGTGGCATTTGCTTTCATCTTGATATATACTTTTTTTGCTGTGAGTCTTCAACAGGGTTTTAGCATGGCACCATATATCAACAATGGCAATATTGTCTTTGTAAATCGTCTATATAAAAATTTCTTGCCACTTGAACGAAAAGATGTGATAGTTTTTAATTTATCAGGTCAAGAAAGCATACGAAGGATATATGGGCTTCCTGGAGAGACTGTAACTATAAGTAAGGGCAATATCTATATAGATGATGTGCTTATAGATGATTTTGATTTGAAAAATTCTTTGTCGTCAAATATTGAACAAAATGTAAAACTTGGATCAGATGAGTATTATGTCCTTGGGGATAACTTGGATAGTTCCAATGACTCAAGGTTTTCTGATGTTGGCAATGTAAAAAGAGATATGATAAAAGGCAAGGTTTGGCGAGTGATAAGATAGACTATGAATATTGAGTGGTATCCTGGACATATTGCAAAAGCCAGGAGAGAGATAAAAGAACATCTAAAAGAAGTCGATATTGTGATTGAGATAATAGACGCTCGTTGTCCATTATCTTCAATCGATTTTTTAAATGAAGAGATTAAAGGGAAAAAAAGACTTCTTATAATCGCAAAATCAGATCTTGTGAGTAGAGATGACATTGAAAATAATATCCAAATTATAAAAGATAAAGCAAATGATGATATTGAGGTACTATCTCTTGATTGTAGAGATAATACTATAAAAAGGATAGTTGATAAAAAACTTGATATACTTTGTGATTTTCTATACAAAAAATACGAAAAAAAAGGCATATCAAATATAAAAATTAAAGCTCTTGTAGTAGGTATGCCAAATGTAGGAAAAAGTACATTTATTAATTCTTATATAAGAAAAAAGGTTAATAAGGTAGAAAATACGCCTGGAGTGACGAAGAAGCTACAGTGGGCAAAGGTAAGTGATAAGATATATCTTCTTGATACGCCTGGAGTTACAGTTCCAAAGTTTGTGAGAAGTGATGTGGGGATTAATCTTGCACTTGTTGGTTCAATTAATGACGATATAGTCGATATGGAGTCACTGGCTTATGAATTTATTAAAAAGGTGTATAAAAAGTATAAAGCTTTATTTATAAAGAGATATGATTTAAAAGACTTTGATGATGAAGATCCATTATCTGTGATGGATGCTATAGCGAGAAATGAACATATATTTAAAAAAAATAATGAGATAGATTACGATAGGCTTTCGAAACTTATTATTACTGACTTTAGAAAAGGAAGACTTGGGAAGATTAGTTTAGAGTGATAAAGATAGTAAGGATGATAAAGTGCCAATATCTATAGATGAAAAACTAAAGATTGAGAGAGAACGACTAAAAAGCTTATCAACATATGAAGAAAAGTTTTCTGACTATATTATTGGTGGGATTGATGAAGCTGGGAGAGGACCACTTGCTGGTCCGGTTGTTGCAGCATGTGTAGTGCTTGATAGGAGAGAAGAGATACTATATATCAATGACTCAAAAAAAGTAAGTGAGAAAAAAAGATATCTATTATATGATGAGATTATTGATAAATCATATGCATATGGTATAGGCATAGTAGATGAGAAAGTAATAGATGATATCAATATTCTTGAAGCTACTCATATCGCTATGAAAGAAGCATATGATAAAGCTAATAAGATGTATCGTGAAAAGTATAAGGCTTGCATAAATATGCTTTTTGTTGATGCGATCCACATAAAAAATGTAGATATAAAGCAAGTTAGCATAGTGCATGGAGATGCTTTATCTATATCTATAGCGGCGGCAAGTATTATTGCGAAAGTTACGAGAGATAGAATCATGATAGATTATGATAAACTATATCCCGAGTATGGCTTTGCGAAGCATAAAGGCTACGGGACGAAAAAGCATATCGAAGCACTACATAAGTATGGTAGATGCCCAATACATCGAGAGACATTTATATCATCAATATAGGGCACCTCGAAAAACTCCGTTTTTCGAGTGTGTGCCCAGCTGGAACATTAAATTCGTCGCATTTTATGAAAGCAAGCTTTCAAAAATGCTCCTTTTTAGAGGTTCCCTATAATTTTGAAAGTACACATAAAAAATGATAAATAAAAGAGAAGTAGGAGCATACTATGAAAAAATGGTATGCGAATACCTGAAAAAGAATAAATATAAGATAATCAATCGCAATTTTAGGTGCAAGATTGGAGAGATAGACATCATAGCAGAGGATGCAGGATATCTCTCATTTATAGAAGTAAAATATAGAGAAAAAGATAGCATTGCAAGCGGACTTTATGCTGTCGATAAAAAGAAGCAGAAAACGATATATAATGTAGCTAAAATATATATGTCTCTATATAAGATTAGTGAAGATAGGCCATGTCGCTTTGATGTGGTTAGCGTAGATGGAGACAATATAACTCTTATTAAAAATGCATTTCCATAAGGAGGAATGATGGGAAAGATATCACTTACAGGTGACAGACCTACTGGGAAACTTCATCTTGGACATTATGTTGGTTCACTTATGAATAGACTGAGCCTTCAAAATGATAAGACTTTTGATGAGATCTACATAATGATAGCAGATTCACAAGGTCTTACTGATAATTTTGATAACCCTAAAAAAGTACGTGATAATATAATTCAAGTAACTCTCGATTATCTTTCTATTGGACTTGACCCAGACCGTGTGACTATATGTGTGCAAAGTGCACTACCTGCACTTACAGAACTTACATTTTACTATATGAATCTTGTTACAGTGCCAAGACTTGAGAGAAATCCTACGGTAAAAAATGAGATCCAGCTTCGTGGTTTTAATGATGGCGAAGGTGGGCTTCCAGTTGGATTTTTTACTTATCCTATAAGTCAAGCTGCTGATATCACTGCATTTGATGCAAATGTTGTACCAGTTGGTGAAGATCAAAAACCAATGCTTGAACAATGTAGAGAGATAGTACATAAATTCAATACAATATATGGTGAAACTCTTGTAGAACCTCAAATAATGCTACCAAAGGACAAAAATGCTACAAGGCTTAAAGGCATAGATGGAAAAGAGAAGATGTCAAAATCTCTAAATAATGCAATATATCTGTCAGAGCCAGCAGACTCACTTAAAACTAAGGTCATGTCAATGTATACAGATGAAAATCATATCAATGTGAGTGACCCTGGAAAAGTAGAAGGAAATGTAGTGTTTAATTTTTTAGATGTATTTTCTGAAGATAGACATTTTGATGAGTATCTTAAAGACTATAAAAATCTTGATGAGATGAAAGAACATTATAGAAAAGGCGGACTTGGTGATGTAAAGTGTAAAAAGTTTTTGCTTGCAATTCTTGAAGAAAAAATATCTAAATTTAGGGATGAAAGAAAGAAGTGGGAAGATAATCTTTCAGATGTGTATGATATATTGTATGAAGGAACTAAAAAAGCAAAAGAAAAAACTTATGCAACATGTGAAAGAGTAAAAAAAGCAATGAAGATGGATTATTTTGCTGATAAAAAAATAATGATTGATGAGTGGCGATCTTATATAGTAGAGAAAGGTTAGATTACATTGAAGACAAGAGGCCTTAGAGGAAGTGTATTAGAAGAAATGATAAATCGTACGATAGAAGAGTATCGTATAAAAAATCTTGCTCTAATACAAAAGATTCCTACACCGATAACCCCCATAAAGATGGACAAAGAAGGGCATATAACCCTTGCGTATTTTGACAAGAAGTCAACTGTTGATTATGTAGGAGTTGTGCAAGAGATACCAGTGTGCTTTGATGCAAAAGAATGCAAGACTAAAAAGTTCCCTATCGCCAATGTCCATAGACACCAAGTCGAGTTTATGCATGATTGGGAAAAGCAAGGTGGGATAGCTTTTATACTTATACTTTTTATAGAGCAGAACCTTGCTTACTATATGCGATATAAAGAGCTAAAAAAATATTTTGATGATAAAAATAGTTTTTCGATTTCTGAACTCGATGAAAAATACTTTATAAATATGAATCGCAAGATAAAAATTGATATACTTAGTAAGATTCAGCTTGATATTGATGAGAGATAAAGGGTGTGAGTTTCATACCCTTATATATTTTTTGGAGATGTTGTGCATATAGTACTTATAGAAAAATTAAAAGAGTTATATGATGATACATGCATATCAAAAATCCTTTCTGGACTTACTTCTGATAAAAAGGTTACATTTAGAGTAAATGCTTTAAAAAGTACTGATGATTATGTAATGAAAAACTTAAAAGATATAAGCTTTGTCTGCAAAAAAATAGAGGGATTTGAAAATGCGTATGTGATAGATAGTTATAATTCTGAAAAGAAAACCAATGCAGAAATTGTACGAATTATTGAAAACCTTGATATATTTAAAAATGGTTTTATATATCTTCAGTCACTATCATCAATGATGCCAGTCTATGTGCTCAATCCGAAAAGTAGCGAAGATATACTGGACATGTGTGCTGCACCAGGTAGTAAGACTACACTTATTCAGGCTATAGCTCAAAATAAAGTAAATCTTACTGCTGTTGAACTTAATAAAAAAAGATTTGAAAGGCTTAAATATAATGTGAATTTGCAAGGAGCAAATGCATATCTATTGAATATTAATTCGTGTGACCTTGATGACAACTTAAAATTTGATAAGATACTGCTTGATGCACCGTGCTCTGGATCAGGGGTAATCGATATAAAAGACGAAAACTACACAAAGTTTTTTACAGAGGAATTGATAGAAACTTCAACAAAAAGGCAAAAGAAACTTTTGTCAAAAGCAAAAAAGCTTCTTAAGAAAGGTGGTGTACTCGTGTATTCTACATGTTCACTACTTAAAGAAGAAAATGAAGACATGGTAAAGTATGCAATAAGCTTAAATCTCAAACTTGAAGAAAATTCTCTGAAAAAAGTTTTCCCTGATGATTTATATGAAGGCTTTTTTATGGCAAAATTTGTCAATGAATGATAGAAAATAAGGCGTGTATATGGCATACGATGGCGTATTTTTAAAAAAAGAATTAGAAGAGCTTAAAGAAATTGTATTAAATGAGCGAATCAACAAGATTAATGTATTGTCGAAGAGTTCAGTGTCATTTTTAATTCGAAAAAACGGTAAAAATCTTTCGTTAATACTTGACGCCAATCCTAATTTTCCTTATGTAAATATTGTTGATGACGAAAAGAATAATATGAAAGTTCCATCTGGATTTTGCATGTTGCTTAGGAAGCATTTTGAGAGTGGTATCGTAAAAGATATAGTGCAAGTTGGAAAAGATGCGAAATTAAATGGAGAAGTATTAACAGATGAAAGTTTTGAACGTATAGTTAGATTTTCTATTGAAAATGTCACTGATGGTGGTGATATAAAGACATGTTACATATTTTTTGAAATAATGGGCAAGTATAGTAATATTATAGTTACTGATGAGAATCTAATTATTATAGATACGCTTTTGAAAAACAAAAATGAAAATGAGAGACTTAAACAAAAAAATGTATATAATATAAAACATATAGCAAATAAATATAATATACTAAAAGATGATTATGAGATATTTAGAAGTCGAGTTTTTTCAGTAAAAGAGTTAAATTCTTTAAATGGAGAAGATTTTGATGTAATAAATGCTATCTGTAAAATGTATGAAGGACTATCAAGACAATTGGTTCTCAGCACTTTTCTATTATATATCAATGAAAATAATAAAAAGTATTCTGTCCACTATGATATAAGTGGGCTTGAAGATTTCCGCACGTTTTTTACTTACTTACAGAAATGCATAGATAAGCCACTTGACCCTGTAATTAACTATAAGGATGGTAAACCTTCAGATTTTTATATTTATCCACTAATCCAATATGAAGGAAATATAGTACACTTTAAATCTATAAGAAGTCTTTTAAGCAAATATATAAATGATAAATATAGTAACATTAGTGAAAATGTAGATAAAAAAGCACTTGAAGATATAATAAAAGCATTGTACAGTAAGTTTTATAAAAAGATAGATATTTACAATGAAGATATTAGTAAATGTGATGATATGGAAAAGTATAAAAAATACGCTGAACTTGTATCATCATATGGCTATAATGAATATAATATTGTTGAAAATAATCTTGTATGTGTAGACTTTGATGGAACCAAATATAGTATACCTATAGACATAAGCATTTCGATTTCAAAAAATGTAGAGAAATATTATAATAGATACAATAAGCTTAAGAGAACGAAAGAAAATGCACTAAAGCTTCTTGAAGAAGTAAAAGAAAAGATAGAGCACCTTGAAAGCATAGAATCGAGTGTGCGCATTTCAAATGATGAAAAAGATTTATATCTTATAAAAGAAGAACTCGCAAGATATTTTGATGAGGCAAGAAGCTTTGCCTCAATTAAAAAACATGAAGAAGACACTGCAAGAAGGAAAAAACATAAAAATGTATCTATAAATTATAATATATCAGAATATAAGTCAAGTAGCGGTATCACTATCTATGTAGGTAAAAATAACATTCAAAATGAGTATCTTACATTTGATATGGCAAGTTCCTATGATACTTGGTTTCATGTAAAAGGCTCAAAAGGTGCTCATGTCATACTTAAAGCCAGGTATGAGGATGTGGACGATAAAACCCTTGTTGAAGCAGCTGGTCTTGCAGCGTATTACAGTGATAGAAAAGATGATACAAAAGTGACAGTTGATTATACTTACAGAAAGGAACTTAAGAAAGTAAAAGGAAAAGCGCCGGGATTTTGCATATATCATAAAAACTATAGTATAAATGTAAAGCCTACTCTATTAATAAAGTAACGAATTGCATATCTCATTCATGCGTTTGTAGGGGCGAGCACTGCGAGCCCGTTTAAGGCATTATATTATACTTGACAATGTTATAAAACTTGCTATAATAATAGAGTAAATAAAGTAGATGACATCTCACCTAGGAGCGTATAGCGACATAGGTTTATAAGATTTTTTTGAGGTGGTCATCTTTATGTCCACTATTTTTTTTGAAAAAGTTTTGTGAAAGGAAGGGTGAACTTTATTAACGAAAAGAATATACAAGTCAATGAGAGAATAAGGGACGCTGAAGTAAGAGTTATAGGACCTGATGGAGAGCAACTTGGTATTATGAGCAGCAGAGAGGCACTTAACCAAGCTTTTGAGATGGAGCTTGACCTTGTGAAGATAGCACCAAATGCTGTACCACCAGTGTGCAAAATTATTGATTTTGGAAAGTACCGTTATGAATTGCTAAAGAAAGAAAAAGAACAAAAAAAGAACCAAAAGCAAGTTGAACTTAAAGAGATAAGAATGACACCAAATATTGACACCAATGACTTAAATACTAAAATTAATGCTGGAAGAAAGTTTTTGGAAAAAGGTCATAAACTAAAAGTGACATTAAGATTTAGAGGTCGAGAGATGGCCCATATGAATGACTCTGAGCATATACTTACTGATATTGCAAATAGTCTTTCTGATGTATGCCAGATTGAAAAACCTTCTAAAGCAGAAGGCCGTAATATGAGTATCGTACTTGCACCAAAAAAGTAAGGAGAGGATTATGAAAAAGTACAAAGTAAAAACAAGTAAATCTGCAGCAAAAAGATTTAAGAAAACAGGAACTGGCAAGCTTGTGAGAATGAAAGCCAATAAGTCTCACATACTTAATAAAAAGACTACAAAGAGAAAGAGAAACTTGAGAAAAGATACAGTAGTCGATAAGACAAATGTTAAGACAATGAAGAAAATTTTACCTTATTTGTAAGATGGTTAAGAATATTAGGAGGTTAATGACATGGCAAGAGTTAAAGGTGGCATGAATGCCAAGAGAAAGCATAAAAAAGTATTAAAGCTTGCTAAAGGTTTTAGAGGAGCAAGATCAAAACAATATAGAGTTGCAAAGCAAAGTGTGATGAGAGCACTTACTGAATCATACAGAGGCAGAAAAGAGAAAAAGAGACAGTTTAGAGAGTTATGGATTACAAGAATCAATGCAGCATGTAGATTAAATGATATATCATATAGTAAGTTCATGTATGGACTTAAAAAAGCAAATATTATAATCAATAGAAAAATACTTGCGGAACTTGCAGTATCTGATGAAAAAGCATTTACAAAACTTGCAGAGACTGCCAAAAATAATCTTTAATAAGAAAATTACCCATAGCTATATGGGTATTTTTTGAAAATGAGAAAATATGGATATTAATTTAGATAAAATTAAAGACAAAGCTATAGAAAGTATAGACAATGCGAGTGACCTAAAAGCACTTGATGATATAAGAGTAAGTTACTTTGGAAAAAAAGGCGAGATTACTGCCATCATGCAAAGGTTTAAAGAGCTTAAAGATGAGGAACGAAAAGAACTTGGTAAAGCTATAAATCTTGTAAAATCCGCTATTGAGGATGAGATAAAGCTTAGACAAAAGAAGTTTACAGAAAAGATCCTTGGCGAAAAATTAAAAAGAGAGGCAATAGATGTAACTTTACCATCAAAGAAAGTAAATATAGGGCATTTACATCCATGCACAATAGTCTATAATGATGTGCGAAAGATCTTTGAGAAGATGGGATATACAGTTGTGACAGGACCTGAGATAGAATATGACCTTTACAACTTTGAGAAGTTAAATATTGAGAAAGGTCATCCTGCACGTGATGAGCAAGATACATTTTATATAAATGACAAAGTGCTTCTTCGTACACAGACAAGTCCGGTACAGGCTCGTGTCATGGAAAAAGGCAAGCTCCCTATATGCATTATATCAGCTGGTAGAGTATTTAGGTCAGATTCTGTGGATGCTACGCATTCTCCTACATTTCATCAGATAGAAGGGCTTGTGGTAAGTGATAATATTTCATTCGCTGATTTGAAAGGGACACTTACAGTATTTGCAAAATCATTTTTTGGAAATGATATAAAGACGAGATTTAGGCCACATCATTTTCCATTCACTGAACCAAGTGCTGAGATGGATGTAAGTTGCTTTAAGTGTGGAGGCAAAGGCTGTAGGTTCTGCAAAAATGAAGGATGGATAGAGATTTTAGGATGTGGTATGGTCAATCCAAAAGTATATGAACTTTGCGGACTTGATAAAGACAAGTGTCAAGGATTCGCTTTTGGTATAGGTATTGAAAGACTAGCACTTCTTAAGTATGAGATAGATGATATGAGACTTCTCTATGAAAATGATATGAGATTTCTTAATCAATTTGATTAGACAGGTGATGATATGAAAGCATCAGATAAATTTTTAAAATATTATGTAAAAGATTTGGATGTAAAAGGGAAAGAATTCTCTGAAGCTATCACTATGACTGGAACTAAAGTTGAGACATATGAGAACCTTTCTAAAAATCTTGAAAATATAATTGTAGTGAGACTTGATAAAATCGAAAAGCATCCAAATGCTGATAAATTGGTAGTATGCCAATGCAATACTGGAAAAGAGGTTATACAGATAGTTACAGGAGCACCAAATGTTTATGAAGGTATGCTTTGCCCTGCTGTACTTGATGGAGGTCGTGTCGCTGCATCAGCACATGATGATAAAGAGCATCCTGATGGCATAAAGATAAAAGCAGGAAAGCTTCGTGATGTGTTATCAAATGGTATGCTTTGCTCAATTGGTGAGCTTGGAAGACCTGCAGATCTCTATGGGGGAGATGATGGCATACTTGATATGAGTAGCATTGACTGTAAGCCAGGTGATGATGCTATAAAAGCATTAAACCTTGATGATACACTATATGATTTTGAGATTACATCCAATCGTGTAGATTGTTATAGCGTGATAGGCATAGCGAGAGAAGTCGCTGCAACATTTGGCAAGACATTTACATATCCGAAAACTACATTTACACCTTCATTTAAAGATAATTCATATATTAAAGTTGAAGTATTGGATCAAGATCTTTGCCCTATGTTTGCTACAAGATTTGTAAAAAACTTAAAGATTGAAGATTCTCCAGAATGGCTTAAAGATTCACTTCGCGCAGTAGGCATAAGACCTATCAATAATATCGTAGATATTACTAATTTTGTTATGATGGAATATGGCCAACCGATGCATGCGTATGATTATGACACTATAAGAGGAAAAAAGATTGTAGTAAAAAGAGCAAAGGATAATGATAAGTTTACTACACTTGATGGGCAGGAGAGAGAGTTAAATGATAGTATGCTTACAATATGTGATGGAGAAGGAGCTATAGGACTCGCAGGAATCATGGGTGGCGAAAATTCTATGATTACAAAAGATTGTAAGAACTTACTTCTTGAAGCAGCCAATTTTAATGGTGTGAATATACGTCTTAGTTCAAAAAAACTTGGACTTAGGACAGAAGCATCAAATCTTTTTGAAAAAGGACTTGACCCCAATAATGCCATAGCAGCATTAAATCGTGCATGTGCACTTATAGAAGATCTTCACTGCGGAGAAATATGTGAAGATATGATATATTTCTATCCTAAAGAAAAAGAGAATGTAAATAGATTGCTACAAGTCTCTGTTGATAAAATCAATAACTTACTTGGTGTAGATATAGATGCTTTGACCATGAAAAAAGTTTTAGATAGAATTGAGCTTACTACAGAAATTGATGGTAATAGTCTTAAAATAAGTGTACCAACTTGGAGACAAGATATCTGGAACTATGCAGATGTTGCAGAAGAAGTTATGAGATTTTATGGGTATGATAAAGTCGATGAATCTCTTCCAAATCTTGATATAGTACCATCAATTAGCTCAAAAAGCGATATAATTGAAAATGCTTCTATGCTTGTAGCGAGATTTAATGGCTTCGATGAAGCTATGAATTATTCTTTTGAATCGTCAAAAGTATATGATAAACTTTTATATAGTAGTGATGCAAAAGAAAGAAATTACATAAAGATTTTTAATCCACTCGGTGAAGACTTTGAGATTATGAGAACCCAACTTGTGAATGGAATACTTAAGTCACTATCTACAAACTACAATCGTGGGTTAAAAGAGGCAAAACTTTTTGAGATTGCTAATATCTACTTGCCACTTGATGAAAAGATAGAAGTTCTTCCAGATGAAAGAAAAACTATAGCTATGGGTGGCTTTGGGAAAAATCTCGATTTCTTTAGCTTCAAAGGATATGTTGAAGAGATACTTTCTGCATCTCATGTAAAAGGCAAAATTAGTTTCGTTAAAAATGAAAATATAAGTTATATGCATCCTGGCAGAACTGCAGATGTATATATAGATGATGTGTGTATTGGTTTTGTTGGAGAAGTTCATGAGATAGTGCTTAAGAATTATGATATACACACAAGGACTTATTTATTGCAACTTGATTTGAAAAACATAATAGAAAAATCTGATTTTATGTTTAAGTATAGTGAAGTTAGCAAATTCCCAAGATCAGAAAGAGATCTTTCTATGACAGTTCCAAAAGACATTACTATAGATAAGATAGAAGAGATTTTGAAAGTTCGTGGTGGAAAGCTTCTTGAAAGCATAGAACTTTTTGATATATATGAAGGGGCACAGGTAGGAGAAAACTTTAAGTCAGTAGCTTATAATTTGTCATTTGGTTCAAAAGACCACAGTCTCACAAGTGAAGAAGTGGATAAAGTTATTGATAAGATTATAAATGGCCTTAAGACTCTTGGCATAGAGCTTAGAAAATAGTATTTACAAAAGCAAGCAACTTTGCTATAATTTATATATTGTGTGAACAGAAGGGAGTGAGAAGATTGTCAAGCGTTATAGTTAAAGAGAACGAGACATTAGATAATGCTTTAAGACGTTTCAAAAGAAATTGCGCTAAGGCTGGAATTCAACAAGAGATAAGAAAACGTGAGTTCTATGAGAAGCCAAGTGTAAAGAGAAAGAAAAAATCTGAAGCAGCGCGTAAAAGAAAGTTTAATTTTTAATTTTAAGCCCTATTCCTTTGGATAGGGCGTATTTTTTATGATAAAATATGGATAATGGCATAATAATAGATATTGAGAATGATATTATAAGCAAAGTCTTTGGCAACTTTGACATAAATTTAAAAAAAATTGAAAAAAGATATAATGTTTCCATAGTCATCAGGGATAATGCTATAAAGATTTTTGGTGCTAATGTGTATGAGGCAAAAGATTTAATTCTTCTTTTGATTGAAAAAGCAAAAAATGGGAACGATATAAGTGAACAGGAGCTTAATTATTGCATGGACATGATAGATACTAATGATAAAAAAGTAAAAGAAGATATAGTAGGGCTTGATGATGATGTGATCTCAAGGACAATAAGTGGCAAACCAGTAAAAGCAAAAACTTTGGGTCAAAAAAAGTACATAGAGAGTATAAGGAACAATATGATAACTTTCGGAATAGGCCCTGCAGGTACTGGCAAGACTTATCTTGGAGTATGCATGGCGATAGAAGCGTTTAAGAAAGGGGATGTGGAGAGAATTGTACTTACAAGACCTGCGATAGAAGCTGGTGAAAAGCTTGGATATCTTCCAGGAGATCTTCAAAGCAAAATTGATCCATATCTTAGACCACTTTATGATGCCATATATCAGATCATGGGAGCTGAAAGCTTTCAAACAAATGTTGAAAAGGGACTTATTGAAGTGGCACCACTTGCTTATATGAGAGGAAGAACTCTTGATAATGCATTTATAATACTTGATGAAGCACAAAATACTACCATACCACAGATGAAAATGTTTCTTACGAGAATTGGATTTAATTCTAAAGTTATAGTTACCGGAGATGATACTCAAAAAGACCTTCCACGTGATGTAAAATCAGGTCTTGATAGTGCTATAAAAGTTTTGCATAGTATTGATGGTATAGAGTTTGTGAGACTTACAAGCAAAGATGTAGTAAGGCATCCGCTTGTGCAAAAGATAGTAGTTGCATATGAAAATTATGATAAATCTTATAACAAAAGATGATAAAAATAGGTTTTAATAATGACAACAATTATAGATTTGAGTTTGATGAAAAAAGGCTTTCTAAAAGAATATCGAAAGCTGTCTTTGATTTAGAAAATCTTCATGCAAACTTTTCTTTTGACATAAGCCTTGTATCAAAAGAAAGAATTAGATCGATTAATAAGAAGACACGCGGAATTAATAAAATTACGGATGTGCTGTCATTTCCATTTATCGATGGTAATGGGCTCACAATTACTGATTTTGATACTAAGACGATATTTTTAGGTGATGTGGTTATCTGCTATGACAAGATTATAAGTCAAGCGAAACTTTATAATCATAGTGTAAAAAGAGAGTATAGTTTTCTTCTTACTCACTCTTTATTACATCTACTGGGATATGACCATATATCAAAAAAGCAAGAAAAAATAATGTTTGACAAGCAGGACACAGTGCTTGAAAATCTTGGGATATATAGATAATGTCAGAAGAACGTATAAAAAAACGTAATACATTCTTGATGCAAGGTAGTATACTTGCTATGGCTGGTATACTTGTAAGAATCATTGGCCTCATATATAGGATACCTATGATCAATATCATAGGTACTAAAGGAAATGGCTATTATACTTCTGCATATAGTGTATATTCTTTATTTCTTATATTATCATCATATTCATTTCCAACAGCAATTTCAAAAATACTATCTGAAAGATTGGCAGAGGGTAGGTTTAAGGATGCTAAAAATGTCATAAGAATATCGCTACTCTTATCGGTGGTAGTGGGATTTATAATGTTTGCAATAATGTATTTTGGAGCTGACATTATAAGTACTATTCATAGAAAACCATTACTATCATTCGCACTTAGAGCACTTGCTCCTACACTTTTTATCATGGCGATACTTTCTATACTTCGTGGAGTTTTCCAAGGCATGGGCAATATGATACCGACAGCAGTATCACAAATATTTGAACAGATTGCCAATGCCATTGCAAGCATTGTATTTGCATACATACTTTTTAAGCGGGGTGAGATAGCAAATCTCATATATGAATCAGAAGAGTACTCTTATGCTTTTGGAGCAAGAGGCGGGGCTATTGGTACAGGAGTTGGAGCATTTGTAGCGCTTATCGTACTTGTGATAATGTTTAGAAAACTTCATCGTAAATTTCGAAAGTTTTTAAACAATAATAATTATATTGAAGTTGAGTCAAGTGGTAAAATTTTAAATGTATTATTTACTACTATGGTTCCTATAATTATATCAAGTACAATATATAATATTACTTCAGTGGTTGATGATTTACTTTTTTCAAATGTCCTTACCATTATGAAGTCAGAATTAAACATAGTGGTTCTTTGGGGCATTTTTGGGAATTACCATTTACTTTTCAACATACCAGTTGCAGTATCAAATGCTCTTACATCATCAATCATACCGTCAATATCAAGTTCTGTGGCTGTTAATGATGTGAGAGAAGTAGTTCTTAAGACTAAGTATTCTATAAAGTATACTATGCTTATAGTTATACCATCATTTATAGGACTATTTATACTTGCAGATCCTATCTGCAAAGCTCTTTTTAAAGAAAATATTGATATGCTTATAAGTGTCTTAAGAGCTGGAAGTATAGCGGTTGTATTCTTTTCACTATCTACAGTAACTATAGGAGTACTTCAGGGGCTTGGGCATTATAGTATACCACTTAAAAATTCTCTTATCGCATTTGCAGTGCATATTGTCGCATGCCTAATATTAC
The DNA here is from genome assembly GCA_002374095.1 of Lachnospiraceae bacterium UBA3633. Classification (GTDB taxonomy): domain Bacteria; phylum Bacillota; class Clostridia; order Lachnospirales; family Lachnospiraceae; genus UBA3633. The sequence goes on from DFKY01000010.1 coordinate 177,782, forward strand.
TCGTGCCATTTAATCTAAATATTTACGCTATAGTATACAGCATGATAATATTTGCTCTTACTTTATCAATACTTAATCAGCGTGCAATAAATAAAATAGTTAGATATAATAACCCGAGATTTAGAAGAAGATATATACTTACCTTCTTCCTTATGACACTTAGTGCTGTGATAATGGGAATTGTCACATATATGCTTAATTCATTTCTTGCGAATGTTGTGCTTACCGGTGCAAGTATAATCTTTATCTGGATAAGACTTATTATATGTGTAGCTGTTGCTATAACTATATATATGTTTCTTGTGGTACTACTCGGTGTAGTTAGAAAAAAAGATGCTCTTTATATGCCATTTATATCAAGATTTAGCAGGATTTTGAGAGGATAGTATGGATATTGGTATAATTGGCGGAGGTGCAAGTGGTATGATGCTTGCAGCCTTACTAAATAAAAGTAATAAAGTAACGATTATTGAAAGAAATCATAAGCTTGGCAAAAAATTGCTTCTTACAGGAAATGGTAAATGCAATTTTACAAGTGGAGATTTTGATGATTTAGAAGATATTTATAATAATGATTTTGCAATCGAGATATATAAAAAGCATGACTTTAAAGAAATGATAAAATTTTTTAACTCTATTGGTGTGGAAGAGAAGATAGAAATACATAGGGGACATGCATACTATTATCCACGAAGTAATAAAGCAACAAGTGTCTACTATGCACTTTTTGATAAGCTTTCTGACAATGAAGTCAGGATAGTATATGATACTCAAGTTAAGGATATAACTTTAAGTGGCGATAAGTTTAATGTAGTTGCAGATGGTGATACATATTCATTTGACAAACTTGTGATTGCAACAGGTGGCAAATCGTATAAAAATACTGGAAGTGATGGTAATTTATATAGTATTATTTCAAAGCTTGGACATAAGATTATAAAGCCGCTTCCTGCACTTGTAGGATTTAGATGTGATGATAAAGACATAAAAAGTTTAAAAGGCGTGAGGGTAGATGCGTGCGTTACTGTACATGTAGAAGGCGATGATGAATTCACATTTTTTGAAAGTGGAGAAGTACAGTTTACTGAAAATTATATATCTGGTATACCAATTATGAATTTATCAAGGAAAGCCAATAGATATATTAGCGATGGAAAAAATGTATCTATGAGATTTGATTTTTGTAGTGACATACCAATTGACAGATTTGATAAAAGGTTTGATGCCCTTGTAGAAAAGCTACGAAAAAGAAAAAATGATATATCTTATAGAGAAAAAGACAACTTTTTAAGCGGATTCTTGCCAGATGAGATATCATATGTTATAATGAAAAGAAGTAGTGCTGGTGGAAGATTAGTTAGTGATATTGATGATGGTTCTCTAAAACGTATAGCGCAAAACATTTTAAATTTTAATATTTCTAATATCAGTATAGGCAATTTTGATACAGCACAAATTACTATAGGCGGTGTATCAACTGATGAGATTGATAGGACTACACTTGAATCAAAAATAATAAAAGGGCTATACTTTATAGGAGAAGTGATAGATATTGATGGCAAGTGCGGTGGTTATAATTTACAACTTGATTTTTCTACGGCAAAAGCTGTATCTTTATCATTGGATAATTAAAGTAAAATCTATGTAGGAGTGTATATGGATAGTAGTCTTGCAAAAAAGGTAGAAAGACTCAATGAGTTATATAAGAAAAAAGAATCTACTAATAGGCTAAGTGAAGAGGAGCTTACAGAGCAAAGCGTGCTTAGAGATGAGATAATCAACTATTTTCAGTTTGCTATAAGGTCAAGTGCTAATTCCAAAAAAGAGGCTACGAAGGAAAACCAATAAACATAAATTTTCTTATTTTTTTCTTGACTTAAGATACCAAGTAAAGTATAATCATATTGCAAAGTGTATATGGGGTGTTAGCTCAGCTGGGAGAGCATCTGCCTTACAAGCAGGGGGGCAGAGGTTCGAGCCCTCTTGGTCCCAGTACCATGCCGATGTGGCTCAATTGGCAGAGCAGCTGATTTGTAATCAGCAGGTTAACGGTTCGAGTCCGTTCATCGGCTTTTAGTTTTATAAGGATGGGTTCCCGAGTGGCCAAAGGGGGCAGACT
>DFKY01000015.1 GCA_002374095.1 Lachnospiraceae bacterium UBA3633
TATAAATATTCCTCGATAGCTCAGTTGGTTAGAGCGACCGGCTGTTAACCGGTAGGTCGTAGGTTCAAGTCCTACTCGGGGAGCGTCGATATAAAAAAGCCCCATACGGGGCTTTTTTTGTAAAAATTTATCGAATGTGTTATAATTAATAGCACCTTGAAAAAGGCAGTTTTTATTGGGAGTGAAGAAAAATGAAAAAGATAGTATTATTTTTAACAATGCTTGTAGCAAGTGTACTCGTAGCTTGTAGTGGAAATGTTTCTAATCAAACAGCTGTAGCAAGTGAAAGTGGCAAGACACCAACCAAGGAAGACATAAAAACTATGGCAGATGCATTTGTGTATGATTACGTAGACAATAAACAAGAAGTTTATACAGAGACAGAATATATATATGTATTCGAACTTGATGGTGTTTATTATCGTGCTATAGCAGAAATGCCAGAAGATGTATCAAATGAAATCTGGAATCTTGATATTGAAGACTATGATGAGAAAAAGAAAAAAGAAAGAGAAATAGTATCATCGCTTCCAGTTGAGACTTTTGAAAATCTTACTGAAGGAATGCCAACAGAAGAAGAGCTTAGTGTATATGTAGGAAAGACAGGACAAGTTATTTTTGATGAAGGATGGACTTATTCTTATTATAATCTTGAAGATATGGAAGCTGGTATGGATTATAAATTATATTCATACACTGTAAAATTTGACTATGATGGACCTCAGATGGAAAATACAGATGACTTTGATTTCGAAGAGAATTTTAGAGATCTAAAAATTGCTTCTATAAAATGCTCTGGCATAGGCGATCCCACATATATTGAGTAGCATTAAAGATTTACAAACTCTTTGTAATTATTTTTGAAGGCTCTATATCCGGCCATACCAAATTCTCCAAAGTCAACATCGCCCATGGCACATCTAACTATAGTCCATACTGCATTATAAAGGCCGGAGAGAGCCATATATGATATAATCATCTTTTTAGCAATATTATCATCCTTAGGGATGATTTTTTTATCGCTTTTCCCTATATCGGCAGCTTTATACATTTGATATAATTCATATGTTTTCTTAAAATCATATCCTACATATACTCCAAAAAGTGCTATGTCGGATAATGGATTTGCCATGCCCCCATACTCAAAATCAATAAGCTTTAGTTCATTTCCTACTATAAGGACATTATTGGGATTAGGGTCACCGTGAGTTAGAGTCTTTACTTTATCCACCTTATCCAAATATTTCTTTATTTCATAGGCCTTACTGACAATATCATCAAAATCTTCATATGGGACATATATATTTTTTGATTTTATGATGCCAGTATATTCTATTATTTTATCTGATATATCATTACTTGCCTTGACACTTATGTCGAGTAGATGAAAATTTTTATATAGTGCCATGCACTTTTTTAATTCATCTTTTTTTGATATATCAATGGTTTTGGCGTTCTTGAAAAACTTTGATATTTTATATCCAGTTTTTTTGTCAAAAAAGATTATATCTTCTGTAATATTATGTGGTTTTAACTTTTCGAGGATTTCACCTTCTGTTTTTCTGTTGATAAATGTATCAGTGTTTTCACCTGGCACTCTTGCAAGATAAGTCTCGCCATTTAGATCAAACCTATAAGAATGATTGGTCATACCTTCTTTTATACAGACAATGTTTTTTATTTCATTATCTTTTATTTTAAATGCCTTTGATACAAAGCTTACAGCTTCAGAGCCGAATTCTGTACTATTCTTATCAAAATCATTTAAATCTTTTAGAGAATCAAATTCATATATGACATCTTTGTCAAGTTTGTGCATATAAATATTTGGTAGCTTATTAAAATTTTGAACTAGGACATCTTCCCAGTAGTAGTTATTGGTGGAAGACATGCTATAGTATCTTTCTATCATAGGGATAAAAACTGATAAAAACTCTTTAGTTAGAAAACATGGTCCTACAAGGCAAAAATCATTTTTTCCACCGACTTCTACAGACTTGATTTGGTTTTTGCTATTAACTATATAGCGCCATTCGTTTTTACAGTCTTCGTAAAATGCACCTATGTAGTATGGCTCTATTTCGTACTTGTGATATATATTTTCATTGATATAGACATCAGAAACGCATATGTATACATTTTTGTTTTTCAACAATTCCTTTGCGGTATAGAATGTAGATAAAGTGTTTTTGTTTTTATATTCTCTATTGTAGACAAGTTTCACATTATACTTATCTATGAGATAGTCAAATTTTTCTTTAAGATATCCAACCATTATAGTTATATCATTTATTCCAGAAGCGATAAGTTGCTCGATTTGTCTTTCTATAAGTCTTTCACCTTTTACTTTTATAAAGCTTTTTGGTGTATCATAAGTGAGAGGAGCAAGTCTAACGCCCATGCCACAAGCAAAAATTATAGCAGCATCAACTTTATGCTTTTCAATTTCTTTTATACCTTTATTTGTCACTTCATATAGCGAAGTATTTTTGCTGGTACTTCCTATACTTTTTTTGATGAGACCTTTTTTGGCCAAAGAGTTGATAGTGGAGTTAATTTTACCGAGAGAAACAAAATAATCTTTTGAGAGTTTCCGCTGTGAAATTTTAGGCATCTCATAGATGCTTCTCATAATTAGAAATTCAAGATTCATAAACGCTCCATTTAAGCTTTCTACTTGTGCTTGTTCAAAATCGCTACAATTATCCTTGACATGAACAATATTTTATGGTATAATTATGTTCATATCAAGTTTTATTTTAATATAGTTGAACAAATTTGTCAAGACTTTAGATGCCTAAGCGATGACATATGATAATTCTGGAGGTTTTATGAAAGATTTTAAAGATGAGTTTAAAAGACTTGATTGGCCTATACTAATAGTGCCGGCCGCAATAATTTTTGTGATGTGTGTGTTCTTTTTTTCTATGCCAAAAGAGACTACCAATTTTATATCAAGCCTAAAGCCATTTTTTAGAGATAAAATGTCACTCGTATATCTTTTTGTGAGTTTTGCTCTTTTTCTTATAGCTATTTATTTATCATTCTCAAAATACGGCAACATTGTTCTTGGGCAAAAAGATGAGAAGCCAGCATTTTCATTTTGGGGATGGGGTGCTATGATGTTTTGCTGCGGTATGGCAGCAGATATATTATATTATGGTTTTTCAGAATGGCTTTTTTATTCACAGGAGCCTTATATAATCTCAATGAGTGCAAAGTCAGTTAGTGGCAATCCTTTTGATTTTTCAAATGTGTATTCATTTTTCTTTTGGGCAAATTTCTGGGAGTATCTTGTTATCGGGACATGCTTTGCATTTATGATGCATGTCCGCAATAGAAGTAAGCAAAAGTATAGCGAAGCTATAAGACCTCTTATAGGAAAGCATGCTGATGGCGTTATAGGTAAGATAATAGATGTATTTGCGACAATGGCAATAATAGCAGCAGTTGCGTGTTCACTTTCTTTTACAGTTCCAGTAATCACAACATGTTTAAATAGTTTATTTGGAGTACCTAATACTCATTTCACAACTATTGTGATATTGATACTTATTTGTGTTATATATAGTATATCACTTGCAAATGGTTTGAAAGGAATAAAATTTTTATCAAGCATTTGCATTTATGTATTTTTAGTATTTATACTTTATGTATTTCTTTTAGGAGGAAAGGCACAGTATATATTGGAAAGCACATTTAAGCAAGTCGGACTTCTCTTTGATAATATTTTTGTGATTTTTACAGATATTAATCCTGCAAGAACAGAGTCTGAGTTTGTACAAAATTATTCTGTGTTTTACAATGCATTTTGGCTTACATGGGCTATAACAGTGCCATTTTTTATCGGGGTTATAAGTAAAGGTAGGACTATCAGGCAGACAATACTTGGCGGTCTTGCATTTGCTATGCCAGGATCGGTTCTGTGTTTTTCTGTACTTTCAAATTATTCAGAATCTCTACAAGTATTCAACACGATGGATCTTATATCTATTTATAACAATGGTGGCTTTGACGCATATGCTGTAATTAAAGAAATAGTTGGAAGTCTTCCTTTCCCACAGATTGCACTCCTTATACTTATAGTATCTATGATTTGTTTTAATGCTACAAGTTTTGACTCAATATCACTTACTTGCTCATATTATTCATATAAAAATCTTTCAAATGATGAGACCCCACATTATATCATAAAGCAATTTTGGGCGATACTTCTTATACTTCTCCCTATTGCACTTATATTTTCGGAGGGCACAGCAGCCAATTTTCAAGATGTGGCTGTAATTTTCGGATTTCCTGGAGCCATACTTGTCACACTTGTCGTCATATCGTTTTTTAAAGATCTAGATAAATATCAAAAAGAAATGGAGAAATAGAAAAAGTTTGCAGCAGTTGCAAAACTTCCTTATTTTTACTATAATATATCGTGGAGTGGTACTATCCTAAGCATAGTATCATAAGGAGATAAAAAAATATGGCAAAATCAGTATCAAAAGAACCAGTAACCCGTGTGATGGGGGACAGAGATGAGAAGTTAAAAACTCTTGATTCTGCACTTACACAGATTGAAAAGAAATTTGGCAAGGGCTCAGTTATGAAACTGGGTGAGTCGCTTGTAGATGTGAGCGTCGAGGCTATACCTACAGGATCTATATCACTTGATATAGCACTTGGTATAGGTGGTATACCAAGGGGAAGAGTTATAGAAGTATATGGGCCAGAGTCATCTGGTAAGACTACAGTCACACTTCATATGGTGGCAGAAGTTCAGAAGCGCAATGGCATAGCTGCATTCATAGATGCGGAGCACGCACTTGATCCAGTTTATGCTAAAAAGATAGGTGTAGATATAGATCATCTATATATATCACAACCTGATTCAGGTGAGCAAGCACTTGAGATATGTGAGACTATGGTGCGATCTGGCGCAGTAGACCTTGTAGTAGTCGATTCAGTTGCAGCTCTTACTCCTCAAGCAGAAATTGATGGAGATATGGGTGATTCAGTGATGGGCATGCAAGCAAGACTTATGTCGCAGGCTTTAAGAAAACTTACAGCAGTAATATCAAAGTCTAACTGTACTGTTATATTTATCAACCAACTTCGTGAAAAGATTGGCGTTATGTTTGGAAATCCAGAGACAACGACAGGTGGTAGGGCACTTAAGTTTTATTCATCAGTAAGACTTGAAGTTCGCCGAGTTGAATCTATAAAAGTTGGTGGCGAAGTAGTAGGTAATCACGTCAAAGTAAAAGTTGTAAAAAATAAAGTAGCGCCTCCATTTAGAGAAGCAGAGTTTGATATAATGTTTGGGGAAGGTATATCTACAGTAGGCGATGTACTTGATACAGCGATAAATTATGAGATAGTAGATAAATCTGGTGCTTGGATTACATACAATAAAGATAAGATTGGTCAAGGAAGAGAGAATGCAAAGCAGTTTTTGAAAGACCATCCAGATCTTTATGAAGAGATAGAAAATAAAGTAAGAGAAGCATTTAAGAAAGAAATGGAAGAAAAAAATTCGACTTATTCAAAAAATACTCCGCCAGTACTTAATGATGACGAAGAAGAAGATGAAGAGTAATGAAAAGGCCATCACTTATGTGATGGCTTATTGTTATCTACTTATCGTATAAAAGGAATATATGGCATATAATTTAGATGTAAAAAAAATATCAAAAGAAGAATGGTCACTTACCAATTGCAAAGAAAGAGCAATGTATATCATCACGAATTATAGTAAGACAGAGAAGCAACTCAGAGATAAACTTAAGCAAGGCAAGAAGTATACTGATGAAGTTATAGATGAGACTATCAAGTTTCTGAAGAAACATAGATATATTAATGACAAAGAGTTTGCAAAAAGATATATAGAATTATATAAAGAAAAGTATTCTGAAAAGATACTAAGAATTAAACTTTACCAAAAAGGAATTGACAAAAAGATAATTGATAAAGTTTTTGAAGAAAATAGTCAAAATTTCAATAGCGAAGAACTTATAAAAAAATTGCTTTTGAAAAAATGCCCAGATTACTATGAGAGAGCTGAAGATATGGAGCGTGAAGAAAAAAGCAAAATATATGCATTCCTGTTGAGAAAAGGTTTCTCATATGATGAAATACAGGATGTGATGAAAAATGATATATAACTAAAAAGGTATGATTAACGCGCAAAATTATATTATATTTTATATAGTATAATTGTTATAATAAAGTTAAAGAAAAAGACTTGATGATAGCATCTCAAAAAGTTATATATTATAAAATGTGGAGGAAATGTATGGGTAAAAAAATAGTTATAGCACTTGGAGGTAATGCACTTGGCGATACAGCCATAGAACAACTTAAATTGGTTGAAGAGACTGCAAAACCAATTGTAGACCTTATAGAAGATGGCAATCAAGTAGTGATAGCGCATGGCAATGGACCACAAGTAGGGATGATCAATCTTGGTATGAATTATGCACATGAACAAGGAGCTGTAAAAGGAGAGATGCCATTTCCAGAATGCGGTGCTATGAGTCAAGGATACATAGGCTATCATCTTCAAAACGCTATAGGAAATGAATTGAAAAAAAGAGGAATTAAGAAAGATATTGCTTGTGTTATAACCCAAGTTATAGTTGATGAAAAAGATCCTGCATTTTCTAAACCTACAAAGCCGGTTGGAGCATTTTATGATAAAGAGACTGCCGATAAGATGGTAAAAGAAAGAGGATGGACAGTTGTAGAAGATGCTGGAAGAGGCTATCGTAGAGTTGTAGCAAGTCCAAAGCCAATAGATGTAGCTGAAAAAAATATAGTTAATAATCTTATAGACAATGGATATATAGTCATAACAGTTGGTGGTGGTGGCATACCAGTTATTGACAAAGATAATAAATTGGTAGGAGTCCCTGCGGTTATAGACAAAGATTTTGCTTCTGCAAAACTTGCAGAGATTGTAAAAGCTGATTCGCTTTTTATACTTACAGCAGTAGAAAGAGTATGCATAAACTATGGCAAACCAAATGAAAAGCAACTTGAGAAGATGACTATTGAAGAGTGCGAAAAGTATATAGGAGAAAATCAATTTGCACCAGGCTCAATGCTACCTAAAGTTATAGCTTGTATGGGATTTGCAAAGACAGGAGGGGAGGCTATTATAGCAGATCTTAAAAATGCAAAACTTGCACTTAAAGGCGAAAGTGGTACAAAAATAGTAAGATAGGAAAGAAAAACTTATAAAATAATGTTATAAATACAAGACAATGAGGGAAACCTCGTTGTTTTTGTGTAAAATCTATTAAAGCATACCTTTTTATGTTATAATATACTTATGCATCATATTTTTGTAAAAAATGATTTTGTCTACATAGACCAAAAGACTATAAAGATTGATAAAAATAGTGATATAGAGAATTACAATCATCTTGTTAATGCTTTGCGAGTTAAGATTGGAGAGAGTGTATTGTGTTCTGTGTACCCTTTTTCTTCTACATATGATTATAAAACTATAATTAAAGATATTGACAGTGAAAAAATAGAACTTATGATTGAAGAAAGTGTAGAAGGATCAGAACTTAATTATACGATAAACCTTTACCAAGGTATGTGTAAGTCTGATAAGTTTGAATTTGTGATAGAAAAAGCAGTTGAGCTTGGAGTAAGTTCTATCACTCCGCTTATGGTAGATAATTGTGTAGTTAGATTTGATAGTAGTGACAAAAGATATAAAAGCAAATTTGATAGATATAATAAAATTGCAAAGTCTGCAGCAGAACAGAGCAAAAGGCATGTGATTCCAGAAGTACATACTGAAGTGACAATTGACGAGATGATTAAAAAGGGAAAAGATAGTTATAATATTGTTTTTTATGAAAACGCATGTGGTATAGAAAAAACCCATGACCTCATAAATGAGATAAAAAGCCAAAGCGCTGGAAGCAAACCAATTAATATATTTGTAGGGCCAGAAGGTGGATTTACTGAAAAAGAGATAGATCTCATGAAAAGAAATGGCTTTTATGTATTGTCACTTGGCAAAAGGATACTTAGGACAGAGACGGCTGCAATTACCGCATTGTCTATATTGATGTATGAATTTGAAGTATAAGAAAGGAGTTATATAAATGAAAAAGATAATTAAAATGACATTGTGTTTTTTGACAGCATTTGTGTTGCTTATGCTAATTTCATGTAGCGTAGCTTCAACGAGTAGTGGACAGATTGATGATGGAAAAAATGATATTTCACCGCTTGCAAGTGATGCTACTTATAGAGACTCTATACATCTCATTAGGAATTCAGAAACCAACACTGAGATGATCGTAAAAGGGGATGGGACGATACTTCTTAAAGCCATGAGGCCAGGGATAGAATATCTCGATACACATACTGATGCAAAGACTAATGAGATAATGTATTTGTCAAAGTCGGTTGAAGGTGATGAAGTAGAAGAATATACAAGTTATAATGAGTTCTCCGGCGAGACTTATAAAGGAGTCAATCCGATACATAAGATGACTTTCTACGATAGAAATGGAGATGAGATAGGACTTGTAACAGATACTTATTCACCGGCTTTGATACTTGGCAATAAGATATTTTATACTGTGCGTGCAGAAGATAAAGATTATTATTATGAAGACTTATATATGTATGATGTAGATGCTAAAAAAAGTGAAAAAGTAATCAAAAATCGCATAGGATTTTTTAATTCACGAATTCTTTTATCAAGTGATGGATATAGTGTCTTGGATAGAGAAAATGGAATTGAAGAAGTACTAATTTGTGATGAAAATTTAAATGTCGAAAAGGTTATTGAAGGGTATAGTTTTGCAAATGTCATTGAAAAAGATGATGTAAAGATAGTAAAGCTTATGAAAACCGTTGTCAAAAATACTGATGTGTCAATGACAGATAGACAGTATGGGGTAGATTATTCTTACAAATACAATTACCTTGATAAAGATTTCAATTTAATATTTGATGAACCTGTAGACGCTAGTATTTACTTTGATAATAGCACAACTGTTACTATCAATAATGAATCAATTGAGTTTGATTATGATTTTAAAAATCTAAAAAAGGTCAGTGAAGATAGAGTTTATAAAGGATACACTAATGCATATGATGAGGATCGAGTGAAAAAAGAAGTGTATAGAAGCGCAGCAGATAAAGTAAAAAGTAAAGATAATAAGTATAATTATGTAGAAATCGAGATGTATAATGATAAAGTGCTACTTTTTGCATATTATAGTGATGATGTAGATTATACCAAAGTCAACATTGATGAATACGATTTTAAAAATCATTGTGATATATATACTATTGATGGTGACCTTATAAAACAATTTGACAATGTAAACTTTGTCTACGAAGAAGATGGATATATATTTGTTGATAATAGTGTGGTTTATGATTTTGATTTTAATGTTATAAAGACTTTTGATGAAGAGGTTAATATAGAGCGTAAAAAGAAGGGAGACTTCATATACTTTACTGACAACTCGGATAAACATTATAATAGCAGAGAGAAGTACAATATTTACGATAGGAATTTTAATGTGCTCTATGATAATATAATCTGCGATAATCCATATTCTTTTGATGGTAAGTATCTTCTTATCGCTGGAAAGGGCTACACAAAACTTGTTGATGAAGATTTAAAAGTATTTAAAGAATATGACAAGGCATATGACATACATGACTGGTATGATGTAAAGTATATGATAGTAGAAAACCTTGAAAGTGGCAGGATGGGAGTGATGGATGATAATTTTAATATAATTATAAACGATTTAAAAAGTGTCACAAATCTTGAAGAGAAGTCTTTTACATACACCAATGGCTTTAGATATGGACTTATGGATTATGATGGAAAGGTGATATGCGACTTTTCAATTTTTGACACTATGACAGAAGATGCCAATCTAAATGACTACAAGATAAAGTATGTTGAATAAAAATATGTGTAAAAACACAAAAAGGAAGTGAAGTTATGAAAAGAATTATGTTAGTTTTGATGGCCCTTGTGATGTTACTTTTACCAGCATGTGCTACGGAAAGCAAAATCGCTGAAGTGACGGAGACTGCAAAAGCTCCACGAGGTATAGCAAGCGAATATCCGCGTGTAGATGGATCTACAGCCAATATACCTATGATGGCAAAAATTCGTGCGAGCTATCTCAATGAAGCTTTGGTTGAAGCTGAAAATAATACAAAAGTTACGACAACGGATTATGCATGGAGAAATCTAATTGATGGCAATGCTGATCTTTTACTTGTGTATGAACCATCATCAGAGACAAAGAAAATAATAGATGAAAGTAAAGTAAAATTGAAAGTGACTCCTATAGGCGTTGATGCTTTAGTTTTTATAGTTAATGAAAAGAACCCTGTAAAAAATTTAACCACACAAAATATTATAGACATATATACTGGAGATATAACCAATTGGAGTGAGCTCGGAGGAAATGATCAAAAAATAGAAGCTTTTCAACGTGTTTTAAATAGTGGTAGTCAGACTTTATTTTTAAATCTTGTTATGAAAGGCAAAAAGCCTATGGATGCACCAAAGGATTATAGGACAGAGGATATGAGTGGACTTATTGAAGCACTTGCTTCTTATAATGATACTGGCAATTCTATAGGTTATAGTGTTTTTTACTATGCAAAAAAAATGTATGAGGTACCAGGATTATCTCTTGTATCAGTAGATGGAGTTATGCCAAGTGATGAAACAATAGGTGCAAAAGAGTATCCTTATCTCAATGAATACTATCTTGTTATAAGAGAAGATACTCCTGAAGATTCAGAGACTATGAAGCTTTACAATTACATCTTGTCTGATGAAGGAAAAGAAGACATTATAAAAGCAGGATATATACCAATATCATAAAATTATATTTTGAAAGATTTGTATGGTAGAGAAATAGAATATCTAAGAGTGTCGCTTACGGAGCTATGTAATCTTCGTTGCCGCTATTGTATGCCTGTTGAAGGTGTCAACAAGAAAAATCATGATGAGATGCTCACAGAAGAAGAGCTACTTGTGGCGGTAAAAGTGGCTGTCTCTCTTGGCATAAAAAAAATCAGACTTACTGGTGGTGAACCATTGGTTAAGAAAAATATTATAGACATAGTAGAAAAAATTAAAATGATTGACGGAGTAAAAGAGCTATGCCTTACAACCAATGGAACATTGCTTTCAAAATATGCTCGAGATTTAAAACGTGCTGGTCTTGACCGCATTAATATAAGCCTTGATACTCTTGATCCTAAAAAATATAATTACATAACGCGTTTTGGTAATATTGAAGAAGCATTAGAGGGTATAGAAGAATCATTAAAGGTAGGGTTTGATAAAGTTAAAATCAATACAGTTTTGATTGGTGGTTTTAATGATGATGAAGTTGTCAATTTTGCAAAAAAAACTTTAGAACTACCTATAGATATAAGATTTATAGAACTTATGCCAATGTATGATAGTGGTGATTTTAATGAAAAATCATTTATGCCTTGTAAAGCTGCATTTGATATCTTGAAGAAATACTGTGATGATGAAAAGATAAGCATAGAGAAAGTAGATGCTGCTAAAACACATGCCGTTGCAATACTATACAAACTTGAAAATGCAAAGGGGCATATAGGGTTTATAAGTCCTGTAAGTTGTGATTTTTGTAAAGAATGTAATCGCATAAGACTTACAGCTGATGGAAAGCTTAAGCCTTGTCTACATTCAAGCCAAGAGATTTGCATAAAAGGGCTTAATGAAGAAGAAATAAGAGAAAAATTCATAGAGACTATCAAGATGAAACCTGAAAGACATGCAAGATTATCATATAAGGATAGAAGTGAAGCAAAAAGAAATATGAATGAGATTGGCGGATAAACTCTATAATGTGTATAAAACTTGCAAAATGCAGTAAAAATTGATATAATTAACATTTGGTTATTAAAACCTGATTAATTGATGAAAACATTTAGGAGTATAGTAATGAAAAATACAAAAAAATATGCATATATACTATTTTTGGCGATAATGACTATGATGCTTGTATCGTGTAAGAAACAAGTGAAGCATAAGTGGATTGAAGTGGGGGCTGATCCTACTCCTGAAAAAGTAACGCCAGGAGTTCATCCCGAAAGAGGGAGCATGAGTGATGCAGTGCCTATCGTGACAGCAGCAGTTCTTGTTCCTACTGGTCGTGACAGCGATGGAAAGCTTCGATATATCAAGTACCTATATGATATGGAAGAGCTCACACATGAAGGAGTAGATATGGCTATGAAGGAGCTTGGACTTATATCAGAGAATTCAGTGTTCTGTGATTTGTTGATAGAAGATGTGGGAAATGGTGAAGACAGTATATCGGCTGGGCCAGGTGCAGAAAGCGGAGAAACACTCAATAAAAAAGGAACAGTACGATATGCGAATCTTGATTCAAATCTTATCAATGGAAAAGAAGGAGATGAATTAAGAGATAATCTCATAACATTAAAAGATATAGAAGATTGTGTTACTGGAACATATGCAGAAAATTTCCAACTTGCTACTTGCGATATAGAGATGATATCTATGGAAGAGTATAAGAGAATAAACGGCATAAAAGAGTAAAGCAATATTTATCAGAGAACAATGAAAGAGAACTCATATAGTTCTCTTTTACTATAATTTGGAGGATTTTATGAAAAATACTTATTACATTACCACAGCAATAGTATATGCATCAGGTAAACCACACATAGGCAATGTGTATGATGTAATATTGGCTGATAGTATAGCAAGATTTAAAAGAGAGCAAGGCTTTGAGGTTAGATTTCAGACAGGGACTGACGAGCATGGAGAAAAAATTGAAAAGAAGGCAAAGTCGCTTGGAGTCACTCCTAAAAAGTTCGTAGATGATATTGCTTGTGATACTGAAAAAATGTACAAGATGCTTGGATCTAGTCATGATAGGTTTATAAGAACTACAGATGAAGATCATGTAAAAGCTTGTCAAGAGATGTTTAAAAGGCTTTATGATCAAGGCGATATATATAAGAGCGAGTATGAAGGATGGTATTGCACACCTTGTGAATCATTTTACACAGATTCACAACTTGTAGATGGTAAGTGCCCTGATTGTGGAAGAGAAGTATATAAGGCAAAAGAAGAGGCATACTTTTTCAAGCTTTCAAAATATGCTGATAAACTTATAGATTACATTAATAAGACAGATTTTATAGTGCCAGAGAGCAGAAAAAATGAGATGTTAAACAACTTTTTACTTCCGGGACTTAAAGATCTCTGTGTGTCAAGAAGCTCTTATACTTGGGGAATACCAGTAACTTTTGACGATAAGCATATCATCTATGTGTGGATTGATGCACTTAGCAATTATATTACAGGGCTTGGATATCCTACTGGAGATAGTGATGAGCTGTATAAAAAGTTTTGGCCTGCTGATCTACATGTCATAGGGAAAGACATAGTTAGATTCCATACGATATATTGGCCTATATTTCTTATAGCTTTAGGTGTAGAGCCTCCAAAGAAAGTTTTCGGACATCCATGGCTTTTATCTTCAAGTGACGATAGTGATGAGGGACTTAAGATGTCAAAATCAAGAGGCAATGTGCTATATCCAGATGAACTATGCAGTATTTATGGTGTGGATGCGGTTAGATTTTATCTTTTGCATGAAGTATCATATGATAATGATGGCGTGATAAGCTTGAAGTTAGTTACGGAAAAGTATAATAGTGATTTAGCCAATGTCCTTGGCAATCTTGTGAGCAGAACCATAGCTATGATCAACAAATATCATGATGGTATACTTTGCAATAAAGAAGTGAAAGAATCAGTTGATGACGACTTATATAGTTATGTAAACAATTGTATAGATAAGACTATAGAAAATATGGAAAATCTTCATGTGCAAGATGCGGTGGATGCAGCATTTGATATATTTAGAAGATGCAATAAATATATTGATGAGACAGAACCTTGGGTACTTGCAAAAGATGATGGGAAGGGTGATAGATTAAAAACTGTTTTATATAATTTGTCTACCAGTATCTGCAAAGGCGCAAAACTTATATATAGTTATATGCCAGAAACTTCAGATAAGATTTTAAAGATGTTTTCAGTAGATGATATTAGTCTTGGGACCCTTAAAGAATACGTATTGAAAAACGACACCAAAGTGACAGAAGAAAAAGAAAACCTCTTTGAACGACTTGATTATGAAAAAGTAAAAGAGCAGATGGAAAGTATGCAGTAATTGATTTATGCCATTTACAAGATATCTTTATAAACTAAAAAAAGAGATAGGCTTTTCACATAATTTTTTAGCTTTGATAGCCATGATTTCTATGTTTATTGATCATGCAGCTTTGATGCTTATAAAAAATGGAAAACTCTATGGCTACAATAGTTCGTTATATGAAAATGCTATTTTATTACCTGAGGCAAATGGGTGGCTTATCTTATATACAGTTATGCGTATGATAGGTAGAATTTCTTTCCCTATATTTGCTTTTCTAATAGTAGAAGGATTTAGAAAGGCAGGTAATCTTTTTAAGTATCTAATGAGGCTTTTACTTCTCGCTATAGTTTCAGAGATTCCATATGACCTGATGGTTTTCAATGAAGTATTTACAATAAGAAGTTTGGCAATTCAAAATGTCATATTTACCTACATTGTAGGACTACTTATGCTTATCTCTGTGAGATACGTACATACAATACTGCCAGCACTTACAATACTTCCAGTAGCTCTTGCAGGAATGATTACACATTTTCTAAAGACAGATTATGCTTTAGAAGGTATACTACTTATGTACATCTTTTACATCTTTAGAAATGATTTAAATTTAAAATGTGTATTTACAATTATTATCACAATTCTCATGAGCTATGAAAACTATCATGGAGCAGCGGTGTTATCTATATTTTTTATATATTTTTATGATGGTAGGAAAGGCGATTTTGATTTTAGGCAATTTAGATATTTGTTTTACCCAGTGCATATGTTAGGACTTTATTTTATAGTATTTTTTTCAAATTTTCAAAAGTAATTTTAGGAGGTATATATGTTGTTGATAGAAAAGATGAGACAAGATCAGATTGCAGCTATGAAAGAAAAAAACGGAGAAAAGAAGCTTGCTATTTCAGCGCTTATTGATGGAGCTAAAAAGATAGTTATAGATAAGGGCGGAGATAGAGTCAATATCCCTGATGAGATCGTAGTTCAAGTAGTGATGAAAGAGTTAAAAACCATAAAAGAGCAAATCGACTCATGCCCAAGTGACCGCACGGATTTACTTGATGAGTTCAAAAAGAGATATGACTATGTGAAAGCATATGCACCAGAACTTATGAGTAGAGACGACATTATAAAGTTAATTAATGATAAGTTTTCTGATGTAGTGGCAGGAAAAAATAAAGGGCTTATAATGAAGGCGGTAATGCCTGAACTTAAAGGTAAAGCAGACGGCAAGCTAATAAATGAAATAGTTGAAGAATTGTGCAAATAGTCATATATAAAGAAAAAGATGTACTTGGGAAGCTCAGTACTCGAGATCTCTATGAAGAAAACTTTGACATTGGGGATGTTGAGTTTGTGAATTATTACTATGATGAGATTATAAAGAGAAATGTGGTCGTGGCAATGATTGATGATGAGTCAAAGGTCATATCTATGGTTCACTTAAATCCGTATCTTTATAATATATCTGGTAAAGAAAGATGGGTACACTATCTTGTCGCAATAGCTACAAGAAAAGATTATAGAAAAAAGGGATACATGAGTAGAGTTTTAGATGAGGCGCTTAAGTATCTTCAGAGTCTCCATGAACCTTTTTGCTATGTAGTGCCAATAAGTGATGCTGTAAAAGGTATATATGAGCGATTTGGATTTGAAGAAGTTTGTAAATTTACATTAGATAAGTTTTCTGATGATGCGTATGATATTTATCCTGTCAAGACAGAAGAATACCTAAACTTAATGAAAAAAGAGCAATATTTTTTGGATTTGGAAGATGAAAGTTATAAAGAGAGCTTACAAAAAAAGCCAGTCATGATAAAGCTTTTAGATACAGAAGGTATTAGTTTCAAATCAATAGAGATGCTCAAAAATAAAAAAATATATGTGTGTCAAGAGGTATAGATGTTAAATTTTAAACCACTTACAATGGATGATATAGAGGTTATAAGACCTTATTTTGAATGTTCAAGAAGCAATAACTGTGATAATACAATTGGCGGATCAGTTATGTGGAGAGATTACTTCAATACAAGATTTACAATAGTTGATAATACTTTGATATTAAAGGTGACATTTCCTGGCTATGGTGATTGCTATACTGTGCCAATCGGCAAATCAGTTGGTCATGGTATAGATTTGATATGTGAAGAATGCAAAGAATTAAATAAGACGATGCAGTTTGTAGCTGCTACAGAAAGAGATACCGCTTGCGTAGAAAAAAAGTTTGATGTAGAAAAAGTTGTCATGCAAGAATGGTCTGACTATGTGTATGTAGCTAAGGATTTGATAGAGCTTGCAGGCAGAAAGTATCATGGACAAAAGAATCACATAAATTATTTCAAAAAGACATTTGCCAATTATCATTTTGAAGAGATAACACCATCCAACATTCATGAAGCAAAAAACTTTGTAGAGGAGTTTTCAAAAACGGAGTCAAAAGAGTCACCAATATTTAAAGAAGAGCTTAGCAAAACTTTTGAAGTGCTTGATAATAATGATCGATATAAGTTTTTTGGGCTTATGCTTAAGGTTGATGATAATGTAGTAGCGATTAGTATGGGAGAGAGAGTAAAGCATACGCTTTTCGCCCATATAGAGAAAGCAGATAAAAGGTATAGAGGTTCATATCCGATGATAATGAACGAATTTGCAAGGACATTTGGCTCTGATATGAATTATATCAATAGAGAAGAAAATGCAGGAGACAAAGGACTTGAGAGCTCTAAATTGCAATATCACCCATGTACTATACTCAATAAATATTATATAAAAGTAAAATGCAATAAGTATTAGAGGTGACAATGTACAGGATTGGAGAAGGATATGATGTACATAAACTTACGGATGGGCGAGAACTAATTCTTGGTGGCGTTAAAGTGCCATATGAAAAAGGGCTTCTTGGACATAGTGATGCAGATGTCTTGACACATGCAATAATGGATGCACTTCTTGGGGCTTTGGCCCTTGGAGATATAGGAAAGTATTTTCCTGATAGTGATGATAGGTATAAGGGAGCAAGTTCCATAGATCTCTTAAAAAAAGTTAGTAGGATTATAGATGATAATGTAAAGACTCAATATACTGATAGTGTCAATAAGTTCTCAATATGTAATATTGATGCAACTATTATTTGCGAGAAACCAAAACTCAGAGATTATATTGATGGCATGAGAGAAAATATATCAAAAGCACTTGCTATTGATATTAAAAAAGTAAGTATAAAAGCGACAACTGAGGAAGGGCTTGGTTTTACAGGGGAGGGGTTAGGCATAGCTGCAAAAGCAATAGCCCTCATAGAGATATAGTGATATGAAAGGATATGTATGAAGATATTTAATTCATTAACAAGAAAAAAAGAAGAATTTGAGACAATAGAGCCTATGAAAGTCCGCATGTATGTATGTGGACCGACAGTGTATGACTTTATACATATAGGCAATGCAAGACCGATGATAGTATTTGATTCGTTTAGAAGATATCTCACCTTTCTTGGTTATGATGTCAATTATGTATCCAATTTTACAGATATAGACGACAAAATCATTAATCGTGCCAATGAACTCGGGATTAGTGCAAGTGAGCTTGCATCAAGATACATTGATGAATGTAAAAAAGACATGCAAGGGATGAATATACTTCCTGCTACGACTCATCCTCTTGCAACAAAAGAAATTGATGGTATGATAGAACTTATATCAAAACTTATTGATAAAGGTTTTGCTTATGTAGGACATGATGGGACAGTATATTATGACACTACAAAATTTAAAGAGTATGGAAAGTTATCTCATAAAAATCTGGATGACTTACAATCAGGTTTTAGAGATATAAAGGTGACAGGAGAAGAAGATAAGAAGACGTCAACTGATTTTGTACTTTGGAAACCTAAAAAAGAAGGTGAGCCATATTGGAAAAGTCCTTGGTGTGATGGAAGACCAGGGTGGCATACAGAGTGTTGTGTCATGGCACCAAAGTACTGTAAAGGAGCCCTCGATATACATGCAGGAGGAGAAGATCTTATATTTCCACATCATGAAAATGAGATAGCACAATACGAACCAGTATATGAAGAAAAGTATGCAAGATACTGGATGCACAATGCATTTTTAAATATCAATAATCAAAAGATGAGTAAGTCACTTGGCAATTTCTTTACAGTAAGAGATGTGCTTTCAAAGTTTGATGGTAATACTTTAAGACTTTTTATGCTTTCAACTCAGTATAGGGCTATGTTAAACTTTTCTTTTGAACTTATGGAATCAAGTAAGGCAAGTCTTTTGCGTATAAAAAATGCAGTCGACAATATACTTTTTACTCTGAAAAATAAGAATGTAAATGTTGATAAAAAAGCATATCTTGAGTCTATAGATATATTTGATGAGTTGGTTGTAGATCTTAAGACATGTGAGGAGTTTTCAAAAAGTGAAATCGAAGCATTTGATAAGATTTGTGAATATACAAAAATGTATTTTGATAAACTTGATGATGATTTTAACACAGCTGATGCAGAAACTGCGATTTACGAGATAGTGAGAGTTGCCAATCAAAATGTCAATGAAAATAGCTCTATTGAATTCTTAAATGGCGTACTTCTTATATTAAACACATTGCTTTATATTTTAGGTATTGACTTATCAAAAGAAGATAAAGGTAGTGAAATTGACGAAAAACTTATTGAAGATATGATAGCAGAAAGAAGTGAAGCAAAGAAGGCAAAAGACTTTGGAAATGCAGATGAGATAAGAAAGAAGCTTCTTGATATGGGCATAGAGCTTGAAGATACAAGACAAGGTGTTAAATGGAAGAAAATATAAAGGATCCGGAAAATCTAAATGTCGTCTATCTTGCTTATATTGGTGATGCTATTTTCGACTTATTTACAAGAGATTTACTTATAAAAAATCATATTTCCAAAGTAAAAATGAATGAGCTTCATAAAATGAATACAGATATAGTTTGCGCCAAGTCACAAGCACGCATCATAGAAAGACTTATTGATGACAATGTCCTTTCTGATGAAGAAATAGATTTTTATAGACATGCAAGAAACGCACACCCACACTCTAAATCTAAAAATTCTTCAATAGTTGATTATAGAAAAGCTACAGGTTTTGAAGCTTTACTCGGATTACTTTACTATAGAGAAGATAAAAATAGATTAGATACACTTCTGGATAAGGTCAAAGAATATCTACTTAATTAATATTGCACTCATGGCGGAACTGGCAGACGCGTATGTTTCAGGTACATATGAGAAATCGTAGGGGTTCAAATCCCCTTGAGTGCATGCATGGAATATATCAATAAAAAAGATAGTATAGTTGAAGGAAAGAATAGTGTTTTAGAAGCCTACAATGCAAAGAGAGGTTTTCGAAAACTTTTTGTGCAAAAAGGCATGAAAGATGAAAAACTCAATAAGCTTATTGAAGATGTAAAGAAAACAGGTACTGTAGTTAAGTATCTTGAAAAAAGTGAGATAGATAGTATAAGTATTACAAAAGCAAATCAAGGCATTGTAGCAGAAGTAGAAGAATATAAATATGTAGAAGTAGAAGATATCATAAACTATGCAAAAGAAAAAGGTGAAGATCCATTTATTGTCATATTGGACGAAATAGTTGACCCACATAATTTTGGAGCCATCATAAGATCCGTCGATGCTATCGGAGCACATGGTATTATAGTTAAAAATAGAAATCAGTCTATGGTTACATCAGTTGTAGAATCTGCTTCAGCAGGAGCAATCAACTATGTGAAGATAGCAAGAGTGCAGAATCTAACCAAAAAAATTGAAGAATTGAAAAAAGAAGGTTTTTGGTTTGCTTGTGCAAGTATGGATGGAGATGAAATTGATAAGCATAATTTTGATGGCCCGATAGGTTTGGTTATGGGCAATGAAGGGGATGGCGTGTCAAGACTTGTGAAAGAGACATGTGACTTTACTATATCTATACCGATGAAAGGACATATAGATTCTTTAAATGTATCAGTGGCAACAGGAATACTACTCTATGAGATAATGCGGATTAGAAAACATTAGTGTAAAAGTTTTTATGAGAAAAATCATAAGGAAAATTGCATATATACTATCTTTGTTACTTATATCAGTTGAGTTGTCAGCTTGTAAAGAGGATTCTCAAATTATTGATTATGGGGTAGAAGCCATAACTCCTGAGGAAAGTGAGAGCTTAAGTTTTACATTTGAGAAAAACATATCTGATAAACCCAAATCAAATATAGAGACAAAAAAAGATAGAGATTATAAGTATGCTGAAAGCTTGAAAGAATTATTACTTACAAGGAATAAGAAAGAGAAAAAAATAAAAGGAATTTTTTTACCTGCCTATGTAGCTGGAAGTGAGGAAAAGTTTCCAGCAATTTTGGAAAATATAAAAAAGTCATGTATCAATGCAATAGTTGTAGACGTGAAGGATGAGGTTGGTAGGATAACCTTTGCAATGGACAATGATTATGTAAGATCAAAAGGAACTATTGAACCACAGATAAAAGATATAGATGCTTTTATAAAGACTTGCAAAGAAAATGACATCTATCTTATAGCAAGAGTGACATCATTTCTTGATAATTATCTCACAAAACTTGATAGTTCAGTTGCTCTTCGTAGGGAAGATGGCAAGTATTATCGAGATAATCTGGGATATTATTGGATGAATCCTTATAGGGAAGATGTCCAGAAGTATCTTATAGAGATAGGAAAGGGATGTGCAGCTGTAGGATTTGATGAAGTGCAGTATGATTATTTTAGGTTTTCTGCAGATTCTGGGATGCGAAAAGTAAAGTTTACTGAAGAGGAGACAAAAGGAAAAAGTAAAGTTGAGACGATTACAGAGATTGCTCAAAGGATATATCGAGAACTAATACCAGAAAATATTTTTGTATCTATTGATGTCTTTGGAGCAATAATGAATTCGTATAGAGATCAAAATGCAATAGGTCAGGATTATATAACTCTCCTTAAAAATATTGATTACCTATGCCCTATGCTTTATCCTTCACATTATGCCAATAAAACTTTTGGACTTGATATCCCTGATTTTTATCCATATGAGACTATAAAAAATGCACTCAATACATCTACAAGTACAATTAATAAGACATATGATGAATTGGTTCATTATGGAAAAGTAAGACCTTGGCTTCAAGGTTTTTCAGCTACATATCTTGAAGAGTATCTAGTATATGATGCAGAGCAGTATAAGGAGCAGATGAGAGCAGCAGAAGAAGCAGGATATGATGAGTGGCTTTTCTGGCAACCAGGTGGTGTGTATAAGTGGGATGCATTTTTTGAATAGATGAAAGACTTTAACATTGAAAAAGAATTAACAAAACTTCCAACTTCTCCAGGCGTTTATCTTATGCATAAAGCTGATGGAGAAGTTATTTATGTTGGGAAAGCAAAAAATCTTAAAAATAGAGTTAGGCAATATTTTCTCACTTCGTATAAAAAGACATCAAAGATTGAACAAATGGTTATGAACATTGACTACTTTGAGTATATAGTAGTTGACAATGAACTTGAAAGTCTTATACTTGAATCAAATCTTATAAAAGAATATAGACCAAGATACAACACATTATTAAAAGATGATAAAAATTATCCATACATAAAAATAACAGTTGATGAAGAGTTTCCAAGAGTTTTCATGGTACATAAGAAGTCAAAAGATAAAGCATTATACTTTGGGCCATATATGTCTGGAGGACTCGTGAAAGAGGCACTAAACTATATAAAAGAAAATTATAAGTTAAGGCTTTGTAAACTTGATCTTTCAAAACCAAGAAAACAGGCATTCAAAACCTGTCTTTACTATCATCTCAATATGTGTAGCGCGCCTTGTGTCAATAGAGATACTGATCTGTATAGAAAAGAGATTGATGAGATAAAGAAGTTTTTAAGTGGTGATACAAAAGACATTATACAAAAACTTACGACAGAGATGGAAAAGTGCTCTGATGCAGAAAAGTATGAAGAAGCAGCAATTTATCGTGATAAAATAGCTACAATTAATGATATTACGGAAAAGCAAAAAATTGATAGTAGAGAAGAGATTGATAAAGATATTATCGGTATGTATCGAGATAAAGATATAGCTATGATACAGATTTTTGAGGTCAGAGATGGCAATATTATAGATAGGAACAATAATATCTTAAATATTGATGAAAATGACTCTGATTCAGAGATTATTTCAAGTTTTATAAAACAGTACTATAATGAGACCTTTTTTCTGCCAAAAGAGATATGGTTGCCTTGTGATATTGAAGAAAAAGAGCTTTTTGATGAATGGCTATCAAGAAGTAAGAAAAAGTGTAAAATCGTATCACCAAAGCGTGGCGATAAAGACAAGCTTGTAAAACTTGCATCTCTCAATGCGAAAATACAGTATAATCAACGAGTGGCAAGGTTTGTAAGAGAAGAAAAGGATCTAAATATTGCTTATGACGACCTAAAAAAGATGACGGGTCTTGATAGTATAAAGAGACTTGAGTCATTTGATATATCCAATACCAGTGGTGTCTTAAATGTTGCATCTATGGTAGTGTGGGAAGGAAAAGGCTTTAAGAAAAATGATTATAGAAAGTTTCGCCTTAAGACGATAGATGGTCCTGATGACTATAACGCACTTAAAGAAGTTTTGAAAAGAAGGATTGAGAGATTTGTAAAAGATGACGTAAAGTTCAACAATCTACCATCAATTTTCTTGATTGATGGCGGAAGAGGACAAGTAAATGCTGTGATAGATGTGATGAAAGAGTATAATCTTGACATACCTATCATGGGGATGGTAAAAGATGATAATCATAGGACAAGGGGACTTGTCTATAATGATGTAGAAATTGATTTAAGAAACTATAAAGAATTATTTAAGTTGATAACAAAAATTCAGGATGAGACACATAGATTTGCGATAGAGTATCATAGATCACTTCGAAGTAAAGAAATGCTTGCAAAAACTAAAATTGATAAGAATTCTAAAAGCAAGGTGGAAGATTAAAATGTATAAAAGAGAAGAAACAAAAAAAGTAAAAATAGGCAATATAAGTATCGGTCATTCTAAAAACGTAATTATACAGTCTATGTGTAATACTAAAACTTATGATGTAAAATCTACAGTTCGGCAGATACTTGAACTTGAAAAAAATGGCTGTGAGATGGTAAGGGTAAGTGTGCCCGATGAAAAAAGTGCGAAGGCTTTAGAGTCGATAAAAGACAAGATACATATACCTTTAGTAGCAGATATTCATTTTGATTATAGGCTTGCGATTATGGCAATAGATAGAGGAGTGGATAAAATAAGAATTAACCCTGGCAACATTGGTGATGAAGACAATATAAGGCAAGTAGTATCTGCTTGTAAAAAGAAAAGAATTCCTATAAGAATAGGCGTTAATAGTGGTTCCCTTAGCAAAAAAATATTAAAAAAGCATAGTGACAAAGTTACGGCTATGGGACTTTTTGAATCAGCAAGAGAAAATATAGAAATACTTGAAAAATATAATTTTAATGATATAGTTGTATCAATTAAATCGTCAGATATCATAAAAAATATTGATGCCTGCAAAATGTTTGCAAAAAAATATAGATATCCGCTACATCTTGGAATTACAGAATCTGGTAGTGTGATGACTGGAAGCATAAAATCTGCTGTGGGACTTGGAACTTTACTCTACGAAGGAATCGGAGATACGATAAGAGTGAGCCTTACAGGAGACCCTAAAAATGAGATATTTGCAGCAAAAAAGATATTACAAAGCTTGGGGATAAGAAAGACGGGTATAGATATAATCTCATGTCCTACTTGCGCACGGACAAATATAGACCTTGATTTGATAGTTAAAAATGTCGAGGAAAAACTAAGTGTAGTGCGCTATGAGAATGCATTTAAAGATAAAGTGTATAAAGTGGCCATCATGGGGTGTGTTGTCAATGGACCTGGAGAAGCAAAGGAAGCTGATGTAGGACTTGCAGGCGGAAACGGCGAAGCAGTGCTTTTTAGAAAAGGTATACCTTTGAAAAAAATAAAAGAAAAAGATGCTATAAAAGAATTGTTAAAATGTATTGATGCAGATATAAAAAAATGATATGAAACCAAAGTTGATTGTAGTAGCAGGACCTACTGCTATAGGAAAAACTGCATATGCTATAGATCTTGCAAAAAAATATGATGGAGAGATTGTATCACTTGACTCTGTGCAAGTGTATAAGTATCTTGATATTGGATCGGCAAAGCCAAGCCAGAAAGAACTTGCAGAAGTTAAGCACTATATGATTGATGAAGTAGAGCCGACTATCAATCTCAATGTAAAAGAGTTTAAGGATATGGCGACTACTTATATTGACGATATAATACATAGAGGAAAGCTTCCAATACTGGTTGGGGGTAGTGGCTTTTATATCAATGCCGTTTTATATGGGACAGAGTTTTTATATGAAGATGAAGAAAAGGCAAAAAAGATAAAGGATGCGTTGGAAGAAATAAAAGAACATAATGGGATAGATTATCTATATGAGATGCTAAAAAAAATAGATACAAAGTCAGCATTGATTATTCCGAAGGAAAATGTCAGAAGAGTGTTAAGAGCAATAACATTTTATAGATTGCACGGAATCCCTATATCTCAGCACAATGAAGAAGAAAAAAAAAGAGAAAGTAGATACGATTTTTCGTTTTATGTATTGAATACGGATCGCGAAAAGCTATATAAGCGAATTGACGAGAGAGTAGATAATATGATAAAAGAAGGGCTTTTAGTCGAGGTAAAAGCACTTATTGAAAAAGGACTTGGTAAAGACTTAAACTCTATGAATAGTATAGGATATAAGGAACTTTATGATTTTTGTAGAGATAGAGATACAGTGTATGATATAGATAGTCTTGATGAGACATCAAAAAAAGAATTACAAAATATTATTGAAGAGATTAAAATGCATTCAAGAAATTATGCGAAGAGACAAATCACATGGTTCCGTGCACAAAAAAATATTGAATGGATTGAAAGATAAAAAATTTTAAAAAAAATATAAAAAATTTATTACAAAATTTTAATGAAAAATATTAGTTTTTTGTTGACAAAATGTGAATAATTTACTATAATAGCGGTATAAGAATTCGTAGGGGGAAAGTATGGACAATACATATAAATTATCTGACCTAGACAAAGCTTTTGCAATAATAAGCGCAGGTATCTCTGCAGACGGCAAAATGAAGACTCCTGCGACAAAAGATAACAAAAAGAAACCCGTAGCGAAAGCTACTAAAAAACCTGCAGCAAAGAAAGGCGCTGCAACCAAAAAAGAAGAAAAGAAGGTAGGAAAAATGGCAGTTAAATCAGTAAAGAAAGCAGTTAAGAAAGCTGTTAAGAAAGTAGTAAAGAGTGCAAAGAAGGTAGCTAAGAAAGTAGCTAAGAAAGCACCTGCAAAGAAAGTAGCTAAGAAGGCTCCAGCAAAGAAGACAGCAAAGAAAGCAGTTAAGAAAGTAGCAAAGAAGCCAGCAAAGAAGGCTACAAAGAAAGTTGCAAAGAAGAAATAGTTTTTTGTAATATAAAAAAAAGCAAGGCCTTTGCCTTGCTTTTTTTTAATTATACGATATGATTGATTTTATTAAAAATGAATATTTGGAAAGGATGAAAGCCGACCTTGGCTCCTTTTATGATAAGTATATATTGACATTTGAAGATAAAGAGACGCACGGCATCATTATAAATAAAAAAAAGCTAGCATGCTCTACTATAGACATAGACTATGTAGTGAAAAGATTTAGTGGTGAGATTGTGTGTGAAAATGATAGCTTTGTCTATATGACATATGATAAAGAAGAGTTATTGAAAAGTAATATACAGATAGGTAAAGATCCTTTACACCATGCGGGTCTTTATTATGTACAAGAACCAAGTGCAGCAAAAGTTTTATGTGATTTTAAAATTGATAAAAATGATGCAGTACTAGATCTATGTGCAAGCCCAGGCGGTAAATCAATAATGTCACTATGTTATCTTGACAAAAAAGAAGGAGGATTTCTTTTGTCAAATGAGATTGACTATGGACGGTCTAAAACACTCATCTCCAATATTGACCGCATGGGATTTGACAATGTGATAGTGACATGTAGTAGATCCAGTGAGCTTAAAAAAGTTTTTGTAGAGTTTTTTGATAAAATTATAGTTGATGCTCCTTGTAGTGGTGAAGGAATGATGCGAAAGAGCAAAGATGCGAGATTGCAGTGGTCGGAGACCTTAGTAAAATCTATGTCTCGTATTCAAAAAGAGCTTTTAAATGATGCATATAGTATGTTGAAAAAAGGTGGATACATTGTATATAGCACCTGTACCTTTTCAAAAGAAGAGGATGAAGAGGTAGTGAAGTATGTACTTGATAAGTTTGATGATATAAAGCTTTTGAAGTCGGAGAAGCTTTTGCCGTATGAATATAAAGGCGAAGGACAGTTTTATGCGATATTTAGAAAAGAAGGTAATGCATCGGATACTACGTCATTTCCAAGTAAGAAATCTCTTTCTTCTGTCAATGTCTTAAAATACGGAGTAGAACAATACGAAAAAAAGTACAATGTGACATTGCCAACTCATGAATCAACACATGTCGATAGTATCATTTTTGATAATGTATATGAATTAAATGATGATGAAGTTTTAAAATACTTGCACGGAGAAGAAATTGTCACGTCAGTTGAGCTTAAAAATTCTTATTATAAAGTTACTTATAAAAATCTCGGTATGGGACTTGCAAAAGGAGTTGGAAGAGTTCTTAAAAATCATTATCCGAAAGGACTTAGAAACATGTAAAAACACTGGCTTTGAGGCCAGTGTTTTTTTGCGTCCTTGGGCGGAGTCGAACCGCCGGCATTCCGCTTAGGAGGCGGACCCTCTATCCTTCTGAGGTACAAGGACCTATCGTCGAAATCTGCGTCTAAACCTAAAGAATATTTTCTGTATAGGAATATTTGAATTTGTAAGTATTCTAGTGTATATGAAAAATATGAGTGCTATGACGAAGATGATAATAAGCAAGATACTTATTAGATATAATAATGTCTCGGACACAACTAAATTGCCTTTTTCGTTTCTATATATTAAAGAATTGTGTTCAGCTTGATTTTTGACTTGACTACTATATGCTGTCTCATCACTATCTTGCTGCGCTGTAAGGTCTAGAATGCTTGTAAATATAGTTCCTGATGATTCCATGTTTTTGCCTTCAATATTGCATTTACCTACTATCACATTGTCAAGATAATAATATACAGTACCTATCGCATATTTATCGTAAATATCTTCAACTTGATAGCTGATTTTAGATGTTACTTTATCATATTCTACACCATTTGGCAAGGTAATGTGAGAAGTATCATCACAGGTTATATTCAATGTCTCTACAAGATTGACATCATCTATAGCTATGGAGCTTAAATCACCATTAAAACGGGGATCTATATCTTTAATTAGTAGTGAGTGGTAGTTGTTGAAGTAAAAATCAAATAATGATTTTGCTTCAATATATCTCATTTTGTCATTTTTTGCACCAAGCACTATACATATTAGGTGCATATCATTTTTTCTTGCACTTGCTGCAAGGTTATAGCCTGCAAGGGTGGTATGACCGGTTTTACCTGCAGTTATACCATTGTAGTAGTATCCGCTACCAGGAACCATGATGCTATTGGTATTGAGTATCAAGTTGTTGGAATTTTCAGGATCCTTAAATCTTCTTATAGGAGCATGTCTATAGGATACAGATGATGATATCTGCATAAACATAGGGTATGTCATGGCATGCTGTATGATTTTTGCCATATCAGAAGCAGTAGTATATTGATTATCGTTGTGTAGACCTGATGGATTGATGAAATGCGTGTCACTACAACCGATACTTGCAGCTCTTTCATTCATGAGAAGTGCAAAGTCTTTTATAGATCCAGCCACATATTCTGCAAGCGCATTTGCTGCATCATTGGCAGAGGCAAGAAGCATTGAATAGAGACAATCTTTTACTGAAAGTTGATCTCCTGCAGTAGCACTTATGGTGACAGATGTCTTATCTATATCTTGAGTGACCGCATTGTAAGAAAAATTGACCATATTGTCATAGCCATCACCAACATAATCAAGTACGACAATGGCTGTCATTATTTTAGTGAGAGATGCAGGATATAGTCGTTCGTTTGAGTTCTTGTCATAAAGGATTACTGATGAATTGGCATCCATTACTAATGCTGCATTAGACTCTAAGCTTTCGTTGTAGTATGGAAAAACTATGTTTTCTGCATATGCTGTGCTTAAGAAAGCAGACAATGAATATGTAGCTAAAATCAGTAGACATATAAGTTTTTTAATAGTTTTTTTACTCTTCATAGAGAAGGAAAGTTATGATTGTGGTAAATTGGTCTTTTACACTCTTGATTTCGAAAGTTCCATTCATTGCATTTATGAGACTATCAGTTATAGAAAGCCCTAAACCAAAGCCTTCAGTACTTCTTGATTTGCTTCCACGCACGAATCTATTTTTTAATGTGCTTGTATCAACTTCAAGCTTTTCTTTCTGTATGTTTTTAATAGTGATTTTCACTTTTCTTTTAGTTGCTTTTAATTCGACATAAACTCGTGAGTTTTCTAAAGCATATTTATAAATATTTGATATGAGATTTTGGAAAACTCTATATAGCTGTGCACTATCTGCAGCGATATTTACTTGTGAGCCAAAATCATCATATACTATCTTTAGGCCTTTTTCACTTAACTTATCTTCAAATTCTACAATGCATTGATTTATGAAAGCATTGAGATTGATTTTTTGTATATCAAGCTCGATATTACCAGAACTAATTTTGCTTTCAAAAATAAGATCGTTTATAAGATCGTTTAATCTATTGGATTTATTGATAAGTGCATTGGAATATTCAGTAAGTCTCTCTTTAGAATCTTCTGCAGGATTTTGGATTTCATCGGTAATTATTTCTGCATAGTTAAGAATGGAAGTGAGAGGCGTTTTTATGTCATGAGTGACATTGGTTATGAGGGTTGTACGCATCTCATTGGAACGTGCTTCAACTTCTATAGCTTTGTTGAATGCTTTATATAAGTAAAGTATATAGATTGAGAAGCTTAATGTTGCTATAAATATAAAAAATGCAATAGCAAGGATTTTAGGATCATTTGTAAGCGAAAAGTTGTGTATAAGGTATATTGATGTCGCTATAAATGATATCACAGGTATAAAGGTTCCTAAAAATAGTGTTTTTGGATTGATAGTATTGTCATTTCTTTGAGCATTTTCCTCCATTGCCTTTATAGCAGAAAGTGATAGAGCATCATCAGCATATTTTGTAGCAAGAATATTACTCAATATAATGGTAGGTATGTATATAGCTAATATGTAAAAATTTGCTGCTGCGTTGGTAAAATTATATCTTAAATTTGACGCAGGAGATGAAACTTTACGTGCGATAAATATTGCTATAGCTACAGCAAAAATATATAGAAATATGTAGATTTCAGTTGGGGTTGATGAAAGTATAGATTTATTATCGTCTACATTTTTCTTGAGTTTAAGTGTGAGATACATATTCACTATAAGTGTCAGTATAAAGAGAAATGCAAAAAGTATAGTATATGTTATAAGTGAAGCGCATCTATTTTTTATCCTGGTATAATTGAGATATGCCACTTGAAAATCGTCATTTATAGGATAAGTATTGTCTATAGCATAGTATACATTAAAATCCATATCAGGGTGAGGATTAATGCTCTCAAGATTAGTTAGTGTCTGAAGATTTACAGCATTTATACTTGAACTTACTATATTTTCTTTACTTGATAAGTATATAAAGAGAGGAGAACTAAGTATATTTTTTTCTGTCAACTCGGTATTTTTGTAAGTTGCATTTTTTTCACTATACTCATCTTCAAAATCGGCAATGTAGTGGAAGTTTGTTAAATCTTTAGATAGATATCGATTAGCCTTATGATACTTGGCGAGAGATTCCATAAATTCAGTCAAGAAGTCTTCTTCACTTTGAGCGCCAACTCTGATATTTGATGGATATAGTTTTAGCATAAAGTTATATAGAGTATTTCGTGAAAAAGGTATAGTACTTGCATTTTCTGTCAGCACTACATTGTAGTTTTCGTCAATTGTAAGTCCGTGCAACTTTGCTTCATTTAAGCAGTCGTTGATGGTCCATTTTTTGATGCCATTCTCTTTATCGACTGATTCTGCAACAAGAGCATCATAGCTTAGTCTATTGTTGGCTTCAAAAGCTTTTTTTAGATTGATGAGTGAAAAAGATTCATCAATTCGGTCACTTACAATATTGTAAAACTCTTCAGTTGTCTCAAATGATGTAGAAGACATAATTGAATTTATGTCACTTTGAGAAAACTCAATTTGAATCATTGAAAATGTAGTGATAGCAATAATTGCTGCAATTATATTGACAAATAAAGTTATAAACCTTACCATGCTTAAAATGCCTCCATCTTGTATCCGATACCCCATACGACTTTTATGAATTTTGGATCTTTTGTATTTTCTTCAATTTTTTCTCTTATGTGTCTTATGTGCACAGCAATAGTGTTTTCTATGTTATATGCTTCCTTATCTTCCCACACCTCTTTATATATATCATTTGATGAGAGAACTTTCCCGGTGTTCTTCATAAAAAATGCGAGAATCTTATATTCTATAGGAGTGAGCTTGACATCTTTACCATTTAATGTGACAGTTTTAGCATTATAGTCGAGTTTGAGATTGCCAACCTCATATTGATTTTTGCTTGTGCTAGTTTCAACCATAGAACTTCTTTTCAATATAGCTTTTATACGAGAGATAAGCTCTTCCTTTGCAAAAGGCTTTGTCATATAATCATCAGCACCAGTGTCAAGACCGGTTACTTTATCATATACTTCTGACTTTGCACTTAAGAAGATGATAGGGATGTCACTTGTCTCTCTTATACGAGATACGACTGTTAATCCATTTTCACCTGGCATCATGATATCCATTATAACTAAATCAATGTGATTTTTCTTGAGGCATGCAAGAGCTTCTTTGCCGTTATAACACTTAAATACTTTGTATCCCGCATTTCTTAAAAATATAGATGTTGTTTCTGTGATGTCAAAATCATCATCACAGATAAGAATTTTTTGTTCAGCCATAGTTAAGTCTCCTCCGATACTGATTTTTTTTCTTTTAATATTCTAAAGCCTATTATAAATCTATCTCTCCACCAGCTATCAAGATCTCTGTGTACAACCTTTCCGTTGGAAGCAGAGGCATCAACAACCGTCTCATTTTCGGCAACTATACCCATGTGACCATTTATAACGATTAGATCGCCAGGTATTAGATCATCAAATTTCTCTATCTTGTCAAATTGAGTACAAAACCTCCAGTTGTATGTAGTCATGTAGTTGACATTTACACCTACTTGGTTTAGACACCAATACACAAAGCCTGAGCAGTCGAAAGTATTGGGACCATGTGCTCCCCAGATATATTTTGCTCCGAGCTTAAGCTTGCTGGTTCTAAGTAAGTCATCGACACTTCCGATATTTTGTGCTTGCATGAGCTTTTCTTTTATCTCATTTGTATCAAGCAGAAATTGTGTAGGGCTATTGATTGGGCCATCTGAGGATGACACTGCACTATGGCTATTAAGCATAAGATAGGTAGCGGCGTCTACTGACCCTGTCACAGGAAGATTGTTGCTCTTTTGAAATAATGCTATTGCTTGAGCTGTGTATTCACCATAGTAGCCTGTAGCGATTTGTTTTTCAAGGTATTTGAGTGCCACAAGTCGTGCCTGTATATTTTTTACTATAAGATTATTATTGCCAAGAAATACTTGAAAAGGTTTAGCATATTTTGAGTCAAGTGAAAGTTTGGTAGATGGATTTATATATCCATCAACTTGTTGTGAATTGAGTTGTTGATACGTCCTTACAGCAACTTTAAATAAATCATTATAGATGCCATCACATTCGTAGTAGTAGTATCCAAGCTCTTTTAGTCGCAGCTGATATTTTAATATTATATCTGGAGTTTCTTTATCAGTAATCGTGTGTGGTATTGCATTTTCATTGTAAAGACAATTGTATGTCTCAATATCAATGATACCAGTAGGAGAGAGTAGATTTCTCTTTTGCATCTCTCTTACGGCATTTTCTGTTCTTAAACCAAAGTAGCCATTGACATCTTCTTCATATATTATGTATCCAAGTTCATATAGTTGTTGCTGTAAGAGTCGTATGTCATTGCCACTATAACATCTTCTTGCTTTATAGTAAGGAGCATTTGATGACATAAGGGCATCATAAATATTCAAATCACAGATGCCATCTTCTTTTAATCCAAGCTCTCTTTCAAAGCTTTTTATGGCGTCTTTTGTAGTGTCTCCATAATAAGTAGTAGGTTTGTCTTCGGCCATATAACCAAGTGACATAAGCTTTGATTGTATGTTGACAACAATTCTATGATCTATACCTTCCTTCAAAGGAGCAGGAATAATAGTTTTGGAGTCTGTTTTTGGAATATTGTTTAAGTTTAAAGTAAAATCAGTACCAAGAGTAGCAATAGGTATAGAAACTAGATCTTTATCAAGGCTCACTTGATAAAAGTTATTTTTACATGAAATTAGTGACAAACAAAACACAATATTGCAAAAAATAATGCAATTTTTATGAAATATCTGCATAAAATAATTATACTATAGAAGCATCATTTTTTCAATTGAGTAGCTATTTTCGTTGATTATACGCCATTTTCTTTTAGATATGCATTTAGGTCTATCATGGTGGATATGATTACAAGAACTATTATAATAGCTGCCGGAAAACCTGCTATTATAGCAAGATTTTGAATGTTGTTGTAGCTTGTGTTGGAAAATGTAATGGCAACTGGAAGGAGTACAAGAAGAGTGGCCCAAAATTGCTTTACCATCTTACTTGGTGATTGATCAGCTTTTAAATTTTTATATGAATAGAAAGAGCAGGTAAGAGATATGGAGTCATAGCTTGTAGCGGAAAATAGTATCATGGATAAAGATACGAGTATTAAAGCTATTGGTGCTAAAGGAAGAGAACTGATAGCATTGCCTACTATTTCATATAGATTTACACCTTGAGCGTATTGACCAAGTAAGTCAAGAGAACCACTGATTTGTTTTGCTATGAAGTGATTTGGAATTATAAAAAAGCTAATGAGTGTACCTGGAATTGCAAATAAATAACCTTCAAGGATGGTTTGCTTTATGGTTCTACCTTTGCTTATGATACCGATAAAGAAAGGAACGGCAATAGCCCAAGTCATCCAGTAAGCATCATAGAAAATATTGTAATTTTGTGCAAAGTCAAAGTTTTTAGTAGGGTCTATGTAAGTGAAGAGAGGTATTAGATTATTTAGCAAAACTCCCATCTGCTGGAAAGAACTTTCAAGTATAAATTGTATCTCTCCGCCAAAAAGAAAAACATAAATTAGAAATGCAAAAAATATATATACACATATACTTGATAGATTTTTTATGCCATTAAGACCATTGTATAATGAAGTGCTGTATATTGCAAATATAGTGAGAAGTAAGAGTATAGTTGTGGTTGTGTTATTTGGGATACCAAAAAGTTTGTGTAGACAATTTGTTATTATAGGAGGAGAGAAACAAAGTGAGCAAGTAACCGCTGCAATAATAGCTATCAATGAAAATATGTCTATGGTCTTGCCTATTATACCATCTACGTGATTCTTTAGGAGAGGCCTAAGTGACTCACTAAACTTTTGCTTGGAAATTTTTCTTGTATGCATCATAAAACCAAAACATACAGCAAGAACAAGATACAACCAATAATTTGACCAAAAGAAAAATGAATGTGCTTGTGCCATATTATATGAGTTGACAAACAAATTATGTGAGTTATCAAAGCTTTGTATAAATGGTTCATTCATATAATATATCCATTCTGTAAGTGAATAGTATATGATGCTTCCAGAGAGCCCTGAGCAAAACATCATAGCTCCGTATTCCCAAAAAGAAAATCGAGGCTTTTCATCACTTTTGCCAAGTTTGATTTTGCCGTATTTGGAAAAGGCAAGATAAAACGAAAAAATAAATACAAAAAAATTGATAGATAGGTAAACGATACCCATTTTGTCTCTAAAAAAAGGATTGATTGTATCAAAAAACGCATTTGCCTTATCAGGGTATGTGAAAAGAATGATAGATAGTCCTGTGATAATTATAAAAGGAACAAACATAACTGATAGTTGTAATTCCTTAATTTTTTCTTTGAAATTCGCCATAAATACTCCTTGACATTAGTGTTCAAATTTGCTATAATTTTATCAATATTGAACATAGTAGCATACATAGAAAATTTTGTCAAGATAGGAAGATAAGGCATTATGAAAAAAATATTAAATGGAAATGAAGCATTTGCATATGGTGCATTAGCCGCAGGAGTTGACTTTTATGCTGGATACCCTATAACACCATCTACAGATGTATATGAATTTTTTGAAAAATATGGTGATGAATTTGGAGTGAAATTTGTCCATGCAAGCTCTGAAGTTTCTGCAGCCAATATGATAATGGGGGCAAGTATTGCAGGTGCGAGAGCATTGACTGTAACTTCGGGATGTGGTTTTTCACTTATGCAAGAAGCAATATCGTATATGGCTGCTGATTTTGTACCATGTGTTATATTGAATGTGATGAGAGAAGGAGCAGGACTTGGCGATATACCAAGAAGTCAAGGTGATTATAATCAGATGACAAAAGGTGGCGGCAATGGTGATTATCAAGCTATAGTTCTTGCAGCAAGTAGTGCAAAAGATTGTATGAATCTTCCAAAAGTTGCATATGAACTTTCTGAAAAGTACAGAAATCCAGTAATTGTTACTTATGATAGTGACATAGCTCATACAAAAGAAAACGTAGAAGTTTTGGAACGAGTTAATAATGATATAGATAAACTTGAATATACATTGAAGGGCAATGAAACAGGTAAACCAAAGTTAGTACAAAATATTTATTATCATGACCATAATTATGATGAAACACTTAAAAATAAATATGAGCTTATAGAGCAAAATGAACAAAGATATAGTGAGTACGATACTTTAGATGCTGAAATCGTTTTCGTTGCATTTTCAATTTGTGCAAGAATATGTGTAGAAGTTGTAAAAGTAGCACGAGCAAAGGGCATAAAAGTAGGATTGATAGTCCCTATAACTTTATACCCATTTCCCAAAAAAGCATTTGAGAACTTGAAAAAATGTAAAAAAATAGTTGTTGTTGAATTAAATATTTTAAAACAAATGAGAAGAGATGTCGAATATTTTACAAAACAAAAATATGAGTATTATTCAATTAGTAGTATGTCGACTTGCCCTACTGTATTGGATGTGATGAATTTTATAGAGGAGATAAGATAGTATGTATGATTTGCTGTGTGCTGGTTGTGGTCATAGGACGGCTATGATGTTACTTGATGATATAATCAGAGAAAAAAATTTAAAAGAAAAAGTGATACTTGCCCTTGATGTCGCATGCTGCTCACTACTTATAGATTATGTCGATTATGATTCTATAATGTGTGCACATGGAAGAGTTTTGGATGTGACAAAAGGCTATAAAGAAATGAGAAGAGAAAATGTGGTTATATCATATATGGGTGATGGGGCAGCGTATTCTATAGGAATAGAAGAGATGGTTCATGCGGCTAGAAGAAATGATGATGTTTTTGCCATAGTTATTAATAATGGTCTATATTCTATGACAGGTGGGCAGGTGGCTCCGACATATGTGGATGTAGCTTATAGTGGTAGGGAAAATGGTATAAATTCAAGTGCTGATGATTATTATAAAGAAAAAGGATTTAAGATTGAAGATATTATAGGGAAATTTAGCATAAAATATCTGGCACGAGCTGCACTTACTGACAAAGAGAATATAGACATCGCTAAAAAATATATAAGCACTGCATTAAATAAATATGTAAATGTTGGTGGGTTTAATCTTGTTGAGTTATTATCACCTTGCCCGACAAATTATAAGATGACACCTAAAGATACGGTAAATATGATAAACGACAAACTATCTAAAGTTTATCAGATTGGAGAGTTTATAAATGGTTAGGGAAATATTTGTAATTGGAGTCGGTGGGCAGGGAGCACTAAGTATAGGAGAAATCATATTAAATGCTGCAAATAAGAAAAATTATGGTGCTTCATTTTATCCTTTTTATGGCTCGCAGATGAGAGGTGGAGAAGCTGGATGTATTGTCAAAATAGATACAGATGGCAAAGACATTTTAAATCCCACCATTAATTCGCCAGATGATTTCATAATACTTAATGATAAGTATTTTGATAAATATGAAAAGTTCAAAAATGAAAACTCAAAGTATTATAGATTGGATGAAACTGATGCTGAAAAATATAAAGACATAGATATACAGAAGAATTTGAATATTGTAATTTTGAAAAAATACATTAAAGGAAGCTTGCTTTTTGATGATGAAGATATTATAGAAGCTATAAAGATGAAGTTTAGAAAAGAAGAAGTCTATAGCAAGATGATAAAAATATATAAAGTATAAAAGGGGCTTTGTATGAATTTTAAGGAACTATTTAATCCAAAAACTATAGCAGTAGTTGGTGCCAACGAATCAGAGGGCTTTGGTGGAGCAGTGTGTAAAAATTTAGTTAGTGAGATTGATGATGATAGTAGGGTCTTTTATGTAAACCCTAAAAGAGACACTTTGTTTGGTAAGAAATGTTATCATAATCTTAAGGATGTAGATAGCGACATAGATTTACTTATCATTGCAGTTAATAAAAAAATAGTGACAAACATTTTAAAAGAGGGAAAGGGAAAAGGAGTAAAGGCTGCAGTAGTATTTGCAAGTGGCTATAGTGAGACGGGGCGAGAAGAAGATATATTACTTGAGAAGGATATGCTAAAAACTGCAGAAGAGCTTGATATAACCATTCTTGGGCCTAACTGTGCAGGTTTTGCCAATTTTATAGATGGGATAAAGGCATTTGCATTTTTGTCAGAAGAGAGAGACAGAAAAGGCAATATTGGAATAATAACTCAAAGTGGCATGATAGGATTATCGCTAATTGATAATCAGTATACGAAGTTTTCATATAATATCTCGTGTGGAAATGCAAATGGTTTGAAAATGACAGATCTTATAACCTATCTTGCTGATGATAAGAATACAAAAGTGATAGGACTTTATATAGATGGGATAAAAGACTTGAAAAGCTTTGAAGAGGCGATTTCTTATGCAAGTAGACAAAAAAAGAAAATAGCCATTCTCAAATCAGGTACGAATGAAATTACGCGAATGCTTACAAAAGGACATACAGGAAGTGTTGAGACATTTTCAAATGAAGAGTTCAATGAATTGATGAAAAAATATAGTGTCATAAGGTGTGAGGATTTGGAAGAGTTCATATATACCCTTTCTTGCCTTTCGTATTATGATGATTTACCAAGAGGCAATAGGATAGCATCAATTAATCTTTCTGGGGGAGAGGCGGCACTTATCGGCGAAGTTGCGGAAAACTTTAAAGTAGAATTTCCAGATTTTAATTTAGAAGTGACAAAATACTTGGTAGATAGGCTTCCCGATTATGCACATATAACCAATCCTTTGGATATGACAGTGACGCTTTCTTATGATGCGGAAAAGTTTTCTGATGCACTTATGAGTATAATGCTTCAAGATAATATAGATATGGTAGTCATCGGATATACTTTGCTTCGCCATATTGATGACCCCTGCATATATTATATGATAGAAGCAATTAGTAGAACTAAAGAGATTTTGAAAGAAAAGATGAAACCAATCTTTATAATGTCGTTTATGTCAAATACAAGGGATCAAGAATCAATAGAAAAATTGATTAAACTTGGGGTAGTGTGCCTTCCGACACCATACTATGGATTCAAAGTGATTAGCAATTTGATAGGTAGGTAATTGAGTGTTCTTGAAAAAGTAGGTTTATAAACCTGCTATTTTTATGCAAAATTCGCATTTTTTATGACCCCCTATGAAATCGCCAAAAACCCCCTATCTTTTTAGATGGCTTGGAGGTTGGTACCTGGGAGCGTTCGACGGATTACGCTATTGCTGAATGCAAATATGCATATTTGTAAGGCAAGAGCTGTTTTTCGAGCTTGGTCCTCGGAAGCAGAACTACTAATGACCTAGTATTTTGCTAAAAGCAGGAGCACAAAAGCGGAGCGTTCGAGCTCGCATTGTAGGGGCGAGCGCCCGAGCGGAGCGACAAAGTGCCCTTGGGGTGCATTGCGAGCCCTTAAATATGCTCGCTCTCTTATCCGGTGACTTTTTTGCTCCTAACGCAAAATCCTATGTCATAAGAAGTTCTAAGCTTCCTGCGGAACCTCTCAAACAGCTCTTGCTTACAGAAAAGATAATTGCATTAGTACAATATGCAGTTAGCGTGAACGAGCAATGTACCAACCAAACTATTGCACAAGTACTGTGCTCCGAAGGTCGTAACAACATTACATGAATAAAGCAAGTAGATTGATTAAGAGAGGATTAGCACTAATATTAGTGCTTCTTTTTAGTATAGAGAGTTTCGCCGCTGTAGTCGGAGACAACGACGGCGCTGCATTTATCACAAAAGCTGAGTTCGACTCGATGAAAAATGACTTTCAGGACCAACTCGACCGCTATAACTCATCCCTTGATAATAAGATTGATGGGGCGATCGCGAGTTATCTTGCGGGTGTGAGAGTAGGAAAAATTACAAAGATGAAACTGGACCCTAAATGTGGATATTTATTTCCACTACGAATGTTTTATAACAATAGTTTATGGAATGATCCACGCTCTGATTATTACAATCTGAGCACTCCTGAAATTCATGCTAAAGATATAACTTTTGCTCAAGAGATGAAATATAGTGACAATAGTGAAGACGCAGCAACTATTGCTGGTACTGTGATGTGGTCTCCAGATACGATGCAATCACAAAATATTGCTGGTTACGTTCCGCTTCCTGCGACAGATAAAACAATCCCGCCGACTACGACTGTGAATTTTTTTAATACATATATGATAGTTCTAAATTATGATATAAAAGGAAAGAATGGTGACTTATGCTTAATTGAAGATAAGTCAGCTACAAGGAAAATAGGAAGTACTACTTTTGATGTTTTCGATGTCAAAACGAAAGGAATTGGAAAACAAGTTAGATATTATGAAACAAAAATTACGACAAATACGAAACGGAATGGTGGAGCTAAGCTCGATGGTGCTGCTCTTTGGTGCGGCTATGCTGTCTGTGGTGCAAATTCTATGACGAAAAATGCTACAACGCAAAAATGGACTATAAATGCTGGTGACTGGCGATCAGATAGATTATACATTAACGGTCATCATGGTGGTAGGTCTGATGCAGATTATCTAGCATGGGGAGAAGATCAAAAGTTTGATACTACTGTGGGTGACCTACAATATTATAATGGCGGTTATAATACTATGGGGGCGTTAATTTCTAACTTAGATTTGCAAAACAACGTTTTGGATTGGGCAGATACAAGTGGGAATCATAGCATTTATGCTGGAAATGTCGTTGTACGGGCGGACTTTAATCAATACTTTGGATTTAGGGGTTCATTTGTAAAGGGTGAGGATTCAAATCTATATTATGCGGACATACATCAGAGAGGTCAGACATACGGGTCGATGTATAATTATTCACCTACTGCAAGAAATTATCCACTTTATCAATTTAAATATGTATTATATCAACCTGATTTTA
This sequence comes from Lachnospiraceae bacterium UBA3633, assembly GCA_002374095.1. Lineage (GTDB taxonomy): Bacteria > Bacillota > Clostridia > Lachnospirales > Lachnospiraceae > UBA3633. The sequence continues at coordinate 40,075 of DFKY01000015.1, forward strand.
CAGCTGTAGAATATAATAATACAACTAAAAGTAAAAATGTATCTGCGTATAGGGCACATCAGTTAAGATATTTTGATAATAATGGTGATGAACACTATCTTGATGAAGGAATGTTTTTAGGGAAGTTTGATGCCGAATGCACAGTTAAATTTACATTGAAATTTGGCGCAAAATCCGGAACGAAAAATGTCAAAGTGTACATAAGCAAAGAACCTTTTAGCATGACAAATCTGTTGACTAAAACAACTCAATTTAGGGTCGTTGGAGAGACGGGCACTTACAATAACTGGACTACAGAAACTAACAAGGAAGTAAGTATTGAGGTGCCAAATATAGAAAAAAATGAATCACTTTATCTACTGTGGGTGCCAGAAAATGCAGATGACTTTGTAACTTTAGATAGCTTTTCAAATTATCTCATGGAATCTTAGTGAATTGAGAAAAATATATTAGAAATATTATTATTTACATATGAAATTGATTTCTGCATATTGTCAAAAACTTTTTGGGAGTCACAACTTCAATTCGTGAGTTCTTAAAATCCTTTGCATTTCGTGTGATGATGTATTGAAGATTAGTTTGATATGATAGTTCTTCAATCAAAGCATCTTCAAAATCATTTATTGGTGAGTCAAAAGTTGTCTTTACGTTATATGCTAAAGTATCTATGATGTCTACAAGTGATAACAATGCTATCATCTTATTTCTTGCACTTTTCTCGTCGTGCATATATTTTTTTATAATGTAATGTATGTCAGTAACTGAGGATGCACTGACATATGCAAATATTTTATTGTTTGCAATTAATTGAAAAATTTTTTCTGCATCATCAAAAAACGGTTCTCTCAGTGCTAAATAATCTATGATGATGCATGTATCCAAATATATTCTCATTTGTTTAACAGTCTTTCGTTTCTGATATTGTTTTCTGAAATGTCATTTGGCAAAATCCCTTTAAGACTATTTAAAATACTCAATCGATCTTTGTTTGGGTTCGACAAGACGGCAATTGTCTTGCCATTTTTGTTTATGATGACATCTTCTTTTTCTACAAGCTGTAAATACTTACCAAGATTGCTTTTAAGTTCTGTCGCTGTTATCTTCATAGCGCCTCCTAAAATCATACTATATTATAAAATAATCGTACGATTTTGTCAACGTTTCGTCCCCCCCTATGAAACCACCAAAATCCTCCTAACTTTTCAAATGGCATGGAGGTTGGTACCAGGGAGCACGAAGGTCGTAAGTAATAAACTATGAAAAAGAGCACAAAAATGGCGAAAAAGCTACTTGCTTTATTTTTAGTTGTGCTCATGAATATAGAGAGCTTTGCGAGTGTTATAGGAGATAGTGATGGTAACGCTTTTTTGACAAAAAATGATTTTGAGAAAATGAAGAGTGAGTTTGGCGATACCATGAATAGATATGCATCGAGTATAGATGAAAAAATAAGTGGCGCTATTACAGAATATTTAAAGGGGATCCCTCTAAAAGAAAGAAAAGGGCGTCTTTTATTTGAGTATGATAAGGATTCTGAAAATCGCCCGCTTTGCGTAGAAGATGGTTACAATACAATTGATGAGCAGACTTTTCAGGGCGGAGTAATGGAAAATATTTTATGGTCTGCCCATAGTATAAATATAAATTCGTTTTTGCCAATGGGGTTTGATCAAAAAATCTCAGGAAATTATCCATATAATTTTACATTATTTACTTTGTTAGGTCGTGGTTACTATGATCAAATGGTGGGTTGGGTTTTTAGTGATGATGATAATGTACTGCTGGAGTCAAAATATAATTATGACAATTGTAGGTTGAATATGAGTTTTCAATCGACCGCTAATTTAAATTTCGGTACCTCTCTTGCTGGTGAACGGTATATGATGGGTATCGCCCCTGGTTTTTTTACAGGTAAAGAAATCAACACGCGGTATACAACGAAAACAGGTGTCGGAAAAGGAGATAATGGTGGATTTCGACTTAGCACCGCATGGCGGTGGACTACTGACACGCTTCAACCAGCTGATGTAAAAGAAAAATGGCTAGATGGGCTGCCATTGACCAGTGCGATGGGTACTGGCAAAGGTTTTGACGAATGGCGGCAAACGTCAACGTATGATGAAAATACTATTTCAGCTTTAACATATATCACACACTCTACACGTGACGAAGATCAGAATATTTATCTATATAACAAATGCCATGATGTAATTTATGCTCATGCCAAAGAAGAAAAAGAACTAGAAGAATATATAGATTACATGGATAAGTTAGATGCGAGTGCTGATAAAGACGACAAAACTATAGGGGGCAAACAAACCAATGTCTTTATCTCTAACAGGACAGAGAAATGGGCATACTGGGCGCCGTATTATAAAGATGGCGCATACGATTTGACGCAATGGAGCGATGGTTTTATTGTAGCTGGTCGTCGTACATGGCGCTTTACACCAAAGTTTAAATTAAAAAACACCACAACGAATACAAAAGTTAAACCCAATACTGCGAGTGTGACAGGAGGTACTTTAATTTGGAATACATTGGACCAATTTAAAAATACAAAACTTAAATTTACTGATTGGGACGGGAACACATATTATCCTCGGTTTTATGGTGGCTTGCCACTTGTTTCACTTGGTTCAGAAACTATCGAAAAATTAAGATTTGACATTAAAATAACTGCAGATGCATCTACAGGTACCCATAATTATGTGCGCTTACAAGTAAAAAAAGGAGAATTTCCAAATAGTAATGACTTAACTAGTTGGACTGCTTCTGAGATTGATGATCTTGAGACAAATATTTCTGGAGAATATGGAAGCACAACTTATTCGTATGATGAATCTAATCATTATTTACAAATACCATTTGACAAATTAACGTCTATTTCAATTATGAATCCATCAAAGCAAACCACTTACTTTTTGCGGTATTGGCTTGCTGATAGTTCAGATATTGCAGGTGGTCAGATTGCCGAACTTGGTAATTGCGTTATAACTGGAGCTTAAATAAATATGATTAGTTTTAGAAAGGCTGCATTATGATAAAAAAAATAATAAGAAAAAGTATACTAATGTTCATGATAGTAGTGCTGGCTGGTAAAACTTTTAGTGCCGTAGTATCAGATAATGACGGCACGGCTTTCATTTCCTATTCTGAATATGATTCATTGAGGTCAGATTTTCAAAAAGTGCTGGATGGATTTAATACAGGAATAGATGCAAAAATTGCAAATGCTATAGCGCAATACATAAAAAGTGCAAATAGTGAAACTACAGAAAAAGTATCTATGCTATTTACGGTAAATGCTGATACGAAGTACAAACCTAAAAGCGTGAGAAATAAAACAAATACTATTAAAAAACAGACATTTCAAGGTGGAACGTATCTGAATAATTTATGGGCTACATTCTCGTGGAATATAGCGTCAGTTGATGATTTGAATCCGTGGAAACTTGAAAATATGACACAGCTAGCACTACTCGGTGAAGCTTATTATGACCAGATGAAAGGTTTTGTGTTTAAAAACAATAATCCTGAAGTATTAGTTAACAAATATGATTATGATAACTGTAGCTTAACATTATCGCAGACATCAACTCAAAATCAAAATTATGGTAATGGCTTTACCGGAGATAGATTTCTTATGGGTATTCAGCCAGGAACTTTAACTGGAAAGAAAATAGATACCAATTATGTAGATATGACAGGCATTGGCAATGGAGCTGGTAATTATGGATGTGGAACCAAGAACTCGTGGCTTGTTGCAGAAGATACGATCTCAAGTACAGTTGCTAAGAATAATTGGTTGGATGTATTGCCAATGAATGCTGCCTTTGCAAACAAATATCAACTGAGGAACAATTATGCTGGATATGATGAGTATATATGGGGCGGCGAATATATGATATCCCATGCCATGCGTGATGAAGATTATAATGTATATGTGTATCCAGAGTGCCATGATGTAATATATGCACATGCAGATGATGAAAATGAAATCGAAGAATATAGAGACTACATGACTGATGTGGCGACCGCAGATAAAATAGGTGGAGAATATACCAACTTATATTTAACAGGAAAAACTGAACGATGGATGTGGTGGAGATATAATGGAGCTTCAGATTGTATTATTGGGCCTAGACGTAATTGGCGTTTTACGCCAAAGTTTAAGCTTAAAAACACAACAACGAAAACGAGTGTAAAACCCAATACAGCTAGTGTAAGTGGCGGAGCACTATACTGGAATACATTGGACCAATTCAAAAATGGCAAAATAAAATATGTGAACCATCAAGGCGTAACTTCGTATCCACATTTCTATGGTGGATTACCTTTAATTGCTATTAATAATAATGCAAAAAAGTTTTCATTTGATATAAGCCTTTCACCTACCATTAGTACCAGTACTAATAATTTCTGCATAAGAGTTATGAGTGAAGAATTTCCAAATGGAAATAACATAAGTACTTGGAGTACAAGTAAAAAGAGAGCTCTTCAAAAAATAAAAGGAGAGTCAAAAGCTGGCAGTACAACAACTGTATATAATTATGACAATACCAACAATTATCTTGTCGTACCTAAAAACACTACTATCAATATTTCTATAGAAAATCCAGTAGCAAATAAAACTTATTTTATAAGATGGTGGGAAGAAGGTGATAGTGGTAGCGCTGGTGGCCAGATTGATTTACTTGGAAATGGGGAAATCGTGAGAAATAGCTAGTATATGAATCTATAAAAGCAAATTGATACAAGAACCATAAGTATATAGCAGACATAATCTTTTGTCTGCTTTTTTTTATGCGAAGATTGGTATCTACCATTTTGCTGACCAATGTGCTATAATATAAAGAACTTTAGAGGGCTATAAATATATAGCAAAGGAATATATTTATGAAAAAAATAGTAATATCACTATCAGTGATTGTAATGGTTTTTGCATTACATGGTTTTTGTTTTGCTTCAAATGTAATAATTGCAGGCGGTTATGATAGGCTTTTTACAGAGAGTCCTATGGGCACAGAGCTTATAGTGGCTGGAGATTCTTATGCACAAAATTTCTATGAAGATGAGAATGGCAAAGACATGCAACTTATACCATATTTTCAAGAAGGCTTTACTATAGAAGAAAATCAAAAGAAACTTCAAGATGCATTTTACTCTATACATAAGTATATTTTATTTTCAATAAGTGTCAATGACCATAGAAAAAATACTCATCCGAATTATTTTGAAGATGAGTTTAGAAATATGGTTGACCTTGCTACAAAGACATCAAAGACTGTATTTGTGCATTCGTATATGATATATAATCAAAACTTTACCAATGGACTTCAGTTTTCTTCATATGATTATGACAATATGGTTAGAAAGATAGCAAATGATTATCCTAATATATATTATATAGATATGATGGATTGTGCAGGTCTTGAATACATAGAAGCGGATGGCGTACACTACAATAAACTTTTTAATGATATCTTATATGACAGAATAAAAGTAAAAATTGAAGAACTAAAACTTATAGATGAGTATATGAAAGCCCAAGAAGCAGCAAAAACTACAGGAGGCTTTGCAGGTAATTAGTATGGCAAGTGAAAAGCTTACAAAAGAAGATGTAGAAAAGATAAAAGCAGAAATCAATGAAAGAAAATCAGTCCTTAGACCTAAAATTCTTGAAGATGTAAAATCAGCAAGGGCTCAGGGTGATCTTTCAGAAAATTTTGAATACTATGCTGCAAGGAAGATGAATCGTGAAAATAATTCACGCATTGCATATCTTGAGAAAGTGCTTCGAGAAGCTACCATAATAGAAGCAAATTCTACAAATGGAGTAAATCTTGATAATTTTGTAAAAGTGAAATTTGTAGAAGAAGGTGTCGATGAGGTATCTTGGGAAGAAGAAACATATAAGGTGGTTACATCTATAAGGGCGGATTCTATAAAGAAAAAAGTAAGTATAGAAGCACCGCTTGGTAAAGCACTTATCAATAAAGAAATAGGTGATATAGTAAAGGTAGATCTTGATAATGGCGGAAGCTATGAGCTAAAAATTATAGATATTATAAAAGACACAGGCGATAATGATGAGATAAGGTCGTACTAATAATCTAAAATATAACGAAAGGATATAAGGGTATGAAAGACTTTTACACAATGGATAAGATAGTAGCTCTATGCAAAAATAGAGGTTTTTTATTTCCGGGATCAGAGATATATGGAGGTCTTGCTAATTCGTGGGACTATGGAAATCTCGGAGTAGAACTAAAAAATAATGTAAAGGACGCTTGGAGAAAAAAATTCGTTCAAGAGTCAAAGTATAATGTGGGACTTGATTCTGCAATCCTTATGAATCCACAAGTCTGGGTTGCTTCAGGACATCTTGGCTCTTTTTCAGATCCACTTATGGATTGCAAAGAGTGTAAGCAACGTTTTCGTGCTGATAAAATTATAGAAGACTTTGCAAAAGAAAATGGTATAGAACTCAATAGCTCTATAGATGGTTGGTCTCATGAAGAGATGGAAAGTTGGATTAAAGAGAAAAATGTTCCATGCCCAAGTTGTGGCAAGCACAATTTTACTGGCATAAGAGAGTTTAATTTGATGTTTAAGACATTTCAGGGCGTCACAGAAGATGCTAAAAATGTAGTCTATCTTAGACCAGAGACAGCACAAGGAATCTTTGTCAATTTTAAAAATGTACAAAGGACAAGTCGTAGAAAGATTCCTTTTGGTATAGCTCAAGTTGGTAAGTCTTTTAGAAATGAAATCACACCAGGTAACTTCATCTTCCGTATAAGAGAGTTTGAACAGATGGAACTTGAGTTTTTCTGTAAACCTGGTACAGATCTTGAGTGGTTTGAGTATTGGAGAAAATACTGTATAGATTTCTTACACAATCTTGGTCTTAAGGATGAATATTTAAGACTTCGCGATCATGATAAAGAAGAGCTTTCTTTCTATAGTAAAGCAACTACTGACATAGAATTCTTATTTCCATTTGGATGGGGTGAACTTTGGGGAATTGCAGATAGGACTGATTATGATCTCACACAACATATGAAAGTTTCAGGCGAAGACCTTCAGTATTTTGATGATGAGACAAATGAAAAATACACACCTTATGTTATCGAACCATCACTTGGCGCTGATAGGGTGACGCTTGCATTTCTTTGTGCTGCATATGATGAGGAGCAAGTTGGAGACAATGACACAAGAGTAGTTATGCACTTTAATCCTGTCATAGCTCCTATAAAGATAGCTGTGCTTCCACTTTCAAAGAAATTATCTGAGCCTGCTATGAAAATCTATGAAGAGCTTACAAAATACTATATGTGTGATTTTGATGAAAAAGGGACTATAGGTAAGCGCTATCGTAGAGAAGATGAGATAGGAACGCCATATTGTATAACTTATGATTTTGATAGTGAAAATGATAAGCAAGTGACTGTAAGAGAAAGGGACAGCATGGAGCAAGTCCGCATTCCAATAGAAGGGCTTAAAAAGTTTTTTGAAGATAAGTTTATGTTTTAGACAATATGAAATTTGTATGGTCAAAATTTAAAGAATCGCTAACGTCTATATTACCAATAGTTGTAATAGTGTACCTATTATCACTTACACCTATTTTTACTTTGAGCTATAAAGAAAAGGTGGTGTATCTCTTTTCTTCAATTGCACTTATCATAGGGATGACTCTTTTTAATATAGGCGCAGAGTTTTCTATGACACCTATGGGCGATTATGCTGGATCAGGTCTTATAAAGACAAAAAAGATATCACTTATACTTTTGGTTGCACTTTTTATGGGATTTCTTGTGACTATTGCAGAGCCAGACCTTACTGTACTTGCAGATCAAGTTAGGGATGCAATTAATAGTACAGCTCTTATATTTAGTGTAGGGATTGGAGTTGGAGTATTTTTACTTATATCACTTTTAAAAGTAATCTTTAATAAAAAGTTATCAATGTTACTTTTGCTATTTTATATGCTGATATTTGCATTCGCTGCACTACTTTGCGAGACTGGGAAAAATTACCTTATGTCACTTGCGTTTGATTCAGGTGGAGTAACTACAGGTCCTATAACAGTGCCCTTTGTGATGGCATTTGGTGTAGGTATAGCTGCTACAATTGGTGGAAAGAATAGTAATGAGAATTCATTTGGCTTTGTAGCACTTTGCTCTATAGGACCAATCATAGTGGTATTACTTTTCCTTATGCTTACAAAAGGAGATATAATTTATAAATTACCAGATTATAGTATAGACAGAGTGTTGAGCGAAGGGATACTAAATGTCATTATTGAGCATGCTTTGGGAGTAGCCAGGGCACTTTTATCTATATTTATTTTCTTTTTGATACTTAACTTTTTTATTATAAAACTTCCAATCAGAAAGATGATACAAATAGTTATAGGTATAATGACTACTTTTATAGGACTTGTCGTCTTTCTTTCATCTGCATCTATTGGGTTTCTTCCTATAGGCTATGCAATGGGTGGACAGATAGTTATGGCGCATCCAAGGCTTTCGATTGTGATATGTTTTATAATTGGTATGACAGTAGTCCTTGCAGAGCCAGCCATACATGTGCTTACAGCCCAAGTAGAAGATGTGACAGGTGGGACTGTGACAAAGAGATCTATGCTTATAGCACTTTCTCTTGGGGTTGGACTTGCCATAGCACTTGCTATCTTTAGGATTCTCTATGGTTTTTCTATATTGTATTATCTTATACCAGGATATTTTATATCACTCGCACTTTCACTTTTTGTACCACCTATCTATACAGCAATAGCTTTTGATTCTGGTGGTGTAGCAAGTGGCCCGCTTACATCGACATTCATATTGCCTTTTATGATTGGGGCATGTGCAAGTGTTGCAAGTGAAAGTGAGGTGATTAGCCTTGCTTTTGGAGTTGTGGCACTAGTCGCTATGATACCGCTTATATCTATACAACTACTTGGATTTAGAGCAATCTTTGCAAAAAGACTTCGTGATAGAATATCTATGAATAGAATTTTGAGAGCTGATGACGATCAAGTAATATATTTTGAAGTATAGTACTTTATAATGAATTCTTATATTAAAAAATTTGCCGTATCTGCTTTATTTGTAGCACTTGCTTATGCTTTAAGTTTTGTGAAGATTTTACATCTTCCTTTTGGCGGAAGTATCACACTTTTTTCAATGCTTGTAATATCACTTCCATCATATTTTTTTGGCGTAAGGCTTGGGTTTATGGCGAGCTTTGCTTATGCACTACTTCAACTTATAGTAGATCCATATATTGTACATCCAGCACAATTACTTCTTGACTATATAATTGCATTTAGTTCTTTTGGAATAGTAGGCTTTTTTAGAAATATGGATGAAGGGCTTATCATTGGTTTTGTAGTAGCCTGCATAATTAGATTTATATCAAGCTCAATATCTGGTTATGTGTTTTTTAGAGAGTATGCACCTGAAAGTTGGAATCCAATACTTTATACAGTCATATACAATGGAAGCTATATTTTTATAGAATGTGTATTTTCTATTATCCTAATATCAGTTAAGCAGATAAAAGTAACAATAAATCATTATAAGAAAAAATGGGAAAAGTGATGAGATGTTTAATTGTATCTGGCGGACAGTTTTCAAAAGTTAAGATAGAAAATCATTATGATTTAGTCATTGCTTGTGACAAAGGCTACATATACGCCAAAAAGCTTGGATTAAAAGTTGACATTGTGGTTGGTGATTTTGATTCAATGGCGGAACCAAAAGGGAAAGCTTTTGTCATAGCAGTACCGAAAGTTAAAGATGATACTGATACGGGACTGGCAATCAAGTATGCAGTGAGAAATGGATATAAGGATATTGATATAATATGTGCACTTGGAAAAAGGATTGACCACGAGATTGCCAATCTTAGCCTTTTAAAATATATAGCAGAAAATGGTGCAAGAGGGCAGATACTTTCACAAGATGCCATAATCATAGTGGCAAAAGACAAGCTTGTAAAAATAAAACGAGTTAAAGATAGATATATTTCTATCTTCTCTATGAGCGACGGGTCAAGAATTGAATACATAAGAGGTACCAAGTATGATGTAAAAAACATCACACTAAAAAATGGATTTCCTCTTGGCGTAAGTAATGAATTTAAAGATTCATTTGCAAAGATTAAAATAAAAAAAGGCATAGTTATGATATGCGTTGTAAAAAAATGAAGGATAAGAATGAGTAAGGATAACACAAAATTAACATCAACAAAAAAGCTAATGATGCTTGTGACAATTGTGAGAAAAAGCAAGGCAGATTTTTATGTTGATCTCATTGAAAGTTTTGGCGCCAATATGCAACTAGTTGCTATAGGCAATGGCACGACAAAGGCGACAGTATTTACTGATGAAATTGGATCTAAGGCAGTGATATTTAGTATCATTACTGAAGACAAAGTAAAAAGTATAATGACGAGTCTAAAGGAAAAGTTTACTACACTTCGTGATGGTAAAGGTGTGTGCTGGACATGCCCTTTATCAAGTGTCATGGGTGTTACATTTTTTAATTTTTTGAGCAACAATAAAAGTAGCTTTATAAGGTAGAGGTTGATATGGCAGATAATAAGTTTGAAATGATATTTTGTATTGTAAATGCAGGCTTTTCGGGAGAAGTGATGGATGCAGCAAGAGAGATGGGTGCAACTGGTGGCACGATAATCCATGCAAGAGGCACAGCCAATAAAAATGCCGAAGAGACATTTAAGATAACAATAAGTCCTGAAAAGGATTTGGTTATGCTTGCTGTACATAAAGATATAAAAGATAAAGTCATGAAAGCTATATACGATAAAGTAGGGCTTGGCACTAATGGAAATGGAGTAGCATTTTCGCTTCCTATATCGGATGAGGTGGGGATAAAATAGCATATTATTCGCGCGAAAAAGTTGCAATATACCACACCTTTGCCACAAATTACCTATAACCTACCACTTAACAAATAGTAGTTTTCAATATACAATGGACTTATAAGTTAAGTCAATAAAATTATAAGTCATATATAAGACGAGAGAGAGGTAGGATATGAAAGATATAATGAAGACACTGGGGCTCATACTTTTCGCATTTGTGGCTATGGCCAATTCAATCTATGCAAAAGGAAATTCTGAAACGGAAAAATTTGTCATAGAGTATAATTTCGAAGAGGACGCATATAATGGTCCAGGCATAGGGTTAAAAGTTAATACTTGGGACGGAAGTCTTGTGAATAGGATTTATGGCTACGGCGATTTAAATAATATAATAGGTGATGATATATCAAGCGATCTAACTTATTCATGTGATGCACCAGGAACTAATATACTTCCAGCAAAAGTATATAATGCTGTAGGACCAGGATTTACAATAAACGGATTCACAAGTACAGAAGTATCAGAGTATGTAGACATGGGACCACAAGTCTCAAGTAAAGTTATAGATCCTTCTAATTATGTGAAAATATTAAACGCTAAACCAAGTGATATAGCTGAAGCCTGCGTACCACTTGCAAATGCCAAGAAAAAGGACAAAAGTAAAGAAAAGTAGGCATTAATATATAGTGAGATTTATGATATAATATAGAACGATAATAATCGTTCTATTTTTTTAAGGAGGATTATAAAGATGAAGATACTTAAAAACCAAATTTTATTTATCATAATTATTATACTTACATTATTTTTATCTGCCTGTGCTCAAGATGGAAGTAACTCTAGTCAAGTAAATTATAATCTTGATGTAGTCACTCTTACAGAAAACTTCTATAAAACATATCTTGCTGCTTATGATAAAAATGAGTCGGAAGAAGATTTACTTAAAATAAAAGAAATGTATATGACAGAAGTTTTGGCGGAAGAACTTACACTTCGATCTTTCGATATGGAAGCGGATGCTATAACGGGAGTACAAGATGCCACAGGATTTATAAAGTATCTTGATGTAAAAGAAGGCGCTGATGATATGTCGGCGGTGGCAACTTTCACAGTACCAGTTGATGGTGATGAAGTGGCAAAGAACACTTATGTTTTTGATATTCACTTTAGATTAGCTGATAATAAGAAATTGATGGATACTTATGATTTGAATTGGATTGAGACAGATTCTGATGGCTATGAAAGTCGAGTAGAGTATAAGACATGGTATGCCAATAAAGATGAGCTTACTGAAGCTGATAAAATAGCCATGAAAAATAAAAGAGAGTACTATGAAGAGCTTTTTGAAGAGGGTTATGCAGGATAAGGGCGAAATCATCACCCTTATTTATATGGATTTTTAAGAAAATAAAGGTATATATTTGCGAAAACTACTTATTTTATGGTATAATTTAGCATCAATACCGTTCTAAAATATCTATTTGGGGACGGTGGTTTGTTTTGCTATTAAAATATAAAGCAAAAAAATATAATTAGAAAAGGTGATGGCAATGAGTTGTAAGGTAGAAAAAATAGGAATTAACAAAGCAAAATTTATTATCGAGATAGGCACAGACGATTTCCTGAAAGCGGAAGACAAAGTGTATCAGAAAGAAAAAGGAAAACTTTCTGCACCAGGATTTAGAAAAGGAAAAGTTACAAAAGAGATGGCGTATAAAGTTTACGGAAGAAATGTATTTCTTGAAGATGCCATAAATGTGTGTATCAATGATACTTATTATAAAGAAGTAAAAGAGACTGGCGAAAGAATTTTGTCTGAACCAAAGATAAATATTGTGCAATTTGGCTTTGATAAACCTTTTATATATGAAGCAGAGACAGCTATAGCACCACCAATAAAACTTGGCAAGTATAAAGGGCTTAGCATTGATAAAGTTGATATAGTTGTAAGTGAAGAAGATGTAGAAAAGAGAATAGACAGCGAAAGAGAAAAGAATGCAAGACTTGTGACTGTGGATAGAAAGTCAAAGATGGGAGATATATTGAATATTGCATTTGATGGATATGTAGACGGAAAAGCATTTCCAGGAGGAAAGTCTGATAACTATGATCTTACACTTGGAAGCCATACATTTATAGATAATTTTGAAGATCAACTTGTCGATAAGGGTAGAGATGAAGAAGTTGATGTACACGTTACGTTCCCTGAAAAGTATAATGAAAAAACTCTTGCAGGTAAGGCAGCATTATTTAAAGTGAAGATTCACGAGGTAAAAGAGAAAGAGCTACCAAAGTTAGATGATGAATTTGCAAGTGAAGTGTCAGAGTTTGATACACTTGATGCTTACAAGGATAGCATACGAAAAGAACTTAAAGAACTTCGTGAGAAACAAATGAAAGAGGATACAAAAGGAAAGTTACTTGATATGGTTGTAAAAGATTCTACTATAGATCTTGCGGACGAAGCAGTAGATGCTCAAGTAGAAGAGATGCTTAGAAATTATGATGATAGACTTAGATATCAGGGTATAGATCTAAAGAGATATCTTGAGATGATCAATAAATCAGAAGACGACTATAGAAAAGAATTAAGACCAAGAGCTTTGGAAAGTATCAAAAATAGCCTTGTGATGGATGAGATAGCAAAACTTGAACACATCGAAGCAAATGATGAGATGGTGGACGAGGAACTTACAGCGATGGCAAAATCATATGGTATGGATGTAGAGAAATTCAAGAAGTCATATGCCAATGAAGAAGATAGAAAGAGACTTAAAGATGATTTGCTCTATCCAGCTGTGCTTAACTTTCTATATGATAATGCGAATATAAAATAAAGAAAAGCTTTATAAAGCTTATAAATATAGTGAAGTGAACATGTGAAATGTTTGAGAGGAGATAAAATGAACGAAAGAAATTATATACCTATGCCATATGTTATTAAGCAGACAAGCAAAGGCGAGAGATCTTATGACATATTTTCAAGACTTCTTGAAGAGAGAATAATATTTATAGCAGATCAAGTTACAGATGATCTATCATCTATAGTTATGGCTCAACTTTTACTTCTTGAAGCAGAAGACCCTACAAAAGATATAACTCTTTATATCAATAGCCCAGGTGGCTCAATATCAGCAGGTATGGCTATATATGATACTATGAATTATATAAAGTGTGATGTGCAGACAATCTGTATGGGCATGGCAGCAAGTATGGGAGCATTTCTCTTGGCTGGTGGTACAAAAGGAAAGAGATTTGCACTTCCTAACTCTGAGATACTTATACATCAACCACTTGGAGGAGCACAAGGTCAGGCCACAGAGATAGAGATAGCAGCAAAACATATAATAGATATAAAAAAGAGAATGAATACTTTACTTTCAGATTTTACTGGACAAGATTATGATACGATAGTAAAAGCAACTGATAGAGATAATTGGATGACACCAGAAGAAGCAAAAGATTTTGGACTTATAGATAAAGTTATAGATAAAAGATAGTTAAGGATGTAATAGATGGAAACAAAGATACCTTTTTGCTCATTTTGTGGCAAGACAGCAAGTCAAGTTCATAAACTTATAGCAGCAAGTAAAGAAGACACTTTTATATGTGATGAGTGTGTAGAGTGGTGTCTTGATTTGCTTGAAGAAGAAAAGTCAAATGATCAAGGTTTTGAAAAAAGAGAAAATGTAAATGAGATTTTAGATAAGATAGAAATACTTAAACCTACACTTATCAAAGCATACCTTGACCAATACATTGTAGGTCAAGATGATGCAAAAAAAAGTCTTGCAGTAGCAGTATATAATCATTATAAGAGAATAAAAAATAAAGACCAAGACGTAGACATACAAAAGTCCAACCTTCTTTTTATAGGTCCTACAGGAAGTGGGAAAACTTATATGGCAGAGACTTTGGCAAGGTTTCTTGGTGTGCCTTTTGCAATAGCTGATGCTACAACTCTTACAGAAGCTGGATATGTAGGTGAAGATGTAGAAAATGTAGTTTTAAAACTTCTTGTAGCTGCAGATGGAGATGTGGCAAGGACAGAGATAGGGATTATATATATAGATGAGATAGATAAGATTACAAAAAAGGGTGAGAATGTAAGTATCACACGAGATGTCTCTGGTGAAGGAGTGCAGCAAGCATTACTCAAGATTATAGAAGGAACTGATGCAAATGTGCCTCCATCTGGTGGAAGAAAGCATCCACAACAAGAATACATCCGTGTAAATACTAAAAATATATTATTTATTTGCGGTGGTGCGTTTGATGGACTTGATAAGATTATCGAGAGTAGAATCAATACATCATCAGTAGGATTTAATGCAAAGCTTTTGGATAAAAAAGATATAAAGCATGACGAATATATAAAAAAATGTGAGACAAAAGATCTTATAAAATATGGATTGATTCCAGAACTTGTAGGTCGTCTCCCCATCGTCGCAACACTCGAGTCGCTTGATGAAGAGTCACTCATAAAGATAATGAAAGAGCCTAAAAATGCACTTATAAAACAATATCAGAAGCTCTTAAAATATGACAATGTAAAACTCACATTTACTGATGAGGCACTTAAGCTTATAGCGAAAAAGGCAATGGAGAGAAATATAGGTGCAAGGGGACTTAGAGGTATCGTCGAAGAAATTATGCGAGATGTGATGTATGAAGTTCCAGATGATCAATCAATAAAAGAAGTAATAGTTACAGACAAGTGTATAACAGCTTGCGAAAAGCCAAAATATGTATATGATGGCGACATAAGTAGCGTTGAGATAAAAGAAGATAAGAAGAAGAAAAAGTCTGCTTAAAAGTATAGAATCATTATGCTGATAGGAAAAAGAGAAAAAATATCAGAAAAAAAAGTAAAGATGCTTGAAATTATTTCTATAATAGCCATAGTGGCATTTGCAATACTTTCATATATATTTTCTACTTTTATATTGAAGAAAGACAGTCGCAATATCAGTGTATATGTAGATGGCAAAAGAATCACACAAGTTAACGGCCACAAGATAGATATAAATGTTAATGGCACCTATGTGATAGGCGATAAAAGTGGCGATTATAATGTGATAGAGATAAAAGATAAAAAAGTAAGTTGCATAGAAGCTAATTGCCCAGATGAGATATGTGTAAAACATGGTGACCTCAGGAAAGACTTAGACAATGATATGATAATATGTGCTCCACATAGGATGACGATACAATATGAATAGTAAAATATGATTTCAGTTTTAGGATAATGTGTATAAGGAGAATGATGATTAGAGATGGATGGAAATAGACAAAAACAAAAGAATAATGGTGGCAAAGGTAATCCTGGCGGTATACCTCAAGCACTTTTTGGAATACTTATAGCTATAGTTACAAGTTTATTTATATATTCTGTACTTTTTACAGGTGGCGCAGGAAGACTCATGAGCAATAATCAACTTGAGATAAGCTATTCAGAGTTTATGGAAAAAGTTGAAGATGGTTCTATATATAGAGTTCGAATAGCTGCTGAAGATATATATGCATATGAAAAAGGTGTGCCATTTGATGCCAATTTACAAGATGTAGACACAGAGGAAGAACTTGATAATTTCATGAAGAACTATACCGCATCACAGGATAAAATATATCATATAGTAAAAGTTCAAGATGATAATCTTGTAGACAAACTACTTGCTAAAGGTGATATAGAGATTATAGGAGCAAAAGCAAGTGTCGTGATGGACTTAATTATATCCTTTGCGCCATTTCTTATACTTTGGCTTCTTATAGGTATGTTTGCAAGACGTATGTCAGCCGGTATGGGTGGAGCTATGGGTGGCATCTTTGGAGTAGGACAAAGCAAGGCAAAAAGATATATGCAAAAGGAGACAGGAGTTACATTTAAGGATGTCGCTGGTGAAGATGAAGCGAAAGAGTCACTTCAAGAAATCGTAGATTTCTTACACAATCCTAAAAAATATACTTATGTAGGTGCAAAGCTTCCTAAAGGTGCACTTCTTGTTGGACCTCCAGGAACAGGAAAGACGCTTCTCGCAAAGGCGGTAGCAGGAGAGGCAAAAGTGCCATTCTTCTCTATGACAGGGTCTGATTTTGTAGAGATGTTTGCTGGTGTGGGAGCATCAAGAGTGAGAGACCTCTTTAAGCAAGCAAAGCAAGCAGCACCTTGCATAGTTTTTATAGATGAGATAGATGCGATAGGTAGATCACGTGATACAAGAGCTGGATCTGGAGCTGATAGTGAAAGAGAGCAGACACTTAACCAACTTTTGTCAGAGATGGATGGATTTGAAATCAATAATGGCATCATGGTTATGGCTGCAACTAATCGTCCAGAGATTCTTGATCAGGCACTTCTTCGCCCAGGACGTTTTGATAGAAGAATAGTAGTAGAAAAACCTGACTTAAAAGGTCGTGTAAATATATTGAAAGTTCATGCAAAAGATGTAAAGCTGGATGACACAGTTGATTTTGAAGAGATAGCACTTTCTACATCAGGTGCAGTAGGAGCAGATCTCGCCAATATGATCAATGAAGCAGCGATAACAGCCGCAAAAGCAAAAAGAGAAAAAGTTAGTCAGCAAGATTTGAAAGATGCAGTAGAAGTTGTACTTGTGGGAAAAGAAAAGAAAGATAGGATATTATCTAAAGAAGAAAGAAAGATAGTGTCTTACCATGAAGTTGGGCATGCACTTGTGACAGCACTTCAAAAGCATACAGAGCCTGTACAAAAGATTACGATAGTCCCAAGAACTATGGGAGCGCTTGGGTATGTGTTGCAGACTCCAGAAGAAGAAAAATATCTAAATACAAAAAAAGAACTTGAAGAAAGACTTGTGGTTTATCTTTCTGGTCGTGCAGCAGAAGATGTGGTTTTTGATACTATCACTACTGGTGCAGCTAATGATATAGAAGAAGCTACAAAACTTGCAAGAGCAATGGTTACTCAATATGGTATGAGTGAGAAGTTCGGGCTTATGGGGCTTGCGACAACAAGGAGTATGTATCTTGAAAATGGTGTAGATATGAATTGCGGTGATGAGACCGCTACAGCAGTTGACGAAGAAGTAAAAGAGATGCTTAAGAAAGCTTTTGAAAAGGCAAAGAAACTCCTTAGAGAAAATAGAGAAGCTCTTGATAAGATAGCAGAATACTTAATAGAGAAAGAGACAATAACTGGTAAAGAGTTTATGAAACTTTTTACAGAGATTACAGGTATAGAAGAAGAAAAAACAGAACGAATAGTAAGCAAGGAGGAAGATGTAAATGTATAAAAAAGAACTAAAAAAGGTAGTAGCACTTTTTACTATTTTTAACTTACTTTTTTCAACTTTTACTTATGCTGATACAGTAGTTATAGGTAGCGCACCTGGTACAAATGACGGAAGGACAATGAGCGCCAATGCAAGTACAGCGTATCTACAAAATCAATATACTGGTCCTGGGCTTGCACCTAATTCTTCATTGACAGGGCTTACCCCGATACAAGGAATTAATTATCAGCAATCAAATGGTCAAAATCCTGTAGCATATGGAGCAAATGACCATGCGCCTACAACAAGCATACTTTACTCGCCTTCTTCAAAGCTCACGGGTGATACGACAAGTACAGTCAACACAAGTGTTCTTGCTTCTAATTATGTAAATTATAATACAGGTAGTGGTGAATCAGTATCAAGTGGTGGACCTACAGTAAGTCATGAGAGCATGAGTCCATCAAGAGAAAAGAGTACCAATAATATAACTGATACCAATACTCCAAGTGCAGTTACTGGACCTACAGCAAATACGACTCAGCAAGCATCAACTGCAGCAGTGAGTGCATCAAATGAAATAGTATATAAGGCAAATGATAATATACAAGCAGCAAAGCCATCAATAAATGCATCAGGGGCAATAGTAGTTAATGCTACTACAAGACAAATATATTATGCAAAAGGTGGCTTCACTACTTTCCATCCAGCATCTCTTGTAAATCTTGTCACAGCAGCAATACTTGTAGCCAATAAAGATTTGGAAGCAGAACTCACAGTTTCAGCTTCTGCTATAGCGGGTCTTGAATCAGGAGCAACTACTGCTGGATTAAAAGCGGGGGATAAGATAAAAGTGCGTGATGCACTTGGAGCTATGTTTGTAGGATCATGTTGTGACGTAGCCAACGTTGTGGCAGAAAACTTGGCAGGAAGTGTAGAAGCGTTTGTCAACATCATGAATCAGACAGCAAAAAGTTGGGGATGTCTTAATACAGTATTTACAAATCCGACAGGACTCAATAATGATGCCCAAAAGACAACAACATATGATATGGCTATAATAATGGATAAAGCGACAGCAAATCCTACATTAAAGCTTATGCTTCAACAAAGTCAATATGTCCTACCAGCTACATCAGGAAGAGCAGCAAAGACACTTAATACTCGCAACAAGATTCTTGTAAAAGGTGATGCTAATTATTATGAAGGAATATCAGCAAGTAGACTTGGATATACAAGTAAAGCATTATATACTATAGCATCAGAGCTTGACTATAATGGCAATAGGATTATAGCAGTAGTATTAAATACAAAAAATGCCCAGTGGACAGACACTAAAAAACTTCTGAATTTTGCTAAGGTGGCATCTCTTGAACCAGCAGCTCAAAATGCAGAAAGATATGAGACATCATTTAACACAAATAATAGTGGTGCTGGATCTGGTGTAGTCAATGCACCGGTTACAGCAAGTAACCAGTTGCCAGTAAGTGGCTATCAAGGTCAAGGTACAGCACAAAATTATAATACTAACCAAGCTAATACACAAAATCAAGTAACCACTCAAAACGGAGATACAGCAGGCTCATGGGCTAAAGATTCTACTGGATGGTATTTTGTAAAGAGTAGTGGAGCAAGAGCTGTTAATGAGTGGATAAAAGAAAATAGCAAACTTTATTGTGTGGATTCTAAAGGATACATGATTACAGGATGGAGACAGATGTCCAATGGAAATACATACTATTTTGACCCATCCACAGGAGAGCTTCGTTACAACACATGGGTCAATGTGTCAACAGGGTCATATTATTTACAAGGTGATGGAGCACTTGCTAAAGCAAATGCAGGCCAGACTATGAATATAACTACATCAGTAGGAACTTATACTATAGATGATACAGGAAAAGCTATAGCTAAAGTATCATAATGTAAAAGGAGGATTTTATGAGAGATTTTTTAAGTGAGATTAAAGCAAAAGTTGTCTACAGAAATCTTGAACCAGCAGCACTTGTTGAAGATGCGATAAGAAAGGGAGAAGGAAAGCTCACAGAGACAGGAGCACTTCTTGTAAAGACAGGTAAGTACACTGGGCGTTCACCTAAAGATAAGTATATTGTAGATTCAGATGGTGTACATAATAAGATTGCATGGGGATCTGTCAACGTACCAACTACAAGAGAGACATTTGAAAAAATCAGAGATCAGATCATAGAGTTTTTAAATGGAAAAGATGTCTATGTGTTTGATGGATATGCTGGTGCTGACACAAAGTATAGAAGAAAATTTAGAATTATCAATGAACTCGCATGTCAAAATCTTTTTATACATCAACTCCTTGTGAGACCAGATGAAAATGAACTTAAAAACTATGGCGATCCAGATTGGACAATCTTGGTTGCGCCAGGACTAAAGCTTGATGCAAAAGCGCTTGGTATCAATTCAGAAGCAGCCATAATGATAGACTATGAAAATACAACTGCTATCATTGCAGGATCAGCTTATGCTGGAGAGATAAAGAAATCAGTATTTAGTATTATGAATTATATTATGCCAGTTGAAGAGAACATACTTCCTATGCATTGCTCTTCCAATATGGATCCAGCTACAGGTGAGACAGCAGTATTTTTTGGCCTTTCTGGCACAGGAAAGACTACACTTTCTGCTGACCCTAAGAGAAAGCTTATAGGTGATGATGAGCATGGATGGTCAGATAAGGGAGTATTTAACTTTGAAGGCGGATGCTATGCAAAGTGTATAGATTTGAAAGAAGAAAATGAACCAGAGATTTATCATGCTATAAGATTTGGTGCACTTGTAGAAAATGTTATAATGGATGAGAAAACAAGAAAATGTGATTATTCAGATAAGAGTATCACAGAGAATACAAGAGTAGGATATCCAGTTGATTATATATCTAATTCACAGATACCAGGAGTTGGTGGTATACCAAAAGTTGTCGTATTCCTTACTGCAGATGCATTTGGAGTACTTCCTCCTATATCAAGACTTGATAAAAATGCAGCTATGTATCATTTTGTGACAGGCTTTACATCAAAACTTGCTGGTACAGAGAGAGGCGTTACAGAACCACAACCTACATTCTCTACACTTTTTGGAGAACCTTTCATGCCACTTCCAGCATCAAAGTATGCAGAGATGCTTGGAGAAAGACTTGATAAATATAATACAAAAGTTTATCTTGTCAACACAGGTTGGACAGGTGGACCATATGGTGTAGGAAGTCGTATGAAATTAAAATACACTCGTGCTATGGTTACAGCAGCACTTAATGGTTCTATAGAGAAGACAGAATTTATACATGATGATACATTTAATCTTGACATACCAAAAGAAATAGCAGATTGTCCATCAGATATTTTAAACCCTAAAGACACATGGGCTGATAAAAATGCTTATGATGAGCAAGCTAAAAAACTTGCAAGGATGTTTAAGGAGAACTTTGATAAAAAATATCCAGATATGCCAGATGCTATAAAGAATGCAGGGCCAAAAGCTTAAAATATAAAAACGGGCGATTTTTGTCGCCCGTATTTTTATTCATTTGCTACAAAAGCAGTTTCTATACTATTGCCTTCAACATCTTCTACATGCACCGTGATTCGCTTTCCTGGATTTACTTGAAACTGGATAGTGCCAGAAGATTTGTCTATATATATAGGTGAAAGTCTATTGCCATCATCATCTAAACCATAGATGCTATCGTAATTGATTTCTGATTCATTATCAAATATAGTAAATATAAGCATGTTGTTGGTTATAACTGCATTATCAAAGTCTATCGCTGGAGGAGCTATGTCTTTGGCTTCCAGTGTGGCTATGATTTGTGACTTCGCTCCATTTATGATAGAAGCATTGATTTGATAAGAACCAACAGCTTCAGCATCAATTGTATAGATGTCATTGAGCTTGGTATATGCTATCTCTGTATCTTCATGAAAAGTCTTTACACTAGTGACGGGAAGTATAGACTCTACTCTGAATTTTATCTTTGACACTTCGTATTCGTCAGAATCTTCGCCAATTATTGATATATTGGGAACTTGTATAAATAAGTATAGTATAATGCCATTGATTAGGACAAATGGAAGTAAAAAACCAAGTAGGAATCTAAGAATTATTTCAAGAATACTCATTTTTTCTTTATTTTCATTCATTTCTGTATGATTATAACATATTGTAAAAATAAACTCAATACAAGTAAGAGCTAAAAATATTAAAGGAGATAACTATGAGAGAAAAGTTAGAATTATTAACTTTGGATCAACTTCGTGAAATGGCAAAAGAAAAAGGAATTAAAGCAAGTGGAAAGCCAAAAAGCGAGGTGATAGACCTTTTGCTTAAAACTGTAGAAGACACAGCAAAAGACGATAAAAGGCCAAGTATAATTGATGGTAATGGAGAGATTTGTACTGGAATATTTGAGATTGTGGAAGAAGCAAAATGTGGTTTCATAAGAAGTGATAATTATCTCCCTGGTATTAATGATGTATATGTATCAAGTTATCAGATAAGAAAATATGATCTTCGAAATGGTGACATACTTACAGGTATAAAGAAACATCAAAATGAAGGCGAAAAGTATCCAGCGCTTATAAAACTCATTGAGATAAATGGGATAGATGCTGAAAGCATACACAATAGACCAAAGTTTGATAAGCTTACACCAGTATTTCCAAATCAGAAATTAAAGCTTCTTGCAAATGGTGAGAAGTCAACTATGGCGATGAGGGTTATTGATTTATTATCTCCGATAGGAAAAGGACAGAGAGGTCTTATAGTTTCACCACCAAAAGCTGGAAAGACTACACTTCTTAAGCAAGTTGCAAAGTCTATACTTAAATACAATAGGAATCTGCATCTGCTCATTCTTCTTGTTGATGAGAGACCTGAAGAAGTTACAGATATGAAGGATGAAGTACAAGGTGAAAATGTGGATATCATATATTCTACTTTTGACGAGACACCAGAGAGACATAGAAGAGTTGCAGAGATGGTGGTGGAAAGAGCAAAAAGACTTGTGGAACAAAAAGAAGATGTAGTTATACTTCTTGATTCGTTGACAAGACTTACTCGGGCATACAATCTTATATGTGCTCCAAGCGGAAGAACTTTATCAGGAGGACTTGATCCGGCATCACTTCATATGCCAAAGAAATTTTTTGGTGCTGCAAGAAATATGAAAGAAGGAGGCTCTCTTACTATACTTGCTACAGCACTTGTTGATACTGGATCTCGTATGGATGATGTAATCTACGAAGAGTTTAAGGGCACTGGTAATATGGAACTTGTGCTTGATAGAAAATTACAGGAACGTAGGATATTCCCTGCTATTGATATCCAAAAGAGTGGCACAAGAAAAGATGATTTATTGCTCACAGAAAGAGAACTTGAAGCAGCCAATTATGTGCATAAACTTGTAAATGACCAAAGAAAAGAAGAGTCTATAGAGATTATACTTGATCTTTTTGATAGGACAGAATCAAATGATGACTTTATATTTTTACTAAACAAAATGAAAGAGTAGTTGTATGGATAGATTTAGCGATAAAAATTTTGGTGGAGACATAAAGATATTACATCTGCTTGACGGAGCAAGAGAAGCTATAGGTCTTACGGTAATAATAGATGTATTTAGGTGCTTTACTTTTGAAGCTTTCGCATTATATGGCGGTGCAAAGAAAATATATCTTACAGATGATATAGAGTATTGTAGGAAATTGAAAGAAGAACACAACGATTTTATAATTGCTGGAGAAAGAGATGGGATTACTTTAGATGGTTTTGACCTTGGCAATAGTCCTGCAGAGCTTGTGATGCGCTACGATTTAAAAGGAAAGACGATAATACAT
The DNA here is from genome assembly GCA_002374095.1 of Lachnospiraceae bacterium UBA3633. Lineage (GTDB taxonomy): Bacteria > Bacillota > Clostridia > Lachnospirales > Lachnospiraceae > UBA3633. The sequence continues at coordinate 64,097 of DFKY01000015.1, forward strand.
TCTACTTCATCTGGCGTAAAAGGCATAGTAAATGCTAAAAATGCAACTGACATTATAGGTGGATCTTTCGTGACAGCAAAAGCTATATCAAAGTATATTATAGAAAAGAACCCGAAAGAGGTATCGCTTGTGACTATGGGTTGGAGTTGCATAAGGGATACAGAAGAAGATACTTTATGTGCAGAGTATATAGAGAGCTTGCTCAAGGGTACAGAGCTTAATGTATACGAGAAATTTCCATCATTCATTGATGGAGCAGGAAAGCATTTCTTTGATAATAAAGATAAAAATTCCTTCCCAATGCCAGATTTCTTTATGTGTCTAATGCCAGATATTTTCAATTTTGTACTTAGGGCAAGTTTTGATAAAGATCTTAAACTTTATATGATGGAGAAAGTAGCAGTATAGTAATTATGGAAAAAAGTTTTAAGAAAAATAGAATTGCAGATATGCTAATTATAGCTATAATTGCTATACTTTTTGTAGCAATTATATTTTTTAATTTTTCTAAAAACCGAAAAGAAAAAAGTCAAAGTATAGAATCAGTAGAAGATGCAGCGAAGTCGACTATAGCGGTCTTGACAGGCTCGTCAGCAGAGCAGTTGGCACGAAATCTTTTCAAAGAAGCGGAGATTAAAACTTATAATCTAAATAGTGATGCCATGTATGCAGTGGAAATTGGAAATGAGAAGTATGGCATGGCATTGAAGTTTGCTGTAGACGATTATAATAAAAAAAGAGATAATGCACTTATGCTTGTGGGGGACTCTTTACGAGATGCAGAGACAGGAATATTTTTTGCAAGAAGTGAAAAGAACAAAAAGATATTACCACAGTTCAATGAGTTTCTGGCAGAGATAAAAGCAAATGATGAATTTAAAAAGATAGATGACAGGTGGTTTGGTGGCGAAGAAGATATCATAACATTTGATTTTGAGAGCTTGGATGATACAAATGGAACTATTGTGTTTGCTATAGATGCTACATATCCGCCTTATGCTTATGTATATAATAATTCTTTTGTAGGCTTTGATGTGGAACTTGTGTATAGATTTTGTGAAAAGTATAGATATGGATTAGATGTACGAGCTGTAGATTTTAGTGGTATGCTTCCGGGTATAAAATCAGGAATGTTTGATATCGGAGGTGGAGGGAATACAATAACGGAGGAGCGGAAGAAGAGCGTAGATTTTTCGGATCCTATTAAAGCCAATCAGATGTTTTTGTATACCAAAAATGATAATAAGAAAGAAAGCTTTTCGGATTTAATTTTCAAGATTAAAGAATCTATCTACATTACTTTTGTGGAAGAAAATAGATACGAATTGTTCTTGAAAGGGTTAAGAACAACCATTTTTATGTCTTTTGCTTCTATAATACTGGGAACGATACTCTCTTTTGCAATATGTGTCTTAAGGCTTGTTAGTGGCTCTATTGTTAATAAAATATGTGATATCTATGTGTCAGTATTGCAAGGTGTGCCAATTGTAGTTTTACTTCTATTATTTTACTATATAATTTTTAAGTCAAATGCTATTCCCGCTGAGTACATAGCAATAGTTGCATTTACATTAAACTTTTCTGCATATGTGTCTGAAATATTGATGAGTGCTATACGAAGCATCGATGTGGGACAGTGGGAAGCTTCATATGCACTTGGCTTTGGATATATACACACTTTTTTAAGATTTGTATTTCCACAAAGTCTTGTATCGTCAATACCAGTATATAAAGGAGAAATTATATCTCTTATAAAATCAACTGCAATAGTAGGATATATAGCTGTGCAGGATTTGACTAAGATGAGCGATATAATAAGAAGCAGGACATTTGAACCATTTGTGCCAATAATTACTGTGGCACTTATGTATTATATATTTGCATTTGTGATTACTTATATATTAAATCGTTTTGTGCTAAAGGTGGATTGGAAGAAAAGATGATACTTGAGATAAAAAATCTGAATAAAACATATGAAAGCATCAGCCCTTTGAAAAATGTAAATGCAAAGGTTTTTAAAAATGATGTCATATCAATTATTGGACCAAGTGGCACAGGAAAGTCGACACTTTTAAGATGTATAAATAGACTTGAGGATGCTGATAGTGGAGAAGTGATATTTAATGGAAAGAATATCTATGATAGAAATTATCCTATAACTGATGTGAGAAAAAAGATAGGGATGGTTTTTCAATCATTTAATCTTTTCAACAATTTGAGTGTGCTCGAAAATATCATGGTGGCACCGATAGAGATAAAGCATAAGACAAAAGCTCAGGCATATGACATAGCTTCAAATCTTCTTGATTGGTTTTCGCTTAAAGACAAAATGAATAGTTATCCACATGAATTATCGGGAGGACAGAGACAGCGAGTTGCAATTATGAGAGCTGTAGCTATGGAACCAGAGATTTTATTATTTGATGAGCCTACATCTGCACTTGACCCTATGATGGTAAGTGAAGTAGCAAATATCATAAAAGATTTACATTCTAAAAACTTGACAATGATGATAGTGACACACGAGATGGCATTTGCAAGAAAAGTATCAAATAGAGTTTTTTATATGGATGAAGGCATTGTGTATGAGGAGGGGACACCAGAAGAGATATTTGACCATCCTAAAAAGATTAAGACAAAGAGCTTTGTATCAAAGATAGATTCATATGAAAAAGAAATAAGCAAAAAAGATTTTGATTTATATATGTTTATAAGTGAACTCATGGTGTATATGGCAAAAAAGCAGCTTGATATGCATAAGGTCAATATGGTTAATCTGCTTATAGAAGAAGTAACTATCAATGAGATATTTAGAAATTTATCGGGAGATGAGATGGTGACATGCCATATACAGATTAGCAATGGGGAGTTATATATTAAGTATGGCAATTTGTCTAATTTCAATTTTGACTTAAAAAACATAGATGAACTTTCATCATCAATAATTAATAATAGTCTTGTGGAAAGAAATATTGATAGAGAAAAATTAGAGATTTCATATAGATTTAAGCTATAGAAATGACTAATAATCACTTGTATTTTATACGAAAATAAATTATACTATTTATGTTGTAAAATATATGTTAATTAGCATAATTGAAAAATTGAAGAGCCTTTTTACTGTCTTTACCACACTCAGTGTTCTTGAGAAGATATCTTCTGCAGTGGAGATATTGATTATTACATTTGTTATATATAAGATACTTATGTGGGTTAAAAATACAAGAGCATGGGTGCTGATAAGGGGTATAGTTATCATAGGCATTTTTGTGCTTATCGCACAGCTCTGTAAGTTTAGAGTGATACTTTATATATTACAGACATTATCTTATATTGCTGTTTTTGCAATGATTATTATATTTCAGGATGATATAAGAAATGGCTTGGAACATCTGGGGCGGCAGAAAGTTTTTTCAAGATTTTTGCCAGATCTGAATAAATTGACAAAAAAAATAAGTGCAGAAAGCGTCCAAGAGATAGTGGAAGCAGCTTTTGCCATGGGCAAAGTAAAGACAGGTGCACTTATAGTTATAGAGAAAAACTTTTCTCTTGAAGAAGTTGAAAGGACAGGCATCGCGATCAATGGAGAAGTGACAAGGCAACTTCTCATCAATATATTTGAGAAAAATACACCATTACATGATGGGGCTGTGCTTGTGGTTGGAGATACTATAAAAGCAGCTACTTGCTACTTGCCACTTTCACACAACCCCAATATTCCAAAAGATTTAGGGACAAGACATAGAGCGGCACTTGGCATATCAGAGGTTTCTGATTCGCTCACTGTAGTAGTATCAGAAGAGACAGGTAGAGTGTCACTTTGCCGAGAGGGTTTTATCACAGTAATGAGTGATGAAAAAGAATTATTAAAAACTCTTATTGATTCGATATATGATCAAGAGGATATGGAAGACAAGAGAAATAAAAGCGTAAGAAATGTGATGAGGAATTGGTTCGGAAGTGCAAAAGTTAACTGAAAATTTATCATTGAAGTTGCTTAGTTTAGGAATTGCGTTTATAATATGGACATTTATAACTAATACCATCAATCCGATGGTAAGTGGTTTTGTTAGTGTGCCAGTATCTATAGAAAATGAAAGTTATATCTTGAATCAAAATAAAACTTATGTGGTGATAGATTCGAGAATCATTAAAGTTACATATATGGTTAAGTCAGACTCACAGACGATGATAAGACAAAATGATTTTAAAGTCTATGTAGATCTAAAAGATCTGGAGTCTACAAATTCTCTTCCTATACATGTCACAGTTTCAAGTGACAAAGAAGATTATATTAGCAATGTGTTGCCCGAGCCACAATTCCTACATGTAGAAATTGATGATGTATCAAGAAATGAATTTGAAGTGCAATATGATTTAAGAGGTGATGTAGGGCTTGAACACAGTGTCGGAAGTGTAATACTTAGTCCAAATGTTGTCTATGTATCTGGCAGTGATGTGTCTGTCGACAATGTAGATCGTGTAAGCATTGAAATCCCGCTGAATGATAAAGAAGAGATGTTTTCTGGAGTGGCGAAGATAAGACTTTTTGGGAAAGACGGAGCGCCTATTCCAAATGCAGGATATGTATTTAGTGCTGAAGATATAAATTATTCTGTGACAATTAATTCAAGGTCCAGTGTAAAGCTTAATCCTGTGATAGAGGGTACTGTGCAGGAAGGCTTCTTGTATGAAAATGTAGTACTTAATCCAAGCAATGTGATGTTGATTGGTCCAAAAAGTGTAGTGCAAAATATGTATGTCTATGATGTGCCAATTGACATAGAAGGTCTTACTGGCAACACAGAGATTACCGTCAATATGTCGGAGATATTACCTAAAGGCATCGCAAGTAGTGTGGATACTATAAAGGCGACAGTTCATGTGGGCGTAGATCCTAGCTATATAAATGCTGAAACGCCAATTGCAAGGATTGTGCCTGTCGAGGAGACAGCTGATGCATATGGTAGAAAGGGTTCTATCGAAGAACTTGGACCTCCGCCTATTGAAGAAGCGACGGATAGCGATATAGAATAATATGCTATTAATATATACAATAATATATGCTTTAGGGACAATTCTTTATTATTTAAAGCTTAATGTTATAGCAAGTGGACTTATAGTATCCCTTGCTATATTTTTATATGTAAAAGAAGTGAAAAGTAATCATAGGATAATAAATGTAAAGGGAATCTTTGCGCTTGGATTTTTGGGAGGATATGGGATTTCGTTACTTAAACTTAGCAAGCTTTCAAGCGACTATAGTCTTCTCACAGTTTTGGTTATATATATTACGTACTTCTCATTATATCTTGGGTCATTTTTTGCAAAAAATCAAAAAGAAAGATTTGTAGATGGTATAGATAAAAGAATTGATGTATCTACTATAGATAATAATAAGCTCACAATAATCAATCTGGCATTGATTGCTGTCACATTTTTATCATTTGTTATAGAAGCGATGATACTAAAATTTATACCAGTCTTTACTAAAGATACGCCCCATGCATATTCGACTTTTCATGTGCATATGATACACTATGTGACTACATTATATATATTTATACCATCAATAGCTATATCCAATTATTTGTCTTTGAAAAACAAAAAAAATGTAGTGTTTATTATTATTTCTTTTTTCTATGTGCTTATACTATCAACACTTATGCTTTCACGAGGGCAGTTGATAATGAGTATGATTTTGAGTGTGTTTACTTTAGTTATGCATGAAGGAGTACCAAAGCTAAAAACTGTAGCTTTTTATAAAAAAATGATAGTACTTATAACTATTGTTATATTATTTTTACTTTATGTATTTATAACTATACATCGTGCCCATGATGTAGAGTACTTAAATGGTATATTTGAGATGAAAGACAAAAACCTCCCTATATATGTCACTCAACCTTATATGTATGTAGCACATAATTATGAAAATCTAAATTATATGATTGAAAATTTAACGCATCATACATTTGGGAGACTTGGTTTTACCCCACTTTTTACGCTTACATTTGCTAAGAAATTTTTTCCTTTTGCTATTGGAGCTCCTTCGCTTTTGATAAAAGAAGAGCTTTCTACTAAAACTTTTATCTATGATGCATATCAAGACTTTGGCATTGTAGGGGTTTTAATACTTATGATATTTGTAGGATATATAGGAGAAATCCTTGAGAACTATGTGTATGATTGTATTGAAAAAAAGTCATACTATAGAAATAATTATATAGTGATATTACTTGCACTTTTCTCTTACTATATGCTGTTTTCATTTTTGCAGTCATATATGAGCCTTACGGATACGTGGGTTAATTTTATACTTGTGATACTTTTGTGCTTTTTGCCGATCGGTCATTCGGTTGTAAAAAATAGCGATAAATAGTATAATTAATTGTTGTGAATCAAGATCTTAAAAACCTTCAACAAAAATATGCAATCAATCTTTTTGATTGGATGACTTTTGATTGCATTGATGGATCAGATGAGACAAAGAGCAAAATCCTTGTTATAGGTGATGTGGATGATAATTTTATATTCCCACTTGCAAGTCGTGTAGGACATCTGTCTATAGTTCTTGAGACGAAAGAGATGGAAAAAACTATAAGCTACTTAAGCCTTCCATCAAATGTAAGTGTGTATAGAGACTTTATAGATGATGATGTAAGGTCTTTGAGTGATAAGTTAATTGGTATAACTTTTGATTATGTGCTGGTGCCATCTGTGACAAAAAAAGTAAGTAGCCTTATGGGCACAAGTATTGATGAGATTATGACATATGCTGTCTCAAATTATACTGGTGATAAGGGGAAAGTTGTCATTGCATTTGACAATACTCTTGCATTTGATGTTATAGCAGGTGCCAAAGTAGAGAAAGAAGTACTATCATTTTCTCATAAAGAAATATTAGATTTTGATAAAAGAGTTAAAAAAGAATATCCTTACTCAAAACTTAGTGTGTATTATCCAATGCCAGAGTATAAGTTTCCACTTAGGATATATAGTGATGCCTATCTTCCAAAACTTGAAGATGAAAGTGCTATGACAAGAAACCTTATATCTATTGGAAAGTTTCAAGAGTATTGCAGCTCTTTTATACTGTATTTTGACAGCAATGTAAAAGATGATGATAAAGATAGCTTTAAAACCATTTATGCGAAATACAATGTGAATCGTGCAAAGAAATTTGCACTTCGCACAAGTATATTGATGAACGACAAAAAAGAGAAAAGAGTGGTAAAAAAAGCTGTATATAATGAAGCAAATGGTCAAGTTGACCAGATGGTTGAAAATGTAGATCTTATACAAAATAAGCTTATAACGATTCTTAAACCTATCAAATATGTAAGAAAAGAAGAATCAAAAGATGGTAAAGCTTATGCCGTATATCCTTACATAGATGGCGATACACTTACAGATGTGATTATAGACCGTATCAAAAAAGGTGAGAAAGAAAAAGAAGTAATCACAGAGTATATGTATAAAATCATAGGGAAGTTTGGTGGACTTCTCGAATGTTATAATCTTGATTGTACATTTCAAAATGTAATTGTCTCAAAAGGGAAACTTTATATTATAGATAGCGAGTGGATTTCAGATGACACTACGGAAGTTGATTTCTTAAGATATAGGATACTCAAGTATTTCTGGAAGGCATGTAAACAATATCTTTCATACAATACCTTTAGAGATATGGTGCGTAATTTTGATATAGGCTTTATGGATTCTGAAAGATATGAAGCAGCTGAAAATGAATTTCAATCAAGAGTTCATGAAAATATCAATAATCTTGATGTCTTGAAATATGAAGAATTAAATCCAAGTTATTCCAAGCTTTATTTTGTAAAGACAGAGCTTGAGAGAGTAAGGACACAGCTTGAGAGAATAACAGGTGAAAACAATATAATTGATTATCAAACTAATAAACAAAATGAGATAATAAGACTTACCAATGTACATGTCAATAATCTTGAAAAGACAATAGAGAATCTTCAAGATCAGATAAAAGCACTTACTGAAAGCAATACTATATTGTATAGAAGAGAAGCTTTCTTGTATAAGGTAGTAAGAAAGCTTAAATCACTTTCACAGAGATTTTTGCCACCTGAAACGGTAAGAAGTAAGATAGCAAAGTACATATATAGGACATTTAGGCATCCGCTCAAGATGTTAAAAACTTATTTTACAGTGGAAGGACGCAATCGTATAGTCGGAGACTTTATGATTGGAGATGCTTACTTTGAGTGCGGAAAGGTAGACCTACCAAAATGTGACACACCAAAAGTATCTATCATCATACCTTGTTATAATCAGATAAGATACACTTATAAGTGTCTGTATTCTATAGTCAATCATACAGATTCAAATCTTATACCATATGAAGTAATAATTGCTGATGATGTGTCAACTGATACTACAAGAAATATATCTAAATATGTAGAAAATGTAGTTGTAAGTAGAAATGAAGAAAATCTTGGATTCCTTAAAAATTGCAATAAAGCAGCGAAGCTTGCAAAAGGAGAGTATATCTATTTCTTAAATAATGATACTGAAGTTCATGATGATACGATTGCATCACTCGTAAGATTGCTTGATGAGAATACATCTATAGGAATGGTTGGGTCAAAGATGCTTTTTGCTGATGGGACTTTGCAAGAAGCTGGAGGCATCATCTGGAGTGATGGGACAGGCAGTAATTATGGACGAGGAGATGATCCTGATGACTTTAAGTATAATTATGTTAGAGAAGTAGATTACATATCTGGTGCTTCTATCATGATACGCCAGAATCTATGGAATATAATTGGCGGATTTGATGAGAGATACACTCCGGCATATTGTGAAGATTCTGATTTGGCATTTGAAGTAAGAAAATATGGTTATAAAGTAGTATATAATCCAAAGTCTGTCATCACACATTATGAAGGTATAAGTAATGGTACCAACGAAAACGATACTACAAGCATAAAATCATATCAAAATGTTAATTGTGAAAAACTAAAAGAAAAATGGAAAGAAGAGCTTATGAAGCAGTCGGTGAAAACCGATACGCCAGATTTCTTTAGGGCAAGAGAGAGATCGCAAGATAAAAAGACTATACTTTTCATCGACCACTATGTACCTACTTGGGATAAAGACGCTGGATCAAAGACTGTGTATTCGTATATGATGCTATTTAAGAGTAAAGGCTATAGTGTAAAATTCCTTGGCGATAATTTCTTGCTTAATTCTCCTTATGGGGATGCTCTTGAAGAAGCAGGCATTGAAGTTATACATGGCAATGATGTTCAAGCAGGACTTTGGGAATATTTAAATAATAATAAACGGAATTTTGATTTTGTATTTTTAAATCGTCCGCATATAGCTATAAAGTATATAGATTTTATCAGCCAAAATATGTATGCCAAGATTATATATTATGGACACGATCTTCACTATCTGCGATTACAGAGAGAATATGATGTGATGGGTGACGACAGGGTGCTTGATGAGTTTAAGTATTATAGAAGCATAGAGTATTCACTTTTATACAAGGCTGACATGAGCTATTATCCTTCATATAAAGAAGTTGAAGAGATAAAGAAAGTTGACGATTCGCTACGAGTTCGTGCTATCAATGCATATATGTTTGATGAGAAAGATGTAGTGTATAGAGATTTTGATAAGACTAAAGATATACTTTTTGTCGGAGGCTTTTCTCATGATCCAAATGTTGATGCTATAAAGTGGCTTCATGAGAGCATCATGCCAAGAGTAAAAGCAAGAAATAGTGATATCAATCTTGTAGTAGTTGGGTCAAATCCTACTGATGAAGTGAAAAGTATTTGCAAAGAAGGTGGATATATACTTAAGGGCTTTGTATCGGATGAAGAGCTTATAAATCTTTATAAAAATACACGAATAGTAGTAGCTCCTCTTAGGTTTGGAGCAGGTATAAAAGGTAAAATTATAGAAGCCATGGCCAATGGAGCAGCGATTATAACTACAGAGTGTGGAGCTGAAGGCATCATAGATGCAAGCTCTTTTATGAAAGTTGTAGATGATGCATCTGACTTTGCTGGAGAGATTTTAAAATTATATGATGATTTTGATGAATTGAAGAACTTATCTATAGAGACACAAAAATTGATCAATAGAAAATACACCATGGATGCGGCATGGGATATAATAAAGGACGATTTCAAATGATGCAAGCGATAATACTTTGCGGAGGGCAAGGGACAAGGCTCAGATCCGTCATAGGTGAGACACAGAAAACAATGACTATGATAGGCAATACTCCTTTTCTTGTCAACATTATTAATTATTTAAAATCATATAAAATTACCAATGTCATATTTTCGACTGGATATAAGAGTGAAGAAGTAGAGGCATTTTTTGGCAAGAAATGTTTTTTTGGAGTAGATATATGCTATGCAAAAGAGACTATGCCACTTGGCACAGCTGGGGCCATAAGAAATGCACTGCCTCAAGTTAAGTATGATTCAGTATATGTATTGAATGGCGACACCTTGTTTAAGGCAAACTTAAAAGATTTGAAAGAGAATTTTGATAACTTGGATGCTGACATGAGCATTGTTTGTAAAGAGAGTGACAATAGAGATAGATTTGGTACGATAACACTTATGAAAAGTACTGAGAAAAAAGATGATAGGATAGTACTCTCGTTTGATGAAAAAGTAAAGGTGGACAAAAACAAAAAAGTTGATAATGATTTATATATCAATGGTGGTATATATTTATTGAAAAAAGATCTGATTAAGCAGATTCCAGAAGGTGTGAAAGTATCACTTGAAAAAGAGATGATACCAAAATGGATAGATGAAGGCAAGGTTATTGGAGGGGTAGTGAGTGATGCTGACTTTGTAGATATTGGCACACCGGAAAGTTTGGAAAAGTATAAAAATCAAGAAAATCAATAAAAGCGAGTTGTAAAATGAAAAATAATTTTAATTTAAAAAAGAGTATCACAACTGCACTTATGGCGGCAGTTATCTCAGTCCTTTCTCCTATATCTATCACAATTCCTATAAGTCCTGTGCCTATATCTTTATCAACATTTGCAATATACCTTACACTTTATATTCTTGGAGCTACATATGGCACGATAAGTACCATGATATATGTGCTTCTTGGTATTATTGGAGCACCAGTTTTCACTGGCTTTTCTGGAGGAATAGGAAAAATTCTTGGTCCTACAGGTGGATATATAATTGCGTATATTTTTATGGCAATTATTGCAGGATGCATTATAGAAAGAAATTATAAGAGTGGTTTCATGTGTTTTCTTGGGATGGTGATTGGGACGATAGTTTTATATATTGTAGGAACTTTATGGCTTTCACATATTTTAAATATGACATTTATTGAAGGCTTAGGAGTTGGAGTTATACCTTTCATACCAGGTGATATAGTAAAGATGGTCTTCGCATATATCATAGGGAAAAAGTTAAGACTTATTCTTTCTAAAGGTGGATACGTTTAATAAGGCTCATGGAGTATAAAAGACAAAAAATATTATTTTTAGATAGAGATGGCACTATATGCTATGATGATGGTGCTTTTGGTAGCGAGAAACTTCCATATGATGAAGTCTTAAAACTTATAAGACCTATTGAAGGAGTAAAGGAATCACTAGCTTATGCAAAAGAGAAAGGATATCTACTTATTGTTATATCCAATCAGGCAGGTATTGCAAAGGGACGCTTTGACGAATGGCATACTCACTATAGTAATAAATTGTTGCAAGAAAAATTAGATAATCTTATTGATGGGTTTTACTATTGCCCACATCATACAACTGGATTTAACAATAGCGGGGTGATGTCAGAAAAGGCACGAAAAAATCTTATCGGTAGATGTGACTGTAGAAAGCCTGGAATAGGAATGTTTCTTCAATGCGAAGAAGACTTAAAAAATGGAAGATTGCAATACATTGACAATTATCTTATAGACAAAAAAGTATCCTATGTGGATGGTAGAGAAAGCATATACAAAAAAGAATTCAGCCCTTCTATAATTGATAAAGAGAAATCCTATATGATAGGTGATAAATGGATAGATATAGTTGCGGGAGAGCGATATGGGGTGAAACCTATTTTTGTAATGAGCGGAGAGGGGTATGTAGAATACCACAAGAAAAAAGAAAAGCAAGAAATTTTACCAACTAATTATGAGATATATGAAGATATTAATACTTTTATAAAGGAGACCATATGAGATACATAGAAGAGCTATGTAGCAGAAGACCAAATCTTACATCAATTAAAGTAGATATTGAAGAGGCATGCAAGACAATTAGCAATTGTTATAAGGAAGGAAAAAAGTTACTTATCTGTGGCAATGGTGGAAGTAGTGCTGATTCGTCGCATATAACTGGCGAACTTATGAAGGCATTTAAGAAAGAGAGAACTATTGATGATAGATTTGAAGAGAAGCTTAAAGAGTCTATAGATGACTATATGGATAAAAATAACTTAAATGACACTAAATCTCTTTTAAATGATATGAAGAAAAATCTTGAGCAAGGTCTTCCAACTATAGACCTTACAGCACTTGTAGGATTAAATACAGCTTTTGCCAATGATAAAGATGGAAACTTTGTATACGCCAATTCTGTACTTGGTCTTGGAAAAGCTGGGGATGTGCTTCTCTGCATATCAACATCTGGAAATTCTAAAAATGTATTGTATGCAGCACTTGTTGCTAAGGCAAAAGGTATGAAAGTAATTGCCCTAACGGGATTTGAAGGGGGAGCTCTTAAGGATGTAGCAGATATCAACATCATAGTTCATATAAGAGAGACATACCTTGTGCAAGAAGAGCATATAGCTATCTATCATGCTATTTGCCTTGATTTAGAAGAAGAGTTTTTTTAATAAAAGAAAGTGTGTATAAAAAAAGAATGGATTATTCAATCCATTCTTTTTCATTTTTATATAAAAATTTTAGATCGTATGGTTCGTATACTACTTTTTTGTATTTTTCAATATCAAGAGGTGTGTTGTCCCAATCCGAATGAAATTCACCTGTCTGCTTTATAAGTATGTCATATAATATATTGTAAGTAATGCCTGTTTTTTCGTCTTTTTCTTCTATGGTAGAGTAAGGAAGGGTCTTGTGATAGGTCATCTTTTCCCATTTCTTATATTCATCTACAAAGTACTTAAAATGAAATCCATTTCTCATCCTACAACCATCAAGCCCAATATAAGTAAAATGCTTTTTTAGATCTTGAAGTATAGAATCATTTTCTTCTTCGTAGAGATTTTCTGGTGTAGTTTCGGTATAATCGTATCTAAATTGTATAGGGATTTGATATTTACACCAGCGTTTTGCAAAATCATAAAGTCTATCATCTCTATTGTAATTCTTATATAGTACACAGTTAATTCTTTTTTTTGTAGGGATTTTTGCTACAAGTTCATCGCTTGATTCTTCGACATATGGATGCATATGCCTTGATATATTGATGCAAGTAATTTTATCTTTATAGCCACTTATAAAATCTATGGTCTCATCTTCAGTGATATTAGGCTGCACTGGAAATGTAGTGTTGATATAGATTTTATGAGTATTAGGCACAGTATTAAGCATCTTTTCAAGTGATGAGAGATTGGCAAAAGGTTCCCCGCCTGTAAATACAAAGTCACATGCTGGCGTGATAGAATCAACAATTTTTATGCTTTCAATAATTTTTTCCAAACTAAAATTGGAAGTGTCGGCATATTCCTTCTTATTGATGCAAAAAGGACAATTGTTGTTGCAGTCATAAGGTACAAAGACTGTACAAGTACAACCCCCAATTCTTGTCTTATATGGATTTTTTTGATTTACATTTGGAGCCATATTGTTAATATGTTTTGACAAACCTTTACTATTATAATGGGTTTTTGGACTAAAATCAATATATTGCTTTTATCTTCACTTTTATCACGATAAATAGTGGCATTTTTCAGTAGTATTTATTAAAAAAATGTGTTAAAATTATAAGTTATGAAAAAGAAAAATTCAAAAGGCAATATTTATGTATATTTAAATTGGCCGTTAATACTATCTGCCTATCTGCTTGTGGCAGTTGCAGTTATCTATTTTATGAATAGGACGGCAGGCTTTGCGCTGGCTTTGTTCATTTTGCCATATATAATCTTTTTATTGTATATGAGACTAACGAAATACAGTGACTTAAGTACATCTCTGATGAAAGCTGCAGAAGAGATATCTAAAAAGCAAAGATTATATTTTGATAAGTTAGACTATCCTTATGCGATTATTGATGATGAAGGGACCATACTATGGGGCAATGACAAGTTTCTTGACATATCAAAGGATATGGCATTGCAGAAAAATGTCAAGTTTTTCTTTCCTGAGATTAACAAAGAATTGTTGGATAGCATAGGTGATGAAAAAGTAGACCTTGTATTATCTTGCGACGCCAAAAAGTATAAGGCACGTCTCAGGACTATTAAAATTTCTGAAGTTGATGAGAAAGTAAGTGCCTTCAATAATGATGATAGATATATTATGATGTTTTTGTCTGATGAGACTGAGTACTATAATTTGATAAAAGATTATGATGACAATAAGCAGGTGACAGGTTACATCTATATAGATAATTACTATGAGATTTCTGAAAGCATGGAAGACTCTAAAGCATCTATGCTTATAGCAATGGTTGATAGAAAGCTTACAAGATATATATCATATAATTCTGGTGTTCTAAAGAAACTTGAGAAAGATAAATACTTTTTTATCACTACAAAAAAAGAGATAGAAGATATGATGAAAGACAGATTTTCTATACTTGAGCAGACAAAAGATATAATTGGTGAAGACAATATACCGCTTACGCTATCAATAGGTGTAGGTTATGAAGGAAAAAGTGTAGAGAGTAACCACGACCTTGCAAGGATTGCCATAGATATGGCGCTTGGAAGAGGTGGAGATCAGGCTGTAGTGAAAAAAGGGCAGGAAACATTTTTCTATGGTGGTAAGTCAGCATCTGCTACAACTAATGTGAGAGTTAGAGCGAGAGTAAAAGCTACTTCTTTTAAGGAAACACTTGATACTAAGGATAAAGTACTGATAATGGGGCATGAAAATGGAGACTTTGACTCTTTTGGAGCAAGCGTCGGTGTATATATAATGACAAGACAACTTGGAAAAGATGCACATATAGTTGTGAATTCGCTTACCAAAGCTGTAGAAGAGATGAAAGAACGCTTTGAGAAAAATGATATCTACGACAAAGATATGTTTGTAAGTGGTGACGAGGCACTTGCTTTCTCTGACAGAGATACATTACTTATAATTGTAGATCATAATACAAAGAAAATATCTGATGAAAAGAGACTGTATGATAGAGATCTTGATATAGTTGTGTTTGATCATCATAGAGTGGGACAAAATTCTATAAATGATGCGATATTATCATATATTGATGCTGGTGCATCTTCGACTTGTGAACTTGTGTCAGATGTCATGAATTACTTTGATGATAGGATAAAAGTACGACCACTTGAAGGAGATACAATGCTTGCTGGTATGATGATAGACACTAGGTATTTTACTTATCAGACGTCAGCGAAGACATTTGAGGCAGCAGCATTTTTAAGAAAAAAAGGCGCTGATACGGACCGTGTAAGGAAAATATTGAGAGTTGATGCAGAATTTGAGGAAGTAAAAAATAATGTTGTAACTAAAGCGGAGTATTATAAAGGTCAATATGCTATAGCTATACTTGATAGTGACAATAAAAATATAGAATTATCTGTGGCAAAGGCAGAAATCGCCAATGAGCTCATCAATATTAAAAATGTAAAAGCAAGCTTTGTAATCACAAGAGAAAATGCAAATTATATGATATCAAGTAGATCTATAGATGATGTCAATGTACAAGTTCTTATGGAAAAAATTGGAGGCGGGGGACATAGGAATTCGGCAGGTGCAGAGTTAAAGGCCAAAGATTTTTCAGAGATTGTAGACAAGATAAAAGGCATAATTGATGAGTATGAAATTGAGGAGGAAAACATTTCATGAAAATAGTACTTCTTGAGAATATAAAAAAACTTGGAAAGAAAGATGAGATCGTAGAAGTAAGTGATGGATATGCAAGAAATGTACTTATAGCTAAAGGGCAGGCACTTGCAGCGACTCCCGAAAATCTCAATAATGTAAAGCTTAAGAATAAAAATGAAGAGAAAAAAGATGAAAATATGAGAAGACTTGCGAATGAACATAAAGATATACTTGAGAAAGAAATATTTAAGCTTGGTATAAAAGCAGGTGCAAATGGCAAGACATTTGGTTCAGTCACGTCTAAAGAGATTGCAGAAGTGATAGAAAAAAGTAGCAAGATAGCAGTAGACAAAAAAGAAATACTACTTGATGAGAGTATAAAAAATATCGGTAAGTATGAAGTAAAAGTGCGACTTTATAAAGATATAGTTGCAGTTTTAAAACTGGAGGTTATAGAATCATAATGAATGATGATATACTTGAAATTGCAGATAGAAAAATGCCACACAGCATAGAGGCAGAGAGAGCGGTCATAGCTTGTCTTTTACAAGACAATAGCAAGATGGATGAGGTTTTAGCGACTATTAGTTATGACATGTTTTATAGTTTTATATATAGGGCAATATTTGCAAGTATTGTAGAACTTAGAAATGAAGGAACTGAGACAGATAAGATAACTGTCAGAGACCAAGCTATAACTACAGCTCGCCTTATGTCTGAAAAGGTCAATAAAATAAGAGATAAGGCTCGCGAAAAAGAAGGAATCACAGAGAGTACTCTTTCGGATGAATTCTTTGCGGATATGCTTAGAGAGATTGTCCTCACAACCAATGTGATGTCTTATTGCCATATCATAAGAGAAAAATATATTTTGCGAGAGGCTATAAGAATATCATCTACAGTAATAAGTGAATGTCGTGCAGGAGAAAAGAATGCAGAAGAAATATGCAATATTGCACAAGATGATCTTTATAAACTAATTACTACAAATGCTGATAAAAGTTATGTGCGTGCTGATAGCCTTATAGGAAATATTTTTGATGATATAGAGACTGCAAGTAAAGCCCCTGGTGGTATAACTGGAGTAAAGACATCATATGCCCAGCTTGATAGCAAGACATCGGGATTCCAAAAGACTGATATGATAGTTTTGGCAGGAAGACCAGGTATGGGAAAGACAACTTTTGCACTTAATCTTGCATACAATATCTGTGAAAAAAGCAATGCAAGCGTAGCCTTTTTTTCACTTGAGATGACCGATTCACAGCTCGTAAAGAAAATCTTGGCAAACTTAAGTGGAGTTCAACTTACTGCTATGAGATCTGGAAAGATTGGCGATGAAGGTATGAATGATCTCACAGAAGCTGCAAGAAGACTATATAATAAAAAGCTTTTTATCAATGATGATTCCTTTCTCACGATACCTGACCTTAGAAATAAATGCATAAAGATTAAGATGAGAGAGGGACTTGATATAGTCTTTATAGATTATCTTCAACTTATGCATGCTGGGACTAATTATAGAAATAGTAGCAACAGCAAAAACGGATTTGCATCAAGACAAGAAGAGATAGCAGAGATATCGAGAAATATAAAAGGACTTGCAAAAGACCTTGATGTCCCTATCATAGCATTGTCCCAACTTAGCCGTGAGGTTGAAAGTAGAAAGGATCAAAAGCCTCAACTTTCAGATTTAAGAGAATCGGGAGCTATAGAGCAAGATGCAGATATAGTTATGTTTCTCAGTAGACCTCAAGGCGAAGAAAATGATGATAGGATAACACTTACTTTTGCAAAACATAGAAATGGTAGTCTTGGAGATATAAGCTTTAGATTTGATAAATCCACTTCAAACTTTAGTGATTGGGATAATACAACTGATGTACATATATAATTTTTGTATAGCTTGTATAGTAATTATACTACTTACTATACGAAGACAAATTCATATAATCCAACTTAATTCTTATAATCTTGATCAGCAGTTACTTTGGTACAAAAAGAATTTAGCTTCTTTTACTTTCAATATATCACTTCTGGTGTCTTTAGTACTTTATTATGAGTTTAAATTTATTCCTGCCAATTTTGTAGTTATCATTTCAATTTTTGGATTACTGATAGAAAATTTACCACGAAAGCAGAAAAAGAAATTGGTATATACAAAAAGGATAATTAGACTCATTTTTTTATGCATAGTATTATTTACACCATTGATAGTACCAACTTATATATATAGAAGTGAATATGGACTTAAATTTGCAGTGTATGCACTTGCTTTTTCTCCTGCAATAATATTTTTGGCATATCTAATATTACTTCCTATAGAAAATAGCTTTAGAAAAAAATTCACGATAGAAGCAAAGAATATAATCAAAAAGAATGATAGACTTTATACAATAGGCGTGACAGGAAGCTTTGGAAAGACAAGTGTAAAGAATTATCTCTATAGGCTATTATCTTTAAAATATTATACTTGTATGACACCAGAAAGCTATAATACGGCTATGGGCAATACGATTACTATAAAAAAGGATTTGAAAAATATCCATGAAATATTTATATCAGAGATGGGGGCAAGAAGAGTTCATGATATAGAAGAAATATGTGATATAGTATTTCCAAATGGAGCAGTTATAACAGATGTAGGCAATATGCATCTTGATACCTTTAAGAGTGTTGACAATGTATTGAAAACAAAATTTGAATTAGTTGATAGCGTGGTTAAAAATGTAAAGAAGAGTGCCGTAGTAGATAAAAAGATAGTTTTACTTAATGGCGATAATGAAATTATCAGAAAAAATGCCGAGAATTACAAAGATTCTGGGCTTTATATATATTTTTATGGATTAAAAGATAATAACGACTTTTATGCTACTGATATAATACTTGGAAGCTCTGGGACAACATTTACTTTTAAAGCACAAGACAAAAAGATTCCTTCTATACGTATAGAGACGACACTTCTTGGAAATTATAATGTCAAAAATCTTGTGGCGGCTATTTCTTATGCTATGCTTCTCGGTGTAGATAGTGATGACATAAGAAATGAGATTAAAAAGATAGAAGCAGTGCCACATAGACTTAAGCTACTTGCTTATGATAAAAATAATCTTATAATTGATGATGCATATAATAGCAATCCAAGTGGTGTAAAAAATGCAGTTGATGTCTTGAACTCATTTGATGACTATATAAAGATTATAATTACACCAGGTATGGTTGAATTATCAGATAAACAAGATATGGAAAATGAGAACTTTGCTGAATATGCAGGTAAGTATGTGGATTATGCTTTAATAGTTGGCGATACTAATAAGTCGTCACTTGAAAGAGGATTTAAGGCAAAAATGACTGAAGATAAAGTATATTGTTTCTTGAAAGTAGAAGAAGCAATAGCTTTTGCAAAAGGCATAAGTAGAGACAAAAAAGTAATACTCCTTGAAAATGATTTGAGTGATAATTATTAAGAGGTAAATCTATGAAGTTAAATGTAGCAGTAGTTTTTGGTGGTAAATCCACAGAACATGAGGTGTCTGTAATATCAGCACTTCAAGCAATTGAAAATCTTGATACGGATAAATACAATGTCATACCTATCTATATGGATAAGGAAGGAGATTTTTATGCAAGTACTGAAGGAATACTTTTAGATGCAAAGAATTATAGAGATATATCTAAACTTCTTAATGAATGCAAAAACATAGAATTTGTAAAGATTAAAAATAGAACATTTATACGTGAAGTTGATAAAGGCTTTTTTGGCTATAAGATAAATATAGAAATAGATGTGGTATTTCCTATTGTGCATGGAACTAATGTTGAAGATGGAAACTTACAGGGCTTCTTACATACATTAAATCTTCCAATAGTTGGACCAGACACCTTATCTGCAGCTATCAGTATGGATAAGTTTGTCATGAAAGAATATGTAAAAGCTATGGGGATACCAGTTATAAAGGCAGTTCGTATTGATAAAAACGATTTTAAAAATATTGATGTTACGATAGAAATGCTTGAAAAAGAGATAGGCTATCCGATGATTGTAAAGCCAGTGAATCTTGGATCAAGCATAGGTATAAAAAAAGCAAAAGATAGAGACGGATTAAAAGATGCGATGAGCCTTGCTTTTTCATTTGCATATATAGTTCTGGTTGAGAAAGCAATTGTAAATATGAGAGAGATAAATTGTGCTGTACTTGGGGATAAATTTGATGCTATGACAAGTGTACTTGAAGAACCATTTGGAAGTGATGAGATATTATCATTTGCTGATAAATATATGAGCGGTGGAAAAGGCGGAAAAAATAAGCTCTCTGGCACAAAGTTTGGTGGGACTAAAGCTCTTGGAGAAAAGAGTGGTGGTAATATAGGATCAAAAAGTGGCATGGCAAGTCTTAAAAGAAAGATACCAGCTGATATAGATGAGACTAAAGCAAAAGAGATAAAAGAATATGCATTAAAAATATTTAAATATCTTGGATGTAGTGGAGTAGCAAGGATAGACTTTATAATTGATAAAGATGAGAATGCTGTCTATGCCAATGAAATAAATCCTATACCAGGATCACTTTCTTTTTATCTTTTTGAGCCAATGGGTATTAAGTATAAAGAATTACTTGATAAACTTATAGATATAGCTATAAAGAGCTTTAGAGATATGGATAGACTTAATTTTACATTTGACAATAATTTATTGAGATGAAGATAAATGATATACAACTTGATAAAGTGATAGGGCTTAATTCGAAAATTCCTATCAGCAGTATGAAAGAATTTGTGCTTGTGGGTAGATCCAATGTGGGTAAGTCATCTTTTATCAATGCGGTGACTGGTAGGAAAAACTATGCACACACTTCATCTACGCCTGGAAAGACAAGAACTATAAATTACTATCTCGTCAATAAAAAGTTTTATCTTGTAGATCTTCCTGGATATGGCTTCGCAAAAGCAAGTGTATCAGAACAAAATAATTGGGCAAAAATGATCAACAAGTACTTGAAAACAAGTACTATGATAGAAGAGATAGTCATGATAGTTGATATAAGACATGAGCCATCTAAAAAAGATATAGAGATGTTTTCGTGGATAGTGGAAAGTACAGGTTATGAACCAATTATTATTGCTACGAAACTTGATAAGATAAAAGAAAGAGAAATTAAAGAGCATATAGAACTTATAAAAGATACGCTTGGGACTAGTGAGTCTTGTGTAGTTATACCATTTTCTGCTGAAAATAAAACCGGAACAAAAGAGTTTTTGAAAATTATTGAAGATCTTATATAATCTCGGGAAGCCCCTATAGTGCATTCGGGGCTTTTTTATTTAGCGAATTCTTCTGTCAATTAATCTCATAAGAAGGCTTACAGTACTTCTAAATAGAAAATCAGTTCTAAAGATATTGAGAATAGAAAGTTCTTGAGGAGTGATTCGTCTGTACTCTACATCATCATCAGATATAAGGTATGAAATATTGCAGCTGTATATTTGAGCCATTACATATAGAGTGTTGATTGATGGTATAGCATTGCCTTGTTCCCATTTATATATGCTTTGCTCTGAATAGTCGAGACCATTATCTTTTAGCATTTTCACTACTTGATTTGTACTTAAATCTTTGCTTTTTCTTAAATCTCTAAGTCTTGTAGAAAGTACTGTGATCATATTTCCTCCTCTCTGAGTTTTGCCAAAAGACTTAAAATTCTTTTGAAGGCTTTATATGAATGAAGATATGATATGAGTTTTAATTCGCTTTCATTTAATGAATGAATATTGCCTTCACCATCAAAGAAACTTTCAATTCCGACATTATAAATTGAAGCGAGAGTTCCGAGCGACTTAATGTCAGGGAGCATTCGGTCTGATTCCCACTTGTAAATTGTCTGGATGGATATCGGGAAATTGAATTCTGAAAAAACAAGACTTAACTTTTTGATTGAAAAACCATTTTGAATTCTGAGACTTTTTAGGCGTTTGCCCATCTTTACTTCTACCATTTTCTTTCTTTACCTACAAAGAGGTCCTCCTTTTATATTTGCCCTCCGTTTGCAATTATACACTATTGATTGAATAAATGCATTGGTTAACAGACAGTATACCTGCATCCTTATTGTACAAATTACGTTATAGCAGTTAAAATAAGTATAAAAAAAATAGGTATTGACATATTCGACAGAAATTAGTATCATATATGGTAGGAAAAGTAGGAATTTCCCGAAAGGAGACTGATTATGCCAGTAGTATTAGAAAGTGCAAAAGTTATGTCAAAGGGTCAAGTAACAATACCTAAAGATATAAGAGAGAAGATGAAAATTAATGAAGGAGACCAAGTTGTATTTGTTTATGATAATGAAAAAGTTGTAATGATGAATGCTGCAATATATGCAATGAAACTAATGCAAGAAGTAATGAATGGAGAAGCCGAAAAACAGGGTATTAATGAAGAGAATGTTAATAAGATAATAAGGGAAGTTCGATAAAAAGATGAAGGTTTTTATTGATACAAATATATTGGTTTCAGCAATGCTGTTTAAAAAAGGTAGAGCTTATACTGCATATGAAAAACTTATGAAAGAATGTGAGTGTTATATTAGCAATACGACTATTTCAGAATTAAAAAAAGTTTTTAACAGTAAGTTTAAGGATAAGATGCCAATGCTTGAGTTATTTATTAAAATGACATTGAAGAAGATTAATTTAATAAATGATACTAGTGTAAATTATCCTTTGGAAAATACTATTAGAGATAAGAAAGATATATACATTTACAGAAATGCAAAGCATTTGAATTGCGATGCAATTATATCTGGGGATAAAGATTTTTTAGAAAATACACAACTTGATATTAAGGTCATGTCTATTAATGAATATTTAGAAGAGTTATAGTATTTCAAAAAAGCAAAAGGCATAAAATGTATGTATAATAAATTTAGAAAAACGAAAAGGATAATTTTACTGATTATATGCTTCATAATTATTGCGCTAGTATCTTGCTCAAAATATGAAAATATAGATATTTTACAGAATAGTTATATAATTAATCTCAATAGTAATATAGTGCATAAAACCAATTGTCAAACTGTGCCTAAAATGAGTACTAAAAATAAAATTATTTCCAATGAGCCTATTGAAGACATCTTATTGAAAGGATATGCAGCTTGTAAAGATTGTAAGCCTGATAGAGATGCAAAATTTATAGTTGGTGAAGAAATTAATGAATTTGAAAAAATACTACATGATGAATTTGGATTTGGAAAAGATTATACAGATAAAGTGCTAAAACTTTTATCGAATTTGTATGAAGGCATTAAGGCGAGAAAGAGAAATAATTATGAGTCCAATAAAGAGTACCATAGGTTATTGGCAAGTACAGTATATCAAAATAGAAAAACTTGGTCTTTAATAGCAGGCCATTATTCTTCTAAAAATGAAGTCATAAGTGAATTTAATAAAAATTATAATTGTTTGAAAATAAATGATAAATCATATTTTGATGATATGTCAATGAATAATCTTTATGATGAAGTAATCAATCAACATGACATAAAAAGCGGAAATGATAATGACTTTGCGCATATGAGTGCGACGATTTCAGTTTACAATTATGAATCTCCAATTAAAGTAATAGCTGGAGCAATCGCAAAAGAGTATAATGGGATTTCTAATATTGAAGTTCAAACTGGTTTTATAGGCGATATATGCGGAGTGTATGGAACTAAGCCATCAATGAATAAAGATGACTATGCTGCAGATTTAGATGCTGTTAATTTATATAATCGATATATTGCTAATAATAAACAAACAATATATGAAATATTTATTCAATACTATAATGATTTAAGTAATAATGTAATAAATAGAGCAGAAGAATTTATATCGAATATTTCAATAGAGAAAGTGATGAATTATAGAGAATATTATTCTGCATATTTACAAAAGGATGAGAAATATAATTATAGTATAGACAATTCAGATTATATTAATCGTATGAATTATTATGATAATTTTGTTGAACACTTGACGAAATTAGATCAAAGTTTCACACCTTGCAAGTATTTCCCATATACTGAATATTAGGAGGGATAACAATGAATAGAATGAAAAAAGTTTTAATATTATTATTTGCTTTAGCTATTTTAGTATATATTATAATTATCCTTTTTATCAAAAAAGAGAATATACCTATTTCTGATCAAATTGCCAATAAAAGAATAATAAAGGATAATGATTATAGTGTAATGGGGGACAGTTATACATCTAAAATATTTGAAAAATATGATACTGTATTATTCGGGATGCAAAAGTCAGATTCGATTGGAATATTTAAGCAACCCATTGAATGGATAATTTTGGCTAAAGAAAAAAATAAAGCTTTATTAATGACAAAATATGTTATTGATTGCAAAGCATTTGATTTTGTAGATATAGAAAATCTTGATAAAATCGATGATAGCGTAAAAGATAATTATAAAAATATAGCTTGGGAAACATGTTCTTTAAGAAAATGGCTTAATGAAGAATTTGTAAAAAACTCTTTTACTCATGATGAAATTGATAATATTTTAGATACAACACTTGAAGATACAAAAACTGTAGATAAAGTATTTTGTTTAAGTGAAGTAGAGTATAAGAAATTTTTTGACAATGGTGGGTATTATGAGCGGAATAGAAATATAGGAGATTCACATATATATTATAATGGTGCAACTATAAGAAATAAAAATGCATTAAATTCAGATAAATACAAAATGATAGAAGAAGATGCAACTTATGATTACTGGTTGAGAGATAAAGATATTAATACTAGAGAATATGGAGTTTTATTTGGGACAACTAAAGTTGTAAATTATTTTGGTGATGTAATGTCAAGTGTGAATTACGATTTTTATTGTGGTGTTCGTCCTGCTATGTGGGTTGCTTTAGAATAATATGATGAACAATGTGAAGAAAAAAAAGTATATGCGAATTTGTGGGTGGAAATATAATCACATTGTAAAAAATCGTATTTATAATAAACGTTCACATTTTAACCCCCTATGAAACCGCCAAAAACCCCCTAACTTTTCATATGGCTTGGAGGTTGGTACCTTATCGCTGTCGACGGATTATGCTATTGCTGACTGCAAATATGCATATTTGTAAGGCAAGAGCTGTTTTTCGAGCTTGGTCCTCGGAAGCAGAACTACTAATGACCTAGTATTTTGCTAAAAGCAGGAGCAAAAAAGCTCAACGGACGAGCTCGCAAAAATGCTCGCTCTCTTATCCGGTGACTTTTTTGCTCCTAACGCAAAATCCTATGTCATAAGAAGTTCTAAGCTTCCTGCGGAACCTCTCAAACAGCTCTTGCTTACAGAAAAGATAATTGCATTAGTACAATATGCAGTTAGTGTGAACGAGTAATGTACCAAGCCAAACGAACATTGTAGGGGCGAGCACTGCGAGCGCCCGAGCGCTTATGAGCGAGCTTGACTATTAAACTCGACCATCGAGCGAATGCGAGGAAGTCCCCTTGGGGACCCGTTCTAAATAGGTCGTAACAACATTACATGAATAAAGCAAGTAGATTGATTAAGAGATATATAGCACTAATTTTAGTGCTTCTTTTTAGTATAGAGAGTTTTGCCGCCGTTGTTGGAGACAATGACGGTGCTGCGTTTATCACAAAAGCCGAGTTTGACTCTATGAAAAATGATTTTCAATCGCAACTCGACCGCTACAACTCATCCCTTGACAATAAAATTGATGGGGCGATAGCAAGTTATTTAAGTGGAGTAAGAATAGCAAAAAGAATGAATGTTGAGCCTTATGATTTGTACAATGGTTTTTCTTTCGTCGATTATCCTAAGCCAACCGCTAATAGTATTGGTATGTGGGCAATGAAACGGACATGGAAAAAAGATGGTGCTTTTAATGTTCTGCCAGCTGGATGGCGGCATTTGGTTTTTGGTCCTACCTATGACTCTTTGGGGGAGGTAAATACTGGATCCTTGGGACAGTTAATTCATTATGCTGAAGAGCGGTGGAATGCAGCGGATGTTAATGCAATGCAACAAAATTATGAAGAGGCTGCTGTGCAAGCCCTGTGCCAAGATGCATATTATTTTAATGTGTCCGATCGAATTGACGAAAATAAAAAAAATAGAGTAAAGAGTATAGGCTTTGGTAAGAATACTTTGTATGAAGCAAAATGGAAAGACAATTCTGACTTTTATGTTCCGCATTCGGCGAGGGCAGATACTGATATCTATACTGCAGGTACAATAGAAGCGCATTCTGGTCTTACCACAACTGTAGCCATGACAATGTACATTGGGGAACGTTTTACCAAAGATCCTACATATGCATTTATTGAATTGTCACAAACCTCTGGTCGTACTGCGCAAGGAATGAAAAGATATTCAGGGAGCCAAATTGGAACATTCACTATTCCGTACGATTTTGCAAATAGCTCTATAGGTTTTCTTTCAAATAATCCGACTGATTTTGATCTTTGCCGAAATGATGAGATGAATGGTGCTGAAATGGTTGATAAAACAAGGACATTGAACTATACTTATTTGAATAATGAGCCAACTGGTAGGACTTGGGCACAAATTGGATATAACTCTGGAAACGAACCCGTTTTTGGGGACGCGATACCTGTGTCAGTTTCTTATAAAATATTCAATACAAGTAATTCTTTTGTGTTAAAATTTAGTGATGCCTTTAGTGATAGTATATACGAAAAAACTAATATTTTAGTTCCTTTTTATGGTGGCTGTCCATTGTTTAAAGCTACTGGCAACGGAGTTGCAAAAGTCAAAATCAAAGGTAGTAGTGCAACGGTAACTGATTTCTTAATTAAAGCAGATCCATTTACAGGGTGGAAAAAATCAGATGATCAGATAAATGCTGTCAGGATAACAAATACGGCTGATAACACAGATGTAACACAGACACCAACTAATGGAACGACGATTACAATTAAATTCGATGTTCAAAATGAAAAGACATATTACTTTAAATGTGGTATAAATGGTGCCATAGAAATTGTTGGGGACATTGAGTTAGAGATAGAATAAATACTTTATTTAATGTGAATGAATTGATATATTCATACAATTTAATCCAAGCTTTTTAACCTTAAAAAATCCTTGAGTTTTATGTGACGAACTACACTTGTGGAATAATCTAAATCATCATTTGTAATTAATATTTTTTGAGATAGATTATCTTTGATAATACTAAATGGCAGCATTTCTCTTTGATATGTGTCATTGCTTTCAACACTATATGCGACTTGTATGTAATATTTTTTGTTGCCATTTACAGCTAAGAAGTCTACTTCTTTGCCATTTATAATATAAACATTTAAGTTATACCCCATGTATATCAGTTCGTTATAAACAATGTTTTCTAAATTATGAGTTAAATCATATCTATTATTTAATTGTCTAATTGAATTAAAAGATACATCTTCATTATAAATTTTATTGTAAAATGATAATTCTTGTTTAGTCTTAGTAGAGTATTGTTTTAGTTTTTCTATAGCGAATGCTTGTTCAAGGTAATAAATATATTTTGAAATAGTGTTTTCAGAACAACTATGCTGTTGCTTTATAAACTTATATATTGAATTTGAACTTAAGATTCTGCTATTTGATAAAAAAATATAGTTTACAACTTTTTCAAACAATTCTATTTTTTTTATATTGTATCTTAGGCTTAGGTCATTATAAATTATTGTTTCATTTAGGTCCTTTAAGTATGATCTCATAGCCATTTCGTCATTAAATTCAAATCGCTTTGGAAACCCGCCCCATATAATGTAATCCAGTTCGGAGATATTTCTATTTAATTCGTTACAGTACTCTAAAATTTCTTTATATACAAAAGGGTAAATTTTGAATGAGATATATCTTCCACTAAGATTTTTTGTATATTCTTTAGATAGTAATTTTTGATTTGAGCCAGTTATGAAAACGGAGCACTGTTTGAGTCTTAATGTCTTGCAAATTTCTTCCCAACCATCGTAGTCTTGTATTTCGTCAAAAAAAACATAGCAGAGACCATCTTTTTTATTACTTATGACATTTTGTATTATTTCATTTGCATTTTGAAATCTACTTTTCGTAATTCTATCTTCAAACTCAAAATAAAAAATGTTGTCACTTTTTTTGGAAATTTCATTTTTGATTTGTTGCATCACAACAGATTTGCCAGATCGCCTTATGCCAGTAATTATTTTAATTAAATCTGAATCATAAAAAGGTCTTATTTGACTTAAATATTTTTCGCGAATAATCATAATTCTATTGTACTGCAAACTTTTGCAGATGTCAATAAAAGTTTTCACTACAAGTGCAAACTTTTAACAATTTGAGTAATAGTTCTCATAATCCCCCTATGCCGACCCCCTATCTTTTTAGATGGCTTGGAGGT
>DFKY01000019.1 GCA_002374095.1 Lachnospiraceae bacterium UBA3633
TTGTTAAAAGGGCTCCTTTAGTTTCACTTATTCCATCTTCATTAAAATAATAGAAAGCCTTATCTATATCTGTCGTTGATGGATCATAATAATAATACTCACCTAAAACTCCTTCATAACAACTTAAGTAATATAATACTCCATACTCAAAAAGGTCATATTTACCTATGTTGGTATTATTAAAACTAAGCGATACTTCTATATGGTCAAGTGCACTTATCCCTTGAGGATTTAAATAACCATTGCCACTATACCTCGTCACCATACTTTCTACAAATCCAGCTGGCAACAATACATAATTGTCGTTACTCTTGTCAAAGCCAAAAAACTTTACATTTGATGATAGCTTAAACAATATTGGACTATTGCCATTTCCATCTATCATGTCTCTTATGACTTTTACATTGGTGCTTCCATTATAATAATTATCATTATCGTCAAAAATGCTTACATTTCCTGCATTTTCGCCACTATATATCTCATATCTATCATATGTTGAGTGTATCACTACTGATGGACTTGCATTGCTTGCATGATTCCCTGCACCAAAAAACTCGCTATCAACATTTTCCTTGTCTATCTCTTTTTTGTTTTCTCTATATCTCGTCTCGCTTTCTGTGGCTTTATCTTCATTAACATTCACTACATCTATGTCTTCTTCTATGTCTCTTCTTTTAACTTCTTTATCGGAGTATTTTATGAATAGTTTTTCTTCATAGTCATTTATATCGGTAATTACATCTATATCATCTATGGATTCTTCTTGCGCTTCATTTTCTTCATCAATCACTTCGCTTTCACTACTTATCACTAAATCTTCTTCTTTCACTTCTTCTGCAATTGCTGAAAATGCAAAGCTTGATGATAAAGAAAACACAAAAACAATAAATACTAATTTCTTAATATTCATACGCCCTCCAATAATTAAATGTTTTATACTCAATATAACTAACTAGTTAATGCAATAAAAAAGATCATTCTTTTACATCTTTTCACTTAATGCCACAGCAACCGCTACTGTCATTCCTACCATTGGATTATTGCCTGCACCTATAAATCCCATCATGTCAACATGTGCTGGCACTGATGAACTTCCAGCAAACTGTGCATCAGCATGCATACGACCTAAAGTATCAGTCATACCATATGATGCTGGACCTGCTGCCATGTTGTCTGGATGAAGTGTCCTACCTGTACCACCACCTGATGCAACTGAAAAATATTTTTTGCCTTGCTCTATTCTTTCTTTCTTGTATGTACCAGCTACTGGATGTTGAAATCTTGTAGGGTTAGTTGAATTACCTGTTATTGAAATATCTACATTTTCACGATGCATGATAGCCACACCTTCAGTTACATCATCAGCGCCATAGCACTTTACTTTGGCTCTCTCTCCATCAGAATAAGATGTAGAATTCACTTCTTTCAACTCGTTTTTAAAATGATCAAATGTAGTCTCTACATAAGTAAAGCCATTAATTCTTGATATAATTTTAGCAGCATCTTTGCCAAGACCATTTAGTATTACACGAAGTGGTTTTTTACGAACTTTATTGGCATTATTTGCTATACCTATAGCACCTTCAGCAGCTGCAAAGCTCTCATGGCCTGCAAGAAATGCGAAGCACTCTGTATCTTCCGAAAGAAGCATAGATGCAAGATTGCCATGTCCAAGTCCAACCTTTCTATTTTCAGCTACAGACCCTTCTACGCAAAAAGCCTGCAACCCTATACCGATATTTTCAGCAATCTTATATGCTTCCTTATCGCCTTTTTTTATAGCAATGGCTGCTCCTGCAATATAGGCATATGGAGCATTTTCAAAGCATATTCCTTGCACACCTTTTACTATATTATATACATCGACGCCTTTTTCATCGCAGATTTTTTTAGCATCATCAATATCCTTTATGCCATATTCCGAAAGTACTTTATTGATCTTATTAATCCTTCTATCATATCCTTCAAATGTTATACTCATATCTACTCCTTCCTTGGATCTATAATTTTCTTTGCATCTTTTACACGACCATATGCACCTTTTGATTTTTCCCATGCATCATTTGGTGTATCGCCTTTCTTAATAAAATCTGTCATCTTTCCAAGTGATACATATTCATAACCTATAATCTCATCTTTATCATCAAGTGCAATTCCTGTCACATAGCCTTCTGCCATCTCCAAATATCTTGCGCCTTTTGCTTTAGTACCATACATAGTTCCAACTTGGCTACGTCTTCCTTTTCCAAGATCTTCAAGACCTGCACCTACTGCAAGTCCATCATCAGAAAACGCACTTTGTGTCCTGCCATAAACTATCTGTAAAAAGATCTCTCTCATAGCAGTATTTATAGCATCACACACAAGGTCAGTATTAAGTGCTTCAAGTAATGTCTTTCCAGGAAGTATCTCTGATGCCATAGCAGCAGAATGTGTCATACCAGAGCATCCTATAGTTTCTACTAATGCTTCTTCAATTATTCCATTTTTTACATTTAATGTAAGTTTACATGCGCCTTGTTGAGGAGCACACCAACCAATACCATGACTAAATCCACTTATGTCTTTAATCTCTTTTGCATGTACCCATTTCCCTTCTTCTGGTATAGGTGCATTTTCATGATTTGCGCCTTTAGAAACTTTGCACATGCACTCAATTTCTTTTGTATAAATCATATACATCCTCCAATATTTTTTTTATCGATTAACATAGATATTTTAGCATAAAAAAAGTCGTCCGTAAAGACGACTTTTAATTATTTTCTTAAATTTAGTTTCTTAATCAAGTCTCTGTAAGCTTCAAGATTAGTTGTCTCAAGATACTTAAGTAATTGCTTTCTTTTACCCACCATCATAAGAAGTCCACGATTAGAATGGAAATCTTTTGGATTCTTCGCGAGATGTGCGTTAAGTTCAGTAATTCTCTCTGTAAGTAATGCTACCTGAACTTCTGTGCTTCCAGTATCATTTTGGTCTTTACCAAATTTAGATATTATCTCTTTCTTTTTTTCTTTTGTAAGCATAATGCCTCCTATAGGTTAATATTCAAAACCCGCAGTATACGTATATAGGATTTTATCGTAAACCACAGGAAATGTAATTATATTGTATCACATTATATATTTTTGTCAAGAATTACTATAGAACCCAGCTGCAAACCCTGTAGTAGCAGCTATCTGTATGTTAAATCCACCAGTTAATGCATCTACATCAAGTACTTCTCCCGCAAAATAAAGTCCACTAATTTTTTTGCTTTCCATCGTTTTAGGATTTATTTCTTTTACATCAACACCGCCACGAGTAACTATTGCTTCATCAAAGCCTCTTGTACCAGCAATTGTAAACTCGAAGTCCTTAAGCATATTTACAATCTCTTTTCTGCTTATTTTATCTATTTCTGATGCCTTTACATCTCCTACACTTTTATTGATTGCACCTAGTTTATCATCAAGTCTTCTTATAAATACATTGAGCATAGATTTTGGTAGTAGAGATTCCATAATAGACTTAATTTTTTTATTTTTATTATCACTGAACTCACGAATTAGACGGTCATCAAGTTTTTCATGTGTAAGTGCAGGCTTTAGGTCGATAGATAATTTGATTTTAGATGAATTGAAATTAGTCTTTTCCGCATCAATGAAAGAACTTGCCGAAAGTATGATGGGCCCACTTACGCCAAAATGTGTAAAAAGCATCTCTCCAAAATCATTATATAATACTTTTTTAGGGTCATTTTTGTCATATATCTTGATTGATACATTTTTAAGAGAAAGTCCTTCCATATCTACAACATCAGTAATTTCTTTTACATCAAATGGTACAAGCGATGGATACTGATTGGTGACTTTGATAGAAAAGTTTTTTGCAAATTTATATCCATCACCAGTTGATCCAGTGAGTGGATATGACTTTCCACCTGTAGCTATTATAACTCTATCTGATGTATAAGTGTTATCAGATGTCTCTATAGAAAACTTATCATCTTCACATTTTTTAATGCTTTTTACATTTTCATTGTACCTTATATCTACGCCACTATCTTTCAAAAACTTTGTAAGTGCTTTAATCACATCTGATGATTTATCGCTAACTGGAAAAACTCTATTACCTCTCTCTACTTTAAGCGGGCATCCAGCGCTAGTCACAAGTTTCTGCAGATCATCATTTGAAAAGATAGCAAAAGAAGAATATAAAAATCTTCCATTTCTTATGACATTTTTAAAAAATTCTTCTTTATCACAGTTATTAGTCAGATTGCATCGTCCCTTACCAGAGATATAAAGCTTTTTGCCAAGTTTTTCATTCTTTTCAAGTATAGTGACAATGTTTTCTTTATTTTTTGATGCAGCAATCGCAGCAAGCATTCCCGCTGCTCCACCGCCAATAATACAAATCTTCATTATGCAGTTTCACTAATTTCAGTTTCGTCTTTTATGGTTTTATCATTTGCTACTTCATCACTTGCTACTTCATCACTTGCTACTTCATCATTTGCCACTTCATCTTTAGCTTCATCTTCGCTATCTTTAAGTGGCACATGAAGTGTGCATGCCATAAGTATAAGCTTATTGTACTCTTCTTCAGTACCGAGCTTCGTTTCTTTAAGTTTTGCTTTATACTCTCTCCAGTATCTTATTCTTTCCGATTCTTCAACTTCTGTTGATTTTGAAAAGTCAATATCAAGTCTTATATCTATAGGCAGTCTATAATGAAACACGCACTTGCCAAATACATCCAAATCATTACTTATCTCAATCAGATCTTTTATGTCCATCTTTTTAATGCGTGATATAAGATCTTCAGTAATACTTGCTTCAGCAGTAACGCTTGTCGTGCTATAAAGTCTACTTATATATTTCATTATAGCGTCTTTGTTATCATTAAACTTTTTTAATTCCTTATCATCCATAAATTATGTACTACATCCAAAACTTAATTTTCTACAATATTAATGTCAGCAATAATTTTTGTCTCATCACGATTTTCAATAGTAACATCAAGTTCTGAAACATTGCTTTTATTTGATACAAATCTTACTTTCAGTTTACCATCACCATAGTCATCAACTTGAAGTGTATTTAAAGCTTCAGAAGTTATGTCGCTTGCTCCAACTACAAAGTCTATACCAAGCTCTTCATTTTTACTCTTAATCTTATCTATAAGAGCCTTGTCCATATATTTAGCATCTAGATTCTCAAGCCTTTTTTCTTTATCATTTAAGAGATTATCGTCAAGTAATTCCCCAAAATATGATAAATAGAAATTATATAAAAATTCTGCATCACTTATACCATTTGCAAGAATTATAGGCCAGCCGTAGTCTTTGATACCAAGTATTCTTAAGCCATTAGCTTTTGCATACATATCGATATACTCAAATCTAAGCGCACTATCATTACTATCTCTTTTTAATATATCATCATATAATTTTTGGTCATTTCCACAGATTTTTTTGAGACTCGGCTCAAATCCGCTTCCATCTTCTGCTATTTCTTTTGATGCAAAAGAAACCACTCCGCTCTCGTCTTCTTTCAAATGATAACACCCAGGCATAGAACCATAATTTTCCATATAGAAAATCGTGCCTCTAAGTGCATATCCATAAACTTGAAAATCGCCAAAAACCTTTATATCATTTTTATCAGAATCATCAATTTTAACTATGTATGGTGTAGGTATCTCTACAATTCCTTCTGTAGCAAATTTTTCATCTGCATCGATTAGCATAGCTTCAGTAACAGTTTTTAAGATTTTGTCATCTCCTGCATATGAAAATGGCACCTTTGAATCAAAACTTGGGTTTGCGTCATTGACCTTATTGTAAGAACTAAGCACTTTCACGCTTTCGCTTACATCGCTCTCACTCTCTGCAGATACTGCTTCATCTTTTTCTGCTTCAGCTAAAGCCATCGCACTTTCCTCTGACTCAGCTACAGTATTCTTTTGATTTTGGCACCCTGCACAAATTGATAAAACTACCGCCAACAAAACTAGTTTTTTAACCATATCTTACCTTCTTTCATTTATATTATTATTTTTTTATAAAGTGCTATCCCTATAGTATCTGGCCCCGTGTGGCATGCAACCACTTGAGATAACTTCCCAAGATATATACTTTCATCTGGAATCGGGAACTTATCATGTATTTTTTTCTTCACTTCTTCTGCAAGTTCTAAATTTTTGGCATATGCAACATCCAAGTAATACTCTTTGCCAAATTTAGTATAATCGCGCTCTACTATATCATCAATAAAACTTAAAATGTCATCAAATGCATTTTTAAGCGATCTTTCTTTTTTCACAAGAGAAAATTTGCCACCATCACTATAAAGTATAGGTTTTATATTTAATATATTGCCGATAGTTGCAGTGATAGCATCTACGCGACCACCCTTTTTTAGATAATTAAAATCATCAACGACTATCCAAATATCATTTTTTGCGTTTTTTTCAACTATATCTTTAATGTCGCGAGAACTATATCCACTGTCAACAAGTTCTTTCACATACAATAATAGTCGTCTTTCTGGAACTGAAATAGTTTTATGATCTATACAAAAAACTTTATCCTTAAACTCGTCAGCATTAGATATGAGAAATCCCGTATTATACGAACTTGATAGTCCACTTGTTATAGGGAAGTATAGTACTTCATCATACTCTTTTAGTAACTCTCTTATCTTATTCACGACAAGCTCTACAGGAGCTTGTGATGTATTGATCCTTTTTGCATTTGCAAGCTTTTCAAAAAAAATATTTTCATCTAAGTTTAGGTCATTGTACTCTACATCATCAAGCAAGAATGGTAGTCCAACTAATTCGAAACCATTTTCACCTGCTTCTTCTTTAGATAACCCTGAGCTTGTATCAATTAAAATTTTAGTGCTCATGCTTTAGTTAATACGCCCTTTCCCAAAATATTATTCTACAAAACATTATACAACATTTTTTTAAGATATACTATATTTTTTTAATGGCATTTGACATTTATTTAATAAAACATTATAATTTTGCAAGATAAACAAATAGTTAAAACGGAGGCAAATATGAACGAAACATTAAATACTTTATTAAAAAGGCGTAGCATAAGAAACTACCTTGATAAGCCAGTAGAAAAAGAAAAAATTGATGAAATCTTAAAGGCCGGCACTTTCGCTCCTACGGCATCAGGAAAACAGAGCCCTACCATAGTATGTATAGAAAATAAAGACGATCTTAAACTTGCCGAAAAAATCAATGCAGAAGTTATGGGTAACCCTTCAGCTAATCCATTTTATGGAGCACCTATCGCCATACTTGTACTTGGCGATAAAGATAATGCCAATACAGTATATGATGGAACTCTTGTGATGGGTAATCTTATGAATGCTGCAGCAAGTCTTGGTCTTGGCTCTTGTTGGATACACAGAGCAAAAGAAACTTATGAAAGAGAGGATGGTAAGGCACTTCTCAAAAAATGGGGACTAAATGGTAATTATATCGGTATAGGATATTGTGTAATTGGTTACACAAATGACAATGCTTTAGCTGATGGTCCTGCAAGAAAAGATGGTTATGTGCACATTATAAAATAATAAATTTCATTTTTTAAATAAAAAAGACGATACTCCATCGTCTTTTTTTATTTCCTATATAAAAATAAAAATCATTATGTTACAGATGCCCATACTTCCTACTCATCTTAAGTTTAAGCAGTGCAACACATTTTCTTGCTTCTGCAATTGTCATACAATTTTCAGCCACAATATTAGTTTCTGTTCCAGAGACACTGTGATTAGTATCTACCATCGTATCCATATACTCATTTTGATCAACTATGCCTTGAGTGCCTATAAGTACCATACCAACTTGCGGTATATCTCGTCTTCCTATTGCTTCCATAGCAGCAGCAAGGTCAACATTACTATTGCCCCAAGAATCTTCTGATACAATAGCTCCATCACAACGCATCGCTTCAAGCCAAGCTCCTATCCTCTCGCCTGTAAACTTTTTATCAACATTTCTATCTGGTATACCACCTATCACTACTCCAAGAAAATCAATATCTGGATCTTCTGCAATCAAATTTATAAGTGGATCTCTAAAATGATGTAGTGTAGTTTCTTTTGTACTAGGACCAACTCCCATATGCTCCTCCTAACCATATAGACAGCGAAGTGCGCCGTCTCTATACTCATTTGGTGATAAAATTATTGGTGATCCAACAGAATCAATAATTGATCTACTATCTGTAAAGCCTGATGGATCTTTTGCAAAATAATGTGTGTCATACATAGCACCTTGTCCTGACACAAGTTTAACTACAACAACTTTTTTCTTACCTGGATGTATCAAATCTCTATACACATGCTTCTCGCTTTCATCACCATCTCTAAATTTTTTGAGATTTGCTCTTACTGGCTCGCACATAATCTCACAAGCAGTATGACATGCATCTGGTCCTACTCTCTTTGTAGCATAACCTTCTTTTATGAGCACATCTACAAGTATGATATAGTCATCATCTGATGGTGTACCTGGTTGATTGAAAGTTACCTTTTCATCCATCCACCCATCAGAATTTCCAAACGCACAGATCTGACGACCTGCCGTGTCAACTCCAGTAAGCATCACATATGCACCTGTTATAGTATGAGTTATACCTTCACCTATATTCCCAAGTGCCTTTACAGATATTGGAAATATATCCATGACAGAATTTATCTCTATATGATGTTCGCCTGGTTTAAGAATTCTGACTGTCAGATTTTCAAAAAGTTCAGAGCTTTTCTTCAAATCTTCTTCTATACCTTTTTTTATTGTAAGTTTATAGTTATCTCCATCCTTGACATATGCTGTCTTTTCTCCCCACTCAACATCGTTGCAGTGAAAAGATCTGATTGTAAGTTGCCTTTTAACTATTTCCTCTGCCATATTTTTTCCCTTCGGGCTCAGAACGCCCTTACATTTTAATATACAAGATATAAATTAGGGCGGATAAAATCCGCCCCATAAAAACTAATATATATGACTCAACTTACACTACAAAACCATATCTCTTTGGATCTTCTTGATCAATTATATAATCAGCAACACCAGTAAGATATGCTGCTCCAGTAACCATAGGAACTACTGCATCAAAGTTTCCTACTTTTGTAGTCTCTTTGATTTCACCAATAAAGAGTGAACCAATGATACTTTCATATCTAAACTTCTCGCCAACCTTTATCTCTCCAAGGTGATGAAGAGTAGCAAGTTTTGCTGATGTACCAGTTCCACAAGGTGATCTATCAACTGAGTGATCTCCGAATACAACGCAATTTCTCTTATCAGCTTTAGACTTATCTGGTGCCTCTTGGAAGAACTCCATAAGATCTATAGTAGTTATATCAAGCTCTGGATGTTTTACTTTTTCAGCTTCATTACACTTTGGAAGACATGCCATACCAAAGTTAGAATACCAGCCAGCATTCTTAGCTTCTATAGCTGGAATAGCTGGTGTCACTTTTGTCACATCAACAAGTGCAAAGAATGATCCACCAAATGATATAGTAAATGGCACTTCATATTTCTTTCCTTCAAAGTCAACAGTAGTTTTGCAATTCTCTTTAAATACAAATGCAGGAACATTTGTAAGAGTTACTGACTCAACTTTGCCATTCTTTACCATAGCCTTAGTTCTTATGATACCTGCTGGTGCATCAAGAACTACTTCATTTTCGCCTTCATGCATCTCTTTAAGTCCACCCTCAAGTATAACAGTAACAGATCCTATAGTACAGTGTCCGCACATGTTGAGGTATCCGCCTGTATCCATAAAGATAACACCATAATCAGCTTCCTTATGAACTGGCTCGCAGAGGAATGCACCAAACATTTCTCTATGCCCTCTTGGCTCATGCATAAGTGCAGTACGGATATTGTCCGCATTTTTTTCCATCCAATTCTTTTTCTCAATCATGTCGTTTCCTTGTGGCTCATCAAAGCCTCCAGTAACGATACGGCAAAACTCTCCTTCAGTATGAGCATCGATAACTTCAAGCACTCTTTCATACTTTTTGTAGTCTACTTTTCTTGTAATTTTCATAACTCTCCTCCTTATTTTTTAGGAAACATATACGACATCGTATCCTACAATATCCAATACTGTTTACCAATTATTCTGTATATTTATACCACCATGTCCTATCGTGGCTATAGTTAATAATTTGATAAATATAAATCTATTAAATATTTGTCATAACTTCATCAAAAGTATCTTGAATCTCTTTTGATGGTTCAGGAGTAACTTTTGATACTATAATAGCTACTATAAGATTTATAAGGAATGCTGGAAGAAGCTCATAGATGTTCCAAGCTCCACCAAGTGGACGAACCATAAACTTCCATACAAATATAGTAATAGCTCCAACAACCATGCCAGCTGCTATACCTTGGCTATTCATCTTCTTATCGAAAAGTGCAAGAAGCATACCAGGACCAAAGCATGCACCAAATCCTGCCCAAGCAAATGCTACAACTTGAAATATAGATTTTCCTATAGGTGACTCTGGGTTACTTGCTATAAATATAGCGAGTATAACTATAACGATTATAGTGCATCTTGCTGCAAATAATGCCTGCTTATCTGATAATTTTTTCTTAAATGTGCTTTGCATAAGATTTTCAGAGAATGATGATGCTGCACAAAGAAGCTGTGAATCAGCTGTAGACATAGTAGCAGCTAAGATTCCTGCAAGGATGACACCAGCTATAATTGCAAAGAACACACCATTTTGTGCCAAAAGATTGGCTATATGTATGATAGCTCTCTCACTATCTGATCCAGCAAGTTCAGCAATAACTCCTTCACCTGACATTGCCTTACCAATGATACCTATTATGATAGCAACTCCCATAGATATAAATACCCATATAGCTGCTATACGACGAGAAAGCTTTAATTCATTTTCATCTCTTATAGACATGAAACGAACTAAGATGTGTGGCATACCAAAATATCCAAGTCCCCATGCAAGTGTAGATATAATTGTGATAAATCCATATGAGCCAGCTGCACCAGAACTTGCATCATATGTCTCATTGAGCTTTAAATATCCTGGAAGATTAGATAGATAGTTCATCGCATTTCCCCAACCACCAGCTTTGTTGATTGCGAAGAACACTATAACGACAAGTGCAAATGTCATGATGATAGATTGAATTAAGTCCATCACAGCAACTGATCCAAATCCACCAATTGTTGAATAAGAAAGTATAACAACTGCACCAATAAATACACCTACTATGTAATCCATCTCAAAAAGCGTAGTAAAAAGTTTTCCTATCGCTTGTAGTCCTGACGCTACATAAGGTATAAAGAAAATAATGATGATAATAGCAGCAACAGTCTCTATAGCATGATTCTTCTCTCCAAATCTCTTTGAGAAAAATCCTGGTATTGTTATAGCATCAATCTTTGCGCTATAACGACGAAGCCTTTTTGCTACAAGTAAGAAATTGAGATAAGTTCCTACACCAAGACCTATGGCAGTCCATGTTGCATCTGCAAGACCAGTTAGATATGCAACACCTGGTATACCCATAAGAAGGTATGAACTCATGTCACTTGCTTCAGCTGACATCGCAGTAACAAGCGGTCCCATCCCACGACCCCCAAGGAAGAAACCTTCACTGCTTTGCTTTGTCTTTCTACCAATATAGATACCAGTACATACAACAAATAACAAATACACAATGATTACAATAAGAATAGCAATACTTGTACTCATAATCTTTCTCCTTTCAAATCCGCGGCGACAAGTTATCCATGTCGCTAAAAGGGGAATAAGATTATATTTACACGCCCTTTAAGACACCTCCTATTAGACGCCCAAAATAATTCTTATCCATCCACAATCGCATTTGGTCGAGCCCCGCTGTCACAAATGTATCGTGGACTTTCTTAAATTTTTCTTACTATTATTATAATAAAAAAATGACAGTCTGTCAACTGTCATTTTTTCTTATACGGCTACTTTTAAACTACTTCTAAGTATATACTATCTATCTTAAGTGTAGCTTCAGACTTATTGAAACAAAATGAAGCCTATTGAACGAAATTAATTATATAGACTAGTGCAACTAAACAACTTTTAGACTTTCCATTGTATATTAATAATAGATATAAAAAAATGATTATACTTTAAGGGCTTTTTATTGACTGTATCATTTTTGCAGTTGTTTTGTTCATCACAAGAACACAAATGATACCATAAAAGTACTTAACCATTAAAGGCTTTTAGACTTTTTCATATTTTTTTTAAATAAAATGTCGTTTTATCACATATGCGTTAACAATGACAAGGGTACTGTTTTGACTAAACATTTTAACTTTTCTATGAGGGGGTGCAGAAAACTTATACTTTTTAACTTTTCTATTTAGAAAATTTAAATTGTTTGACAATAAAAAATTGGGTCTTAATACGACCCAATATTTGTTCTTTTTTTAGTTAATCGCTATATTTCTCGTTATGCATTTCAAATACTACTTGACAATTTTATAAAATATGCTATTATAACAATAAGTGGGTGGTTATGAAAATAATCTAGCCCCATCGTTATAGGCGGGGAAGTCCTCGCCGTTTTTTATGAGGAAAAATCATGAAGGAACTTAGTATCTTTATAGATGAATCAGGTGATTTTGGTAGATTTAGCCATCATTCCCCATATTATATAATATCTCTTGTTTTTCATGAGCAAAATCATGATATTTCATCTCAATTAAAAAATTTTGAAAACAAATTGATGCAACTCGGTTTTACAAATCATTCAATTCACACCGCACCAATAATTAGAAAAGAATTATCATATATTGATATAGATTTAATTTTGCGAAGAAAACTACTATCATTAACAATGGCATTTATACGTAAAATTGATATAAAATGGTCAACCATATCTATTACTAAAAAACAATTTGA
Source organism: Lachnospiraceae bacterium UBA3633 (assembly GCA_002374095.1). GTDB lineage: Bacteria > Bacillota > Clostridia > Lachnospirales > Lachnospiraceae > UBA3633. Next base: position 12,945 of record DFKY01000019.1, read on the forward strand.
TAATTTTGATGAAGAAATTTCTAAACTTGCAAAAGAACTGTCAAATTTTATAAAAAACAATATAAACTTTATGCTCTCTTTTGATAACATAAAAATTTATTATGACAATGGTCAAACAGAAATAAAAACACTTATTAATTCCGTTTTTAGTAGTAACTTGCCAAATGTAGTTATGAAAAATATTCAATCTACTAACTATAGACTCTTTCAAGTAGCTGATTTCATATGTACATTTGACTTACTATATAAGAAGTATATTGCAAAACAATTAAGCAAATCTGAGATAATCTTTTTTGGTAATGAGCGAAATCTATACCGAAACTACATAAAGCCACTTTCAAAACTAAAATTTTAAAAATAATATACTTCAGAATAATGGACCAGCAAAACAAATTATTATTATTTTCTAGTGATAGTCAAATTTGGAGTATACTAAAGCTTTATCATTAAAACACATTTCCGTTTTCATCTATTTTTTTACCAGTAATCGAATCCAAAATATGATAAACCATCTTGCAATCTTTAGGATAACTACTTTGAGTTTCAAAAAGTTTTTTCATATCGTTTGAATTAAAATCATCAATATTAATACTCTTTTTCCTGTATATTTCGGAAATTTCAATATCACAATTCAAATTTGGAAAATCTTTGCGAAATCCTTCTATCCTTTGCTCTTCATGTACCTCCCACGAACAATCACACTCTTTATCATTAATATTTGGATGCAATGTAATTTTATTTATATACTTGCCTAAATCTATACTTATATCGCTAATTTCTCTGTTGTATAAAGGCTCAATTATCATTCTTATTTCATTTTCATGCTCAAAGTTTTTTCTCTTTATATATCCCATCCAAGTTGTATATGGATAATACTTTCGAGCTTCACAGAATAAAACATTTTTAGGATTGTCTTCTATATCAATGTACTGAATAGGTGCAATGAATAAAGCATTCATTAAATTATGTTTTATAGATTCAATCAAATCTTTAATATTCGTTTCTATACACACGCCATAGCCATTTACAAAACTTCTCCACATAAAATCACAATCATAATTTTTTGTAAAACAAACGGCTCCTGCTTCCCCTGTCCTAGGAGTATTATTATTTTTTAAAGTAATATTAGCATATGTTGCTATAAAATCAACATAACTAAAATCTTCAAACGGGTTTATAGCCTCAGTTTCTTTACTTTTATTAGTGTTGTTTACTTTTATAAACCTATATGGCAATTCCCACGGATCATCCCAATTGTATATATGCGTTAAATGCATTTTTCTTGTCTTATATAGTCTAATAAAATTTTTCATTGTATAATAATGATACATTTTATCATTTTCTGATAAATCTTTGTGAATTGCTATACCAGACCAACCCAACCTTATATGTGCCATATATATACCTCCTATTTTACAATTATTTACCTAGTATTTCTTTCATGAGTTTTAGTGATAGTCAAATTTGAAGTATTCTAAAGCCTAAATGTGTTTTCATTATAATTATATCCTTTATATTATTGTTTATTCGTCTTTTCTTCTTTTGCATTTTCCTTTTTTCGTAGTGCTACACCTATTTTAATGCCACAAAATACAAAACAAGCAAAAACTAAGGCAGTGATTGCTAATCTTATGAAAGTCCCGATTATTTGTTCCATTTATTCTCTCCTTATATATAATATTATTATTGATTCAAACAGGCTCGTAAACTTCGCCCCTATACCTTTTGACTTCGCCGCTACTGACATTTGGCTCAGAGTGTTTCACATATAATATGTATTTTATCATAAAAAATATATTTTATCAAAGATAGTCACATAGTTTGTATTTTTGGAAGCTCTGATTAAATCAACAAATTATAGAATACACAACTTTACTCAATTTATAATACTGAAAAAATCGTGTGTGTAAAAAATATGAATTGATCAGTACTTCTTTATCTATTCTACAACATAGTTACTAATATGTGACAATATATTTTCTTCAACACCCAAATCTTTTAATCACTGTTTTGTATCATTTGTATGTAGCAATTTATGTTTTAGTGATAGTCAAATTTGAAGTATATTAAAGTCAAAACAGTTCTTTTCCTGTCTGCTCACTTGTTAATTAATAATAAAAATATCCATCTTGCCTTCCTGTTATTGCTTTGCCACTTACAAATGAGTAAGTATTTATTGAAAACCTACTACCAACTGGTATCTCTACATCAAATTTTCCTATACCTAACGCTTTCGTCGCGATGTTCGGGCTTATGCCTCTATCTCTTGCTAACTTTATCAAATGCTCATAGTCGGCTGTATCTGCATATCCGTTATCTTCATCACGACCAAGTCGCATATAAAGTAAAGCAAGCTCCATAGCGAACGGAGCAAGTGCTGTATAAATAAAAGAGCCTTTCATTGTGGAACACTCTTTCACTCGCCTACACATGTCATCTAAAATTTTTTCAAGTGTTTTATCACTATATTTGGACATCTCTACTCCTTAAAAATTGCAAGAAAAAAGAGAGTTTTGCACTCTCTTTAATGAATTATTAACACAAATTAAATTGATTTATAAATAAAAATTAAATGTTTAAATAACCATCAATATTTCTAAATATCGCAACAGTCTCAAATATTGTTCTATTTCCAAGTTTCTCACTACTATTGATTCTATTTAGTATTTTACAATACAATTTCAATAATTCTTTTTCATTACTATAATTCTTATATTCATTCCCATCATAAATGTTTTGAATTAAACCCTCAATTTCTTTATTGTAAAGAGCAATGGAGTGATTCTTTTTCTTTAGTTCTTCCATTATCTTAAATGAATCAGCTAATGATTTCAAAATATAATTCCATAATGCAGAATATTTATCCTGTATGCAAATCTGTATAAAATAATAGTCATAGAACAATGTGTCATAGTCACCAATATTGATATTTTTCTCTAAATTCTTCTTATACCCTATTTCATAGTTCTTGATATCCGCATTAATCATCAGGTCAAACAAATTAAAAATACGATTGATTGTTCTTGGGTTTGTTCCGACTGTAAGTTTGAGAATTTTATTATATAATTTTACAGTATCAAGTTCTTCATCGTTATTCTCTACGACAAATTTATATTTTTCATCAATTTGATCTTGTATCTCATTTAATTTAATTCTCAAATAACTTGGCACATTATAGAATGCGACAGGCATTGAAAACGGAAGCTGAATAATTTTATCAAAAAAAGCCTTCCCTTTATTTAATCCATATTTTTCCTCAGCACCTTTTACCACAACATCATAATCAATTGCAAGTACAAATATACATCTCGGAGTTTGTAAAAAGTTTTTTAAACATTCTAAAACCTCCAATGCTCGTTGCGGAGGTATTCTATCAAGGTCATCAATAAATATTACCAACCGACCATTCTTGCTTTTATGTTCATTGTCTAATCGGTTATCAACAGCCTTTTTAAATTTATCTTTAATGGAGTCTAATTGTTCAAAATAATCTTTTACCATTAAATCATCTATTATGTGGTTGTTTTTAGTAGTTATTCCACCCAGTAAATTACCTGCAATTTTCAATCCATTTTTAAATATTGATGGAATCTTGACATTATTATCAATGAGGCTAATTATCTTGCTCATAATTAAAAATGGCAATTGTGAATCCATATTAAATTGCGACAATTCCCATGCATTTATAAATGGCTTTAAAAAATACACGTCATCATCAACATTTTCTATTTGCATATTAATGAGTTCTTCCATTAAAGTTGTTTTCCCACTTCCCCACTCACCTTGCAATGAAATTGTAGTCGGTGTATGACAAGTTAATATGAACTTTTTTAATGCATATTTATAATCTTCTGGAAATAAATTTTTGTCATTTATACTATTCATGGCTATATTTAATTAAAGTTGCTTTATGCATTACTTTTCTTTTTATCTACAATTTCCTTTAATTTTAAATATATATTTTTATCAGATGTTGCAAATCTAAATCCCGAACCAGAAGATGGTTGTATACTTATAACATATAATGTACTACACTCATTAAACTCTTTTTTGTCATCAATTTTAGAATCAATATTAGAAATATCACTTAAATTTATAACAGATTTATTTTCTTTATACATTCCATCTTGTCTAAATGCCAATCCCATAGCCTTTGCAACATTTACACAATATACCTTTTTCTTATCAAAAAAAATGTATGTATAATTTAATCCATCAGTTATATACGGCATTGTTGTTCCAGTATCCATAAGTACCCGAACTCTCTCTTTATGATTTTTGCCAAAACCTATTGCTGTACAAACTTTATCATCAAAATGCCAAGTGAAAATATTTTCGTTTTCTATACTATTATCACTAATTCCCAATAATGATAAAGCTTCTGATTTTGATTTGGCTATTTCCTCCTCAACAAATTTCATATATTCTTCATCTGATACTTTATTACTTGAATACATGACAATAGGGATTGCTAATAAAACCATTCCTAACACCATTACCCCACTTTTAAGAAGCAATCCTATAGCAAAAACAATTACCCCTATTACAATTAAAAATAAATTTGGCTTGTTGTTGAAGTAATTATCAACGATTTTTCTGTTCATAATAATTTTTTCCTTTCTATTGCTAAAATAATAACCAATAAAGTTATCCACAAAAATTATACGAAAAAAAAAAAAAAAACAAGTTATTAACATTAACTTTCTGACAAATTTAATTCGTTATATTTTGACATAAATATCCCCATACTTAGTATTGACCGTGCACTTGATACCTAATTTCTCATTCTTATAATCAACCTCAACATCTTCAACTGACTTAATATGCGGATTTATCAAAAGTGCTATCAATTACATCAATAGTGTCTTTAAGAGTTACAGGAATTTCAACTTGCCCTTCTTCCTGTTGATGATATTTTTCCAAAAAATAATTAATAATTTGGTACTGCATTATTCTCATTTCGCATTACCTCTAATCCATAAAGTTGTACCAGCAACTAACCCATAAAAGGAGCATTACTTGATAGATTAGTGCAATAATTCATAAAAAAAACAAAAAGATGCAATAACATATAAAAAAACATTGAGTTTTCTCAATGCTTTTAGATAAATTAATTTCCATATTCGTATTTCTATGCATCTTCAGTAAAAGTAATATTATCAATTGTAATACATGGAGTGTCTGTATCTGATGCTGGATTAACTTTTATAAAAAACTCTTCATCTCTAGTTCGCCAAGTAGAATCATCCAGTTCTATTTCAAGCCCCTTATGTTCACCGGCAGTTAGTGTGCCAAAGTTTTTCACGCAATCTGTATATGATGTTGTCACAACTTCATTCTTAAATCCTCCATATTTCACACACACTACGGCATCTTTCGTTATATTTAAATCAAATTTTAATTTCCCCGTTCTTTTCAGTGCTTTGCAAAATGGAATCCCATTGTACAGTCTTACAGGTTTATTAATTAGTCGACTTAGAGTATCATTATAGAGATCAGATGTTTTAATCTTAATTTTTTTAGTTGAATTAATTTTGAATTTTAAATTACCAGTATTAATTGGTATATTGTCTATTGCAGACGTTATTTTCTGGGTGGTTGAATGCTTTTTATAGCTATTTACATTAATTCTATCAAGACCAATGGAACCCTCGAAACCAACATCATTGGTAAAAACTTCTGTATTATCCATATCTAAAAACCAATGTTCATCATTAGAAATTACATTGAAAGCAGGGCAAGTCAAATTATCACATTTATTATCATCCGCTGTACCATCAGTAAGTTGATTTACAAGACTTCTATTATATGCCGCATTAGTTCCCACAAGTTGCTTTTCCCATTGACTCGCAACTATATCTTTATTTGGTAATCTCCCATCAAATATGTCCTCTGTCGTATCAAGAGATGGATCAAGAGTATCATTAGGCAACATATTAGTATATTGTACATTACCACCAAGAGCACGATAATACATAACTTCACGTTTTTGATAATTGTTAGAAACATAATAATAATTTAGTGTATCATTCTTTTTTACAGGTGTCCACCAACCAAACGTTGATGTCGTCCAATTACCACGCGGAGTCGTCTGCATGACTCGCATCCACTCAATGCCATTATACTCACCGACACTAGGATTTGCATCCATCTGCCAAGCCCCTTTTACATACTGTATCTGAACCCACTCATTTATAGCAACGGTATCAGTAGAATTATAATTATTCCATTCGGCTTTTTTAAATGTTCTATATTCGGCTTTCAAATTCTTAATCAAACAATCTACATCTACAACCTTTGGAATGCTAATTCCTGACAAGTAGGAAGCTATCGCCCCATCTATCTTATTGTCAAGGGATGAGTTGTAACGGTCAAGCTGGCTTTGAAAGTCATTTTTCATCGAGTCGAATTCAGCCTTTGTGATAAACGCAGCGCCGTCGTTGTCTCCGACTACGGCGG